>JBIKUX010000016.1:0-61158 GCA_044347345.1 Bdellovibrionota bacterium | reverse complement strand
GCAGAATCCCAATCTTCGTCGAGGTTTATAGTAATTACTTTTAATGGAATATTAGTGATTTCTTTGGTGAGAGAAGTTATCCAAGGCAGAGATTCTCTACACGGTACACACCAAGATGCCCAAAAATCAAGATAGATGTAATTACCTCTAAATGAATCTAAAGATATATTTTCACCTGTAGCAGATACTAATATAAATTCAGGAGCTTTATCACCCTTGTCCAGAGCAAATACTACAATTGGTAGCACAAAATTTAATAAGAGAAATATTACTTTTAATTTGATCGAGCTAAAGGTGTTATAAAGCTTTGTGGTTAAAATAAAGTATTTATTTTCATTATTAATCATATTGTATTTTTTAAATTTTCGCTTTGCATCATTTTCGAAAGAATATCCTCGGCTTTATCGTTGGCTTCGATTTAAATAGGCAAGAATATCAGCCAGATCTTGGTCCGGTATTTTAAGAAACATTGGAGCTTCTGCTATCCGTTTTTTAAGAGCACTAAAATTTAAGCCTTTACCTAGTTCACCGTGGCAGATACTACAGTTTTTGCCGTTTTTTGTTTTTCCTCGACCTATATTTCCGGTAATTCCTTTTGGAATACCGAAGGCAGTAGTATTCCCCTTGTCGTCAAATGGGCCTGTCTGAGTTGGCGTGACGCTTGGCGTAGGTTTTGAACCATGAGTTTGAGTTGGCTGAGGAAAAGGCGGTGACGGTGACGGTGATGGGTCAGGTAGCTCATTTGTCTCTGTTAAGTCTGTGACTTGGTAGCTAGATAATTGAAAAAGATTGCTTTTTGTTAAGTAAGTTATGTTGACCTCAACCTCAGCCTCATTTGGCACTCCTGGTAAGTCGAAAGATTGTAAAGCGCCTTGATACTCAACTAATAATTGTCCGTTCATGCCAGGAATAGGCACTGTCGTAAATGAGAACGAGCCGTTACTGACGCTTTTTGCAGAATTTGATGTGATTAGTTCACTTACAGTGACTCCTGCTAAACCTCCTCCGGTATCTTTTTCTATATCGCCGGTTATTACTACGGAGCGCCTTGTTGGTGCTTCTTGCGTTCCGCAGGCATTTAAAAGAAATATTAGGCAGGAGAGGCAATAAACGAACCAGTGCTGGAGTAAAGCAAACGTAAATTCGTTGCGTGGCCTCATAATTTGTCGCTCCCCAAAGTCCTTCAGTAAATTTCTTCGGGTATCATGAAAAAAATCTTTATAATGGCAAAAGGCGAGTGTGATGAGTAAAGATTTTTTATAGTTCTGCCGTTTTAAGTGGTTAGAGTGGAGTTTTAAAAACAGATAGTACCATTTATCTACCCAAGGGGTGCAATCAGTAGCGATGGAACTAAGTGGTCTGAGTAGTCTTAGTCAAGTGAGAAAACTACACCGATAGAGGGAGGTAGGGACAGACCAACGAAAATTGAAAGAAGCAGGGTTAGCAGGAGAAGTGGCGGCGATTAAACTTAAAAAGGTGAACTTTGTATGGATCCGGACTCGGAAGGTTCCGATAAAGATATTGAGGATCTACTGATTGATAGTATCAGTTCGGAAGTAGTCAGCCCTGAAGTCCTTAAACAGCGAGCTCGAGATGTTATAAAAAGAGCCTTGGAGCTCTCAAAGGTAACTAAAAAGCGAGAAGGTTCGAACGGCCTAAAATTCCTTGTTGACGAGATGAGCAACTCGGAAAAGGTTAGAGCTGCCGTCAAGGGTCCTGCCGACATCAGGGGTTTATTAATTTTTGATTCTGAAATTTTAGTTGCTCGAGCAGTGCTTAGTAATCCCCAATTAACAGAAAAAGAGATAGGTATTTTTTTAAAAAATCCGCAACTATCTCACTTTGTCATTCGTGATATTTCAGATAACAAAAAGTGGATGGCTCATTACTTTATTAAAAAAAATATGGTGCTAAATCCAAAAACACCGTGTGATATATCGCTAAAACTTTTAAGGCAACTCATGTTTGGTGACTTAAAGATGATTTCCAAGTCAAAAAATTTGCCCGCAGCTCTTGTAAAAACAGCACGGCGTATCGTAAGCCTCAAGCTTGAGATGAGATAGCATAGCGTCACAATTTTTGCGTTAAGTATTTTGGACTACTATTCCGACAGAATTCTCTAAAACTTAAATTCTACAAAATTTAATTGTTCAATTCGGAGAAATAATTAAATATCGAATTAATAACGGTGGAATTTTATTTAGTAGGTTGTAAAAAAAATTGTGTAAACAATACTTGGAGCACAGATATGTTGAAGAAATCCTTTATAATCGCCTCAGTTTTAGCGGTCAGTTCAGCGAGCTATTTTCTTAAAGACTGTGTGGCAGATCACCATGAAAAAGGAAAGACTGAATCTAGTCATGAAGCAAATGCTAACAAAGATTCTCATAATGCTTACGGTGGCTTAACAGAAGAGGAATTTAAGAGATTACATCCGTCAATGCCGTTAGTTGCAGAGACTACAAGCGTACCTATGAAACATCCATCTGCTCCAGTTGGTAGTGAGAATCAAGAGGAAGGTAGTAATACAGAGTGTAGTAAGACAAATAGTTGCGGCAACAACTAGTATTTATTTTTTGCTTGATGGTTATTAGTAGCAAGTTAGTTGTATTCCTAAAATTACTAGTAACCATCGTTTGACAGTAAAAGATAAGATAAGTGAATGATACCACCGCTAAAATGGTACCACTAATAACACTAATAAACAGCCGGGTGTTAGTAAACGGTGTGTAGTAAACGGTGCGTAATAGTAGCGAGATGGAGAGGTTTTTTAAATATAAATTCCCATAAATAATGCTTGGAACCGCCAGAATTATTGATCTTATTATTGGATGAGTAGTTGGGATTATGTTCGATTAGCAGTTTTTGTATGTTTTCTTCAGGAAGACCAGTGATTGCAAATCTTCTCATCAAAGGAAAAGTTTGAGTACAATACTCAAGTAGCGTTATTCCTCTAACTTCTCCATCTAGCTTTAAGTCGGCAATAATGACGTGATAAGAACCAGTAGATAGAGCCTCGAGAGCTTTTTTATGGGAGGGGGCTTGGGTTACCGAAAAGCCTTCTAATTCTAGATATTTTCCTAGTAGTAACAAACTAAGAACGTCATCTTCAACTATAAGAACTTTAGTTAGCGTTGTTGGGCTTTCCATGGCTTACAAAATTATAAGCGCTTGCTGAAATAAATACTGCTTTGTAGGCACAAAAAAGGCAAACAAAAATTAATGATAATTATAAAAAATTGATGCGAAGTAAGGCGAGTTTACTCAAATGAATTGGAAGTTGTTTTTTGCCGAAGCTCCCGAATAAATTCTGGAAGACGACTAAGTAGTGTTACTATTCTTTTCCATTTATATGCCGGTATGACGGGATATCCTGCATAATCTCCGGCTTCAGTGAGCGAATGAGTAACACCGCTTCCACCAGCAACGCGCACCTTATTTGCGATAGTAATGTGGTCAGCTATTCCTACTTGTCCGCCAATCACTACCTCGCTACCTATGTTGCAGCTTCCTGCTATTGCAGAGGCACCACAGATGATGGTGTTATGTCCGATATGATTGTTGTGACCAATTTGAGCTAAATTATCAATCTTGGTTCCTATACCTATTTTTGTAGTTCCTAAAGTCGCTCGGTCTATACAAGTATTTGCCCCTATATCGTTTGAGCCCTCGAGAACTACTGTGCCAATTTGGGAAACAGCCACTAAGCCTACTTTGTTGTCTGGAAGATAACCGAATCCATCTCCACCGATAACAGCTCCGTTTTGAATAATTGAGCCTGAACCTATGTCGCAAAACTCTCTCACGGTCACACCAGAATGGAGCACTGTTCCAGAGCGAATTTTTGCTCCTTCATAGATTACCACATGAGAATGTAAGGAACAGTTTGATTCAATAATCGCGTGGTCTCCTACTATACAGTAGGGACCTATATGGCAGTTTGGAGCAATGGTGGCTGTTTCAGCGATTATCGCTGTGGGGTGAATACCATCTTTGAGAACTATCGGGGTGTAAAAGTTGGAAATAAGCGAGATAAAGGCTTTGTATGGGTCTGAAACTGCAAGGAGAGTTACAGCCGTAGCATCATAAAAAGATTCTTGAATTGGGTCATGACTCTGTGGGTTTGATGGAATATCTAATAAGGCGGTACTAATAATTACCGCAGTTAATTGTCGAGCTGCTTCACTTCTTAGAGTTTGCTCTAAAAGAGCCCGAGAGGTTCGAGAAAAAAATGATATGCCACCATTGATTGGCTCATCAAGGCTGCATGGCCCTTCGACTAATCTACTAAGGGCATCTGCTGATTGTATCAGTCGAACTGGAAAGCCAGATTTACCAAGTTGTTCTACCAAATGAGAGAGGGGGAATGCTTCAGTATTTTTTCTGTACATATCTATACAAGGTACAAAGTGAATTAACTAACTGCAATCAAACTTGTAAAAATAATTAAAAGAACGTTTAGCTACTAAGTCTAAAATTCGGTAAATTAATTTACTATGGCTCGCTTTGATATGAAGCAAAAAGCTTCTTCAAGCTGATAAGAAAGGGTGTTTGAGATAAAATTACGGTTGAGCGAAGGCGTCATTACGAGAGAGGGGGCGCTGGTTAAAGCACGGAAGTATTAAAGCACGACAGTGTTAAAGAAAGACCGTGTTAAAGAAAGACAGCGGGGCGGGTAATCTGGGTCTTAGGGAAGCAAAAGGTACATAGGGGAGGGTTCGCCCTGATTCCCCGCATCGCCGTCCTTATTTTTATTGTCTATTAACCTTGGTTGCTGGGTCAATTAAAACCTTTAAAATTTAAATGAAACTTAACTCGTTTAGTGAGCGTTAGTGCCCTTAGTGAGTTATCCTTTCAATTCTTCAGCAATTTTTGATTTCCCTGCCCATTTGGCCACGAGAATACTTATTCCGTAAAGGAGTAGTAGAGGCCCTGCTAGCAAGAATTGGGTTAAGACATCTGGTGGGGTAAGTATAGCGGCTAGAAAAAAGATTAGAACTATAGCATACCGACTCCCTGAAATGAGAGTAGTGCTGGTTATTATCCCCAGTCGAGCAAGAAAAAACGTGAGTATAGGAAGTTGAAATACAACTCCAAAGATGAGAATGGTCTGTAGTATAAATGACAGACTTTCACTAACTCTGATTTGCGGAGTAATAGCGATTGAACTGTACTGAACAGAAAAAAAACCAAAAGAAATTGGTAAAATAAAATAGTAAGCAAGGGAGCATCCTAAAATAAAAAGGAGTGTTGTGCTTCCGATAAAAGGAACAACAAATTTTTTTTCGTGTTGGTATAGACCAGGCTCAATAAATTGCCATACCTGAAAGAATAATATAGGACTACTCGCAATAATGGAGCTAAATACAGCTACCTTCAATTTTATGATAAAAGCCTCTGCGGGACCCGTACCAATTAAAGATTCGCTCGAAAAGTGAGCAAAGAAGGGAGCAGTAAGCATATCAAAAAGGTCGCTTACATATTGGTAGGAAAGGAAACTTCCCAAAACCACGGTTATAAGAGATATAAGCAGTCGAAATCTTAGCTCAGCTAAATGTTCAAAGAGGGTCATATTCCCACGCTCTTGCTTTGAACTGTCTGAAATTTTGTTATTCATATTTTTTTTGGTCTAAAGCGGAATCAGTATGGTTTTGTTCAGGGACATTTGTTTGATTTTGATTCGGTACGCTTGACTGTTCAGTAATGATTGTCGGGTCTTCAGTAATTGTTGAATTTTCAGTTGGTGCTAGGTTTTCATTATTTGATTGATAGGTAGCACTATCTGAAATAGATGGTACAAGATTACGTAACTGATATTCGAGACGCTCTTTTATTTCTGGCGACGGTTCATAAACGGCGTTGTAGAATTCGCGTCTAATACTATCTGCATTACGCTTGAGTTCTCCTGATATTTTACCGAGCAGCCTAGCTAGCTCAGGCAATTTATCCGGACCAAAAACTATTAAAGCCACGGCAAAAACAACGATAAGTTCTTGTATGCTTACGCCAAACATTTGAGGCTCACTGCCGTTTTTGAATTACTGCTAGATGCTGAAAAGCGCAGAGAGAAGGCCACAAAAATACCCCCATTATTCTAACTGTTGCTAAGGCTCGAAACCAAAAATCTTGATGATATCTTGAAGGGATGACAAATTCAGCTGGTCCGATGCTGCCAGAAGTTTGATTGATTACGGTTTTTGGGATTGACTTTAAAAGTGACAGAAAAGTGCGACGAGTAAAAAACCGTAAATGAGTGCGGTCAAGGATTCCTCTGCTCGTGTAGTTAAACTGCCCTAACAATAAAGAAACCCGAACAGCCCAGTGAGCTACGTTTGGAACGCTTGCAAGAATATATCCGCCTTCGGATAATTTATGGGAAATTTTATGTAAAAAATCCTCTGGATCTATCAAATGCTCCAGTATATCTAGTAAGAATATAACGGCATACTGCTGATTTGTCGGTAGATCAGATATATCGTTAACTAGACTTCGGTATAGATGTTTGGTAGCAACAGCCGCTTGTTCATCAATCTCAATCGCATCCACGCTTAATTGAGGACACTTAGATCTTAAATATGCCCCAATAAAACCGCTACCTGAACCGACGTCTAATACTGCTGAATTGTGATCTACTAGCGACCCATTTTGAATGAGATTGTCAATAACTTTGGTAGCCCAAGAATGACTCGAGCCAGGGAAAGATTTAATCAGATACTTTTCCAGAGCAGAAGTTGACATTTGTTCGCTTCGCAGTTTCTTTTCGTGTTAGACAGGCTATAACAGCCATAAGAAAGTCGCTACCTATTTCATAGCGGAAAAAGAAGGGAATCGCCTAAATGTACCATACTTGCCATCATTTTTTTTTAATAGGTATTGGAGGAGCCGGCATGTCGAGTATTGCCGAAGTCCTTCTAGCTCAGGGATTTACTGTATCTGGTAGCGATATTGCCAATACAGTTACTACTCGGCGACTAGAGGCAAAGGGGGCGACAGTCTTTCAGGGTCACCAGTCTCAAAATCTGGATGCAAATGTGTCGCTCGTAGTATTTTCTGCCGCAATAGATGAAAGTAATGTGGAGTTGGTTGAAGCTCGAAAGAGGGGGATACCGGCAGTGACTCGAGCTATGGTATTAGCTGAGCTTTTACGGCTGAAGCATGGGATTGCTATAGCTGGTTCGCATGGTAAAACAACAACCACAAGTTTTATAGGGGTCATATTAGAGGCGGCAGGGCTAGACCCCACTGTGATAGTAGGAGGGGAGTTGCTAGCTCAGTCTTCTGGAGCAAGAGTTGGTACAGGCCAATACTTAGTTGCTGAGGCAGATGAAAGTGATGGAAGTTTTCTTCTTTACCGTCCATCACTTACGGTTATAACTAATATAGATGATGAGCATTTAAGTGCTTATGAAACATCATCTGCAATTGACGAAGCATTTTTACAGTTTGCTCAGTCAGTGCCTTTTTACGGTTTAGTAATATTGTGTATTGATAATCCTCGAGCTTCTAGGCTTCTTCCTAAAATTTCCCGCCGTGTTATGACTTATGGCTGGAGTGAGGATGCTACCGTAAGAGGTAGTAATATTAGGCATAGCCCTGGACGAGTAGCTTTTGATGTTCAGGTAGGAAATTCACCTCTTGAGCCGATTACTCTTGCAATGCCCGGTGAGCATCTGGCACAAAACGCTCTGGCTGCAATTGGGGTAGCTGTAGAGTTAGGAATAGACATGTCTACCATCAGAAGAGCACTTGCTGATTTTCGAGGAGTAGGTCGACGTCTTGAGACTTTGGGCGTAATAAACGGCATCCGTGTAATCTCAGATTATGGACATCACCCAACTGAAATTATGGCAACACTGTCGGCAATTCGCGCAAGTTGGGGAAATGAATTGGGAAGATTACTTGTAGTTTTTCAGCCTCATCGATACTCGCGCACTCGTGATTGTGCACAGCAATTTATTAATTCATTTATATCAGCTGATATAGTTTGGATAACTGATATTTATGCGGCTGGAGAGACACCGCTTACCGGGGTTTCTGGGGCTTCGCTTTGTAGCTCAATTCAGCATAAGGATGCACGCCACGTTACCTCAGCCGAAGATGCTTTTGGTGCTATTCTCGGTATAGCGCAACCAAATGATATAGTACTTTTCTTAGGTGCTGGCTCGATAGCCTCGAGTGGGATGGTTTTTACCAAAAAGCTTGAAAATAGCGTAAGTCTTGTGGCTTAACTCTAATGAACACAGGAGATTTTGGAGATTGTCGTGGTTATTCTGAGCTGATTACTGACTGTTTGATTAGCCCGTATGTTAGCAAGGTTGTAAAGGGTTCTTCAGTAACGACATTTGCAATAGGCGGTCTGATTGACCTTTTTATTGAGCCTCCAGATTTAGCGACGCTTAGGTATGTTATTGAGCGAGCTAAGGCGTTGGGTCTTTCAGTTAAATACATTGGTGGTGGAAGTAATTTACTGATTCCAGATGAAGGGGTTAAGGGTATTGTCATAAAATTAGGTAAAGGATTTCGTCAAATTTCAGTTTATGATGCGGGTAGTCGGCTTATTGTTGGAGCAGCCGTATCACTAATGTCCTTGAGTCGGCAAACGGCACGCGATGGATTTTCAGGATTGGAATTTGCTGCTGGCATACCCGCTACTATAGGCGGTGCAGTAACAATGAATGCTGGTGCTCATCGCGGTGAAATAGCGAGTGTTTTAGCATCAGTCACTCTCATCTTAAGTGATGGAGACATTGTTAAATTATCAATAAATGATTTATCGCCACACTACCGTACCATGAAACTTCCTTCGGGGTGTTGTGTAACTGAAGTAGAGTTTCGATTGGTAGCATCAGATGTGACAAGGTGTGAAGAGCAACGTAGAAAAAACCTTGAATACAGAAAACAAA
This sequence comes from Bdellovibrionota bacterium, assembly GCA_044347345.1. Classification (GTDB taxonomy): domain Bacteria; phylum Bdellovibrionota_C; class UBA2361; order UBA2361; family JBIKUX01; genus JBIKUX01. Next base: position 52,255 of record JBIKUX010000016.1, on the reverse strand, counting down.
CTCAGCCATTACAAGTGCCTTCGGCTGGGTCTACTTTTCGAAATCCCCCAAACGATGTTGCTGGGCGAATAATTGATCAGTGTGGTATGAAAGGAGAACGAGTCGGTGGAGCAGAAGTTTCAAGAATACATGCAAATTGGCTGGTAAATCCTGAAAAAGCAGCTTCTGCACATGATGTAATACAATTAATTGAACGGTGTCGGAATGTGGTAGAACTTAAAACTGGCGCTCTTCTCGAACCAGAACTAGTTATCTGGTAATAGCTAAGCATTAATTTTTAGAGCTAATAAAAATGGATAGTATCGAGTAAACTGTTTGGTAATGTTGTTTGGGTTCATAAGTAAGCCAGTAGCTAGGAAGGCAAAAAAGAGAACGAGAAAGAGAGAGAGAGAAAAAATAAATGATGCCTGAGGTCGATGATGTAGGCCAGGTTGAGATAAGCGATGGTGATAGTGAATCTTTGCGGAAACACAACGGCAAAGGTCCACTGCCGTTACCTTTATCCTACAGGGGGCGCAATACCGCTCGCATTAGCATGTCTTTGCACCGCAAACGCTTTGGATTAATGCGACTAAAAAATCCGGTAGCTTTTGTGGTAATTGGAGGAGTTTTATTGGCGACTATTTGGCTAATAGTAGCAATTTTTAGCCAAACTGACATGGTGTTTGAGGATCTCTCAGGTGATCTAAAAGTTGGCATTCCATCTCAAATAAAAAATTCGTTAAAAGCCATTAGGTTATGGGTTAACCCGCCTATGGAAGTGCATGTTCATGGTGCTACGAGGGTCTCAATCAGTGAGCTACTTCAGGGTATGCCATCTGATTTTTCTACTTGGTGGTGGTGGCTCAATAAGAGTGAAGTAAAAGCTATCATATCGAGAAATCCGTGGGTTGCTGATTTGGCCATAGCGCCCTGTAGAGTTGGACGAAGTTTTTTTGGGGAATTTTCATGTCGAGAGATACTCATTAGAGAGCGAGTGCCTCGATTTTTGATAGGGAGTAACGGGATTTTATCTATAGCTGCTGAAGATGGTCGAATTCTCTCAACCTTACCGATGAGTGAGGATCAAGCATTACTAGCCCGTGTTGAGCTTGAGGATGAACAGTTGATTATAGTAACTGGTGTGATTTCTGATAAATCTATTTCTACAATTGAAATTGAAAAAAAGATTCGTTTGTTGTCTAAGGCAGTAAGTATTATTGAGTCAGAGGTAGGGCTTCGAGTAGATGCCATAAAAGGTGGTAGTGGTATTAGTGGTGAGACTGAATCTGGGAGGGTAACAGACGGCATGCGAGCTAGCGAGATTATCGTTTCATTTCGTGGGTTTCCTGGTGTAGTGACTTTTAGTGGAGAGATGAATAATCAAGTTATAGTGAGAGAAGCAACGCGACTGTCGCGTCTACTACACCAATTTGGTGCTAAGTCGCATCTCCTACGCTCAGTCGACCTAAGTTTCGATAAATTAGCAGTTGTTACTTTGGCAGATCACGAAAAGTCTTCTAAATACGATGGTAGGATGAAAGAAACTAGGGCAAACTAAGATTGTATTTTTGGATGATATATAAGGTTTGTGATTTCAAGTAGTAATACCATAATGAAGAAAAGCAGCAATATTCAAATTGTGCTAGATATCGGTACGAGCGAATTTAAAGCCATTGCTTTTGCTCCTTCCTCAGTGAAAGTAAGTCAACACAACTTAAGCTATGAAATTATCGCTAGTTCTCGTCTGCCTTCCTGCGGTGTTAGAAAAGGAGTTATTGTTCATCTTGAACATGCAGCAGCTCAAGTTGAGAGTCTCTTAAGTGAAATTGAGCGAGAGATATCTAGTGAAGTTTCTGAGGTTATCTGTGTTTTGTCTGGTTCTCATCTTCATGGGAATAACCACAGTGCTTTAGTTGAAGTGCGCCACGGAGAAGTATCAAAAGGTGATATTGAGCGTGTTTTGGAGTCTACTCGAAAAATGGGGAAATCGGGTGAACGTGAATTGCTTCATGTCATTCCACAAGAATTTGTTGTTGATGAGCAAGATGGAATACGACAACCACTTGGTATGGCGGGGAATCGTCTTGAAGCAAGAGTCCATCTCGTAACTGGATTAGCATCCTTTGCTCGTAACGTTGTTAAGTGTGTAAATTTATCTGGACGTATGGTTCGGGACTTTGTTGTTGGTGGTCTTGCGTCGGCTAGAGCAGTAACCTCTAGTGAAGAAAGAGAGTTGGGGGTGTTAGTATTAGATATAGGCGGGGGCACTACTGACATTGCTGTAATATCTCGAGGTGTTCTGTGTCATTTAGCCGTTATTTCTCTCGGAGGAGGGCATCTGACTTTTGATTTGGCTGCCGGATTAAGAACTCCTATCGTTGCGGCCGAGAGATTAAAATGTTCGTATGGGGCAGCGTTTGCGCAAACTGTCTATCTCGATGATGTTGTTGAAGTGGCTTCTACTGGCGTTAGGCCACCGCGTCTTGTGTCACGCAAAACTTTAGTTCAGCTTCTAGAGCCGAGAGTACGTGAACTGCTTGAGATAGTTAAAGCTGAGATGGTGAGCTTTGAACTTTTAAAGATAGCTCATGCAGGAGTGGTTCTTTCTGGCGGTGGTGCGCAGCTTTCAGGGATTGATACAGTAGCAGAACAGGTGCTTGGTCTTCCTGTTCGGATAGGCAGCTTTAGCGAGGTTTCATCTTCATCTGAAAATGTCGTTAATCCAGTATTTTCTGCGTGTGTTGGAGCAGGTTTAGAAGCTGGAAGTGCAGTAAATTCATTCTATTCTCCGTCGAGAGCTTACTCGCCTTTTACTAACTCTGAGACTGTCCCCTTTACTAAGTGGATTCGGCACATTGGTGATTGGTTAGGGCAGCACTTTTAGCCCCTAATACTCTGATAGTTTTAAATTTAGCTCTGATTTTCGAGATTGCAGGTTGCAGAGAGGTACAGAACTCAGACGTAAAAATAAAAAAGTTTTTTTAAAATTGATATTAGGTCTCTTTATCTTTTTATTGTTCAGGCTTAACATCAATGCTTGGTTGGAAAAATTCTAATAATAGCGGGCTGCATGGATACATCTGGTAACGGCGCAAAAATTAAGGTCTTTGGAGTTGGTGGAGCAGGGCTTAATGCCGTCAACAATATGATCAAAGAGGGGCTAGAAGGAGTGCAGTTTTACGCTGCAAATACTGATGCTCAAGCTTTAGCTTCAAGCATAGCTCCAAATCGAATCCAGCTAGGCGCTGAAATTACACGCGGGCTAGGGGCTGGAGCTGATCCAGATGTTGGTTACGCTGCCGCTCAAGAAAGTGCAAGCCAAATTAGAAGTGCTCTTGAAGGCGCAGACATGGTTTTCATCACAGCCGGTATGGGTGGTGGCACTGGAACTTTCGCTGCTAGTGTTGTAGCGCAGGTTGCTCGCGAGCTCGGTTGTCTTACAGTAGGAGTGGTGACTAAGCCTTTCCTCTTTGAAGGTAAGCGGCGAATGAGAAACGCTGATCGCGGTATAGTAGAGTTAAAAAAAGCTGTTGACACTCTTATCACTATTCCTAATCAGCGCCTTTTATCTATCGCTGGCCGTAATACTTCTTTGTTAGATACCTTCAAACGAGCTGATAATGTATTATTTCAAGCAGTTAAAGGTATATCTGACCTCATAGTTTTTGAAGGTTTGGTAAACGTTGATTTTGCTGACGTGCGAGCTGTCATGTCTGAAATGGGCATGGCCATGATGGGTACAGGTGAGGGCTCTGGTGAGAATAGAGCTCTGGAAGCTGCTGAGAAAGCTATTTCTAGCCCGTTACTAGAGGATATCTCTATAAGCGGAGCTAAGGGTATTCTGATCAATGTTACCGCTTCGCCCGATGTTACTCTTCAGGAGATTAACGAAGCTGCTGCAATTGTTCATGCTGAAGCTCATGAAGATGCTAACATCATCTGGGGTATGGTTATCGGTCACGATTTGGAAGATCAAATCAGAGTAACCGTTATCGCAACAGGATTTGGTGAGGAGGAGTCGCTCAGGCGCGGTGAGGACACTTCTCGGCGTCTCACTACGACAACAGGATTAGGCACCTCATCATCATTGTCTGGAATGGGAAATGTTGGTGGAGTTGGTGCTACGATGAATCTTTCATCTGAGATTGGATCTAATTTAGGTCAGAGAAAGCAGTCTACCGCTGAAGTAGTAAAAATAAAGAAGCTGTCCGTTCTTGGTGGAGGCAGCGACGAAGAGAGGTTCGATATTCCTACATTTCTGAGAAAGCCTTCCGAGTAGGAAGGCTTAAACGAACTCTTTTAATAGCTTCGCTTTGATTGTGTTGCCACTACTTATCGAAAAGAGATGCTTTTATTGCTTGCTTTAAAATGACACTCTTTTTTGCTCCATCGGAAATCTCGAGAGCATTATTGTAAAGGCTATCATCAATTAAAAGTGCACCAAGTGTTCCTTGGCCTGTCTTTAAAGTGGTCGCGATACTGTGGATTTCATCAATTAGTTTTGCTAACTTAGTGATTAATTCCACAGGTGAAACTTCGGTAGGTCTAATTAGAAGTGAGTTCGCTAAACTAGGAGTATTAATAACTTTTTGCACAAATCTTGTTAGCTCGGTTACGGTTAATTGAATTTGAGCTGAAGAATCTGCTAATGCATTAATAATTGCCTCTCCCTGTTTACTGTAAATTAAGGAGTGGGCAAGGCCATCACCTTTTTCTATCGCTTTAGTGATTGTGGCAACGGAGGCTAATATAGTGCGAAGATCCCCAGCGGACTCCTTTGAGTAAAGTATTTCGTGAGCTATACCATTACTTTCCTCGAATCTTCCTACAACTCTATCGAGTCTTTCAGCTATAGTGTAGGCTCTTTCCAGTATATCTGAAGCACTACCTCCTATCTTAGCAATATCAAAACCTTCTCCAAGTGGTATTGTATCTCCAGGTTTAAGGGGTGTTGTAGACTTGGATGGTGTTATATCAAGAAATCTATCACCGAGTAATCCTTGAGTTTCTATTTGAACAGTAGAACCTTCAACAATTTGATCAACATACTCTTCAGCTACGCCCAGTTTTATTTCAAGCTCACTAACTCCTCGTGATCTTGAAAACTTAATTTTTTCGACTCTACCCACTAATACCCCTGCTAGCCTTACTGGTGCTCCTTCAGTTAAGCCTTTTATGTCTGGAAAATAAGAGTAAAAAGGTAATTGTCGGGCAAACAATTGTTTTTCTCGACCAATTACAAACAAACTCCCAATAAACAAGATAATTCCGATTAGGAGAAATATTCCAGCTTGTAGCTGTTTTGCTATTCCCTGATTCATCTTAGTAGTTGTCCTTATCAGTTAATTTTTGTGAAGAAGTAAGTTGAGTAGTTAGTTTAAAATTGTTCAGACTTCAACTAATTTAGTTAAAATGTGTTTTTAAAAGATTTGCACTATCTGTTTGATGCCAGTTTCCCTCAGCAAATGAACGAATAAGGTTATTGTTAAGCCACAATTTTTCAGCTTTGCCATCAGCTAGTATAGTTTTATTACCTAGTAAAATTAAGCGTGTAGCTATTGATTTTGCACTTTCAATGTCATGAGTAACTACAATTGAAGTAATTTTTTTTTCTTCTTTTAACTTTACAATTAGATTATCAATTCGCTTGCGTGAAGTGGGATCAAGCCCAGTGGTAGGCTCATCAAATAAAATAACTTCTGGTGAAGTAGCAAGAGCACGAGCTAGTCCCACCCGTTTTTTTTGTCCACCAGATAATTCTGTCGGGAACTTTGATTGAGTACCCGATAAACCTACTACATCGAGAGTTTCATTAACTATCTGATTAATGTGCTGCGGTGAGTGCTGTTTTCTTTGCCTTAATGCAAAAGCAATATTGTCAAATACAGAGAGAGAATCAAATAGAGCAGCTCCTTGAAAAAGCATGCCAATATGGAGACGCGCTTCTGTAAGCTCTTCTTCGCTCATTCCATCGGTGCTTTTTCCATTAATTAGTACTTTGCCGTAAGTGGGCATTAAAAGACCGATTATTAATTTGAGTAAAATAGTTTTTCCAGTGCCGCTAGGACCAAGAACTACCACTATTTCTCCCGAATGAATTTTGAGTGAAATATCATGATGAATTGTCACTCCGTCTAGTGTAACGGTGACGTGATCAAGAACTACCGGAGTTTTATCTGTTTCTACTGCGCTAATCATATTTTTTTAAAGGAGCATGAGCAGTTTTGTCAGAAAGAAGTCGGCGATAAATAGCACGATACTACCGGTTACCACAGATGAGGTGGTGGTGCGTCCAACTCCCTCAGTACCCCCGCGCACTGATAATCCCTTGAAGCATGCAATAGACACAACTAGTAGACCAAAAACTACGCTTTTTAGTAGTCCGTCAGTGAAATCACGCATAAGAACGGTGGAAAGAAGCGATGACTGATATAAGTGGGCGCTAATGTCGAGTTCATATACGGCGACAAGTAGTCCTCCGTATATTCCCACTATATCGGCAAACACGACTAGTATCGGAGTAACAATCATTGACGCGATAATGCGCGGTGCCACAAGTTTTTGAAATGGGTCAGCGCCGAGTGCTCTCAAAGCATCTACTTGTTCAGTTACTACCATGGATGCGATTTCTGCAGATACTCCTGCACCCACTCGACCACAAACTACGATGGCGGTGAGGACGGGACCAAGCTCACGAAGAAAACCTAAACCCGTAATATTACCCACGTAATTTTTTGCTCCAAATCTTTCTAAGCCATAAGCAGTTTGTAGGGCAAGCACCATTCCAGTAAAGAGGGCTGTAAGAAGTACAATTGGTAGAGAATGGAAGCCTATTTTTAGAACTTGTTCGGTAACTTCTTCAAAGATTAGGCCGCGCTTCCATATCCCCCGTACTGTTGCCACCAATAAAAGAGCGTAGCGGCCTAAACCAGCTAAATAGGGAGTCAGGATTGAAGAGTTGATGTTAACGCCTTTCATTTGTAACTCTTCTAAGGGGAACACCTAATTTTATCTTTACTGAAATTAGGGAGGTATCTTTTAATATCTGCTACTATTTTCTCTGCGGTATCGTCAAGATCTTGGGATAGTGGTAGAGAATTTAAGGTATTATCGCCGTTGGGCATGGTTGTCGTTGATGATTCTAATGATATCTTTGAAGACTTTAATTGGTGAGGCGAATTAGATTCATCAGGAGGAGTGGTTAAGTTTGTATAAGCCCAGACCACTATATCTAATGAACAGCCCTTAGTAATACCAGTAAAGATAACCATATTTGCGATATTTTCTTTAGAGATTGAGCTAACACTATTTTTTTCAGGAATAGTTGCATCTGTTTCTGAAGAAGATTTTGAATCTAAAGATCGAATAGAGGGTAACATTGCTAGTGCTTTAAACTTTGATAAGCCCCTTTGTTTGGTGTCATTTGAAGAATCTTCCTGAAAATTAAGAATCTTAAGGCCAGATAAGAGTCTCCTTACACTTGCATTTGGAGAAGAACTAATGAAGCGAGCTTTTTCAGAAATAATAGTAAAGTAAACTACCTGTCCTTTTGAATCTTCGCATTTGTACACTGGCAGGTCTTTTAACGTCGAAACTTTTGACTCGGTAAGATTCTTGCAGTCATGGGATATGCACCGCAAATTTGTACAGGACAGATTTTTTATTTGAAAAATGAAACGACCGTTGAATGAAGACTTGGTAAATTCATCAAATCTTAGCGGTACCGCCTTTGTGTTTGTACTGCTACAACCAACATAAAAGAGTAACGAAGTCACACTCAAAAGCAACTGAATATAGTATATAACGAGTGGACGAAGAATTAAATTCACAGGGGCACCATATCGTGAGTGTAATCCAATTGAGTAATGTGCAGAAGATATATCCTTCTGGCCAAGTTGGTATACGGCAGGTCGACCTAAAGATCCATCAAGGGGAATTTGTATTCGTAGCAGGAGCCAGTGGGGCTGGTAAGAGTACTTTACTTCGCCTGCTTTACGGAGCAGAGTTTGCAACCTCCGGCCATGTATTAATTGACGGGCTATCTCTTACCCACCAAAATCGTCGATGTGTTGCAGAGATTAGGCGAGAGATTGGAATTGTTTTTCAGGATTATAAGTTACTACCCCGTTTAACTGTACTTGAAAATGTGGCACTGGCTCTGGAAGTTTGTCGTGTCCCTCGTTCAGACCGCCTACGCCTCAGTAAAGCTTTTTTAGATGCTCTTGGATTAGGCAAAAAAGGAAATGTTTTACCCCTTAATCTTTCTGGTGGTGAGCAACAGCGAGTAGCTATCGCCAGAGCTTTGGTTCGTCGCCCTAAATTATTAATTGCGGATGAACCAACTGGTAGTCTCGACCGTACTATGTCTGATGTAGTGTTTGAACTACTTAAAGAAGCTCATCAGCTTGGAGTTACGGTAGTTGTAGCCACTCATAATCTGTTGATGATAGAGGAAATGGCTCTAAGAACTGTTGTCTTAGATGGTGGCGAAGTTATTGGTGACTTTAATGGAGCAGTAACATGATTGAACGAGCTCACAAAAAAAATGAACAACAACGGGAACATCTTCGGTTCCTTGAAATTACCGAAAGTAGTCGTTCAATCAGCAAAGAGGTCGGGCGTAAACAGCCAATGCATTTGCGAGAAAAAATTGTTGAAGTTTGGAGTGAGCTGGATTGTTGTTCAACTATGTCACAAACAGAGCGTGCAAGCTCACTGTTTAAGAAGAGCGTTATTAATATTTTGCGCACGCCTGGTAATTCGCTGTTAACTTTTTCGGTAGTAGTGGCAGCCATGTTGGTGGTTGGTGGAGCTCTTTTATTGGGTTCTGTAGTTGATAAGGCCATTATTAAAGAGAGGCAAGCTTTAACCTTAACTCTTTTTCTTCGTGATGAAGCCGAGTCGGTAGAGATTGAAGGTATGCTTAGTGATCTGCGTAGTATTAATCAAGTAAAATCGGCTCTATTTTACAGTAAAGAGAGCTCTCTAGAGACATTTAGAGAAAGCTTAGGGACTAATAATGCGGTAATACTTGGAGGCCTTGAAGGCGATAATCCTCTTCCTGCTTCTATCGAGGTTACTCTTTATGATTCTGATAATTCTCTACCGATGTATGAAAGACTTCGTAAGAGTTATGACCAGCATCCAGCAGTGGAAACCGTCCAGTATAATCGCACTTTGCTTCGTAAACTTTCTCGATTACTTTTTTCTCTGCGTATTTTGAGCGTTGTTGCTGTTTGTTTAGTGATTATTGTTGCAGGAGCAATAATTGCTAATGTCATAAATTTAGCTCTGTACACTCATCGTAATGAAATAGTCACCTCCGAACTACTGGGTGCGGCTCCTCGGCAGATTGTATTACCATACCTTTTTGAAGGAGTTATTCAGGGATTTTGTGGTAGTTGTGTCAGTCTTACGGTGCTTTGGCTTATATGGCAGGTAACAGGGTCGTTATTAAAGCAAATGTTAGCAGGAGCAGTCGCTGAAAACTCTGTTTATCTAAATGAGTTTCTCTCCTTTGAACATTGGGTGGTAGTACTAAGCGTAGGCACCGCACTTGGGTTTCTTGGAAGCTACTTTGGAGTAAGTCGTTTTCGAGCGGTGTAACTCAATGGTACTTATATTTTACCGGTTAATTGTAGTCTTAGTTACTTTTATCGTTAAAGTTGAGGATTCGTCAGCGCAGACTGAGGTAACTTCCTCAGTGAATAATCCTCCTAAATCAGCTAATGAGGCTGTTTTAGCCATTGAACTAATTAGAAAAAAAATGCTTGATCACGAGCGTGAATTGGCAGTAAGTCGGAGACGTTCGACTTATTTGGTTCGTGAGGTATCTCGAGTTGAAAATGACCTTAAAAAACTTGAGCAACAGTCATACTCTTTAATGAAGCGAACTTCACAAAATGACGAAGAACGTCAAGCTCTGCAAGCAGAGAGTAATGAAACTCGTGAGAAAATAGAAGCACTAAAACAAATTGTAGTTACAAGGCTCCGTGCTTTTTACTTTCGTGCTCGGTTAAGCCCAGATGGTGCTTTACCTCTTACAGATCAAAATCCTGTAGGAGATGGAAAGACAACTTTTTTTCTTCGCAAGGTACAAGAGTATGATCAAAATATTGTGGCGCAATTAAGAGAAGCTGAGGTAAGGCGCGAAGCGCAGGTTGCCGCAATCGATTCTCTTAATTCAAAAGGCGCTGAATTAGCCAAGAGATTGGCGCAAAATAAGGCTGACCTTAATAGAAAATTAGTCTCTTACAAAGGGAGTTTACGGGAGATCACTCGTCGAGAGAAGCGCGCCAGTGTTACGCTTACTGCCTTAAGTGAAGAGGCTGAAAGACTTGACAATGTACTAGCTCTTCTCACCGGAGCCAAGGCAAGTAGCGCTACTAGTCAGGAATCATCGAGAGCAACTAACGACAATGAAGCTGGAATTGGGAACCCAGGATATTTTTATGGTGATTATCAAGGAGAAGGATTACCATCTAAACTCATGATGCCTATGAATGGTAAAGTGATAAGTAAATTCGGCTCTACCATGTTAAGCTTTCCTCAGGGTAGAAAATTTCAGCGATCATCATTGCGCCAACATGGTATTGAGCTTAAGCCAAAAATGGATAACTCGGTTGATCATACAGCAAAGATAAAAAGTGTATCGGCGGGTTTAGTGCGGTTTATAGGTGTTTTGCCCAGATACGGAAGGGTTCTGATTATTGACCATGGTTCGCGAGATTTTACCTTATATGGTGGTATCGGTAAAACCTTAGTTTCTTTGGGTGCTGAAGTGTCGACCGGAGAAGACGTCGCTTATTTAGATATGAATAAAAGTAAGCTTTCACCACTCTATTTTGAGATAAGACAAAATGGTGTCGCTCGTGATCCGTTACCATTTTTCGAATAAATATGCGAATGAAAAGCTCATGTGACGGTACAAACTAAGAGTAAATGAAACAGTTACATGGACAGCACCATGGTTGGTTAGTTACAATATTAAGAAAATATAGTTCATATATCTAGGATCTAGAATAAGCAGTAATAGCAATGGAGCAACGAGTGAAAAAACTGTCGGGTCGTACTTCTATAGTGGCAGCAGGAGCTCTGGCAACTGGGGTGGCGATTGGGGCATTATTTTTTGCGCCTCTGCAAGATGTAGGTGCTCGTGAAAAGGGAGGCGCGGATTTATTTGATGAACTTAAGGTTTTTACAGACGTTTTAGCTATCGTTCAGAGGGACTATGTAGAGGAGGTACCGGCAAAAAAGGTGGTCGAGGGCTCCATTAAAGGTATGCTGACCACACTTGACCCTCATAGTGGCTATCTTGATCCTGACTTTTATCAAGATCTTCAAGCCCAAACTAAGGGAGAGTTTGGTGGATTAGGTATTGAGATAACCGTGAAAGACGGATTGTTAATAGTTGTTGCGCCTATGGAAGGCTCACCCGCCGAGAAATCTGGAGTAAAGGCTGGCGATGCGATTGTAAAGATTGATGGAGAGTTTGCCAAAGACTTTACCCTATTTGACGCTGTTAAGAGATTAAGAGGACCTAAAGGTACTCGGGTGAATATTTCAGTCATGAGGGCTAATCACCCTGACTTGATAACTATCTCGATTGTTCGTGATAACATAGTGGTTAGAAGTGTTAAGTCACGCTATCTAGAAAATGGCATAGGTTATGTAAGAGTGAGTCAATTTGTTGAAAAAACCTTTGATGACCTAGTAGCTGCACTTGCAAAGCTTAAATTAGAAGCTCGCAGAGGGGACGTTGACACAAAAGGCTTAGGGCTCAAAGGTCTTGTAATTGATGTGCGAAACAATCCAGGTGGCTTACTTGCCCAAGCTGTAAAGATAAGCGACTTGTTTCTAACTGAAGGGATTATTGTTTATACCGACGGTAGAGTTAAGGCTCAAAAACAAGAATTTTTAGCTGAACGTTCAGGTACTGAGCCAAATTATCCTATAGTAGTGTTGGTAAACGGAGGTTCTGCTAGCGCTGCCGAAATTGTGGCTGGGGCGCTTAAAGACCACGGAAGAGGTTTGGTACTCGGCACCCAGACCTTTGGTAAAGGCTCTGTTCAGACAATTACTGGGCTTTCAAATGGTGGAGCGCTTACTCTTACTACTGCTCTTTACTACACAAAAAGTGGACGCTCTATCCAAGCTCTTGGAGTAACACCTGACATTGAACTAGCTTCCGAACCTAAGAAAGTGGAAGCACGAAGTGGAGACTCTGAGGTAAACGGGCGAAGGCGGCTTCCATTGTTAATGCGTGAGAGTGACCTACCAGGTGCAATTCGTAATCCCAGTATTAAAAACCTGCCCAACACCGGTAAAACGGGCGAAAATCCTGATGGCGAAGAAGGTCAGACTGATAATAATTTATCGAGTGAGGAATCAGAGGGTGGAAGAATTAATTTGGAAACAATCTCAATAACTGACTGGATGAACAAAGATCTTCAGCTTAAAAAAGCAACCGAGATTTTGGCTGATTTTGATATTTTAGGTAAGCAAGGCAAGACCACAGACCAAAAAGGGTAGAATATAATCAAATTATTATATGCTGTGTTATTGTTGACTCGATTTTATAGGAGGTGACGATAACCGTTTGACTCTAATTGAAGAAAAGGATAGCTTGTAGAGCGCGTTGTGTGAAGGCGCGTAGCTCAGTTGGTTAGAGCGCTTGCTTGACAGGCAAGAGGTCCCCGGTTCGAGTCCGGGCGCGCCTACCAACCCTTGATCTCGTTAAAAATAGGATCTTTAAATGCCTAAAATGAAGACAAATCGGACAGCCTACAAGAAGTTCAAAGTAGCAGCTAGTGGGCGAATAAAGCGAGCACAGGCTTTTACTAGCCACAACACCTCGAAAAGATCTCCTGCTAGACTTCGTCGTCTTCGAAAGACCATTGGTATTGATGAAACTAACATGAATCATGTAGAGGGGATGTTGCCTTTGTTAAGTCGGCGATAGCCTAAGATTTATACAGGTAGACAACTTTTGAATTTAAGTTTGTAGATCAGTAAAGAATAGTAACAGTAAGATCTCTCAAAATTTGTGAGGAAACATGCGCGTAAAGACTGGAATTGTGCGACGGCGTAGGCACAATAAAATAAAAAAGTTAGCTAAGGGTTTTCGCGGTCGTCGTAAAAATTGCTTTCGTTTAACTAAGCTCGCGGTGCAGCGGTCGTTAAAAATGGCGTATCGCGGTCGAAAAGAGCGTAAACGTGAGTTTAGACGGCTTTGGATAGTGCGTATAAACGCCGCTGCGCGAATGTATGGATTATCTTACAGCGTGTTTATGGCAGGGTTAGCAAAAGCTGGAGTGGAGCTCGATCGTAAGAACTTAGCTGACTTAGCGGTGAGAGATTTACAAACATTTGCCCTTTTGGTTGAGAAAGCCCAATTAGCCATTAGTTCAGCCGGAAGTTTACCATCCTCTGGCTCGAATTTATCTTTATAGATATAGGGTAGGTAGTAAAACTGGTTTTGGATTATTGAGATAAACTAGTACTAATAAAAGGTGGCAAAAGAGATACCAAGCTTGCCTAATAAAGTAGATTTAGTTAAAAATCTAAAATTGTGCACTGACCTAACAGATCTCTCTAAGTTCAAAAATAAGAATCTCGTTGAAGGTTGGATAAAAGATTTAGTTCGCATCGAGAAAAGTACGGAGTTTTCTTTATGGACGGAAAACAACTTTCGTAAAGAGTGGGAGGTACCTCACAGTTTTATTTTCGGTGTTTTGCTAAATGCTAGTTTAGCAGGGATAGAAGAAAGGTGTGAGCTTATCGCATTTTTGGTGTGGCACAAAGTTTTAGATCAAGCTCATATTTTGAACTTTGCTGTAGAGACAAAGTATAGAGGCTTAGGTCTAGGTAAGCTAGTGGTTTCTGAAGTGTGTTCGGATATGCTAGTTAGAAGGGTAAGGTGGGTGCACCTTGAGTGTCGTGAGAGGAATTTTGTAGCACAAAAGTTATACCGCTCAATGGGTTTTGACCGAGTTGGATTCAGACCTAATTTTTACGATGATACAAATGAAGGGGCTTTGTTATTCACCAAAGACCTTCTTGATAATCCCAGTAATTACCACCAATAATTCAATAATAAAGGTAAAAAGAGTATAAGCATTGCTGAGCTCAGCAATTAAGTGAGTAATCAATATAGGGTAGTATCAAAATATGGGGTTGTTATACAGATCATTTGTGCGCCCTGCATTGTTTTCTTTCGAGTGCGAGAAAGCCCATCACCTTGCCCTTAAAACCGGAGCTTTGCTTAGTAATATTAGAGGCGGTTCGTCTCTTATTCGTATGTTTACTGCGATGCCGGATGAAAGGCTTAAGGTAGAAGTGTCGGGTATTAAGTTTGCTAATCCGATTGGATTAGCCGCTGGATTTGATAAGGACGGTTCTGCCTGTTTAGCACTCGCAGCACTGGGATTTGGGCATATAGAGATTGGAACAGTAACCACAGATATTCAGCCAGGGAATGACTCGCCGCGACTTTTTCGTATTCCGCATCGGAACGCATTAGTAAATTCATTAGGATTTCCCTCTAGTGGTATAAAAAAAGTTGTTAGTCGTTTGGAGTCGGTTCGAGCTAGTTCTAGAGGTCTTGATACGACAAAACTGGGCGTAAATATCGGAAAATCAAAAGCAACATTATTAAACGATGCACCAAAGGAGTATGCAGAGCTTTTAAGGGCTGTCAGTTCTTTAGCTGATTATGTTGTAGTTAATGTTTCGTCACCTAACACTCCTGAGTTGAGAAAATTGCAGGAAAAAAGCCGATTAGAGGCAATATTTAGATCACTAAGTACTGAAGCTCCTATTCCTGTTTTTGTTAAAATAGCACCTGATTTAAGTTTTTCAGAGTTAGACGATGTGTTAGAGGCAGTTTTAGCTGCTGGCATATCTGGGATTGTAGCTACTAATACAACTATTGACCGTTCAGTGTGTCGAGATGCTGACTCTTTGCCGGGTGGAATAAGTGGTGAGCCGTTGCATGAGCGGGCAGTATCAGTTCTTTCATATATTTTCGAGCGAACACAGGGAAAAATTCCGTTAATTGGTGTGGGGGGTATTCGCTCTCTTACTCAAGTTCTTAACTTTCTTGGTGCTGGTGCTTCTTTAGTGCAACTGTATACTGGTTTAGTTTATGAGGGACCTTTTTTAATTCGTCAGATTTGTAAAGATTTATCTCGTTATCTCAGCGAAGAGGGAGTGCGCTCGGTAAGTGACCTTCGAGGGGAAAAATCTATGAGGCGTTTACCTAATTCTTTGGCAGTGAAGAAAACAACCGATGACTCCATCATAAATCTGCGGTAGTTCACGATAAATAATGAGAGTTTTTGTATATGGCTAGTTCTCCGGTAGTTGTAGCCATTATTCCGGCCGCTGGTGATGGCAGCCGAATGCGTGAACGCGAAGTTAATCTTCCAATAAAAACTTTGATTCCGATTGATGGAATTACAGTTATTCAACGCACTGTGGAAGTATTTTTAGCAGAACCAACGATTTCTCACGTTGTAGTTGTTGTACCTCCGAAGCAAAGAGAGGTTTTTTTAGGTTTAAATTTTCCGTCTGCTGTCAGTTGTGTCGACGGTGGTAGCACTCGTTCTGCTTCAGTTCTTCGAGGACTGGAGTGGTGTGAAGTGTTGAATGAACCCCCTGATCTAGTAGTAATTCATGATGGAGCTAGATGTTTAATTACCAGGGATCTGTTATCACTGACCATAGCTACTGCTATAGAGGCGGGTGCTGCTATAGCAGCAATACCTTCTACTGATACTTTGCATATAGTTGATGAAAATCTTATTTGTCGGGGAACTTATCCGAGGGATGCAATTTGGCGTGTTCAAACTCCTCAAGTATTACCTTTTAAGATATTACTAAAGGCTCATCGTGATACTAGTAGCTCGGCTACCGATGACGCTTCACTTCTGTTTGATAAATGTCAAATTAAAGTGGTGCTTGGTGAGCAAACAAATATAAAAATTACGACTCCCGAGGATTTAATTTTAGCAAATGCGATTATTAGTCAGAGAAAACGGTAGCTTTTTTTAATTAGCAAGGTCTATACGCTTTGAGCAGTGGGGCGGCGTGTGTTACCTTTTTGTAATGATTGATGTGTTGGATTAAGTATGAATGAATCGTCTACGGCCTTTGACTATAGCTCGACTATTGAAGAGATTGACGAAGTAACTAAATCTATTCGGATAGCGGTGCCTGCTTCATTATTCGAGGAAAGAGTTAGAATAAATATAAGAAGAGTGAGAAATTCGGCAAAAGTTAACGGATTTCGTCCTGGTAAAGCTCCTCTTGATTTAATCGAACGAATTCATGGCGATGCTGCGCGAGCTGAAGTAGTTCAAAAATTAATGTCAGAGAGCTTATATAGAGTCTTAACTGAGGCTGAGATTCCATTGGTTGGTGAGCCTGAAATTACTATAGAGCAATTTGAAGATGGCAAGGATTTTTCTTTTGTTGCTATTGTAGCTATTATGCCGTCGCCAGATGTTACCGGTTATGAAGATATTTCCGTAGCAGTTGATGCTCCAGAGCTTTTAGATAGCGCCGTAGACGAGCGAATACAAGATTTAATTGCTAGAAGAGGTAAACTAGTTCAGATAACAGATCGCTCCCACGTTATTCAAAATGATATCGTGCAAGGAAAAATATCTTGCACCGTTGTAGAAACAGGTCAGGACTTTGCTCCGGAACCAATAACCTTTCGTCTTGGCGTTAACCATCTTCCTAAGTCAGTTGAGGACAGAATTATAGGCTCTTCAGTTGGAATGGTAATCGATGAAGTGGGTGTTTTCCCCGAGGAGTCTCCAACCAAATCGCTTATTGGTAAGGAAACACGGGTCAAATTTGAACTTGAATCAATCCATTCATGGGAATTGCCGGTTCTAACTGATGAGTTAGTCACCGAAGTTTGTAAGGATCTTAAAGTAGATGGTATAAATACAGTCCAAGCATTTCGCGAGCGTGTTGTAGAATTGATGCGCAAAGATCTCGAAAATGAGCATGAAAATGCCGTCAATGCCGCGATTTTGAAGCAATTATGTCAATGCAATCAATTTCTTATCCCACAGATATTATTGGATAACGAGATTAGATCCATGTTGATTCGAGTTGGAGTTCTTGATCCGTCCCGGTATGATGTATCTGAGATTGACGTGAGCAAATACAGGGAAAGATTGAATGAAATTGCTGACGAAAGAGTTAGATCGACTATAATTATTGACGCAATTGTCAAGAAAAAAGGTATAGAGGTATCTGAGCAGGAAAAAGCTGAAGCTATTCGTAACATAGCTCTTACAGGCAACCAAAGTGAAGAGGAGGTTATTAAAAAATTAAGAAAACAAGAAATTTATAATAATTTTACCCGCGAGCTTTTACGAGATAAATTGATAAAGGAGCTTCGGGATAAAGCAACCATAACCTTGTTACCTAAAAGCGAAAAAAGGGAGCAGTTGGAAGGCTTGTAGATCAGAAATAATAGCTTTAAATGAAGGATTCATCAGAAAAACAGCGCCACAAAGCAATTTTATGTGTGTAAAATTCTTTTACTGATTTAATAAAGTTTTAAGCTGGCAAAAGGTAAAAATATCTTTCGCACACTTAAGAGATTAACGAATAATGAAGTGATAATGTGTGGAGCATCTTGTTGTGTGGCCAAGTCTCTTATTGACTAGTGCTTAATTAGATGTTTTTAGGTTTGTGAAATAGGATACAAAGTATATGACAACGTACGTTCCTTATGTAATAGAGCAAACTGGGCGAGGTGAGCGATCCTACGACATATATTCGCGTCTTTTAAAGGAACGAATTATTTTTCTTGGAACCGAAGTAAATGATACAGTAGCGAATTTAATTGCTGCTCAATTACTTTTTCTCGAAAGCGATGATCCTGAGAAGGACATATATCTTTATATTAACAGCCCTGGAGGCTCTGTTACGGCAGGTTTAGCAATTTACGATACTATGCAATACGTACGCCCTGATGTAGCAACAGTGTGTCTTGGTCAAGCTGCCAGTATGGGGGCGCTACTTTTGTCTGGTGGGGCAAAAGGTAAGCGTTCTTCACTGCCTCATGCGCGTATTATGATCCACCAGCCTCTGGGAGGATTCCAAGGTCAGGCCTCTGACATTTTAATTCATGCACAAGAGATTCAGAAGGTTAAGCTAGCTGTTAGTGGAATCCTCTCTTACCATACGGGTAAAACCGTAGACGAGGTTGTAAGTGATACGGATCGTGATAACTTTATGACAGCACAGCAGGCTCAAGAGTACGGCATAATAGACAAAGTATTTGAGCGCAATGAGTTGGTAAAAAATCCATAGATATGGGTGTTTGAAGTAGCATTTAGATATATTTGCTAAGTAATTTTAGGAGTGATTGCTTTGAGTAAGTCGAGTGATAAAGGTAGGACTTCGCTAAGCTGCTCTTTTTGTGGAAGAACTCAGGAAGAAGTCAGAAAGCTCATAGCTGGCCCATCTGTTTATATATGTGATGAATGTATTGAGCTGTGTAATGACATCATTGCGGATGAGGTGGAGCAAGATGAAACCATTGCTACTCAATCAAAAATTCCGAGACCAAGAGAGATAAAATCTTTTCTGGATCAGTATGTGGTTGGTCAGGAGTACGCTAAAAAGGTTTTATCTGTTGCTGTACACAACCATTATAAAAGGATTGATTCTCGTAAGGGGTCAGATGTAGAGATAGCTAAATCAAATATTTTATTAATTGGTCCAACTGGTACTGGAAAAACTCTACTTGCTCAGTCTTTAGCACGAATACTTCAGGTGCCTTTTACTATCACTGATGCAACTAGTCTCACCGAAGCAGGATATGTGGGTGAGGATGTAGAAAATATTATTCTTAATTTACTTCAAGCCGCTGACTATGATGTAGAGAAGGCTCAGCGTGGCATTGTCTACATAGATGAAATTGATAAAATTTCGCGAAAATCTGAAAATCCTTCAATCACCAGAGACGTATCAGGTGAGGGGGTTCAACAAGCTCTTTTGAAGATGTTAGAAGGTACGGTTGCGAGTGTTCCCCCTAAAGGTGGTCGAAAACATCCACAACAGGAATTTTTGCAGGTTGATACCAGTAATATCTTATTTATTTGTGGAGGAGCTTTTGTTGGTTTAGACGATATTATTCGGCAGCGAATTGGAGAAAAAAAGCTTGGATTCGGTGTAGACCAATCTAAAGTTTTAAGTGAGCAAGAGCGCAAAGCTGAAAAGGCAAAAATATTGATGAAGGTTCAGCCTGAAGATTTGCTAAAATTCGGTCTTATTCCTGAATTTATTGGGCGTTTACCGTTGTTGGCCTCATTGGAAGATCTAGATGAAGATGCTTTGATTCGAATACTCGTTGAACCAAAAAATGCCTTGACTAAACAGTACCGACGTCTTTTTGAGCTTGAAGACGTTCATCTTCGGATTACTGATGAAGCACTCAAGGCGGTTGCTAGGCTAGCAATAGAGAGAAAGTCAGGTGCTCGGGGTCTCAGGGCTATTATGGAGCAAGCGATGTTAGAGGTAATGTATGATGTGCCATCAGATCCCAGTATTAAAGAGGTAGTTATCTCTGAAGACACGATTGTCAAGGGGGAAAGGCCTCTTGTGGTACACGAAAGCAGAGCTGAATCGGCTTAACTTTAATCGAATATTACCTGAAATTAGCTATAATTCTGATACGCTTAGTTTGTTTTGATTTTATTGCAGTATGTTTTATATTCGATATTATAGCTTCTTTAAGCATCTAAGCCCTTTTTCTGATGAGTTCATCGGAGTATGATAGTTTGAAGAGGGTTGTAATAGTTTTACAAGAATGCTTTTAGAGTGACCTTGTAATAAGATAAAAGCATCCCTAACTACAAATGTATATCCGCTCGAAGGAGTTCCCTCGAGCTTAATGAATAGTCAGAGACGCAAATGAAAGTGTCATTGGTCAATCCAGTTCCTCTGCTTGCTCTTCGTGAGCTTGTCGTATTTCCACAACAGGTTGTCCCTCTTTTTGTGGGGCGGGAAAAAAGTGTAAGAGCAATAGAAGAGTCTCAGCGAGAGAGCAAATATATAATGCTCGCCGCTCAGAAAGACGCTCGAACTAGTAATCCCACTGCGAAAGATATTTATGACGTAGGGACTCTTGGTGAGGTGGTTCAGCTTATACGTCTTGCTGATGGTCCGATTAAAGTCCTTGTTGAAGGAAAGTCTCGAGCTCGAATCACTGGTTATGTACAAGAAGAAGACTTCATGATGGTGAATGTGGAGGAGATAATCCCACCAAGTGAAGTATCAACTGAACTTAAAGCCTTAATGCGGTCTGTTAATGGTACTTTTGACCAGTATGTGAAGCTCGGTAAAAAGGTTAATCCTGAGATGATTGTTCAGGTTAATGCTATTGAAGATCCTTCACGACTTGCTGATGCAATCGTTGTACAGTTAAACATAAAGCTTGAGGATAAGCAGGATATTCTTGAAACATTAGAACCGCTTGAGAGACTAGAAAAGATCCTCGGCCACATGAAGTCTGAGATAGAAATTCTTCAAGTTGAGAAACGTATTCGTAATCGCGTCAAAAAGCAGATGGAAAAGACGCAAAAGGAATACTATTTAAACGAGCAGATGAGAGCTATTCAGAAAGAGCTCGGTGAAAAAGATGATTTTCGTAATGAGATTCAAGAGCTTGAGGATAAGCTCAAATCAAAGGATATGCCTGAAGAGGCGCGAGATAAGACAGATAAAGAGATTCGAAAACTCAAAATGATGTCTCCGATGTCGGCAGAGGCAACGGTGGTTCGAAATTATGTTGATTGGATGTTGGCTCTTCCATGGAATGAAGTTTCTGAAGACGAGATCGATATTGATCATGCTAAGGAAGTTTTAGAGGATGACCACTACGGTCTTGATAAGATAAAAGAAAGAATACTCGAATATTTAGCTGTACAGAAATTAGTTGGTAAGATGAAGGGTCCAATACTATGTCTGGTGGGACCGCCAGGAGTGGGGAAGACTTCACTAGGCAAGTCTGTAGCAAGAGCTACAGGTAGAAAATTTGTGCGAATCGCTCTTGGTGGGGTTCGCGATGAAGCCGAGATTAGAGGTCATAGAAGGACATACATTGGAGCTCTGCCAGGTAAAATAATTCAGTCGTTAAAGAAAGCTGGAACGAGCAATCCGGTGTTTCTCTTAGATGAAGTAGATAAAATGTCTATGGATTTTAGGGGCGACCCATCTTCAGCTTTGCTCGAAGTGCTAGATCCAGAGCAAAATGATTCCTTTAACGATCATTATCTTGATTGCGATTATGATTTATCGAAGGTGTTGTTTATCACAACTGCAAATACTCTTCATACAATACCTCAACCTCTTATGGATAGGATGGAGATTCTTAGGTTGTCTGGTTATACGGAGCTTGAGAAGTTAGCTATTGCTAAGAAATATCTGTTTAAGAAGCAGTTAGAAGAAAATGGGTTGCAAGATGCTAACCTCACAATAGGCGATGATGCTTACCTTGAGGTTATAAGAAAGTATACTCGAGAGTCTGGTGTTCGTAATTTAGAGCGAGAGGTCGCAACTTTATGCCGAAAGGCAGCGGTTGAGGTGGTAGAAAATGGTAGCTCTCATCAGGTTACCATAGACAAAGGGAACATAACTAAATTCCTTGGTCAGCCTCGTTTTCGAGTGGGTATGGGAGAAGAGGAGGATCAAGTTGGTATAACTACTGGACTTGCCTGGACTGAAAATGGTGGTGAATTACTGGTAATCGAAACCGCTGTTCTTCCAGGAAAGGGTCGTCTTCAAATAACTGGAAAGTTGGGAGATGTAATGCAGGAGTCAGCGAGAGCTGCTCTTAGTTACGTCCGTTCTCGAGCAGCGATGCTTGGTCTACCACGCGACTTTTATGACAAAATTGATTTACATGTTCATGTTCCAGAAGGAGCTATCCCTAAGGATGGTCCATCAGCTGGAATTACTATCGCTACATCAATGGTATCTGCTCTTACTAAGATTCCGGTAGATAAGTTAGTAGCGATGACGGGGGAGATAACTCTCAGAGGTAATGTACTTCCGATTGGTGGTTTAAAAGAAAAGGCGTTAGCTGCTCATAGGGGTGGAATCATTAAAATTCTTATCCCAAAAGAGAACGAGAAAGATATCGAAGAGATTCCTCCAACTGTTAGAGCATCGCTCGAGATAGTGCCTGTAACGCATGTAGATCAGGTATTATATGAAGCTTTAGTGTGTAGAGAGTTAGGCATTTTTGATAAGTTACTAGATAAAAAGCTTATGCGTGATGACTTATTGTTCTCTGAGCTTGGTCAAAAATCTAAAGTAGAGGATGATGTCTCGATTGTAGATAAAGTAAAAGATAGTTCTTCAGGAATTGTTACTCATTAGGCATGTAAAGATAGTTAACATTTAATCTCTGGATTAGTTGACACTCTTTATGTTTTTTGGGACTCTTCAGAAGAGGCGGGCGCTTAGCTCAGTTGGTAGAGCATCACCCTTACAAGGTGGGGGTCGCAAGTTCGAGCCTTGCAGCGCCCACCAAAACCCCCCAAGCATTTCTTTACTCTCTCAAATTTTATCCCGTGAAAGGAAAGTACACTTCACTTTGCTGAAGATTGGCTTATTGACTTTTGCAAGTTGTAGCCGAGGTTTTTTAAAGTCCGAAGAGATTCAAAAAAATTCTCAAGGTAAGGAAAGCATTAGACCAGTTTTTATTCCGCGTGGGGACACTCTGTGTAGCAAAAACTCAAAAGGTTATGCCCTTTTTCTTCACGGTCTTAATAACCACTCTGGAGTGCTTGGCCCTATTAGTGAAGTAATCGGAGCTGAAAGGTTTACAACTAGAGCAATAACTTTGGCTGGCCATGAAGGAGGTGATGCTCAGACTTTAACTGTCTCTCTTAAAAGTTGGCGATCGCAAGTTGATAATTTTCTTCTTAAGACATCATTAAATTCATGTACCTCCTCAAAGTTTATTTTAGTCGGTTACTCCACTGGGGCATTGCTTTGGATTGACGCTTTAGAAAGAGCAATAAATGTGGGAACAATTGATAGTATTAATGGGCTAAGATTAGAGAATATTTCATTGCTACTTTTTGCTCCACCTTTGTCTCTGAGGCCAATAATTAAGTTTGCAAGCATCGTCAGTATGCCTCTATTGATGTTATCTCCGTTTGGTTTAAGTTTACCTACATTAGTGCCACTGGAAGCCAGAGCTTCAGATTATATTTCACTTGGTTTATATCGCTCTTTTTTTGACCTTTACGGTAAAATTCAAAAGCGAGTGAATGGGCGAAATTTGCCCTTGGTAAAATCGTTAGTCATCGTTCATTCAGAGGACGAACTAATTAACTTTGAGGGAATAAATACCTTTGTTAAGCGCTACGGTAATAGTCTCTGGAGCGTACAAGTAATTAAGACTTCTATGCCCTCTAATTCATATAAACATCTGTTTATTCTGCCTAAACATGGCGGAAGAGATGTTTGGGAGCAATTAAAATTGAAGGTGATTAATTATGTAGAGTAAGCCCTCGTTAAGTTAGAACCAATCTGAGTCTAAAAATATAGGGTCTGAATCGAATAAAACTTGATTAGATTCTTCTATTACGGTTGCCTCATTGGCTTCGCGTGATAGTGATGATTTTTCAGGGATTTGCTGTAAAGTTGTCCCACTTTGCTTTACGGAATTAAGAATATCATCAGGGGTTACCTTCTTTTTATTTTTAATTAGTTGATCTAAGGATACAGCACGGGGAGTTGGAATAATTTTTTGATTAGGTAAAGACTTATTTGTTTGTTGTTTGCTAGCGTTGCTATTTACAGAGTCTTTGTTTTGTTGTTTTTCGGCGCTTGTATTACTGGGTTTAGCTTGAGCAGGAAATTCAATACGTAATGTTATGCGACGGTTTGAAAAATGAGTAGGATCCTCAACTTTGCGTGGATGCATGGCGGCTCGTCCTTTGACAGATGTTATTTTTTCATCAGCTATACCGCTTGCAGTTAAAAGTCTTCTGGCTTCATTGGCGCGGTCGGTGGAAAGATCCCAATTTGAATAGTTTTGGGTGGGGAATGGTTTAGCATCTGTATGGCCTACTACTTCAAGTTTTTGGGATATCGGGCTTAGAATCTCTGCTAGCTTGCCGAATGCAGGGCGTACTTCCTGCCTAATTCGATCACTACCACTCTCAAACATGGAGGTGCTTTCCGTATCCATAATTTCAATTTCTATTCCATTCGCATCGAGGTTTACCTCGATATCACCGAGAAGCTCTTTTAGTTCGGAATTAGCTTCAATCTGTTGGCGAATCTCTTCAAGTATTTCTTCCAAGCTTTTTTGTTGGGCGGTTTTTATCTCATTTTTAGTGCTATCTTGATTAGCGCCTTTTTTTTGGTCGCCGTGGTCTTTAGCTCCATCTTTTGTAGCGATACCTTCTTCTTTTTCATCTGATTTTTCTCCTTTTTTAGGCTGGATTACGCCATCAGTTATCAAGCTTCTTGAATTGGGCCCTTGCGGTGGTTGCGTGCTACCTCCCTGTCCGGTGTCGGGATAGACAACGATCTTTGAATACGAGCCCTGTGGAGGTGGATTGGTAGTAATAGGAAGACCTTTTAAGGCTTTTCCTTGCTCTTGTGGTGGTTCTGGGATTAGAGGAGCCAGAGAGTCAATCAGTTCGTTATTTGGAGGGTCTTCTGAAAGCCCTTTCATTCGTTGTTTTTCTTTGAGTTGTTTCTCTATTTCTTCGGCTAATGTCGGTAATCTTTTTCGAAGCTCCCATTTATTAAACAAGTCATCAGGGCGTGGTGGTTGATAGCTATCTGGCAGAATACCGGCGCCGCCTTGATGATCAATCGGATTTTGTGAAGCTTCTTCAAAGATACCAGGTTTACGAAAATATGAGGCAACTGCTTCTTTAACTCTAGATTCTGATGAATTGAGAAGCCACATCACCATGAAAAATGCCATCATCGCGGTAACAAAGTCGGCATAAGCCACCTTCCAAGCTCCACCGTGATGACCACCGTGACCACCTTTTTTCTTAATTATGATTATTGGTTTGTCATCTGCCATTTGGAGCTATTAACGAAGAGGTTACTTTTTCGCTTCTTTGATAATCTCTTCGAGCTCTTCAGCAGTGGGGCGACAATCAGCGGGGATTGTTTTACGGGCGAATTCAAGTGCTACTTGAGGTGGTGCACCACCGGCAAATGACACGAGAGCAGCACGCACCGTTTTTAAGATATTTGTTTGCTCGTGAGCAATGTGCTCCATCTTGGTACCGAGGGGTCCAACATATCCGTAGGAAAGAAGTATTCCGAGCATTGTTCCTACGAGAGCTGCAGCTACGTGATGTCCGATCTCTTGGGGTGGCCCGTCGAGATGCTGCATGGTTATTATAATTCCGAGAACCGCCGCTACTATTCCTAAGGCGGGAAAGGCATCGGCAAGATTTTTTATTGCGGCAGGCTGGTACATTGCCTCCTCATGATGAGTATCGATTTCTGTATCAAGCAGCTTTTCAAGATCAAAGGCACTTACTACCCCATCAACAAAAAGCCTTAGCGCACTACATAGCGTTTCCATTAGGTGGTGATCATGAGCAATTTTAGGAAATTTGTTAAACCTTTTACTGTTGTGAGGGTCGGATAAGTCTGCCTCTATGCCTAAAACTCCCTCTCGACGCATAACGTCAAACATAGCAGCCAGTAGCCCTAGAAGCTCGTTATACATTTTTTTATCGATACCACTCCCTTTTACTGCTTTCATCACGGCTGGTATTAGACCTTTAAGAATGGGAGCTGTGTTAGCTGTAAAGAGGGTAAAGATTGCAGAACCTCCAATTACAAGGAGTTCGAAAGGTTGAAATAGTATTGGTAATGGGCCTCCAGGGCCTACGAATCCGACAATAACGCAAAGCGTTACTCCAATGATTCCGACTATTACTCCCATGTTACCTTACAAAAATTCAGCATCCCTACTCATAGGATAAAGTCGGACACCAGAAAAATTTGCTTAACCAGCAATGGCTAACCCCCTGATTCCCTTTAATATAGCTATACCTCAGAGACACAGGGGTAGGACACAGGGGTAGGGGGGATACAGGGTTATGTGTGAAATTTTATATGTATCTAGGAGCGGGTATTATAAATGGCCAAGAAGGCGTGCTCAAAAGTAACCGAGCGACAGATTCAAGCCAAGATGTTAAGTCTTGTAAGGTCAACGAGATATTTAACCACCATAAGAGAAGATATGGGTAGCGTTAAGAGAGTTAATCGACACATGAAAGCCATGGGCTTAGTGAGTGTTCATACCAAGAGATTTAAAGTAATAACAACTGACTCGAAGCCTAAATTAGTCGTTTCAGATAATACCCTGAATCATAACTTTTCACCGAGTGAGCCGAATCAGGTTTGGACTACTGATGTAAAGTACATAAAAACCCAAAGTGGATGGCTATAAATAACTGGTAGTCATACCAGACTTATTCAATAAATAGGAGGGTGGTGGTTTATTAAACTAGCACCACGATTAACACTGAGCTTGTGTTAATGACCTTTTAGTCAGCACTTAAGCGATACCGACCTAGTGTCTCGGTCTCGGCTTGCTTATTCACTCTGATCGGGGGGTGCAGTTTGCTAGCCATGATTTTAAAGCAGTGATAAAAAATGAGAGCTTTACTCAGAGCATGAGTAGAAAAGGCCATTGCTGTAACAGCGCCCCAACAGAGAGCTTCTTTGCTATTCTTAAAAAGGAGCTAGTTTATCTGTTAGGAGAGCTCACTAAATTCCAAATTGAAAGAGAACTGTTTGAATATATCTAGGGCTACTTTCTTATTTTTTACCATCTTGTTTTTCTCTGAGCTGAAACCACGAAAGTAAAGTGTGGGACATTCAACATAATAGAGAAATGTTGCTTTTGTAATCATTATAGAATTTTAGTCCTTACTTTGGCCTTACGTTGATAAAGCATCCTTTAGTTTTTCTAATGCACTACTGCGTTTATCTTGATTCATTTTTAGTATGTTACTTAACTTCCATTGAAGTCCTGGAAGATTTTCTAATCCTTTAATTCCCAGGATATTCCAGTCAGGAGTCCCATCTTTCATAGAGATTAAGAATTGTTTTTCTTCTTTGGTGAGATCCTTTCTTAAAGTCGAAAGCATTATATCTCTAGCGTTGAGTAGAGAAGATAACTCGACAGGTTCAGTAGTCATTCCAACAAATTCTTTGTGAAAGACTTCGCTAATATTTTTCCAGTTTGGAGCCAATAGTTCATTCATCGGCCTTGAGTGTGATGCTAAATAAACGATAAATGCTTTTCGTATCTCGTCTGTAATTCCTTCATTCTCAAGAAGAATCATTACATCGTAAAGATCTCTTGGATGTTGCCTATCAAGTGCAGCACATAACTTTCCGCCATAGATATCAGCATCAGAAAGTGTCTGAATATCTGTATAAATTTCAAATTCTTCTTGAGCCGAGATACAAAGTCCCATGTTTTTTGAAGGATATACTGAGCCTCTAAGCACTAAATTTGTTTCGATTTTTATTGTAGCGTTTTTACTTTGCACATTAAGTGATGTCGGAACTGGAATATCTTTAACGTGAACAAATGTCACTTTGACATTATTTACGGTACTCTCAATATTTTTTTTGATTTTCCTTAAACCTGCATGAATAGCATCTAAAGAATCCTCTCTTGAGCCCTTGGGCAAATATGTTAGATCGATATCAACAGACAATCGAGGCATATCTCTTAAAAAGAGATTTATTGCAGTACCTCCTTTTAGAGCGAACTCTGTCTCTGTGCTGACTGAAGGAAGCACTTGAAGAAGTAACAATACTGAGTGATGGTATTTAGAATTTTTCATTTGTATTCACTCGTTAATATTGATTCAGGAACGATAAGTTTATACTTCTTACTGTAACGGCCTCCTTTAGAAAGACTCATACTCCCCTTTCCTAGGTCTATAGATTTCAAATCTAGTTTTTTGAACCACGCATGATTACACTCATCAGCAAGTAACAAAAAGAGCCTTTTTACCTTATAAGAATTGCATTCGCTGAGTAGTTGCTGAACCTTTGCAGGCACAGGTGTTATTAAGCTTCCCATAAGTTCTTTCGCTTCTTCCGCAGTATGTTTCATCGGAACAAGGCTTAAAAATTCAATTAGTGCCTGAACTTGATTAGATATCGACGCCGTTATTCCTTCATCAGTAAAGCTCTTCAAACCAACTTTGAAACCTTCTTTAAATAGAGTGGTGGAATGATATTGCACATCTTCTTTCCACTGATAATTTCTGATCCATGTTGGAAGTCTTTTTGGAGTTCCAAATATATGAAATGCACTGTTACCTTTGCGTATATAGTGAGCACTGCCTTGAAGTTCTAATGCAGTGATTCCTCCTACCCTAACATCAAGCTTAAGTTCATTTTGTAATGTTGCGACGGCTGAGAAAATTGAAGGTGTATCACCTGCTCTTATGACAACTCCATCGGCAACAGAATGTATCCAACCTGATTTTCGGTAATGGTTTATCAAAGATTGTGAGTACCCGGATTCCTTTAGACCAGCAACGGTCTTGATAGCTCCTGAAGGCCATTTTTTAAGTAGTTGTTGTATTTTAGTGCTCATATAGGCAGTAATACTATCTAGTATTGCACCATATAAAAGCATGCTATGAGGATAGTGTCTATATAGATAGTAATACTATCTAGTTTGATACATATTTAATATATTTTCTTTTCTGTATACCTATATAGAATAGAGGCACCCAATGAAGCGTCGCTAGTGATGGCCGGTTTGAAAAGCCCACCTTCCCTTTCGTGTGATTACAGTTCGCATCTCGTAACTCTAGAAGCCTCCCAAAAAGTAGACAGTAGTAGTAGCAGAAAATGGAAACTGTCGAAAAGTATAATAAGTGATTGGTAGTATGATAAAAGAGCAAGTTTATGCTGTTGAATTTTTTAAGAATAGTGGCAAGTTGGAGGGGTAAATATCAAAAGAACTTGGAGTAGCCGACTCAAGCCTTTCGAAGTGGCTGAAGTAGTATGAAGCCGGGGGAGGTTTGTCTCAGTATCTGAAGAAGGTGTTAGAGTCAAAAGTCGCATCGACAAAGAGATATCGAGACTTAACTACTGAACTGAGGCGGAAAGACCCTGGAGGAGGTAGAAATTTTAAAAAAGGCGACAAGCTTATTCGACAAAAAAAGTGTCTAAGATACCAGTTTATTAATGACCATCAGGCACAGTATCCGCTTTTAGTTATGTGTGAAATTTTATATGTATCTAGGAGCGGGTATTATAAATGGCCAAGAAGGCGTGCTCAAAAGTAACCGAGCGACAGATTCAAGCCAAGATGTTAAGTCTTGTAAGGTCAACGAGATATTTAACCACCATAAGAGAAGATATGGGTAGCGTTAAGAGAGTTAATCGACACATGAAAGCCATGGGCTTAGTGAGTGTTCATACCAAGAGATTTAAAGTAATAACAACTGACTCGAAGCCTAAATTAGTCGTTTCAGATAATACCCTGAATCATAACTTTTCACCGAGTGAGCCGAATCAGGTTTGGACTACTGATGTAAAGTACATAAAAACCCAAAGTGGATGGCTATAAATAACTGGTAGTCATACCAGACTTATTCAATAAATAGGAGGGTGGTGGTTTATTAAACTAGCACCACGATTAACACTGAGCTTGTGTTAATGACCTTTTAGTCAGCACTTAAGCGATACCGACCTAGTGTCTCGGTCTCGGCTTGCTTATTCACTCTGATCGGGGGGTGCAGTTTGCTAGCCATGATTTTAAAGCAGTGATAAAAAATGAGAGCTTTACTCAGAGCATGAGTAGAAAAGGCCATTGCTGTAACAGCGCCCCAACAGAGAGCTTCTTTGCTATTCTTAAAAAGGAGCTAGTTTATCTGTTAGGAGAGCTCACTAAATTCCAAATTGAAAGAGAACTGTTTGAATATATCTAGGGCTATTACAACACGGTATGCTCACACTCGTGTTTAGGCTATCTTTCTCCCCTCGAATTTGAGAGTTTAAAGACCGCTGCTTAGTAACTTATTGTCTACTTTTTGGTTGGTTCTCTAAGTCTTTAGCGATTCTTGAACGTAGCCTTTTTCGCCATGAAATGTGAATCGTGCATAGAATTTGTCTGAGACTCTATTACTGAGACTCCACTACGCTTAAATACTTTGATTCTGCCATTCTTCAGTTTAAAGTATTCCTTCCAGAATGTAAGTTTTTGCACCATACCAATAGAGAACATATCGACCCAACAACACAAAACTGACACAAGAGAAATTGCCGATAATATAAAACTAGCTAATTTAGAAGCTCATTATATTATTGAAATGATTGGATTAAAACATAGTCATATAGAATGGTGGTAGCAGAATGGTGGTAGCTGAGTAGTCGCTTAAGAGTTAGCTGCTCTGCCAGCTGAGCTATCAGCCGACAAAAATCTTCGTGGAGAGGGTGCCCATTTGTTTGGTTAGTGTCAAACTATTTAAAGATTTCTTGGGAGACATTTAGTTTATTTTGCTTAATTGGAAAGTAAATATTCAATTTAATTTTGTAATTTCTTTAAATTTTCAAAAGCTACTTTGTAGCTCTATATTCTGCGAGCCACGTCATGAACACTAATTTGCAAACAAAGAGCGACTCCAACTTATTTTTAGGAGCAGCCTTTTTATTTTTATTGATAAGATTAGTAGTAATTAGTACATTTCCTCTTATTGATCCATCTGAAGGCCGTTACGCCGAAATTTCCCGTGAAATGGTCGCCACAGGAGATGATGGAGATAGTGGCGATTGGATAGTACCACACCTAGACCCCGACCGTCCCTTTTGGGGTAAACCACCGCTTTATTTTTGGTTAGCTGCACTGTGCATTAAAGTATTTGGCTCTAACGAGTTCTCAGTTCGGTTACCTAGTTTTTTATTTCTATGCGCAAGCTTAGGCATCATGTATTTGGGTACAGCTGGGATTCTTAGTTCCATAATCCGATCCAGAGCAGCTTTAATACTTGCTTCGACTGGATTGTTCTATGTTTTATCTGGTCTGACTTTGGTTGATAGCGCTTTTTGTTTCGCAGTAGCTGTAGCATTAACTACCTTATTCTTACAGACATATTGGTGGTGGGGAATTCTTTTTGCCTTAGGAATTACCCTTGCCCTTCTTGCCAAGGGGCTTTTGGCAATTTTAATTATAGTACCTACTGCTTGTTGCTGGGAGATTTTTGCTCGGTCACATTTTAGAGAGAAGATTTACTCGCTTCTAAAACTTTTGGCATATTGTGCACTAGGAGTAGCTGCTTCAATACCCTGGCACATCATGGCAGAATTTGATACTCCAGGCTTTTTAAACTATTACATAATTGGTGAACACTTTCGTAGGTTTACAGAGCCTGGATGGGTAAGTATGTACGGTAGTGCTCATATTGAGCCGCACGGATTTATTTGGCTATTTTTAGGCTTATCGCTACTTCCTTGGGTGTTATTGGTTATTCCAGTTTTAGTTAAATATTGTCGGAGAGATTATCTCTCTAATCTTAATTTCAGTATTAAGACTAATTCTATTCCTATTTCTACATCTGTTTCTGCTCCTACTTCTATTCAAATACTAGTATTTTTATTGAGCTGGGCATTAGTGGTTCCAGTTATTTTTACTTTTTCATCGGGGATAATGATCCCATATCTTCTACCGACCCTTCCGGCATGGAGTATCTTGCTATCTCTATTTATCGAACGATATTTGCAAATTAGTCCAAGAAGATTGGTTTGCATTGCTAGTATCGTACCGGCTGGCTTCATTGTGGTGGCTCTGTTTATTCTACCAATAGTGGGGGTCAGGCGTTCGGAAGTTTGGATTAAGTCTGGGCTGGTATCACAAGGTGATCGAATTAATTATATTGAGCGGCTTCCTTATTCAGCTCAGTTTTACTCAAATGGCAAAGCCACTAACCTAAAAGGTCTTACCACAAATTTACTTGAAACACGCCTCGCTGATTCAATACCCGACATTTACGTTGTGGAGAAGAAGAACACTAGAGACCTAACACTACTGAGGGCTAATAACAGCCTAGAACAAATTTTAAATAATCCTAAAAATATAGTGTTTAGAGAATTATTAACCAAGCAGCATTAGCAATTTATTACACAGGTCTGAGAGCCTAGCCGAATCTGAGCCTAGCCAGCTAATATCTCTAGTTCAGCGAGATTGCCTAGCTATGAGATTACCTAGCTATGAAATAGCCACAACTCCATCCAATCAGCTGAACATGAAACCTACTCCACCTGCAATTGTAAATCTGCAAGGTAAAGAATGGCGTCCCCGAGGGGATTCGAACCCCTGTTTTCAACGTGAAAGGCTGACGTCCTAGGCCGGGCTAGACGACGGGGACAGCTTTTTTAAAAAAAGGCTGGAAGTTTCAACGTTGTCACTTTTTACGTGCTAAATGGATTGTCGTCAAGAGGATGAGGCCTTAAAAATACATATTATAAGAGTACGATTAATATATTTTAATTGGTGGAGATAATGAACCAAATTAGTGTAGCGGCTAACTTCTTAATAATAGCCAGTACCATGATAATAGCCGTGGGTTGCTCCTCTGGGCTTCCTTCTTCAGTAAAGGTAGCCGCTGTTTCTACAAAACATCTTCCGCTATCCAATAAATTGGTTGCTGGTCGCACAGCTATTGGTTTGTTCACTGATTCCCGACCTGTGGGTAAGATGTCTTCTGAGGGGGCCAAACTTGTAGGAGCTGATTCGGAAACTGCTGCTCAGGTGGTAGCTTCTGCCGTTAGTGATGCTCTTAGGAAAAAAGGTGTGATGGTAGGTGGAGCTACACCTCTTACTGTGTTAGGAGACATCCTGGAGTGGCACGCATCGATTAAATCTTCATTGTCTGGTACTAAGCTAATTGCTCAAGCTCGCTTTACAAGTCGGGTCCAAGACGAGGCTTCGGGCAAGATTCTTTATGAGGCAACTTACTCAGGAGAAAGAGAAACTCGAGATGCGTATGCCAGAGAAAGTAGGATTGCTGAGTTGTTGGAACAGGCAATGTCGCTAGCTATTGCTGAATTATCGAGAGATCCTCAATTGCTCGCAGTTTTAGAGAAGCAGTAAAAAGAGTAAAACTTTAGAAGAGTGAGTGTAACCGTCTTTAGGCTGCTCTTCGCTCTTCTTCCTTTTTTTGAGCTTTACGTTTTAAGTCAATAATCTGGTCGATGCATACTGCAACGCATAGAATGATAACGACATCCTCTGAGCTAGTTACATCGACCTCGTAGCAGTCAGTGAAAGTCCCAAGTCGTTTATGGATTCGAGCTACTACTTTTTCTTTTCGGTATATTTCGTAATCATGAAAGATGAAAGAACCTTTAATGGTCAGGCGTTCTCCTAGTGGGAACTTGAGATGAAATTTCGGGCGAAAAGATATCACTTGTTTCTTGAGTGTGGCAGCTATTTTACCATTCCGAAAAACTCTGTATGTCGGGAATAGTGTAAAAAGTTTTTGTTTTATTTTTGCTAGCTCTTGGCCAGATGAATTCATCAATGTTAATTTATCTCCAAAAGAGTATAGGGAACCGGATACGTAAAATATTTTCTCTCCTCTTTCATTTCGAATCCAAAAGTCGTCCCCGAAGGTTCCCATTCTCTGTTCTACAGCGTACTTCATTTTTAAACCTCTGAATTTTGGTTATTTTATCCGGCTTTTCTTTATAACTTAATCTTTAAGATTAACTAAGGTAGTTCAAGTAGATTATCAGCATAACTGTCAGTAAGTGAGATAAAGTGGTTATCTTTTACTGATAGTAAAAGATAAGACATATCAAGGGATAACGCTTATACTTAACGAACAGACTCTTTGATAATTTTTAAAATATTTATGATTAGATTAATTGCTTTAGTTATATTCATTACTCACGCTAATGTGGCTTTTGGTGAAAGACGCTACCGATACATAGATTCTGGTGGAACTATTCATTGGGTTGATTCAATAAAGGAAGTACCTAAACAGTATTTAAATCAGTTTAAAAAGATACCTGCTTGGTACTATTACGGTTCTGGGCCAGGTAAAAGAATAAACGAATACCTTAAGCCCTTTCCTATGAAGCGGCAGCAGCTTTCTAGGGGTGGTATGAGAAGAGTTTGGCGACCGAAAGGAGCATCCTCTTGGAGTGGCCTTTAAGCCCTAGTGTGGTCGAAAGTATGACACTTAATTATTTTTTTCTTGAAAAAAAGTGTCGTTTTATTAAAAAAAGAAACCATCCTACCGGCCACAGTAGTAGCGCGATAATAATCGTGGTTAATGCGGCGTGTAAAAAACTTCCGCCTTCTCCTCGAACTCGTCCCCAGATGTAACCAAGAGAAGCTAGAAAGGCACTTACTACAACAGAGCCGATAGCTACATACCACAATATAACCCACTCTACTCCCGGATACCCTGCTTGTTGCGTTTCGGTAATTATAGCTAATAGTTGATTTTTGCTTGACGGTGAAAGATTGCTGCCGTAGATAACTTTAGTAATGCTCTGGGGGGGCACGGGAGTAAGAAATTCGTCCCAAAAACCAACTCTTTCGAGATAGGAACGTAAAAATAGTTTGATAATTATATTGCTTAGAGCGGACGGACGTTGTACCACCTGTTCGATTAGCTCTTCAGTATCTCTACCAAGTGATACGCCGTTAAAGCCTGCTAGTGAATGTTCCGGTTCATCACTTGCGCTCAAACGACGAGAAAAGTTTCTTACTCTTTCTAAATATCTAATTGAAGCTACGATTCGCTGTAGGCCGCGTAAATTGAGTACCTCGTTGATAAATTCGTTCTCAATTAGTTGGGCTTCCGTGATTAGAGATTGCCGTATAGGTTCGGTTAATGGCTTTAGTGCCTCTACGGGTCGTCCCTTGAGCTTGTGAGGGACCTTTAAAAAAAGGCCTAAAGTACCATTTAGTAGGCCATCACTTTCTAAAGCAATACCGATTAGTGAACCATCTAAAAATATCGGACTTCCGCTACTTCCTTTCATTCCTAAGGCTGAGGAATAAACAGTACTACTTGATGGTCTGGTTAATCCGCCTGAACTTAAAGTTAAATCACCGCATGAAGGATAGCCTGCTATGCCAGAAAAATTTGATGGCACAGGCTTTAGTTTATTTGAATCTGGGAGGAGTTCTGGGGATATTTCAAGAAGTGCAACGTCAAGACTATTAATTATTTGAATCACAGAAACAACTGGTCTATGAATTTCAGCTGAATCACCCAATATGAGAGACAAATCTTCACAAATCTTGGCGCCACAGACGCTACGAGCTACATGGGCAGCAGTCACTATTTTGTTTGTACCACTGATAAATCCTGAACCACACCTTCCAGTTGATGAGTGAAGTATTCGAACAGGCACTATGTTGCTGGCGTTAAGGTTCAGTAGCTCTTCACAAAGAGCCATCTGCGGTATTTTTAGCAACGCAAACAGGATTAGTAATGGTAATTTTATAAAATATGAAAATTTCACCGCTTCGGTAACAATAACACCGGCTTTCTCTAGCGGTCGTAACCTTGTACAATGTAGGACAGATACTAAAGGATTATGCATATGAAGATTGTTGTATCAGTTAAGCGAGTTCCCGACTATGAAACAAAAATTAAGTTGGCGGCTGATGGCACTAATATTTTAACCGAAGGTATAAAATGGATAGCAAATCCTTTTGATGAAATTGCTGTTGAAGAGGCTCTTAGAATTAAAGAGCAAGGGTTTGCGGAAGAAGTTGTAGCAGTCACTATTGGTTCTGCTGATGCCGTTACTCAGCTTAGATATGCACTCGCTATGGGTGCAGACCGCGGAATTCATGTTGAAACCGATGTTGTTGTTGACTCGCATGTGGCAGCTTCGATTTTATCAGCAGTAATTTTGAAAGAATCGCCCTCGCTTGTTCTTTTAGGAAAACAGTCAATTGATTCGGATGCTAATCAGACTGCGCAGATTATCGCGGGTCAACTTGGATGGCCTCAAGCATGTTTTGCTTCGAAGATAACAATAGTTGAAAAGCCAATAGGTAATGAAGTATCTGGTATCGTAGAGGTTACTCGAGAAGTAGATGGCGGTCTTGAAACTTTGCGTGGCTCGTTTCCAATGGTTGTATCAGCAGATCTCCGTCTAAACGAACCTAGGTATGCCTCTCTGCCGAATATTATGAAAGCAAAGAAAAAACAGGTAGATGTCGTATCTCTCAAGGAATTGGGTGTAGAAGCAAAGGCACTTGTAGAGATACAAAAACTTTTTTTCCCTCCTAAGCGGCAAGCTGGCAAAAAGGTTGATTCAGTAGGCGAACTGGTAAACCTACTCCGTAATGAAGCCAAAGTTCTTTGATAAAATGGTGTTAAATTGTCCTAAGGGTATTTGTAATGTCGACGCTTTTAATGATTCTTGAACACAAAGACGGAATAATAAGTTCTTCCAGTAAATCCGCTTTGTCGGCTGCTCAAGCAATGGTTACTCCTTTTGGAATATCATCGTTGATCGGGGTAATGTGGGGTCCAGGCGGAAGTAAAGCTGCTGAAGAAGCTGGCACTCTCGGGATATCAGAGTCTTATGCAATAGATGGTCCTGAAGTGTCTTCTTACACAGCTGGAGCCGTGGCAACAGTTGTAGCTTCTTTGGTAAAAAAGAAAGGTGCAAGTCTTATCGTTGGCGCAGCTTCATCTACCGGAAAAGATTTCTTGCCAAGAGTCGCCACGTTACTGAATGCAGGGCAAGCCTCCGATATTATAGCCGTAAATGCTGATCGGTCATTTATTCGTCCGATGTATGCTGGTGATGTATTTGCTCAAGTAATGGTAACAACTCCTACCACTGTTGTGACGGTTAGAAGCTCAGCATTTTCGGCAGCCACTGACATAGGCACTACGGGGTCAGTTCATATTATAGCAGCCTCGGGATTAGTTTCCTCTGAGGTGGGTTTTACATTTCCTCCGTCAGTGACTGTTGTTTCTCAGGAGATATCTGGCGGTGGGCGACCTGAGCTAGCTGATGCAAGAGTAATAGTTAGTGGTGGTAGAGCATTAGGCTCGGCAGAGAATTTTGAAAAAGTTTTATTTCCCCTAGCTGATGCATTAAATGCAGCGATTGGAGCATCTCGAGCTGCGGTAGATGCTGGGTATGCTCCAAATGATTGGCAAGTTGGTCAGACTGGCAAGATTGTAGCACCAGATCTTTACATTGCAGTTGGTATCTCTGGGGCGATTCAGCACCTTGCAGGAATGAAAGATGCAAAAATCATCGTAGCCATAAATAAAGATGCAGATGCTCCAATTTTTGAATTAGCCAGTTATGGATTAGTGGGAGATTTATTCGTTTTGGTACCAGAACTTACTGAAGCTCTTAAAGGTAATTGATTGGTTGTATAGACTAGGTTAACGGGCTTGTAATGGCTGAGAGATTATCGATTATTAAAAAATTCCCAAAATCTCTTCTTATTTCTTTTGGTTTTATAACACTATTACTAGTTGCTCTTAGCTTCATTTCCGCCAAAGCTATAGAGCAAAAGGGGATGCTTCCGGTTTCCTTTACTAAAGTTGACGGTTCTAACTCTAAGCAAGTATTTTTAAAAATAGTTAACAATCAGGGTGATCGTCAGCGTGGACTCATGTACGTTAAGACACTTCCGCCGGATACTGGAATGTTGTTTGTCTTTCCATCTAGTTCTTTGCAAGAGTTTTGGATGAAAAATACTTTTGTGAGTCTGGATATAATCTTTATTGATGAAGATAAAAAAATAGTAGGAATTAAACGGAATACTATACCTCAGTCTACTGACATTATCTCTGTTGAGAGGCCATCTAAGTACGTTATTGAATTAGTTGCTGGTAGCGCCGAAAAACTTGGGATTCATGAAGGACAAAGCACGGCTATATTTCATGGCCCAGTGCCTGATGGCCTTCTTTGAAAACCTTGCTTAATCGGGGAAAAAATTTAAGAAAAGATTACTCAGAAAGTAATTTTTGTAGTTCATGAAAAATGCCCTCTGCGGCGACGAAATAATCATCACTTCTAAGCTCATTGCTAGTGATGTCTTGTATGAGGCCGTAAGGTAAACCTCGTTTTTTGGCAAAATTTTCCCAGACTAATTTATGTTCTTCGCTATTAAATTTTGAAAAGTGCCCTATTTTTGCACCTGCTTCCTTACAGATGAGTTGTCCAGCCGCTATATCCCATGGCTGCACAGTTTCAAAAAAACCACCAAAAGTACCATCTGCTACACGACATAAATCTATGGAGCAAGCTCCGTTTCGCCTGATATCATTTGCGGCTCGACCGACCTTTTCAATACGCTTTAATTGGAGAGAGAACCAAGTTTCTCGGTTGTTTAAATAAGGAAAACCGGTTGCAATTAAGACTTCATTGATATCAGTTGCAAGGCTGGCCTTTATGGGGGATCCATTACAAAAGGCACCTTCACCCTTAGCGGCGTAATATACTTTACTCAGAAATGGGGCATGAACAACTCCGGCTACAAGCTCTTTATTTACGATTATTCCTAGAGACACTGCGACTTCGGGTAACCCCATCGTAAAATTTGTAGTGCCATCTATAGGGTCGAGAATCCAAATAATATCCCCAACATCTTTATGGGAAAGCTTTTTGTGGTGTCTTGCCTCAAGACCAGAGGTAGAGCTTATGTTAGAAGTGCTAATATC
Organism: Bdellovibrionota bacterium; assembly: GCA_044347345.1. Lineage (GTDB taxonomy): Bacteria > Bdellovibrionota_C > UBA2361 > UBA2361 > JBIKUX01 > JBIKUX01. The sequence goes on along the minus strand of JBIKUX010000016.1, from coordinate 13,541 downwards.
ATTATCTTCATCATAATCATCATCTTCTTCTTCAGCGAGGAAGATGTGGTGTTGTTCGGGAATTGCCGCCTTTAGAAAGTTTGATACCTCTCTTTGTACAGCTATATCGACTGAAGTAAGGAGGCTTTTGTCTCTTTTTTTTGATTGGGTAAAATTATTGCTCTTTCGAGCTTCGATAATTCTACTTGCGCCAATTTTAGCCGCCTCTAAGGCGATTGATAGCAAAGCGTTGGATGAAGGTTTATGGTCGCTCTTTTTTGTCTGAATATATATTGAATCAGCAATTTCTGTTGTCATACCCTTTATTCGTCCATACAGTAACAAGAAAGTCAATTTTGTGTGTGGTAAAGAGTTTATGGGAGAAGAATCGAAAGATGTTGGCAATGAAAAGCTGACAAAAGTGTCTCGGTCAGGAAGTCTTGCTGCTGAAGAGAAACTTGTAAGTCTCAGGAGAGAATACGAGTGGAATAGGATTGACCCCGAGCTTCCCTGTCAAATAGCTAACCTTTACGTAGAATTAGGCAGAGATAGAGAAGCAATTGATTTTTTTCAAATTGTTTATCGTGATTATCGTACTTATACCCCTCATTTTATTCCTCATATCGAGTGTTTGGCCAGGCTCAGTGAGGAAACGCGTGCTAACGAGCTCATTAGCGAAGGGCTAGTTTTAGCTGACGCTATTAATGATGAAGAATTAAAGTTACGGTTGGTAGCTCTAAAAGTGAGAGTAGAGCGTAATCAGAGATAGAACAGCCATGAACAACATGGCAGTGATAAAGAGCAGACTGTCTTAGATTCTATTTACTACTATTATTAGAATATGATTGAGAATTTCTCAGAAAATTTTTCAGTTGTCTGTGACTCGGACGGACAAACTAGAATCATGGATTGCAGGTCTGGCGAAAGAATGCATCCACTATTAAATCCATTTGATGAAGCAAAACAACTTTATCTAGAGCAGAGCTTACCAGCTATCAGTCATTTAATAGAATCTGGCACCTCACCAGTGGTAATTTGGGATGTAGGTTTAGGTGCTGGAGCGAATTCTATGGCCTTTGTTTCTCACGATTGGAGCACTATTTGTAATCAAAATCTAAGAATAACTGTAGTAAGTTTTGATATCACACTCGAGCCTTTGATTTTAGCTCGTAAGCACCAAAGCGTCTTTCCCTACACAAATCATCCCGCTGTAGAATCCATTCTCACCACTGAGCAGAGAAGGTGGACTTCTAAATACATAGATTGGAAGTATATTGAGGGAGATTTTTGTTATACATGGAGGGAAAATATACTGAGCGAAAATATATGGTGTAAAACTCAACCTCATGGAAGTAACAATCCTTATGGTGGTAACGGGTGCAGTACTAAAAATTCTTCAGTCAAACCTAACGTAATTTGTTTTGATCCTTTCTCACAACCGGTTATGCCATCACTATGGTCACCGGAGTTAATTGACAATCTTTGTGACGCTTTTAATACCACTCCTACTATTCTAATTACTTATTCGATATCTACTGCAATGAGAGCCTTATTTTTGAGTAATGGTTGGTATGTAGCTAAAGGAAAATCAATAGGAAGAAGGCCTGAATGCACATTAGCTGTATCTCCAGCAGGGATAGATCTTTTGCCGCCATCATCTGCTCTGCTTGATGAAAACTGGCTTGCAAAATTTCTTCGGAGCGATAGGCCTTTTCCGCTGGAACTGGGCAGTATTGCTCAAGAAAAAAGACGATCTATCTTAATAAAACACCCACAATTTTTTGTTGCAAGGCGGTAGTTTGAATAATCAGACCGTGTTTAAAGCCGTAGGCGTAGCATTTGCTAAAATAAATTTTCGACTTATAGTAGAAGGGCTTTATAGTAATAGCTACCATAGACTTTCAATGCTGACTGCTCGACTTAGATTTGCAGATACTTTAAGGCTTGAGGCTGATTATGCCAAATCTGATAAGTCTCAAATAATTTGCAAGTCATCGATGGCTGAATTGTTTGATAGTGAAAAAAATTTAGTATCTAGAGGAGCTAATTTTATTATTAATCATAGCATTATTTCTGATCCGGTTTCGTTATCGTTTTCCCTAGAAAAAAGAATTCCACTAGGAGGAGGTCTGGGTGGCGGAAGTAGTGATTGTGCGATTGCGATGCGTTTAACTGAATTGTATTTGGAAGGATTAGGAGTAAAAGGGCCACTACTAGTTCACTTAAATGATCAACGATTAGATAGACGACAAGCTACCTTACAACAGGTCGCTAGACAGCTTGGAGCAGATGTACCTTTTTTTCTTGATTGTCAGCCAAGCGGTGTTTCATGGGTAAGAGGAATTGGTGAGGAAGTTTTGCCACTTAAGAGCTTTGATATTAGGGGTACTCCTGTTGCTCTGGTTTGTCCTCCGTGGGGTATTGCTACTTCAGAGGTATTTGCTGAAAGTCGCAGAAGATTTTTGCGTTCGGAACGTGACAACGACAAAATATCTTTAATTTCTTCCTATGAACAGCTGATTTCATTGGTAAAAAATGATTTAACTGAAATTAGTTGGGTGGTCGAACCACGTCAGCAAATACTTCATAAGCGGTTAGAAGGGTTAGAAGATGCTGGAGCCGTAGGTATGAGCGGTTCCGGCAGTACTTTATTTGTACTTCCTAAGCGCCAGAATGAAAGATTGCCCATTAAAGAATTGCGAGATATCGCTCAGCATTTTGGCGCTAAAATATATTTTACAGATATTCTATAAAGATGCCCTCTTGAAAGTTTTGAAGATCTTCTATAAAACCAGTCAAGATTTAATTATCTCTCTCTAACACCCCATGGAGTGAGCTGGTGTAATGCCCGGTCGCCAAGCGGTAAGGCAGCGGGCTTTGAACCCGCCATGCGTAGGTTCGAATCCTACCCGGGCAGTTTTTTTAAATTTTTGTAATAGTTTTTTACATAGAAAACTGGGGATACTCCACCCTTTCTTCTTTTGTTGTGAAAGATTGGTTAATAACTTGATTAACTATTTAACTTCCGTTATTTCAAAAGCCGTCTTCTGATGGAGGTTAATGTGCCTGGTCAACTGGTGGTATTTTCTGGTCGTTCTAATCCGCGGTTTACATCTTCTGTGTGTGATTCATTGAGAATTGAACTTGGGAGATTGGAGGTAATTCGGTTTAGTGATGGTGAGCTCTCAGTTGACATTGGAGATAATGTCAGGGGCAGAGATGTGTTTGTTGTTCAAAGCACCTCAGCGCCCGGAAATGACCATCTGATGGAGCTTCTCATTATACTTGATGCTTTAAGAAGGGCATCGGCTGGGCGTGTAACAGCGGTACTTCCTTATTTTGGTTATGCACGACAAGATCGCAAATTAAAACCGCGGGTTCCAATAACTGCAAAATTGGTTGCAGATATAATTCAGACTGCAGGAGCTGGTCGTATTCTTACGATGGATCTCCATTCTGGTCAGATAATGGGTTTTTTTAATATTCCCGTGGACAATCTTAATGCACTTCCCGTTATGCTTCCATATTTAAAGGGAAAATACGGGGGAGATAATGTAACTATAGTGTCTCCTGATGCAGGTGGAGTGGAGCGGGCACGCTACTACGCGACTAAGTTTGATAATGCTGCTATAGCTATTATTGATAAGCGGAGATCTGGCCCAAATAGAGTAGCCGAGATGCATGTTGTAGGGGATGTGGCCGGAAAATCATGTATCATTGTTGATGATATGATTGACACTGGAGGTACTTTAGTAAAAGCTGCCGAGACTATAATGCTGGCCGGCGCAAAAAAGGTAATTGCTGCTTGTGCACATCCGATTTTTTCGGGTAATGCCCCAGAAAGGCTAAAAAGTTCTGCTCTGCATGAAGTAGTTGTTACTGACACTATTGCAATCCCAAAATCTTCCTTATTTGAGCGTTTAACATTGCTTTCTGTGGCACCTTTGTTTGCTGAGGCGATTCGCAGAATACATGCAGAAGATTCCGTCAGTAGTTTGTTTCATTAAAATTTAGCTAAGCCGTGCCGTGGAGGACTTTACTTTAAGTGGTACTTAGTGGGAACATCACCATCAATTTGAGAGAAATCTCATATCGCAAAATATTTTTTGATAAATTTTGTGATTAAGTTTTGTGATTAGCTTACCATTGCAACCGATGACCTCACCCATTGCACCAGTGAGTATGTTTAACGATTAGGGAATTAACAACGTGGAAGCATTTACTATAGATATAGAAGAGCGAAAAACATTGAGTAAAGGGGAACTGCGGAGATTACGCTCCGCTGGCTATATTCCGGCGATAGTTTATCAAAAGGGTGGCACCGCTGTATCGGTTCAGGTTGAAAAAAAACCTTTTGTTTTGATGGCGCGACAGTCGAACCGGTCTCAGTTATTCCAATTAAAGAGCCAATCAAAGAATCTTGATGGCAAGCGAGCTGTGGTTCGAGAAGTACAGAAAAATTATTGCACCGGAGAAGTTGTTCACGTTGACTTTCATGCTCTCAGAGAAGATGAAAAACAGCACTTTACAGTAGCGGTGCATTTGAATGGTGAAGCACCTGGAGTTAAGCTATCGGGAGGAGTTCTTTCTTTTGTTTCTCATACGGTGGAAGTCTCATGTTTCCCCTCTGATATTCCGCCATATTTAAACCTAGATATTTCTAACTTACAGATGGGGCAGAGTCTTCATGCGAGCGATATAGTATTACCTAAAGGGATTGAGATTAAATATCCTGAAGAGACGATAGTTACGGTTGCCGCTGTTCGTGGTGCAGATGAAGCTACTCCCGCCACTACTGAGGTTAAGAAGAAGTAGTAATGTTAAAGAGAGCTTCTATCTGTAGTAAAAACGTAATTTTTCGTGAATTTTAAAGGTCACGTTTAAATTATGGAATACGGCTTGGATAAAAAAGGCTTATTTAAATCCTTTGTATGCCAGAAAAAGTGATGATAGTGGGGCTTGGAAATCCTGGTGTCCAATACGATCACACTCGTCATAATGTAGGTTTTAGGATAATTGAGTTCCTAGTGAATGGAGGAGGCTTAAGCGACAAAAATAGTGATTGGAGTAGTGGAGGAAGAATTTTTAGCGAGAGGGGTCGTAGCGGGGGCACGTTAAATCCGATTGATTCATGGCGAACAAGGTGGCAAGCTCGAGTTTTAGAAAGTAGTATAGATGCAATAAATTTGAGTAGTAGCTCAACCTCCGGCTGTGGTGTGGTTTTTTTACTACCCCAGACTTTTATGAATCTAAGTGGAGAGTCCGTTGGGTCAGCATGGAGATGGTATAACAAAGGGCTTCACGATTTTTCTCGCTTACTTGTAGTTCATGATGAAGTTGATTTACCTTTTGGTCGGCTTCAGCTTAAGCAAGGTGGGGGAGAAGCTGGCCATAATGGTCTCAAATCCATATCAGAAGTTCTAGGAAGTAAGAACTACATTCGACTTCGGGTAGGTGTGGGAAGACCAGATAATATTCAAAAAGCAAAAATTCTTGAAAAGCCAGAGGATGGTGGAGTAAAGGAGGGATTAAAAGAGAATGGTGCAGTAAGTCTGGCCTCTTGGGTTCTCGCTAAGTTTTCGCAAGATGAGGAACGGCTGTTACCTGAAATTTTTGAAAGAGCAGGTGCTGGTATTAGATGTTGGCTAAAATTAGCAGGTAAAGAAGAATCAGGTAAAGACTCGGCAGTGAAAACTTGTCAGCAGTTGCTTAACAGCAAAGCTTTCGTTGGGTAACAATTTTTATAATAGATAAAAGACTTTAAATATAAGTATTGGTATTGATAAGCATTAATGGTAGGGCAGTATGAATAGTAGGGGAAGTAAAAATCCTGAATCCACAAACCAAAACAAAGGTAGGAATCGAAAATATGAGACTGTTGTTGTTCTAAGCACTGATAGTCTTAAAGGGGCGCAATCAGTTGAAGCCGCAACAGGAAGCATTAAGAGTATACTTGAGCGATTTGGTGCCAGTGATATTCGAGTCTCTGATTGGGGTAGAAAGGAGCTTGCATTTGAGGTAAAGGGGTCTAAGGCTGGGCATTATATTGCTTTTGAGTATTGTTCAGATAGTGGCAGTACATCAAATGATATAGGGGCACAACTTTGTCTAAGAGAGGATATTTTGTTGTTTCAGACTCATCGTTTGAGGTCGAATACGGCCTCCATGGTTGTACCTTCTGATTCTAGATTTTCTCAACGAGCTGACTTCGCGAGGAACGATTTAGGTAACGATTTTGGTGGTGGTTACCTCGGGCGATGATCGAAGGTCAGAGGATTTTGATCTTGAAAGAAACAGTTTATCAAATTTATGGATGATTAATCATGGAATTAATTCTTCAGGAAGACTTTCCGGCACTTGGTTATGTGGGGGATCGCGTTGTGGTAAAGCGAGGATACGCTCGCAACTATCTTATTCCTCGAGGTATAGCTGTAGAGTTAACTTCTGGTCGGGCCAGTGCCATTAAGCATGTAATTGAAATAGTTGCAGCTAAAAAGAAAAAGAAGAAAAAAGAGGCTGACGAACGTTTAAAAGACTTCTTAGGACTCACGCTTGAGTTTCAATTAAAAGGTAACGAATCAGGGAAGGTATTCGGTGCTATTACTGTAAAAGATGTTGAAGCTGCTTTGCAGTCGAAAGGTCTAGTGGTAGATCGTCGCCAGATTCGTTTAGCTGAAACAGTTAGGCAAGCAGGAAACTATGAGGTGTCCATTAAGCTTCATCCTGAAGTGGTTGCGGTGGTAAAGCTTGCAGTAGGTGTAGAAGTAGCTAAAAAAAGTGAAGTTAATACTGAGGAGCAAGAGAGTCGTCGGGGCCGTCGTCGAAAGAATATAGTTGAAGATGATTCCAGAGACTTGGAGGAATAAACAAGCAGTAGTAGCTGGGTTAGTTGCCATTGTTTTTATAGGTATTTTGTTCTTGTGGCAATTTGGCATAGTTGGAGGTTTTCAAAGCCGGCACGCAGGTTTGTCACCGGCTGGCGGTAGTTTTGGTCGACATCTTTTTGAACAAGAGATTAGAGTATCAGGACAGGGTTCATATATTGAAGTGCCCCATCATTTGTCTTTAGTTCCTTCAAAGAGCAGCTCAAAGGACTTTCTAATTGCGGTCTGGTTTCGATTGGGAGATATTTCTGTCGGTCGTCGTTCTATATTGTTAGTTAAATACGATCGAAAGTACCCACCTCACCCGGGCTATGCAATCGCATTTAGAAAGGCAGAGGATAACTCAATCCGACCTGAAGTATACTGGCAAGATAAAGAGGGAAAAGGCGGATGGTTGGTATTTCCAGATATTACGGAATCAGGTTTAAATATTCAGGAAGCAGGGAAGGAGTGGCAACTCATTCTACTTTCATTTCGAAAAGGGAGATATCTAGGACTCCACCATGGAGTATACCGGCAAAATAATTTCAATGTGGATATCGATACTAGTGGTATCCGCACTTTAGGAGGATACGATCTTCCAAATATAGATATTCCAGATAGTAATTCAGCTTTATTTTTAGGTACTCCTTATATTGGGGACATTCGAGCGAACATTGGATTTTTTGGAATAGCACAGCTTCCCCATCTGACTGAACAACTAACGCAGATTGCTAATAGCCTATTCGCTGTTCCGATGACCGAACTTAGCGGAGAATTAGCTACTCCGTCGTCAGTAGTAAAATCTGAGGATTGGAGCTTATTTATTGGTGGTGGTGGTGGTGGTGGTGGATTGGCTGACTACAGTGCTAACAATCACAAGGTAATTGCTCGGAGAGTGCGCGTTTCAGAACCCTTAAAAGATGAAAGCAGTAACTTAAAAATTTTACGAACCAGTAGTGAAGCTGTAAAAGGTCCTAATCGTAGCCACCAGAGGACAAGTCTGTCTGCAAGTAAGGGGCACAATTGAAAAGGATGAATTTCATTCTTAGTTTATCAAATTGGGTTCTTTTTTCTTATGTATTTATTGGAATTATTTCAGTTATTTTGCCTGGAATCATTATAAATTTAGGTTATTCACATTGGTGGATTTTAAGCACCCTCGTCGGAGTTTTGATTTTTTTTGATCAGGGTTTTAAGTGGCTTCGACAAGTACTCAATCTATCTTGGGTACAGTGGATAGGTGGTATACTTCTTGTGCGCTTTTGTTTGCTCACGGGGATTGATAACTATTCAATTCTATCTGTGGCTTTGGCATCTGCAGAACTTATGGGAGATAGCATAAAGGAGTTCTCGCAGTGGGTGCTTTTTTTTGGATTATTGTTAGTAGTTGCTGAGAAGCCGCATATTCGTGAACCCTACCTTTTGGGTAGTTTGATTGGTACAGGGATTTCTGGGTGTATTGCTTTACTTCAGTGGTGGTTTGGTGATTTACCTGAGCCGTTTTCTTTAGGTTCTTTTTGGCTCCATTTAAATAGGATGCGCGGTACTTTCACTGATCCAAATGCTTTAGGTGTGACAGCGGCATTACTTCTTCCTCTTTTAGCAAAGCGATGGATTTTTATTTTCCCGATATTTGCTGGAGCAATGCTTTCTGGATCTCGGTCTTTTTTTCTGGGATTAAGTGTGGTTGCTCTAATTGGACTTGTGAGTCTAATCAGAAAGAGAATTTCAGTTAGATATTCTACCAATTTAATTATCTTATCACTTTTGGTCATCCTAGTAAGCCTTGTTCTTATTCTTGTACAATTTGTACATCCTAGTTATTTACCTTTTTGGATACCTACAAGTGTCGTTAGGTTGATTGAAACGTTTAATTGGAGTACTGCAGCTCAAGCTTGGTCGAGTCGGGGAATTTTTTGGCAGATTGCAATACGTATGTGGTATGAGTCGCCACTCTTCGGTGTTGGATTTGGAACTTTTCGACAAGAACTTCCGGCTTATGCTCAGATGCTTGGAATCGACTTAAAAGGTTGGCTAGATAACTCTAATAGTTTCTATTTGGGAACTCTTGCGGAACAGGGTATTGTTGGTGCTTGCTTATTTGGATATTTAATTTGGCAGCTTGTAGGTAAATCAAAAGAGGTGAGTCTTGTTGATAGCACAGGTGTTATTAAAGAATCTCGGTTAGCTGCGCTTTTGTTGTTGGTGCTTCTAATTGTTGGGCCTCATCTTTCTTTTACAGAGGTAAGTATGACTGCGGCCGTGCTACTTTCTCCTTTAGTGGCTAGGTCATTTACTCGTAGATATTCTGTAGGGTCATTTATAGTCACGTTCTCCCTGATTATTTGTGTTATTTGGTATGAATTTCGTAAAGATCGTGGATTTTTTGATTGGGAGTCAGATCAAGGACGGTTTTATCGATGGACCAGTGCTAGAGCTGTAGTTTGGCTTCCTTGTAGTGGCGATGGCATTTCGCACTTATTTCTTCGCTCGGGATATCCTAAAGGAAATTTTGTTGTAATGGTGGCTAATTTAAAGAAAACACTTTTCCCGGGAGTATGGACTGAGGTGCGTGTGCCGTGTGATTCGAATCGGCTTAACCAATCGATCTCTGGCGCTTTTTCTCCGATCATCATTCGTGTTCTTAGCCCATGGCGACCATCAGAGACTTTGACATCTGAGGATACTAGATGGCTAGGTGTTCAGGTTGGTTATTATAGTATGCTACAAAGAGATTCCGGGTCTGTTCCGAAAGAGATGTTTCCAAGTCTCAGATGGCGCTTACCCAGTACCTCAGTTATTTGGTAACATTATGTTTAAAGTGGTCGCATAGTAGTTTGAAGAAGGTCTTTACATAAAATGCCTCGAGAGTTTGATACACCTTTTCAGTTTAAAGCCGATACTATTGGTACTTGGAAGCGCATTCGTCATGAATCTGATGGGCGCACACGAAGTTTTACTCCTCTTGAACTAGATTTAGGGCAGGTAACTATATTGCTGGCTCGCCATTTTGGTTTCTGTTTTGGGGTAGAAAATGCTGTTGAAATTGCTTACCGAGCTATAGCTGACCATCCAAACCAGCCTTTATATCTTCTGAGCCAGATGATACATAATCAGCGTGTTAATGATGATTTATTATCAAAAGGTGTTAAGTTTTTATTTGAGACTGATGGCACTGCGATTATACCTATCGAGGAGATTCCTTCCAATGCGGTTGTGATTCTTCCAGCATTTGGAGCGCCAGTTTCATTGGTAGAGCTTATAAAGCAAAGAAAAACAACAGTAGTCTTATATGATGCTACTTGTCCTTTCGTTGAAAAAGTTTGGCGACGCGCTCAAGAATTAGGTAGACGTGGCTTTGCAGTAGTAATTCATGGGAAGCATTATCATGAGGAAACTCGTGCTACTTTTTCTCATGCAGAGTTAACAGCTCCTTGTATAATCATTAGAGACCAAGCAGAGGCTAGACTGCTTGGGGAATTTATTTTGGGTAATATCGAAGAGTTTGAAATCTACAATTTTTTTGAAGGACGGATGAGCTCTAATTTTTGCCCTTCGGTACATCTTTTAAAGTTTGGTGTAGTGAATCAAACTACCATGCTAGCAGAAGAGACTAAAGCTATTTCAGCTTATCTACGTGACTGTCTTTCGTCTCGCTATGGTGAGGATACTGTCGCAGATCACTTTGCTGACACTCGTGATACTTTATGTTACGCGACATCTGAAAATCAAAGATCGATTGAAGCATTATTAGAACACAATGGAGATTTTGCCCTTGTGGTAGGTGGTTTTAATTCTTCAAATACGGCGCATTTGGCAGCACTTTGCCGGAAAAAATTGAGAACCTTTCATATTGAAGAAGCCGCAAGTCTTCTATGTTCAAATGAGTTAGTTGAGTGCATTCCTCCTAATTATGGTGTTGGTAAAAGTAAATCTGAGATTGTTACAGGATGGCTTCCTGAAAAGCGTCCTCTGAGGGTGTTGCTAAGCGCAGGAGCGAGCACACCAGATTCAATAGTTGATGAGGTGATAAGCCGTCTTGCCGAAATTATGGGCGTTTCGACGGTCTTGGCGGAAGCATGGAATAAGGTGTTAAAGCGACATTAAGGAGCTAGGGAAGGAGTAATGCTTCATGAGTAGTGAAAATAATCAACATCATTTTGGTGTGACAGGAATCTGTAATGCGATCGTAGACCTTTATGTGCACTTGTCAGACGAAGAGCTTGAGAAACTTAAATTTGCAAAAAGTTCGTATGGTATGCAATCGCTTGAAGAGCAAAGAGACCTGCTTGGCAGAGTTAAAAGTTATGATCCGAAAAAGATAAATGGTGGTAGTGTTGCAAATTCTATCGTTACATTTTCTCAAGTTAGTGCAGTATGCGGAAAAAATAATGGAAGAGATGGTGCTTATGCGGCGATGCTTGCTTGTGTAGGAGATGATCCTCTCGGCGAATTTTATCGTAGTGAGAGCCAGCGTTGTGGCGTCTTTATGCCACTTGAGCCTCATCCGAAAGAGCGTACTGGTTCGTGTGTTGTGTGTGTAACTCCTGATGCCGAGAGGACTATGCGTACGTATCTTGGAGCTTCTCTCCATCTCAATGAGCGAGATATAAAGAGTAATATTATTGACCGTTCTTCGTGGGTATTCTTAGAGGGTTATGTAGTAGCCAATCCCGGGCATGGAGAAGAGGTAACTAAGGCTCTTATATCTAGAGCTAAATCGGCAAAAGCTAAAATTGCATTTACTTGTTCGGATCCATGGGTAGTAAAATCTGCGAAGGCAATTATTAGCGCAAGTCTTGGGTCTATAGATCTACTATTTGCTAATGAATATGAAGCATTAGAACTTACTAATTCAGATAATCTTGATGTAGCTTTAGCTCAGCTGGCAAAATTAGTACCTTTTGCGGCTGTTACTTTAGGTGCACAAGGAGCGTGTATCATACGCAATGGCGTGCAAACTAGAGTTAATGCAGTACCGTGTAATCCTGTTGACCTTACTGGAGCTGGGGATAGCTTTGCTGGTGGATTTTTATGGGGTATTGAGCAAGGTTATTCAGATCGGAACGCGGCAGAGTTAGGTTGTTTGCTAGCCGCTGAAGTTATTACTCAAGTGGGTCCCAGATTGTCCGAAGCTTCGGTAGCTTCAGTAGCTCGTCGGGTTTGTTGATCGTTTTTAGCTAGTTTGTCGATTAAGTTCTTACTTATAGAGCATTTTTGCTTATTACTCCTGCTACAGTGTGATTGAAAACGTAGATAAGGTGGTAGAACTTGTTATGCTAAGGATGAGAGGTAATGGTTCACTCTGAAAATACTGAATCAGTTTCAGGGCGTGGGGGTCTTACTCTCGTGTTTTTTATTGTAATCGCGGCTCTCCTTTTCTTTATTCCCGAACTTTTGAGTTTTAGGAAGACATTTTCTGGTGAAGCAAAAAAAGAAGAAGTTGTATCTAACGAGCCGTCTAAGGCTTCCTCAGTCAGGTCGCCACGCCAACGTCTTGAAAAGGTGCTTCTTGAGTTAGAGTCAGAGGATGGTGATGTAATCTTCCCTGAAGGACAGGTTGACCTAGAAGGTCTGTCGCCAGATCGGCGCAAAATAGGCGAAATGTTGCGTGCAGAACCAGTTTCTTGGCGAATCCTCAAGAAAAAATCAGTACGCAGCTTAGTCTCGGGAGCACAAAAGGAGATAGTAGCACTTTTTAAGCGACTTAATGAGAGTCAGTATCCTAAGACTCGCTTTTCGCTAATTAATTACAGTAATGCGTTAACTGCTTTTTTGCGAGGTGACGCAAAACTCGTGCCGGCTGAAGCTTATTTGAGTTATTTAACTCAACTCGATATCGCCGTCAGTGATTCTATGATTGATGAGGGTATGCAGGAGCCTGAATTCAAAAGATGGCGAGGTATCTCTTTAGCTCCATTAGTAGTACAGGGTACAGCTTATATGCGCAGGCAATATTCACCGCCATTTTATGCTGATGTAGTTCTGACCGAAGTATATGTGCGCAAGCATTTAGAGCGTGCTGATAGGCCTACTTATTATTCAGTGCGGGGACGTGGATATGTGATTGGAAGTGCCGCGACAGACCTTGATGTAGTTAGAAACGGAAAGCGAGAGTCTACCATTAAATTATCGCCAAACTATGAGAGAAAGCGCTTTACCTTTGCGCTTGTTAACGTCTCGGGAGATCCAGTAGTGGCTTTGCGTGTTCGAGATGAGTTTCATAGATCCCGCATCAAACGTTATCGTTTTATTCGAGCTGCCACATCGTATCCATTAGGGTCTGACGGGATTTATCAAGTACCTGTTTCTCAGCGTGTCGATAAAGATGAGGTTATGCCACGTTTTACTGATCGTGTTTTTGCATTTGGACGAGGCACATCTTTAGTAGCAGGTACAACAGAAGGGAAGGAGCCTGTGGGTTTAGTGGCCGCTGCTAATCAAGGACTCAACAACTTAGGAGTAGGAGGGTTTTCAACTTTCAAGGAGCGCCCAGGCGATTGGACCTCATTCTGAGCGTCTCTTTTTAGTCTCTTTTTAGTCACAGAGACGTAGTAGTAGTTATTTTCTGAGTTATTTTAGCAACATTTTGTTTTTGTATTCGAGTACTTCTTCAAACATGAGCGAGGAGAAGTATTGTATATGGGCTACCATCCGCGAATAGAGACGGCGGAATTTGCAGATTTTCTGACTACG
>JBIKUX010000047.1:0-8542 GCA_044347345.1 Bdellovibrionota bacterium | reverse complement strand
CCGATAGCTTTAGTGAATTAGATTTCGGTGATGATGAAAATAAACTCGAAGAGGATGTTATTCTTCGCGTTGGTTTTGAAAAAATGGCCGAATGGGAAAGTAAAGGCATCATCCCAGAAGGATGGCGCCCATACAGAGACGAGATTATTCACGAATGGGTATCCTTTGCAAATAACTTAGTCAGTAACAGCTCTGGAGAAACCATTCTGGTAGTAACAAGTAGTGGTACAGCGCGTTTTGCATTGAGTTTAATTGGCACTACCTCTCTTAAAGAAGCATTAACAGTTGACCTTTCAGCTATTGAGCTCAATTCTACAGATAAAGAAGCGTCTGTAAAAAATAAAAGCTTAAAACTGAGAACTGGCGCCTATGGAATTTTAAGTTATGCCGACAATAATAATTTAAAAATTTCAGGCTGGAGTTTAGACAAATGGAATGTTCGTCCATAAATTAATTAGAAAACGTGAAATTATTTAGTTGACTGGATAAAAACCCTTTGGCAACTTGCTAGTACAAACAAACACAAGTATCTGTACAAATCATAGTAGTAAACTTTTTATATCTTAATTTACCGGTAACTTGATTATGAATCCCGTAGCAATGTCTCTTAAGCATCTTAACGCTTCAGCCACCGCTATTGCTTGCGTGATTTTTTCTTTTGGCTTGGTCGCTTGTGGTAGTGATGGTGATAATCCATTCAAGAGTGGTACTGCTTATGTATCGATTGAGACAGATCCAGAGAATATAGATGTTGGTGACAAAACATTCGTTCGTGTTCGAATCGACGATATCAAAGAAGATAAATTTTTTCTAAAAATACGTTTTCCAATTGGTTTAGAGTACCTTGAACGAACGTCCTACATAGAAATTGACGGTCGAGATGAATCAAGAAATCCAGACAAAATTTTTGTCGGTGCTGAAGATGATCGTAATTACTTAGTGTATTTTCTTTCGAAGGAAGAGCTCGGAGATGAGCATGATACTACCATCTCGTTTGATTTAGTCGGTAGAGGTCGTGTATCTAGCGGTAAAATCGAAGTAGATGCAGATCTTGACGACCCTTCTATAAATAATAACGAAGAGGTAACTGCTGAATCTCCGTTATTTGGTGCGGAAACAGAAGCATTTATTCAAGTGAGATAGATAGCGTTTTAAGAGTGAATATGGTTAGTAGTTTTTAAGTTAACTAAGGCAAACCAGTTCCATCATAAATTTTATGAATTATAGCAGGCACTAACTCTCTAGATATAGGGACAGCCCGCTTAAATTCACTTGGATTAATTGGATGTAAATCAGTCATCTCGTGATTAATATCTCAGGCTTTCCATTTTTCATTAAACCAAGAGCTATACGCTGTCTGAGAATGATTAGGAACAGAAATATGCTTTAAAGCCAATCTTTCATCCGAAAGTGCATGGCTCATATGATGACATATAGCTACCTCGGGAGGTATTAAGGCATGCTTGGCTCCGATTGGATTACGAGTCTCAACATATCCAACAGAACCTAAGTTAACAATGACTACTGGTTGATACGATTCAATAGGCTCTATTCTGTATCTCACAGTTTTCCAATAGGTAATCCAATTTATATGCCAACAATCTATATCCTTTTGAGAAGCCGTAAACTCACGAGCTTTAATTATGTCGTTAGAATGATATATCTCATCGGCATCTATAATCAGAACCTCTTTAGCTCCGAGATTAGAAGCTACCGCTAAACTAAAATTTCTTTGCTCAACCTCTGATGGCCATATTCCACAAAGTATCTTTATTTTTTTCTGAGGATCGTGGAGAGCTTCTATACATTTAAAGGTATCTCTCTGATCAACTTTAGAACCATACCAAGGTACTTCACTAACTAAAATGATAATGACATCAACAGTGGAATAAATTGAAGCTACCGAATATGGTAACCAGTAATTCTCATTATAAATATTATACAAAGCACAAAAAGGTTCTTTTTCCATAACAGTGCTTTTAATTTAATGATTATTTTTCTCAACTAATTATTACTCAATCCTACCATATACAATCTGAGATTTTACCCTTTCAATTATACCCAGACATTCATGCGCAACTTGATTTCCTGATTTGTGTATCTTAGATATGAGTAAACTACTAGGTAAGAAAGATGCTAATCGCGCCGAATGATTGCGATAGAGGAGCCGAGTATTTCCTGCTCCAGATTGTAAAAATACATTACTATTTAACTCAGCTGTTAACTCCTCACCTGTAACCACAAAAGGTGATAAGGGGCTTTTACCCGGTTGATAAGAATATTTTACTCGAGGAGATTTTCCCCTACTAACAACTTCACTGGGAGTTATTGCTGGAAGGACTTTGCTGCTTGGCTCAAAAAAAACTTTTACCAATCCTGAAGCTATTGAAGCACCAATTTCTCCAGATCCATCGCCTCTAGCTAATACTCGAGCTGAATGCACTCTAGGTAAAAACCCCGCTGCAACTGCATCAGCTAAATTTATATTTTTTTTATTCTTAGGAAGTACAGCTTGAAAAAAACAAATAAGAGATTTTCGAGTTAATTCCTTACTCTGAGCACTTGAATTAAATGAAGGGACAAAAGATGTAACAACTAAAGTTCGACCAAAAGACAATGGTATGGTTATTACTGAAGCTTCATCTTTACTCAGAAATTGCGCTCCACTAGAATAACGAGTGTCACGAAATAATTCTGCACTAGTTATTACAATACCTCGAGCTGTATGATCTACTAAAAGTGAAAAATCCGGTAGCGATAATTGATCTTTGTGCTTCGAAGAAAACAACAACTCAAATCTAAAGGTAGAGGATACTAAAGCTTTATCTCCAACCCATAATAATTCATTGTCGTTTAGCTCTGCGGTTACAGTACTACTAGTAGGATCACTAGTGCCTTGCAGGTCATCGGTCAATTTATCATTAAACGAACGCTCCAAGATTTGAGGAATACCTTCTTCTGCATTTGTAGGAAATGGTATTGATACAAAACCTACAAATAAAAAGTAAAGAACAATGTATTGTAATATATTTTTGTTTATCTGTGTCACTGTCCAACTAATCCTCGTCGAACATATACTCCAAAGACCAGACCAATTCCAAATAGAGTAGATAGAAGCGAAGATCCTCCATAACTAAACATAGGAAGAGGAATTCCAACAACCGGTAACAATCCAACTACCATGCCCATATTAACAAAAGCATGAAAAGCAATTTGAGATGTGACCCCCACTACCAAGTAAACTGAAAATGTATCTCTTACCTTCAAGGTAACTCTTATTAGCATCCATACCAAAATCAGATACATACAGATTACACAAACACACCCTAAAAACCCCCATTCTTCCGCTAAAACAGAAAAGATAAAATCTGTGGTATGCTCAGGCAGAAATTCAAGCTGAGTTTGAGAACCTTTGAGGTATCCTTTGCCAAATAATTCACCAGAACCAACCGCAATTTTTGATTGAATTATATGATAACCAGTACCTCTTGGATCAGCCTCTGAATTAAATAAAGCTACAATCCTATTTTTTTGGTATTGATGAAGACTATGCCATAGAGGAATTAAAGTTAGCATTGCTCCAAAAATAAGTGCGACTAAAAGCTTAGGACGAATGCCCGCAAATAAAATCATTGAGCTGGCTACAGCTCCAAGAGACAAGGCTGTACCTAAGTCTGGTTGCTTCATAATTAGAGCCATGGGAACTAAAAATAGTATTGCGGGTGAAAGTAGCTGAATAAAATTATATCCACCTCGTGGTGGAGGTAATTTCGATAAGATTCGAGCTAATGCTAATATCACTCCCATTTTAGTGAGCTCAGCCGGTTGTAAATTTATTGGGCCAAGGTCGAGCCATCGTCGTGAACCTTTTACAACCGTGCCAAAAAGTGCCACAAGAATTAGTAAAGTTACACTTGCTGAATAGACAACTGGTGCTAATGTAAAATACCAGCGAGAGGGAATAGATGCTGCCGCCACCATGATGATCACTCCAATCAACAAAAACATTAGTTGCTTGGAAAAACTAGGGCTTTTAAGATACAGACTGGATATATCAGTAATCGGTAGATCACTAGAGTGATTGTAGCCTGCACTAAATAAAACAATTAGTCCGATAAGCGGAACACTTAAGACACTTGCTAATAACATCCAGTCTATTTTTTGCAATAATCTGCGATCAAGCATCAGTGACCTTGCGGAGATATCTCTTTATTTTCTTTATCCTCAGTTGGGTTTGGGATTACAATACCCTTACGCTTTGAAAAATATGCTGTCATAACTTTCTGCACTATTGGTGCTGCAACTGCACCTCCATGACCACCATTTTCTGCTAAAGCAACAACCACTATTTCAGGCTTGTCAGCAGGAGCAAAGCCTGCAAACCACGCATGGTCATTTAACTTACCCTCAGTTCCAAATTTTAATGCCGCCACTTGCGCCGTTCCAGTCTTACCTCCAACGACTATATTTAGTAAAGGATCAAGCTTAGCTCTTCCGGCAGTACCGCCTGGTGTGTTTACCACTCCTACTAATGATTCAATCAATAACGAATAAATTGATTGATCAATCTCAAATTTATCTTCTATTTCCGGCTCTCGATGATCAACTAAAATTCTGTTATCAGACGATATTACCTGCCGGACTAAGCTAGGAACAAATACTTTCCCGCCATTAACGATAGATGCTAGCGACCGAGCCACTTGAATAGGTGTAACTGAGGTTGCTCCCTGTCCAATGGATACTGATAGAGTCTCGCCAGGATACCACTTTTTATCTTCAGCTCTCCTATGAGCGCGGCGCTTCCACAAAGTAGATGGAACTAAACCCTCAGCTTCATCAGGCAAACCAATATTAGTTTTTCTTCCAAGCCCAGTTAAAGAAGCGTAGCGATAGATACGATCGATACCAAGCTTACTTCCTACGATATAGTAGTAAACATCACAAGAACGAATAATGGAGTTTTTAAGGTCTACACGACCATGGCCACCTTTCCTCCAACAGCCATAACGCCTACCAGCAAAAAAATAATATCCGGGACAACTTACCGTATCATTGGGAGAAACTATTTTTTCCGATAGAGCTGCGAAAGCCGTTATAATTTTAAATACTGAACCAGGAGGATACACACCTTGAACAGCTCGATCCTGCTGAGCTCTACCTCTATCAAGACCTTTGAGATACTCTTTGTCCAAATGACCTACAAAACGATTTGGATCAAACCGTGGCGAAGATGCTAAGGCTAGTACCTCTCCATTTCGTGGATCTAAGGCGACAATGGCACCTGATTGCTCTGTTAAAGCTTCGTCAGCTGCCTTCTGGACTTCTTTCTCGATAGTAAGAATTACCGTATTACCACGCAATTCCCGTTCATAAGACAGCTCACCTACTCGTGTTCCTCTAGCATTAACCACTACTCTTTTTAATCCACGGGCTCCTTGCAAATACCGCTCCATTTGGTATTCAATACCGAATTGGCCAACAATATCGCCCTGAAAGTAGTTAGCATATCTATCACTCTCTAACTGTTTCTGGTTTATCTCCCTGATATATCCAATTACATGTGACGCAAACTCACCTTCAAGATATTCTCGAGAAGGCACAACTGCTATGGTGATTCCCGGCAAAATATGCATTTGAGAAGCTATCTTTGCCACCGTATTGCGTGATACATCTTTAAGTAGTAGCTTAGGCTCAAACTTACGTCTTCTTCTTTGATTACGGACTCGCCGAATCAGGGATTCGGGCTCTTCTCCAACTATAGCTGCTAATCTTTCAAGCGTATCGCTTAAATTTGGACTATCCTCAACAACCATCTCTACATTAAAAGAGGGACGGTTTGAAACTAACACTCCTCCGTCACGATCAGTGATTACTCCTCTAGGAGGTGGAATAAGAACTGTTTGTAATCGATTATTTTCTGAACGATCTCGAAAAATTACTCCCTGAACAATTTGAAGATACCACAATCGTATGATGATACACAGAAAAAGGACTGTCACCACTAATCTATAAAGCGACACTCTAAAAGGAACATTAATGGGTAACCTTTCAGTAACTGCCATAAATATCAAATTTTTACTAAAAACTTGAGCCTCTTCGAGATAACCGAGAGTTTTTTAACAAGACTTTTAAGAGAGGGAATACTAATGGAGCAACTAGTGCTGTAGTAAAGGCTTCAATTAAAATACCCAGCATTGCAGACGTACTACCTCCAGTAAAACTAAAAGACAAAAGCACAAATATTAAACCACTTATCAAGTAAGAAACAAAAGTTGAAACTATGACTGCAAAGGCTGAATCAGCGAATATACCCTGAGATAGTAATGCAACAGCAGTATAAGACACCGTATATGCTCCCGCCCATGGTCCAATCACCATCCCAGAGCTTATATCTAATACCAAACCGAGAAAAAATGAACACAGCACTCCCTTAGCAGAGCTATCTTGAAAACTTAGAAACACTACTAGAATAAAAAGTAACTGAGGACAAAAATAACGTAGTGCTGGCAGATAAAACTTAAAGCTTGACTGAATAATCAATCCTGAAACAGCTACAAGAAAAAAAATAGTGAAACTACGAACCTCCTTCATTAATGTGCCTCATTAGAAACTTCAGAAGGAATAGCTTCTTGCAAATCTACAAAATCAACCACTAAAACCTCTTCAAGCTTTTCTAAAGTTACCGATGGTTTAATTTTTATATCTAAAAATAAACCATCTTGGGCTCTACTTGTTTGCGCCACTAATCCAACCAAGAGACCTTTTGGATACACACCGTCGAGCCCAGAAGTGATGACTCTATCGCCTACTTCAACCTTAACTGTGCTATCGACATAATCTAACTGTAACCTTTGATGACCTCTTCCCCGCAATACACCACGACCTCGAGAACCTTGCAGAAGAACATCAACGCCACTAGATCTATCTGTGATAAACAAGACCTTTGAAGTAGCAAACGCTACTGATATTACCTGACCGACAACTCCACCATCTGCAATCACTGCACGACCCGGTTTGATACCATCTCTCGTACCCTTATCTATAGTGCCAGACTCAACCCAATTCGAAGCATCATGAGCGATGACAGTAGCCACTACTCCCTGAATCTTTTGTGACTCTTTCATCTGTAGCAAGCGCCGAAGCCGGCTATTTTCTCTCTCTACTTCCTCTAAATGCGTTGTGAGTGATGGTAACTCACCCATAATAGCCCGAAGTTTACGATTTTCTGATTCTACGTTTGTCAGAAAAAAATATTCCTCAATGAAACTTCCTACCCAACTTGAGCCAGTTCTACCTAAAAAAAGAAACGGAGAAATTATATTCTCAAAAACATCGCTAATAGAGTCACGCAGATCGGGACGTTTTGCACTGTAAGCTGTAAAGAACACCGACACCACAAACAAAGTAGCCGATACTGAAAGTATTTGAGTGCGGTGACGAGCTACTGCTCGCATAAGTAATTACTGAATAATAACATCTTTGAGAAGATCAAATTGATCAAGAACCGCTCCTGAACCAAGTACTACGGATGATAAAGGATTATCCACTACTTTTGTCGGAATGCCTACTTCTTTTGATATAAGCTTATCAAGACTACGTAACAAAGATCCTCCACCAGTCAGAGTAAGTCCTCGATCCATTACATCGGCCGACAGCTCAGGTGGAGTTTTTTCAAGAGCTGCTCTAACTACATCGATAATTTGATTAACCGGCTCCATTATAGATTCACGAACTTCTTCTTCACTAATTACTGCAGTCTTTGGTACACCTTGAATTAAATCCCTCCCTCTAACTTCAATAGTCAAATTGTCACCGGTAGCAATAACACTGCCAATAGCAATCTTGATCTTTTCAGCGGTTCGCTCCCCGATTAGTAAGTTATATCGACGCCTCACAAATTGGGCTATCCCCTCATCTATTTTATCTCCTCCAATTCTCAGAGATCTAGAAAAAACGATCCCTTTTAATGATATTATCGCTATCTCAGTGGTTCCTCCACCAATATCTAATACCATGCTTCCGCACGGTTCAGTGATAGGTAAACCCGCACCAATCGCGGCAGCCATCGGCTCTTCAATTAAAAATACATTTCGTGCTCCTGCTGATTCAGCCGACTCTCTCACAGCCCGCTTTTCAACTTCTGTTACTCCGTGAGGAACGCAGATAACTATCCGCGGTCGGACAAATCGACGATTACTAATGCGCCTAATTAGCAAACGAAGCATTTCTTCAGTGATCGCAAAATCTGAAATAACTCCATCTTTAACAGGTCGCACAGCACTTATACTATCTGGTGTGCGACCAAGCATCTTCTTTGCCTCGCTTCCAACTGCAACTACACGCTTCCGTCCATTACGTTCAGTGTGCACAGCAACTACAGAAGGCTCATTACATACTACCCCTAGACCGCGCTGATAAATAAGAGTGTTTGCAGTACCAAGATCAACAGCCAAATCACAAGAAAAAAGTCTCGATACTGACGAAAAAAGTTTCATGCATGCTCCTAAGAGGGGGGATGTGACGTACCTTTACGATGGTTTTT
>JBIKUX010000030.1:0-27442 GCA_044347345.1 Bdellovibrionota bacterium | reverse complement strand
AATTCCGCGCTTGCTTCAAAAAATTAAAACAAGGAATTCATAACGTCTCATTCCCTTCAGGAACTTATCCACCTCGATTACTCGTACCCATTTGAAGATTAATACTTAAATCTTCACTCTTTTTTTACATACTAGCTCTAGCTCACCATAACTAGGAACATCGCTCCTTCAGCATTCGTCTATCTAAAGCTCCATCCCCAAAATACTAAAATTCACTTAAATACTCTCTACCTGACTCATCACAACCAAAAATCTCTCTAAATTATAC
The DNA here is from genome assembly GCA_044347345.1 of Bdellovibrionota bacterium. GTDB lineage: Bacteria > Bdellovibrionota_C > UBA2361 > UBA2361 > JBIKUX01 > JBIKUX01. The sequence goes on along the minus strand of JBIKUX010000030.1, from coordinate 27,174 downwards.
TAATAGCTCACTTCTCATAACATCACTGCCTCTTCCTCTCATACCTACCACTACTCCAATACACAGCAGCCTAGAGACTACGGATCGGGAGGGGGGATTGCTAGGCTGAGCGATGCCACTCTTGAAGAGCGGTGACCGACAGTTTGTTATTCTCTTCTCGGATAGCCCGTATAGCCTGAATAGCGGCAGAGGCAGCAGCGATCGTAGTAAAAGTAGGAACACCGCTCTCTTGTGCGGCTATGCGAATAGACCGCGAATCAAGAGCGGAGCCCATTCCCTCAGGAGTATTAATCACAAGGTCTACTCCACCTTCTCCAATAACATCAACAATGTGAGGTGAACCATCTCTAACTTTCTTAACATTTTCCACACATAAACCATGCTGCTCCAAGAATGCCTGTGTGCCACTTGTCGCTAAAAGTTTAAACCCAAGATCCACTAAGGATCTGGCTATTGGAACTACCCCCTCTTTATCCCCATTCATAACACTCAAAAAAGCAGTACCACCGCTTGGTAATGATATACCAGCAGCAAAAAGAGCTCTCGCAAATGAACCAGCAAAAGAGCTGTCTATTCCCATAACCTCACCAGTCGACTTCATCTCTGGTCCAAGAATCAAATCTTCGCCACGAAATTTTCGAAAAGGGAAAACGCAGGCCTTCACAGCGGTAAAACCCAAATTCCTGTAACTTTTTAATCCTTTACCATTCGTTATAGCACTGATTACCTCAGATAAAGACTCACCGAGCATCACACGAGTGGCAATCTTTGCCCAAGGAATTCCTGTAGCCTTACTCACAAATGGCACCGTTCTAGAAGCTCGTGGATTAGCCTCAAGAATATAAATTGCTTCCTGAACTGACGACCTTGCTCCTAATCGATCAACCGCGAATTGTACATTTAGTAGACCTCTCACGCTGAGCTCACGAGCAAGAAGCACAGTCTGTCGCTCAAGCTCATCTAAAACTTCAGTCGGAAGAGTGTAAGGAGGCAGTACGCACGAACTATCCCCAGAGTGAATACCAGCTCGCTCTATATGCTCCATCACTCCAGTAATAACTACCTCATTTCCATCGCAGACTGCATCTACATCTACCTCAATCGCGCCCTCCAGAAATCGGTCAATTAAAACTGGACGAGTATTTGAAACCTCAACACTTTCAACAATATACTGCTCAAGTTCCCTACTAGCATGAATCACTCTCATCGCTCGCCCACCCAGAACGAAAGAAGGCCGAATCATTACCGGGAATCCAATACGCTCAGCCTCCACCACAGCAGCTCCGACACTATTTGCAAGGCCGAAGGTGGGTTGCTGGACCTGGAGAGAATTAACCATCGAGGAGAATTGCTCGCGATCCTCGGCAGCATCAATAGAAGCTACTGATGTTCCAAGAATTGGAACGCCCGCTGCCTCAAGTCTAGAAACAAGCTTAAGTGGGGTTTGCCCACCAAACTGAACGATTACACCTTTAACAACACCATTTAATCTCTCTCTCTCTACAATCTCTACGACCGATTCCACAGTCAGCGGCTCAAAATACAACCGATCACTAACGTCATAATCAGTTGAAACAGTCTCAGGATTACAGTTAATTAAAATTGCTTCATAGCCAGCATCCCGCACAGCCATAACCGCGTGAACACAACAGTAGTCAAACTCAATGCCCTGACCAATTCTATTAGGTCCAGACCCAAGTATTATCACCTTTTCACGTACAGTGGGGGGAGCCTCATTATACTCGCTCTTACTCACTGATAACTTTCCATCAAACCGCTGCACCGGTTCATCATAAGTCGAGTAAAGATACGGAGTATGTGCAACAAACTCCGCCGCACAAGTATCAACAACACGATACGTCGGACGAACACCCAACTCATGTCGTCGTGCTCTCACCGCACTCTCAGAAACCCCGAGAAGAGTCGCTAACCTAGCATCAGAAAAACCATCACGCTTTAATGAAAACATCTCCTCAAATAGAATTTCACTTAAAGCCTTACTGGAGTCTTTGTTTAACCCAGAATACCGCGCAGATAACTCAACCTCTTTCGCCACCACCGCTTCAATCTCAACAAGATACCACGGATCAATTGCTGTAATTTTGGCAATCTGCTCCCTAGAAGCTCCAGCGCGAAACGCTTCAGCCACAAACCAGAGTCTGCGAGGCGAAGGAACTTCACAAAGAGCAATAATTTCCCGCAAACCTAAATCCTTAACAAACTTTCCTCCATCAAATCCCACCGTATCAAGCTCAATCGAATTAATAGCTTTTTGTAGAGCTTCTGAAAAATTCCTACCGAAAGAAAGAACCTCTCCTACAGACTTCATCTGAGTACCAAGTTTTGGGTTGGCGCTAGGAAACTTCTCAAAATTAAATCTAGGGATCTTGACCACTACGTAGTCAATCGAAGGCTCAAAACAAGCAGGAGTTTCACGTGTTATATCGTTACGGATCTCATCAAGCGTGAGGCCTACAGCTAATTTGGCGGCAATCTTGGCGATAGGAAATCCTGTTGCCTTTGAAGCTAATGCTGAACTCCTAGACACCCTAGGATTCATCTCAACAACGATTACTCGTCCGTCCTTGGGATTAATTGCAAACTGAACATTTGAACCCCCAGTCTCTACTCCAATACGGCGAATAATACGAAAAGCAGCGTCTCGTAAAATTTGATACTCTTTATCGGTCAAGGTTTGAATGGGAGCCACAGTAATAGAATCACCAGTGTGCACACCCATCGGATCAATATTTTCAATTGAACAGATTATGACACAATTATCAGCTGTATCGCGCACTACCTCAAGCTCAATCTCCTTCCACCCTAACAGCGATTGCTCTATTAATACCTCTCGCGTTGGACTTTCTTGCAGAGCATAAGAAACTTTTGCTACTAATTCACCTGGATGTTCAACAACTCCACCACCTGCTCCACCCAGAGTGCGCGAAGGCCTTAAAATAAGGGGAAATCCAAGCTCTCCAGCTAAAACTTCAGCGTCTTTAACAGAATGTGCTATCCCACTTTTTGCAGATTCTAAGCCTATTTCGTCCATCGCCAAACGAAACAAATTTCTGTCCTCCGCTGTCCGAATAGCCAAAGGTCGTGCACCTATTAATTCACATCCATAACGCTCAAACACTCCAGCCTCATCAAGAGCCAACGCTATATTCAGCGCTGTTTGCCCACCCATAGTTGGTAACACAGCATCTGGTCGTTCTTTAGCAATTACCTCCTCAACAAAATGAGGCGTAAGCGGCTCAATATATGTAGCATCAGCAAAATCAGGATCAGTCATTATGGTTGCAGGATTAGAATTTACGAGAATCACTCTGTATCCCTCTTGCCTGAGCGCCCTAATGGCCTGAGTTCCTGAATAATCAAACTCACACGCCTGACCGATAACAATAGGCCCAGACCCGATAATAAGAATTGAAGAAATATCTGTTCGTTTTGGCATGATGTTTCTCGTTAAACTATGCAGATTTAATTACTTACTAGTATTAGCTGTTACACTTCTATAGAACCGATTAAATAAATAGGCAGAGTCATGTGGACCAGGTGAAGCCTCAGGATGATATTGAACAGCTAATATACCTAAATCTGGCACAGAGAGCCCCTCTACTGTCTGATCATTTAAATTTATATGAGATATAATTATCTCATAAGACAAAAAGTCCTGAGCTAAAGACTCCTGAGCCAAAGCAAAACCATGATTCTGTACAGTGATCTCTACCTTACCTGTACTAGTATCAAGTACCGGATGGTTACCACCACGATGACCAAACTTTAACTTGTATGTTTTGCCGCCCAACGCCTGACCAATAATCTGATGTCCGAGACATATTCCAAACATTGGAATGCGTCCTATAAGTTTTTTTATGGGGTCGACAACATAAGAAATAGCCGCTGGATCACCTGGCCCATTCGACACAAAAAGAGCATCGGGACAGAGTTCTAAAATGTCTTCAACTATGGTTGTAGCAGGTACTACAGTTACTCTAAATCCAGCCTCCAATAAGAGTCGAAGAATAGATCTCTTTACCCCGCAATCTATTACCACTAGATGCGGTCTCACTCCTAGCTCATCTCTGGTTAAAACAGGAAACTGAGACAAACTGGATGTTTTTGGCAAATTGAGCGACCAAGGAAGCTCAAACCATTCGTATGGTTTTGTACAAGTCACTTCGCGCACATAATCTTTACCAACCATAGAACCTTCAGCGCGTGCAGCAGCAACAAGAGATTCTATATCATCCGCAAGTGACCCTACACCAATTACACCCATTTGGGAGCCTACGTCCCGCAGGTGCGACACAAGAGCTCGAGTATCAATGCCGGCTATACCTACACAACTTGATTGAATTAAAAATTCATTCAAAGATTGCTCTGCTCTAAAATTTGACACTACCTTGCTATTATCGCGAATAATAACTCCTCGAGCATGTACTTTATCACTTTCGTTATCAGCGTTATTACAACCCACATTACCAATATGAGGATTAGTGAAGCATAGTAGCTGGCCAGCATAGCTCGGGTCAGTAAGTATTTCTTGATAACCATACATAGATGTATTAAATACTACTTCTCCTACGACCGGAGTCGAGCAAGATGCTCCAATACTAACGCCTTCAAAGACCGTGCCGTCTGCTAATACTAACCGAGCCTTTTCTTTCATTAAGTCCCCTCAATTATCCAACTTTCAAGTTAGCACTTACCCTTGCACCACCAATAAATACCATTTTTACCTGTCCCAATAATTCACTTCCCCAGAAAGGTGAATTACAGCTTTTGGAAAAATTTGTTGTCACATCAAAAGTCCACTGAGCGTTTGGGTCAATAACTGTTATATCGGCAACAGAGCCGGTAGTAAGAGTACCGCCAGGCAAGTGGAATAGCTTTGCTGGAGCCACCGTAAGAGCACTAATTAAGCGTAGCCTACTTATTACTCCCTGCTTAACAAGAGACAAGCCAATGGGCACCGTTGTCGGAAAACCTAAAATACCATTAGCCGCCCGACTAAATTCTGTTCTCTTAGCATCTAAATCGTGCGGAGCATGGTCTGACGCTATGCAATCTAGCGTGCCATCCTCAAGAGCTTTGCAACAACCAGCTACATCTTCATGGGAGCGCAGTGGTGGGCTCATCTTTGCCGCTGTGTCATACTCAACAACTTCCTGTTCTGTAAGGGTTAAGTGATGTGGAGTTACCTCAGCAGTAACGGAGATGCCATCCTCCTTCGCTCGACGAATTAATAAACAGCTACGCGCGGTAGAAACATGACAAAGATGAACATGGGCACCAGTTAAACGAGCTAACTCGATATCACGAGCCACCATGATATCCTCAGCCGCTCCAGGCATACCACCTAAGCCCAGTGCAAGCGATAGAGGAGATTCATTCATGGCACCACCCTTTGTGAGCTCTTTTACCTCTTCATGACATGTTATAGGAACTCCCAGAGCCTTACACAATTCAAGCGCCCTTCTCATAATAAGAACGTCCCATACGGGCTCTCCATCATCTGAAAAGGCGACGCACCCTGCATCAACAAGCTCATACAAAGGAGCAAGCTGTTTACCTTTTAGATCTCTCGTTACCGCACCTATAGGGTAAACTCGCGCTAATCCAACGCGCGTGGCTTCATCACGAATAAACTTTACGACCTCTCCCGAATCTACCACTGGGTTGGTATTTGGCATACAACATACTGAAGTAAAACCCCCAGCAACTGCAGACGCACACCCACTGGCTATCGTTTCCTTCCATTCGAATCCTGGCTCTCTCAAATGAACGTGAATATCGATTAATCCTGGTGTCACCCACAAATCTGTCACATCAACTGTTTCATCAATCTGAGCACCAACAAAAGCACCTGGCTCATCGATTGCACTTATTACACCATTATCAATTAAGAGGTCATAGGTACCCTCTATATTTTGAGCCGGATCGATGATGGTGCCACCTCTAAGTAATTGCTTCACTCGACTACTTCAGCCTCTCTTAATTTCACTCGCTTATTACTCAAAGTCTTTCTCAAAAGAACCCCCCGCTACACCTCGCATTAACGTCAGTAATACAGCCATTCGTACAGCTACTCCGCAACTCACCTGATCCTTGATAACAGCCCTAGGCCCATCAGCAACCTGTGAGGCTATTTCGATACCACGATTGATAGGCCCGGGATGCAACACCACTGACTTTGGAGCAACCTTGGTCAGTAACTCCTCTCCAACACAAAACTTACGAGAATACTCTAGCACTGAGGCAATAAAATTGCCCTCCTGCCGCTCAAACTGCATCCGCAAGCAAACAACAACGTCAACTCCTTCAATGCCCTCGAAAAGATTGTGGTGCACAGATACATTAGTCCCAAACAGCTCACACGCTGAAAACATCTCTGGCACAAGAGTTGGAGGTCCAACAAGTCTCACTGAATTCCCCAAAAGTTTATGGGCATACAGCGCACTACGAGCCACTCTAGAATGAAGAACGTCCCCAACAATCGCTATTTTTAAGCCTTCTACCCTTCCTAAGCGTCTCTTTATCGCTAATAGGTCTAGAAGAGCTTGTGTTGGATGTTCATTACTACCATCTCCCGCATTAACAACCACAACACCAGGTACATGCTGAGCTACAAAAATGGCTGCTCCACTCTGGTGATGGCGTAGCACTACAACATCAGGAGACATCGCCTGTAATGTTTCAACAGTGTCACTAAGAGACTCTCCTTTTTGCACTGAGCTAGAACTCCCTGAAATGTTAATTGCATCAGCAGAAAGCCGCTTAGCCGCTAACTCAAAACTTGTTCTAGTGCGCGTACTTGGCTCGAGAAACAAATTTATTACGCTCTTGCCCCGCAGAGTTGGCACCTTTTTAATGGCTCGAGAGTTTACTTCAATAAAAGTTTCAGCATCACTTAAGTAGCCGAGTAGCACCTTACGAGAAAGGCCGCGAATACCAAGCAAATTTCGCTTAAAAAGTGATAAGTTACCGTAAGAAGCAGCAGGATCACTAGCAACAGGATCACTGCCAACAGGATCACTGGCAGCAGTATCACTGAAACCACAGTCACAAGTGACAGCCTCGTCAATACGAGCGTTGCAAGTCAGAGTGTTGTGAGTAACACTATTTTGATTTTCAACTTTTTTGTTGTCTTTTCTACTACTCAAAGCGCTAACTTTCACCTTTTGTAAGATTCATACCACTTCACCTCTTACCACCTCACCCCTTACCCCCTCACTTCTTACCGAGCGAGCTTTTTTTTAAACTTAAAACCCCAAGAAAATTTAATGTATCCTATATTATACTAAATTGTTTTTTATTTATGTAGGAGCTACTACATCACGCTGCCCCTCAACAAGATAAAGTACATCTTTTTCAGAGCCGCCTTCAATTAACTGCAATTTTACTGAATCTCCGTATGAAGTAGGTATATTTTTTCCGACGTAATCGGGCCTAATAGGAAATTCTCGATGGCCTCTATCTACCAACACCGCAAGCTCCACTCTCTTCGGACGCCCAAAATCAATTATCGCGTCTAGAGCAGCTCGCACAGTTCTGCCAGTGAAGAGTACATCATCAACTAGAACAATTCTGCAACCAGATACCGAAAATGGAAGGTCTGTGCCCCGTAATATAGGGAGTGAGTCTGTCTCAAGAATATCGTCTCGGTAAAGAGTGATATCTATCACGCCAAAAGGAAGCTCTATCCCTTCTATTTCTCTTATTCTCTCCTGAATGCGTCGCCCCAAAAACTCCCCGCCCGTGCGAATACCAACTATGGCAACTTTAGTTAACTCGCGGTCTCGTTCAACAATTTCATAACTCATTCGACTTATCGCCCGAGCTATTTGAGCATGGTCTAAAATAACCTTCCACTCGCTTTGATCCGAATGAGACGATAAGGCTGAGATTTCTGTTTTGATATCTGTTTTACGTAAACTCTCTTCGGTCATAACAGCCCTTTCAGTCATAAATCTATGCCAAAAAAATTTGCAACCATAAAAATCTATGGCACATGCCAGCCCGTTAGCTAAGCGCACCTAACTAGTGCCCCTGCTCGACTTGAGCCAAGGTCAAAGCCAAACTAAATCTAGAAATAAACTCTTTGAAATAAATGAGGAGGGTTTTGGAAAGAAAAAAAGCAGAAGTTAAGGCGTAGCAGATACCCGCAAATTTAACTAAACCAGTCTAAACTTAACTTAACTTAACCTATACACCTTTTTAACCTTTAGCTTTTTTCTCTTTGCAAACTCTCAGGATTACATTAAAGAGCTTTTAATGCCTTACAATATTCCTAAAGCATAATCAAGCTAACACTAGAAAATTTAGTAACAAAAATGACTAATTTTATAATAGATTAAAATAAGACTAAAAAAATTCTTGCCATTGATATCATAAAAAAAACTAAGTTACCCCTGTATGGGGATGGACTCCAATCTTCTCGCTAATCTTATTTAGCAATTTTTAAGTAAGTGTTAAATTTTTAACTTTTTTATGCACTTATTTCTGTTAACTCTTCATAATTATTTATGCTTAACATTTTGGGTGCACGTGTTGGCTTTATAAGGCTTAAAGTGCTCTAAATTTACAAGATTGGGTATTAAGAAATCTTTAAATATTTTAATGAGGGATATGCCAGGTATAAGTTATAATGTTACGACTCCACATATTCCGCCGGCATTTGAAAGAGCCTACCAAGCTCTGTGTAAATATCCACCCTTTAAAGAGTGGCGAGCAGAGAATACAAATTCATTAGCGTTTTGGGGTCCTACCAGCGAAAACCCTAACTGCACATTGCGTTACAGTACAAACCCAAATAAATTTGCCAATCCTCAAGACTCTGATATTATTATTGTTGCTGTATTGCGCACAGATGGCTCGTTCGATTTTCTTCACCCAACCCAACAAGCTGAACAACAACTCTAATCGAATAAGAACGGAGAGTGAGAGATCTTAATTAACGTGAATAATTAGGAGCGAGAAGAAGAGAACAGTCGTCTTCGGATGGAGCGTTAGATTGTAAAAAAAGCCGAAGCGTTTTTTGCCAAAAACCAATCGTAAAGTATCATTTTATAAAGTTCCATAAACGCCACTATCCAGTATCGTTACAGTGGAGTGGCTAGTATTGAAAGTCAGGAGCGTCAGATACTATAAACGGCGAAGTAGTACGCAAAGTGAGAAGCAACTAAAGGATCAGAGCCTTACTGATTTAATCCAAGTGCTTAATAAGGAAAGGTACGGCGCTTATGGAATTTTTGAGAATAGTGCGTAAACTCAAACGCCAAGGGATAGCAGTCAACAAAGGATAACAGTCAATCGAAAGAGTGTTAGAAGATTAATTAAATCCCGTGGAATACAGGCATCAAACAGAGCTTGGGTATCAGATATTACCTGTATATGGACTGAAAATGGGTGGCTGTATTTGGCAGTGATTATCAATCTCTTTTCGAGAATGGAAGTTGGTGGGCTACACGTACAAACTTCACAACGAATCTTATTTGTATGGCATTTGTTGGAAAAAGTAGTGGTAAAAAGGAGACCGCTGCCAAAAGTTTTACTACATTCAGATAGAGAGGTGTTCAGTCAGTATACCAGTGAGCGGTATCGGTGAATGATAGCTCAGTATGAAATTATTCAGAGTATGTCGAGGAAGGGTAATTACTTGGGATAACTCTATTGCAGAAAGATTCTTTCGGAGCTTAAAAGTAGCAGCCCTATAGGGGGCATACATTCAATACTTAAAGCGAGCCAGAAAGGAGAATCTAAAAGTAGATTGCAGATTTTTATAATAAAAGAAGAGCTCATTCCTTCTTATAATATTTGATTACCATATTTTATTTCGATATTTGAGCTTGAAAACGGTTCGAACTGGCTGGAGTCGTTCATCGGAATTTAAAAAATTGTAGATTTTAGCTTATCAAGACTCTCTACTTTTTGGGGTTCTCCTCAACCTTTTGGGGATCATCTCACTTTGGGGATCACCTCGACTTACCTTACCCTATCAGTAAGAAAACTAATGCTAGGATATAATTCTTAACCATCACCGAGAAGAATCATTTAGATTAACTCGCAAAACAACTAGCTGTGCTCAGTGATTATTGGCTCTGATTACTAGCAGCGTTTATTATTACAATAGCTAGTGATAATAATTTGAGGTCGCAATTGAATTATTCAGATAGAGCTCGAAGATACTTTGTAAGTGTAAGATATATCTCTTATTAAAAAAAAGTCCGATGTGAAGTAATAGTTTTTTGATTAGTGAATCATCAGACATTTATAGGACGGCGGTTATCACTGTTGTTGATAATCAAAAAATGTTTTTTTATTTTTTATGCACTTATTTCTATCAGATCTTCATAAAATCTTAAGTGAGTAAAATCTGGCCGTAAAAAAAATTCTTATTGGAATTCTTAATTAATACTACCAAGTAATTTGCCGCCAGTAATGTTTTTGTTTTGCCAGTAGTATTTTTGCAAATACATTTTATAATGTGTTTTAAACCTTAGCTAACTAACTATGAGTAATTAGTGACTAAATACTAGTAAATAATAAAATTTTAAAAAACTATTAAAAATTAGAGGCAAAGGACATCTAGATAATGGCAGACTTATCGGAACACTCATCTGTTATAGCAGCATTCATCAATGACCTTAATGGTGAAAAATATAATGTGCAAGGGGACAAAAATAAGCTAATAGCGTGGCTTAATGATAATGTCTCAACCAGATTCAGTGGTCGGGAATGGGATGATAGTTCCCAAGTCACCAGCAAAATCACCCTTAGTATCCCAAGCAAAGACGGAAAACAGGAACTTAAGGTTACTATTACATATGGTAATATTCTCACTTATGAAATAATAAAGGCTGAGACTTATGTTAAACTCAGCAACCATGACTTTAGCAATTCTCAAAATAACTAAAATAATCTAAATTAATCGTTTGGTAGATAAACTTAATTCCGTGAAACAAGATAATGGACATTCAGATACATAATACCTCTGGAAACAACGTCTCACTAAAAGATGCAATTTCTATACTAAACGAAGCGAAAGAGTTTTTTGAAAGAGTGGATCGACATACGGAAGTCTCCCAAATAGACCAAATTTTAGAAGCTTTTAGTAATCATGATAGTGAGATTGAGATTACAAAAACTACAACTCCAGGTGCTCTAACAACAATTCTTACGATTTCTTGTATAACTCCAAACAGAGCAGAACTCGGGTTAACAATGTATAAGCAAAATTTGGGGCAGTGTACAACTTTTTCAATCCCATTATTTACCCCTGAAAATTAAAAATAACTTGCTAAGATTTGCAATTTTTCATCATAAGCTAGAAAAAGAGGTGTTAACTTTTTATAGTAGGGTACAAATTTAAGCACTAAGACATCATAGGGTTATTGATAAGTCAATTAACCCTAGGTCTATATGGCGTTAACTTTTGGAATGGTTACTACAAAAGCCTCCAAAGCGTATACACCTTACGCGCTTACTTCATTTTTTGAGCATACTAAACTTGCAGCCGAAGACAGACTTATTTTAATCGATAACGACGGGTACGGAATAGATGCTGCTACTATTTCAGAAATGTCCCTGCCCCCTAACCTAATAATTATTGAGCGGGATACACCTGCCTCTTTTGCTGAAAATGCAAACGAGTTTATGAGATATGCGGCAAAGAGCCAGAGTGACCTCTTCTTGTTAAACAATGACGTAATCTTTACCCCAGACTGGCTGCCCCCTCTTTTATTAGAGATTGCATCAGTAGTATCACCAATCTGCAATCAACAAGTCCAATATCAATCAAATAATTTAACCATCAAACAGAGTATGTCTTTAGAGGAATTTTTGGGGTATGAGCTAGATTTACTAGCTATAGTTAAACGTCATCAACGCAACAAACGCGGCTTCAGGCAGGTCTTTACCACTCCATTTTTCTGCATCAAAATACCTCATGAGGTGTACTCGGTAGTTGGCGAGTTTGACCTCTGCTTTGGTCAGGGCGGAGGTGAAGACTACGACTACTGCTTACGGTGCTATCTTAGCGGATTTTGCGTTTTACAAGCGCTTGATTCATATATTCTACATTTTCAAGGACGCTCAACATGGCTTGGTGGTGAAACCTTAGAGCAAACAACGGCGCGAAATAATTGCTACATAAAAGCATTTGAAAATAAATGGGGAAATCCCCTAACCCGTCTAGCACTTTTTAATGATAGTCAAGTTATCAGGCAAGACCCGGAACTATTTTCTTTATTAAGTCAGTGTCGATTGCCGGAGCTAGTAGCAAAGATGGTCTCTACCACTCAACATGCTTCGGTTCAAGTGGGTCTTTGGCAACCTAAAGTTGGTGCAGTCTATTGCGTATATGATGATGAGCATTGGCTAAAGCATTCGATACTATCGGTTTGTGACTCTTGTGAAGTCATTTACTTTTTGATCAGTTACAAACCTTGGAACGGCGAAGAAACGGATAATACGGGAACTCTCGAGATAATAAACTCACTCCAAAACCATGGTAAAAAATTAAGGGTAATCCGGGGAAACTGGTTGTCGGAAGAGGAGCAGCGTAACTATGGTCTGGAACTACTAATTCAAGACGGTATCAATTATTGCTTAGTGGTAGATGCTGACGAGATTTATGAAACGACAGAGCTAAAAAGTATGATTAGCTACGTTAGTTTACGCAGAAGTATCCCAGCTTGGCGCATAAAACTATTAACCTACTGGAAGAGTGAACAATATCGCATAGATCCTCCGGAAAATTACCGCGCAATTAATCTGATTCGATTAGGGAAAGAGCGTTTTAGTAATAGGCGTGAGATGAATTGTTATTTTGAGCTTTTGCCAGATAACTTAGGAGCTTGCCATCATATGAGCTACGCTCGGACAGATTTTGAAGTTTTAAGAAAAATCTCCACATTCAGTCATGCTAGTGAGATTGTGCCAGATTGGTATCAAAACGTTTGGCTTGGTTGGGATAACCACAAAGATATGACTAATCTTCATCCATGCTGGCCAGAGGCTTACAAGAAGGCCGTTAAGGTCAGTGATAAATTGCTACCCAGCGTACTCAGAAGAAAGTAATGCAGATGAATAACCCTGCAACTTAAAGGAGCAGATTGCTTGCATAATTACACTTAAATTCCGGTTAACTGACTTGTTCTCTAACATCAAAAAAATTACACTCGCTGATGGATTTTTACGCTAGATTTTACAAAGCGATAAAAAACTACCGCTTAAGTGGTAGCTTTAACGACATTGCTAACACATCAAAAAGTGATAACACACTAATTTTTTACAGCGGATAAAACTATTATAAACGACATAACTTTACCATTTCTTGCGACTTTAGGAGTTGGTCTTTTAATTGGTGCTGAAAGAGAGCAACAGTTCCAGACTCAGACAGAACATGCACATGAAGAGACTCTAAGTAACAAAAGCGAGACAATCTATGAAATAGTAAAAGAACCATCTATTTTGGGTGTTCGCACCTTTACTTTAACAGCATTACTCGGTCTTTCAGCTCAAATTGCTGGCGGATCAACCTTAGTCGCAACAGGTCTTGGAGCGATAGCGCTTCTTTTTGCCATTTCTTATTACCGCTCTGGAATAAACGATCCTGGGCTTACCACCGAGGTATCTTTAATCGCCACATATATCTTAGGAGCACTAGCTCACAGTCAACCAAACACCACAGCGGCATTAGGTGTATCAATAGCAGCTTTGCTAGCGGCAAAAAGAACATTGCATGGCTTTATTCGGAATATCATGAGCCGACAAGAGCTAACTAACGGGGTGCTTCTAGGATTAGCACTTTTAGTACTTGTTCCTCTTGCTCCCAAGACAGCTATCGACCCGTGGGGTGCTCTTGTCCCCAATAAAATAGCAATCTTTGTTACATTTGTTCTGGCGATAGACGCAGCTAGTCAAGTAGCAACTCGAATCTTTGGTAATGCTATAGGAGCGCCCCTAGCCGGTCTTCTCGGAGGCCTAATATCAGCATCAGCAACAGTTGCCTCCATGGGAGCTCGCGCACGCATCCATCCACAATTGGTGCGTTCGTGTATAGCTAGCGCATCATTTTCAAATGTAACTACTGTTCTGTCTACTGGTGGGATAGTCTATTATGCAAACCCCGCCCTCGCCTTAAAAGCCAGTTTATCTTTGAGTGCGGGTGCCGTAGTGGCAATAGCATACTCTTTAGTATGGTTAGTACTGGGAGCAAAAGACAAAACCACCCTGTCGGATTATTTTGCTAACGGCAAAGGCCGCCCACTCAATATCCAAACTGCGGTAGTTCTTGCTTCCATAGTTACAATAGCCTTAGGTCTATCAGCTTTTACCCTAAAATGGTTGGGTGAAACTGGATTTATGCTAACGTCTTTTATCTCAGGCTTTGCTGATGCACAATCTGGCGCCTTTGCTGTAGCATCAGTCGCATCAGGGGGTCAAATATCAAATTACGAAGCAGTTGGAGCTATCCTAACCTCATTTTCAGCAAACACAATTACTAAGTTTTTATTAGCTGCCTCTTCCAGAAGCCGCACTTATATACTAGGTGTAGCTACGGGGCTTACCCTAGTTCTATTAACAATGTGGGGAACGTACGTTTACACGTATGCCTTTACACAATAATTTTTATGATTTCTAATCAAAAAATATGTGGTATAATTTTTACGGTGTAACTTAAAAAACGTCTAAAAAACGTAACGCGCTCAACCACCAAAGTATTGCTCCAGCCAAATATTAGTTTAGTAAAGTATTAATCCAACAAAAAAAGTTAAAAAAAAATCAAAAAAAGCACTGTGTCTCAGCAAAATTATGATCAAACCAACACAAATCCCTCCGGTTCACAAACTGAACCGGATTGGCTAAAAAGTATCCGTAAACCGAAAGGGTGGATTTGCTCCGGTGTGGCTGAAGAAGTTAATGTTAAAGATACATATAATATAGTACAAACTATTATCGATACGCTTATAGCAGAAGAGAATCCTTTAATTAAGAATCTCTTTCAGGATCTCCGTAACCCAGATCCCCATAGTCCACAATTTTCAAATTGTACTTTATCAATGGTCTCTGGTTATAGTTCTTTGGGAGGTAGTTCTTCGGTATGTCACTTTTTTTACAAACTCACTGGCCAAGTTAACGGACAAAATTTTACCGTGATTTACGAGACTAGTGATAAAAACTATCCTAGCGGTAGCATTAGCAACCGTAGCTCATGTAAAATACATAAAGCAGAGTGGGATAATAATTAGGTCAATAATTAATTATAAAACTGGTCTCACTCATTAAGAGCTTCTTAATAGAGACAGTTCAACACTCATTCCTGGCCCCATACCTACTACCATGATAAATTCATCAGATCTTACTTTACTACAGGTGGCGCAACTTTCTATTACACTTTCTTCCGCTACTTTGGAATTCTTCCCTTGCTCTAAAAAAAACGCCTCCAATACATACAAAAGAGTACTAGATGACATATTGCCGAAACGGGAAAAGATCTCCCATGAAAAATACAACTGTTGATGACTAAGATTAAGAGCTTGAGTTAGAAGATTTAAAATTGATTTACCACCAGGATGTACTAGCCAATGCTTGACATCGGTCACACTTAAACCGAATGTGCCAAGAAAAGATTTAATTGCATCCGGAGCGTGAGAGGCTAATACACCCGGTAAGGCTTTTTCAAGAAATAAATGAGGCCCATTATCCTCAATATTATATCCCATCAAATGAGCAGATTTAGGTATTAAATATGAACTACTACCTACGATACGAGCTTTATGATCCGTTTGCTTGAAGGTAATTTCTTGTGTACACGGCTTGATTACAACTGCGGCAGCACCATCAGCAAATAAAGCAGAACCTATTAAACTACTCGTTGTAACATCAATCAGATGAAACAAAAGAGAGCAAAGCTCTACTGAAACTAACAAAATAGGCCCAGTAACAGCCGAAAGTGCTCCAGCAACTCTTAACCCCACAGCCGAACCTCCGCAGCCATGCTGATAAAAAGGTAATCTCATGACCGTCGGGCTAATGCCAAGCTCTTCTATCAAAGCTACATCAGGCGCTGGTATTAAAGGCATAGTGCATGAAGTAAATATGACACCCTTAATTTCTTTCACCGATAAATTGGCATTAGCTAAGGCATCTAGTGAAACCTGAAGCCCAAATTCTTGCGCTCGTCGTGCAAATTCTCCTGCCCGATGAGACTGCCCGCGTAATTGCGCAATTTCATCTAACGAAAATGCGTAAGAGCGAGTTTTTATATTAGAACCACTTACCACCCTCTTAAACAAATCTAGACTATCACCTTTATGACCCAGCCAACTGTCAGCAAAATCGATTAGTGAATTATTATCATACATGAAAGGTAATTTAGCTATAGCTACAGAGCTAATTTCCGCACCATGTTTAGGGATATAATCTTTAGAAACACCAGTAGTCATTCAGGTAACGCCAAATAACTGTAGAGTGCTCCGAGGGCATTAACTAAATTTTTACCCCACGACTGAATGAAACTTTCGCGCCAAAACCAAATTGCTTCAGAAATATGCTTACCATGAAACAAGCTAAGCCCCTCGTAAAGATCGAGATAAATTATGGTGAGATCTTCAGCCACGTCGCCAATAAGACTCTCTTCCGGGGGATTTACAAAAGGATTTTGCGAAAAGGCATAGTACCGAACCGGAAAATCCTGAAATCGATATTGAAAAAAAGATTCATAAGAATTGTCTGGACGAACTCCCTGCACATCCTTAGTCCGTTGAGCCGCTGGTAGCAAGAATAGATTAAAATTAATCTCCAATAGAAACATGTATGCTATCTGCACTTCCTCCGACACATCATCAGGCTTAGTATTTACCCACTGAAGGTACCTTTCAGAGCAAGTAACAAAGCGCAAAATAGGGTCATTTTGATCTAATGCTTCTGTAATACCCTGCTCTGCCATGCCACGTCTCCCTTCAATCTTCTCTCACATCAAATCTACTTGTCACACTTAAGCAGTAGCTCAAATGCCTTCTCATCAAGTATGGTTATATTTAGCTCCTTAGCCTTTGCTAACTTACTTCCTGCTTCATCGCCTGCAATGACAAAATCGGTTTTTTTACTCACTGAAGTAGTCACAGTTCCTCCTAAAGCTTCAATTGCTGATGTAGCATCACTCCTAGAGCGACCACTTAATGCTCCCGTCAAGACAAAACTCTTACCCAAAAGGGGCGGCTCACTACCCTGTCCATGTTCTTGTCTTGCGTCGTGAGGCACCCCCACCCCCTCTTTTCCCCCTTCGGAAGCTGCTCTTCTAGCATCAACTACCTCCACTCCAAGCGCAAGAAGATGATCAATTTCTTCCATCTGCTCCGGCGATAAAAAGAAATTAATAATGGCTCTAGCCGTTTCAGGCCCAATATCAGGCAAGTTCACCAACTCATCAAACGATGCAGATTTCACACTTGCTAATGAGCCAAACTGGCGTGCCAAAGCTCGCGCAGTTTGCACTCCAACGTGTCTGATACCAAGAGCATAAAGAAACCTATCTAAGGGAATAGTTCGACGATTTAATATAGCAGATATAAGATTTTTGGCTGACAATGCCCCCATCCCAGGAACTTTCTCAAGTACCACCTCGGTCAAGCTAAAAAGATCTGATAAATTTTTTACTAGCCCCTTTTCCACTAAAAGTTCTGCTAATTTATCTCCAAGCCCAATAATATCAGTAGCGTCTCTAGAGGCAAAATGACGAATCCGCTCTACCAACTTAGCTGGACAAGCATTTGAGGGACACCGCATAACCACTTCCCCCAAGCTCCGCTCTACTGGCGTTCCACAAACCGGACAATTTTCAGGAAATACAAATTTTTTCTCTCTACCACTTCGCATACTTACTACCGGTGCTACCACAGCAGGTATCACTTCTCCTTGGCGACGAACTACAACAATGTCGCCTATGCGTATGTCTTTTCGCTCTATTTCATCAATATTATGGAGCGTAGCTCGTGCTACAACTACACCTCCTATCTCAACTGGCTCTAAAATTGCTACAGGTGTAAGTGCTCCTGTGCGTCCCACTTGAACAATTATATCCCTTAAGCGAGTGTATTCTTCTCGAGGCGCAAATTTAACGGCTACTGCCCAACGTGGAGACCGATGTCGCTCGCCTAACTTAGCCTGACTTAAATAATCGTTTACTTTAACGACTAAACCATCAATTTCAAATGGTAGTTCACATCGTCTATGTTCCATCGCTTCATAAATGGTTTTTAGACTTTTAGGGGAGGAAATTACATCTTTTTCAGAAAATACATCATTAAGTATATTTACCAATAGCTGATCACTATTAACGCGTGCCTCGGTTAAAATGGGAACAACGGGAAATCCGAATTTCCGAGCCAAAACAACAGCCTCACTGTGAGTTGAGCATTTCCATTTATTAGATAAACTATCTGAAAACAAAAGACTGTAAGCATAAAAACGAAGAGGGCGTTTTGCAGTTATACTAGGGTCAAGCTGGCGCACACTACCAGAAGCAGCATTTCTAGGATTAGCAAACGGCGATTCACCTGAAGCTATACGCTCTTCATTTAATCTCTTAAATTCTTGGATGGGTAATACTACCTCCCCTCTTACTTCAACTGATAGCGGATTATCTTTAAGAGAGTCAGTTTCTAAAAACGGATATCTCAATTTTAAGGGAATACCTTTTATTGTTTTAAGTTGGGCTGTTATATCCTCACCTATAAGACCATCACCACGAGTTACTCCTCGCACAAAATGCCCCCTCTCGTAGTGTAAACTCACTGCAAGGCCATCAAGCTTTACCTCAACCGTGTAAGGAACTTCTTCCTGCCCCAATAATCGGCTTACTCTTTCGGTAAAAGCATAAAGCTCCTCTGAGTTCATTGCATTCTCCAAGGAGAGCATCGGAACTTTATGGTTCACTTGAGAAAACCCACCTTGTATTGGAGAGCCAACTCTCTGAGAAGGAGAATCCTGACGAACAAATTCAGGATGTTTTGACTCAATAAGTTGTAGCTTACGGTACAACTTATCGTACTGAGCATCACTTATTGATGGTGCATCTAATACATAATAGCGATACGAATGTTCATTCAATTCATTAACTAAGTTGTCGTAAACTTCTTTAACTTCTCCGGAAGAAAAAGCATCTTCACTTAAAGACATAAATTGTTAATTACAAAAAAAGTTAATGGTCTTATTCCAGCGATCCATAACTAGTTCCCAACTATAACGAGAAGCAACATAATTATATCCACACATACCCATCTGCTCAGCTAAGGGCATATCACTAAGGAGATGATTTACTACGCCACCAAATTCTCTGCTATCTCTAAAATATAGACCCCCACCACTTGCTTCTACATGCTCACGAGTTACTTCACACCGAGCATCAACTAATACCGGCGTGCCCTCACGCCACGCTTCCATAAGCACAATGGAAAAAGATTCATTGCGCGAGGGATTAACTAGTGCTATCGCCCCAGAGAGCATCTTTCGTTTTTCTTCCTCTGACAGGGCCGTAAATTCACAAATATCGCTACGACCTAAAAAATCAGGACGGTTTAAGTCTGATAAATCACCACCTCCTACAATGAATAAGTTGAGATCACTCCACCCAGAAATGCCCCTTGATATATAAAAATTCTTCGATTCTAGAAAATAATCTATAAGTCGTTCTAAACCTTTGCCGGTTTCTTTTCTTCCTAGGTAGAGCAGATAATTCTGATGACCATTTTCAATTAATTGAGGGTAGTCATTGATACTGATACCCATACCAACAACTCCACTGGGGAGAGTGCCGTATAATCTTACAGCTAACGCCCTTTCAGCGGCTGTATTAAAAATTACTCCTCTAACTGAACGGAATAGGTGCCGCATAATCGGAAGATAAGCATAGGACTCATCATGCAAACATGGGAGCAAAACTGCCTTGGAACCGGCAATCATCGCACTCCAAATACTTACCGGAAAAAGATATGGAGTGCATATTACGAAATCATAACGGTGAAGCGATGACGCTAGATACTCATACAATGGGAAAGAATTAACTCCCTGCTCTAACCAAGTTAACTGCTCTTCGGTTGTTAAAGCCTTTCCCTGACTTAATTGAATCTCTAAAGATAACCACCTTCCTACATCGCGGTCATTTACTTTAAAACGACGCACAGTAACGCCTCGCACTACATCAACCTGCTCTGGATAAAAATTATCCCAAGTTCGGTGATCTCGAGCGCACGTAGTAAGAATCTCTACCTCTTGCCCTTGCTGATGCAATTTTTCAGCTACGCCTAAAACAAGCGCTTCATTACCGCCAACGATACCCTCCCCACTCCTTGGGCACACGAAGGCAATTTTTTTTGGAGCTTTAATCATTCTTATTTCTCCTCAAAAAATTCAGCTAAAGAGGCGCGAAAAGGCTCAAGGATAAATCTTTCAAAATCACCAGAGCTATGTCCCTGAACTCTTGGTTCCTGAGTAGTTGGGACAGAATGAACAAAGATAGATTCATCTTTGCTGTAACGCTCCAAAACACCGCGTAACACCTCTTGTCGGGCTGAACTCATCAGCGGCTCCCACTTAGCTTTTATCCACTCCGGGAGCTTTGCCTGAGCACGTTCGAACAAAATCATTAACTCCCCGGCCACACGATGTGGATGAAGACGCGGTCTTAATGAGCTACCCATCTCCATTCCGTGACGCCAACTATCAAGGCCAAAGGAATTAGAAAGTGCAACCATTGCTTTTATAATTTGAGCAAGCTCTCCAGGACCAGGTGCAATTTTTAGAGCTAACGAATCACTGACGATTTCTCCTTCAGCAAAATCACTGACCATCACCGGCACCCCTTGCGCAAGACTTAATGATAGATACGGTTCAAGAGAGCTATAAACGCTATAATGAAGGTGGATAGCGGCATGAGCTGAAGCTACAAGATCACACCATGTATCAGGAGAGCGATTAGGAATTAATTCAACTAATTCAGTTACTGAAGCTTCGTGCACTAACTCTTGAGCTCTATCAGTCTCAGAAACATCAATCAACCAAACAAGTCGAATTTGATGTGATATTTGCTTGGTTGATACTTCACGAAGAGCAGCTAAAATCTTAAAAGATCTTGATTCAACAGAAGGCGTACCACACCAAGCTAACATTACCGCCCGAGTACGATTAATGTAACCTCGTCCAGCCTCACTTTTTTTTTGTTGTGACTCCTCATCTTGATAAAAAACCGGTCGATACACTCCTTCAGCAATTTTTTGCGGCAGTGGTAATGGAATGATGGTTCCGTTTAAAATATCGCCATTATTATCCGCACTGCAACTATCATTGAAACCATTTTTAATTAAATCCTGAGACACAAATGGCTCCCGAGCCTCATCTCTTAAACGACGAAACTCTCGATTCTGCCAACTTTGAGAAAATACGGGGATTGCCGCAAACGAAAACTCCCTCTTACCGAAAGGAGAGTCAAAATCACCCCTGTACCATCTTTCATCGAAGGATGGTACAGAATTGTCTTTTTTTTGCCACTCCTTATCACTTATCCAAGGGTGGCGCACTGGATCTTGCAGCGTTCGAAGCGTAGCACACCACGGACTTACAGCTACAGCAGGAGCAAGAGGTGTCGTAAACAAAATCTCATGAAACCAAACTATCCCCGGATAAGCAGGCATAATGTGTCGTACCCATCGGGCATCCATACCATCCTCAATTTGATACAAAAAAAGGTCATAAGGAGAGCGCTTGTGGTTAAGTACCGCTGTCAAATAGTGAGCTACAGGCCACTTTCTACCTTTACCAGCGCTTAAAAATGGTTTCGTTGTATCTGAATAAAGATCAATTTTTAAATCAGACGGGAAATGATCCAGTATGTGATAAGTCGCATAGGCACTGCGTGATTTTGACAAAGAACTGAGAGGAGAAAACCATGCAATACGCATTTAAAAAGTCCAATTATTTCGGGAAAAGTCTAAGCTGTACAAATCAAACTAGGAATTACCCGATTAGTCATTAATTCTCTAAATCCTTAAAATTAAAAGTAGGAGCTAATAAAGTTTTAATAACATTATCCCACCCTTCAGCCAAACCAAGTTTATCAATAAGTCTCTTACCTGCCTCACCTAATTTTTTAGCAAAATTATCATCTGAAATAATGCGATTACACCCATGTGCAATACTTTCAGTCGTCGGAGAAACTATCACTCCTGTCTCCCCATCCTTTACAAACTCTAAAGTACCACCACTATCTGTAGCAGTAACTACAGGAGTGCCTGAGGCAAATGCTTCCAAAGTTACAAAGCCATAATCTTCTTGATAGGGAGCATAATAAACAGCGGTAGCGCCACCATAAAGCTCGAGTAATAAGTCATCGCTAACTCGCCCTAAAAACTCTACCCTATGATCCAAATGATGCTTAGCTACCTCATTGCGAAGATAATCCATAACTCCAGATTCGTCAGGCTCACCAACAACTTTAAGTGAAACAAACTCATGAACTTTGGGTAGAGCTTTCACCATTAAGTCCACCCGTTTAATTCCACAAATCCGCCCCACTGAGAGAATATAAGGCTTACGCTCACCACTACTGTAATAACGGCGACCAAGAGGGAGAGGAGGCCAAAGAGGGGTGCCAACGACGTTGTTGTAAGACTTCAGCCTATCAGCTACAGTTTGAGATATTGTGGTAATTACTTGGCATTCGTTAAGAGCTTTAGTATCGGCATCAAACATCATTTTTCGCAGTGCTTCATCTCTTGGCTCGGTTGAAAAATCAGAAAAATTACTCCCAAAAAGATCATAAAGTGGCCTATGCTGATGTACTAGCCACAAACTTTTGCGAGGATGTGAGACATAATAACTTGGAAATTTTGTAGCTATTACTAAATCAACTGAAATGCCACCGAATTCCTCCAGAGACATACTGCGCCAACGAGCAGCCTCGGATAAAAGCGCATATTTATCAGGAAGAGAAAAAGGCATCTCAACAGTATCTACTCTGTGACCCTGGCTTTTTAGTTCTCTCACAAGAGATTTAACAAGCACTTCTTGACCACCTGAGGTAAAAGGCACCTTAACTCCGAGCACTAATATAGCGGCCATGCTATCTATACCTCATAGAAAATTTCGTTAAATTTTATTTTAATTAAGGCGCTTTTGCGATGAGCGCGTAATCTTGGTAACCATACAAGAGCTCATTTAACTGACTTACTATTTTGTTAATTCCACTCACTATTCCCACTTCGCTAGGCATTAAAAACTCATTAAGGGGTATTTTTGGAAGACGTGCAGACTCTGGAACTGCTGATCTATACCGTATTTCATTAACTACCAAACCAGCTAGCTCAGCTTGATACCTAAGAGTATCAGGATGAAGAGGCCACTGATGAGTAGGATCCCTAAAATAGTTTGAAGAAAGAGCAAGTAATGACCGAGGGTTTATTGTTTCCAGGATTACTATTCCTCCAGACACCACTCGAGAAGCACACAGGCTTAAAAAATATTCAAGGCTTTGTCTTGCCATGTGCTCTACTACCTGAATAGCGACCACACCACCTATAGATTTGAGCGGTACTGCTTCCAGATGAGCTAAGCCATCCTGATGAAAGACAGTAAGCCCCTTCTCTCGGCATAACTCAACCATAGCCATATCACAGTCCACACCGTAACTAGCTATTCCGTGCTCCTTCATAAGAGTAAGGAACTCTCCGCGCCCACTACCAATTTCTACAATAGAATTTGTAACGATATGACCATTTCCACTAAGTAAAAGCGGAATATAATCTGCGACCCGTTCAGCTATTTGCTCTTCACTACCTCTAAAACGATTCTCAAGAAGTAAGTAAGAATAATCTGTTGTAACAGAAGTGGGATTTAGTTGTTCTTCTGTTGCACACTCAGAAGGTGTTCGGTCAGCTCGAGCAAGACGAGAAATAATACCTTCAAGCCCCCTGATCACCACCGTTTCAGTTGCAGCATTGGCCTTAATCTCAGCAACCGATTGTAAAATTTCACCTAGATTTTTACTTATTAACGCTTGTAATCGATTTTCGAGCTGCTGAAGAGATGCGGTGGTATCAGAATCAAATCTTTCCACTCTATCTAAAGCTTTTACGACATCAACGTCTATCTTACGAACAAGCTCCCAAAAGTTCCGAGCATCTCTTGTATCAACGTAGCTACTCACCAAATTAAGGTAGCGTATAAGAGCACCCTGAAACTCTCGCTCACTAGCAAAATGATCCTTTAACAAATCCCACACTAAAGAACGAATACGGCGCTTCACCGCTACTATAATACGACCTATTACCCCCTTTCTGTGAGTACTAACTGAAAGAGGATCCACTCCAAGCGCCCGAGCATACCGCTCATTAAGGGTACGTAAATCTTCGGAAAAGCGAAGTTGTCCTGCACGCGACCCAGCTTCATCACCACTCCCTCCGGTAAACTCGAGTATCTGCTCGCTCTGCCACTTTGGAATTTCTGATGAAACACTACGACTACAACCTTCTGTACCAACCCCTGCTTCTTTATTAATCTCTGCTTCAATTTGTTTTCGAATTTGAAGCATCAACCGGGGTACATCAATCGTAGTGACCTTGGGCACTACATCAGAAATTTGCTCAGATTTACCACTTTTTTGTAACTGGTCATCACTAAGCTCTTTACTTTTCTCCAAACCTTTAATCACGTAAGTATTCCCCGATTAGTAACATCATCCTAACAACTTTAATCTGAAAGGGGATCATATGAGTGGAAACCAGAAAAGGCAAAGCATTAGCACTTTATAAACACCACCGCTAACACTACCAAATATTTTCCCACCACTTCGTTTTAACCTTATCTTCTCTTTCAGGTATCCCTATCTTTTGTCTAATGTCAGCAATTTGCCATCCGGTAAGGCGAGCTAAGGTCTGCGCCTCTTGCTCTTGTCTAGTCACCAACTCTTTAGAGTAGTTTTCTCCAGCCGCACACGCCACACTACCAGTCCATGGATGTCTTATAATATACCTCCCCTGAAAAAGCTCTTGATTACCTGTAGTTTGCAACATAAGGTCGTCGGGAAAGGTGGTGCTAGTATATCTGACATGCATCCGAGTTACGTAAGTGTCATCACTAAACTGAAAAATTGGCCTCACCCCCATTCCGCTTGAATCACCTTGTGAAGAATGGAGCCAAAATGCCCCAAGTTTACGTAGCTCATCATTTGTTAATGGCTCGGCTGCACACGGGTCACAACTAGAAACGTTCCAAGCATACTCTAGCATTACAACTCGATTATTTTCTTTACCCAAATGTTCGGTAAACATTGCTCGGTAAAATTCAGTGAACTTATCTTTTGTTTTTATATAAACTGGAATCTCAGAATCAGTAGGCACCTTAGACATACGGTAGTTAGTAGCCTCAATTCTTCCTCCCCTACTTAAACCGAATATAAATAACTCTTGCTCTCCGTCTGCGTTAATGGTGCCAAGACGCAAGGGCAACATAAACCGAGGGGACTCGTATGCGATTTGAATGGGGCGCAGATAGGTGAATCCAGTTTTAGTCTGCTCAGCTATATTAACCTTAGCAACAAAAAATTTAAGTCCTTGTTTGATGTAACTCTCAAGCACTCCTTTAGCTTCTGCCGGAACACGGTAGCCACTTGAATCTAACCATGACTGTAATCCACTACTCTCTTTAGCCGATAAAATTAAAATATCGTATTCTCCTACTGTATAAGAAGCCTCTATTTTAATTCCGTAATTTTTAGGGTCACCACCTGAAGAGCTACTTGTTGCACCCTCGTTTGAAGCAGCCATCATGGGAATTCTTTTGAAAGGCTGACAAGGGTCTTCATCAAAATACTCAACCAATCGGGGAGCTGTAAAAGCGTCAATACGGTCAATTAGAGTAGAATCTCCCACATTAATTTGCCCTTTTTCCAAAACGGTTGGTACTGGAATCACTAATGCAAACTCTTTTATGTCACCCTTAAAATCATTTGCCATAGTGAGCACTGTGCGCTCACCGTCTCGCGCAAGCACAACCTTGGAAGCCTTATTAAAAAGCTTGGTGTCAGCTTTAGCCACGTAGAAGCCGCAAAAAGCGTCAGCTCTGCCAGCAAATACTAGCCAAGATATAAGCATCAAAAATTGAAGTTTTTTCATAATCCTTACTCTCTAAATTTGCGCAGTACTGATAAGTTTATTTTTTACAGCTCCAATGGGAACAAAATTATCTTTAGAAGAATCTCTATTAAGAAAACTATCAAAAAGTGGAACAAGCCAAGCACAAACAGCAAGCGATACAAGAGGTGCTGTTGTTACGTACCAAGTAAATCTTATACCCACTGCTACAATAGCAACTAGAACACCAAACACTACTCTATGCCACCGAGACACAGGGGTAGTTTTAGGGTCAGATATCATATAAAAAGCGAATATAATTAATGCTCCACTTTGAAGCTCTCTTAAGGGCAATCTCCAAGGATCACCAAGCCAAGCTGCTCTGAGTAAAAGTAACCCTCCATATGAAACAAAAAATGCCGCAGTGACATCCCACCTAGATGCTCGTGTAACGACCAATATTCCGGCGCTAGCTATTAAGATAGCTACAAAAAAAGCGCTCCCCCATTGCCCAGGAGTAATCCAAGCTTCGGTAAGGGCACCACTCATAACAACAAGTGCAAAATTAGCTGGATTCCAAAAATGACGACCTCGCCACCGAATAAAATACTTACTACCTACAGCCAAAATAGCTGCCAAAGCTAGTAATGATGGCTTATTAACCCTAAGAATCATGGTAAGCGATAATGCAGAGATACTACTTGAAAGAAGCGCATCTAGTCTTATAGTTTGATATAAAAGGTGGCTCACTAATAACTGAGCCGTAGTTGCGCCAACTAGAGCGTAAGTTAAATGCCAAATCTGTATTGGAAGCTCAAATCGTAAAGTACCCACACAGACAAGCGAAGATAAGACACAAAGCTGGTACCATCTAGGGTCGACGCTCATACCACTCAACTAATAAATTATCCACCTTAGAATCACCACTCGATAAAATAGAGTTAGCTAAATCTATTTTTGTTTTTTTAACAATCTGAAACTCTGCCGGCAGCGGTGAAAAAATTACATCACCTTTAGCTGCAAAAGGTATCCGAGTTAT
>JBIKUX010000046.1:0-8689 GCA_044347345.1 Bdellovibrionota bacterium | reverse complement strand
AGAATAACTGTTTTAAATCAAGTCGTCAGACTAACCAATTGGAGACCCTTTTGTCTGGACTTATTGCGCAAGCAGTATTGGCAGCTAAGCAGCAAGGAGTTGGTTCAGACTCGCGGAATCATCCAACCCCTGGAAAGTTTTCATTTTCTCGTATTGATTTACTTCTTCGGTTACTTGCTGATAATTCGACAAACCCTGCGCTGTATACTTTTAATGCTCTTAAAATGTGTGATCCGTTGGTTGCCGAAAATATTAAGCAATTAGTTTCTGCTTGGATGTCGGGGCAAGAAAATAGCAGTAAAATAAGGCCAGAATTGAACCAAAAAATTATAGAACTAATTAAAGGATGTCTTCCAAATGGAGTTCATTTTTCAAATCATACTATAAGTGACGCCTTTGATACAATTGCCAATAATATTATTAATTTAGTAAGCGAAATAGATAATCCTAGTCAACAAGATAATCCAAGCCCGGAAGCCCCCCACAATAACACTAGAAATCAAAATAAATTATCTCTAGATGAGCTATTTGCTAATTCTCCAGCTCATGATGTGCGAAGCCAATTAAAATGCCAAGTAACTGAATTCATTGTAAAATTAGCAGGAATAGCTACTGCTAGCAGCATCTGCTTTACTCAGCCAGTAGGCTTAATAGGCTGTATGGGCGTTACAATTATTCAAGGGTTAGTCAATTTCTTTGCTCATGAGCACACAAATAAAAACATAGACACTATAATTTCTAAGCAAAAACAAGAACAACTGTTAAGTACAATTTTATGCCATGAGATAAATGATTTAACTAGTATTACCGTGCAAAACAGATTGCAGGCTAATAATGATTTAACGTCTAAATTAGAACAGAAGGCTCGACAATTAAATGCTCGAGTAGAAAGTGCTCCCTCTTCTTTATTGATTAATGACTTATTTGATAAATGGTCACTGTTATATAACCGTTTGGTAAAGCCATCTAGTAGTTCCCAAATAAGTAGAGAAAGTATCTTAGATGTTGATACAGATGTTGATACAGATGTTAATACAGATGTTAATACAGATGTTATTTCTATGAGAGAACTTTCTCTTGAGTCGAAGAGACTGTTGCTTGAGCGGTGCCTTTCGGCTTCTTCGGTTGAAGAATTAAATAAAGCTCGAGCGCGCTGGGCGAATGGAATGTTATCGCAAATTTGTATTTGTGGTGTATCGAATGTTTTTGGTGTTTTAGCTAATGGTTTTGGAGCTATAGCCGAGGAGACCTTATTGCAAGGTATGAAATTTATTCCAGTTCAAGCTGGCCAAGTTCTCGATACCTTTGGGCGAGCGACTTCTGGAATTACTCAGGTTATGAAGCTAGATGGGTATGTTCAAGCGGTAGCTACTGATACTTTTGCCCGCGCAACTGGGATGCCACCTATTCTTAGTGAAAAGATTGCTCAGGTATTTAGTCAGACAGTAAGTTGGTTTGGAGAATCTTTTTTTGGTAGCATGGACAATTTTCTTACTTTCTGTGATTCGCAGTGGCGACAAAGTTCTGTAGAAGCCGTTGGTAATATGTTTAGAGATAATCCAGCGTTACAAGAACTTGCTAGTAGTGGAGTGCGAGAGTTTAATCTCAGCAATGTTTGGAGTAGTTGTGCTAGGCTGGGGGCTCAAGTAAGTGGAGTAGCAGCAGTATTAATTCAATTATTACCAATTTTAAACACTGATTTAGGGTTTTCTAATCATTCATCAAGTACTACAAATTCCATTCAAAGAAGAAGCCGATTTA
Source organism: Bdellovibrionota bacterium (assembly GCA_044347345.1). Lineage (GTDB taxonomy): Bacteria > Bdellovibrionota_C > UBA2361 > UBA2361 > JBIKUX01 > JBIKUX01. The sequence continues at coordinate 6,928 of JBIKUX010000046.1, read as the reverse complement.
CGGGCAAGATACTTCAGACAAGCCCTACGTAGTTATACGTCTAAGGTGAAACTTTTTCTTGTAGTTGCTAATAAAAAGTAGATTTAGAGCGTTAAGCTAACGTATAATAACAGCTAAACAAGGAAACTCGATTTAGTAAGTTAAGGTAATTTCATGGAAAATCAAGATTCACTTAAAAGTCTTGAGAAGGATTATCAGTACGGATTTCGTTATGAAGAAGCCCCTGTATTTAAGACTCGTAAGGGGCTTGATCACGAAGTTATCAATCAGATTTCGGATCATAAAAATGAGCCTGGTTGGATGAGAGATTTTCGGCACAAGGCGTTGGATATTTTTTTATCTAAGCCTATGCCTCAATGGGGTGGTCCAGCTTTAGAGACCATAAATTTTGATGATATTTATTATTATCTCAAGCCTGTGGAACAACAGGGGCGTACCTGGGATGACGTTCCTAATGATATAAAAGAGACCTTTGAAAGGTTGGGTATACCCGAGGCTGAACGCACGGTTTTAGCAGGGGTAGGTGCTCAGTATGAGAGTGAAGTGGTATATCACTCTCTTAAAAAAGAGTGGGAAGATTTGGGAGTTATATTTTTAGATACTGATCAAGCTCTTCATGAAGTTCCAGATCTTTTTAAAAAGTATTTTGGCTCTGTAATTCCAGCACAAGATAATAAATTTGCAGCTCTGAATTCTGCAGTTTGGTCAGGTGGTAGTTTTGTATTTATTCCAAAAGGAGTTAAAGTTGATACCCCGCTTCAGGCATATTTTCGCATTAATGCCGAGAACATGGGTCAATTTGAACGCACATTAATTATCGTTGAAGACGAAGCTTACGGCCACTACATAGAGGGATGCACAGCACCTACCTATTCATCAGACTCCCTACATTCTGCAGTAGTTGAGATTATTGTTAAGAAAGGTGCCCGTTTTCGTTACTCAACGATTCAGAATTGGTCGCCAAATGTATTTAATTTAGTGACTAAGAGAGCTGTAGCGCATCAAAACGCTACAATGGAGTGGATTGATGGTAATCTCGGTTCAAAGCTTACTATGAAGTATCCGGCTGTGTATCTTGTTGGTGAGGGAGCTCATGGTGAGATACTCAGTGTAGCATTTGCAAAAGATGGGCAGCATCAAGATGCTGGTGCTAAAGTTGTACATGTAGCACCTAATACTACTTCGCAGATTGTCTCGAAGTCTATCAGTAAAGGGTTGGGTCGTTCAAGCTATCGTGGCTTGTGTAAAATATATAAAGGGGCGAAAGGGGCAAAATCAAATGTAGAATGTGATGCTCTATTAATTGATGCTCATAGCCGTACCGATACCTTTCCTTATATTGAAGTTGAAGAAAAATCAGCTAGCGTCGGACATGAAGCCAGTGTTTCAAAGATTTCAGAGGAGCAGTTATTCTATCTTATGAGTAGAGGATTGTCCGAAGATATGGCTCGTACGATGATTGTGCGTGGATTTATTGAACCTATTTCAAAGGAGCTCCCTCTTGAATATGCTATTGAGCTTAATCGTCTCATTGAATTAGAGATGGAAGGCTCAGTGGGATGACCAGTACTTACTTATTTTCTTGCAATAAGTGAGTAATTTTAAGAATTGTATTTACATACGGTTCACTTTTATTATACGCCCAAATGGCTTTTTTTCTTTCAGCATGGCTTGCGCCTTTAGTCCAGCCATGCTGAGAAAGGTATTTTGCTACAGAGAAAATAGCATCTTCCTCTTCAAATAAAGAGACTATGCCATTACTGTTGCCATCAAGCCCAAATTTTAAGAATGAAGTGGGTAGAAATTGAGGAATACCAAAAGCACCAGCTGAAGACCCTTTAATGGTAAAGGGTGAAAACTTGCGCTGGCTAGATATGCGAAATGTCGCCACAACTTCCGGAAAAAAAGTATTCCAAAGATATTTTGCTCTATCTTCAACTGCTGCATGAGTTACGGTGGAGTCGTATTTTTTTAGTTCTTGATAATTACGATATACATTTTTAGGGTCGCGCAGATTAGCTAGCCTTGATAATCGATAAAAGATAAATTCTTTTCCTGTATTTTTACCAAAATGTGTTTCAACAAGAAGGATACCAACGATTCCCTCTTTACTTGTTCCAAAGTGTCTCTCAGCTAATTCAAGTGGCTGTCGGTATTTTTCAATAAATGCTCTTGCTACGCTAATTTTTTTTGGAGCAGAAAATCCGCTATAAATGTCGCTCGGCTCCTTAGGAGCTAAACGAAAAGATATGTATTCCATGGGTGGAATGCGTGGGTCGCTATAGGCCGCTTTTACTTGTGCAGAAGGGATACCTTCTGCAATTAATTTTTGTGCAAGGTAATCCCACCCTTTGAGAGCAGTTGATGTTGATTGATTGGGAGTAGCGCTAGAATTGTTAGGAACTATCGAGGCTGCAATTATAACAGTAAACGAAATTTTATAAATTTGTTTAATTATTGATAACACATCTCTCCATCTCATAAATTTTTATTATTTAATTAATCTTTTTAAACTGAATTATTATTAAAGTGAGGGGTATTGCTTGCAAAGTATTGTTGTAACGAAATGCATACCTCCTCTAGTATAGCTTGTGGTGACAATGACACCCCTTTAAGTTGAAGATCGGCAACGACAATTTTATCGGCAGCTTTTTGAAAGCTCAGTTTGGATACACGTTCAACTAAAGGCTGATATTTTCGATATAGCCACTTTGCAACACCAATTTGCTCTGCCGCTACTGAAAAGGGAATAAGCTGTTTTTCAAGTAATGATTTTAGTGCAAGGCAAGTGTGAATGTGTCTTGCTATAAGATTAATGAGTAAAAATGGACTTGAATTTTGTGAGAGTAGTTGATCAATAAAAGTGATTAATTGAGCTGTATTAGAAGTCGCTATAAGGTCAAGAAGTGCATATTCTTGTATTGGTGCTATGCCAGATACAAAAGGAGTTACATCGGCAAGGGTAAGGGGTCGATTAGAAGGAATACTTAACGCAATTTGATGAATGATAGTCGTTAAGATGTCTAAAGATTCTGGTAGATATTGCATCAAATACTCAATGATTGTTGAGTCTATATTTTGAATACCTTCAGATTTAAATTCATCTATAATCCAATCTCGACGATCCTTACCAGCTAGAGCGGTAAAAGAGAATATATGAGGTATAATGCTAATTAAGTCTTTAGAAAGCGCTTTGCTTGGTGTAGCAGGTGTAGAAATTAGAAGGTTAGAGTTAGCTGAAAGTGCTGGTGCGTGCTTTCCTATTATTTTCAATAATCGAGCATCAAGTCCTTCAGAGCAATAAAGCCAGATGAAAACACTATTATTAAAGAGTGAATCCTGCCTACATAATGCACTGAATGTTTCTTCCTTAAATTGGTCAGCGTTTAAGCGATGTAATGAATAACTCGAGTGGAGTTTTACACTTCTAAGATGGGTGAGCCAGATAGCAATTAATCTTTCAATACGAATGCGATCAGGTGAGATACATAAGCTTTTTTGTACAGGTGATTTTGTGGGAACAGGATAAACGACTTCTTCAGTTGAGCTTTTTCTCTTTAGATAAGGCTTTGATATAGGTACCATACAACTTAAGTTTAACGAACCAGCATACTTGATGCCAGACTTTTGGATCTAATACATAGAAAGAATTAAATTAGATATCCTTGGATGTGCACGAAAATTGCTTGCTATAGTTCATCTATCATTAGTAGCAAAGAAGAGGTAAGGATATATGAAATTTAGAGATATTCTTTATTTTTTTCTTCTAGAAGGGGTTTCTTTAGTCTTAATTGCTAAGCTATTGCAAGCAGATGGTTTGCGATTAGGTGACCTTCGGCAAAAAGCTAGTGACGAAATTGTTGAGTCAACTCCTATTAAGAAACCAAATGATGACGTGGGTAAAGTACCAAGATTAGATTTACCGCCGTTCATACCAGGTGAGGAAGTAAAAGATGGGTCTGGTAGGCGACTTAGGGTTTGGTCAACCTCAGGGGAGGTAACCACTAGTTCTCCTCAAAGTCTACCTTCCTCTGAAGGTAGAGAGAGCACAACTATTCCCGCAACTGGCTCAGTAATTATTGATAGGCGTAATCAATATGAAAGTAATAAGAAATAAGCGTTTGGATTTATGCAATTTTTTTATAAATAGCTGAGGATAGTATTTAAGTTTAAGCTCGATATTTTAGATAGTACGGACTCTTTTTGGTGTTACGAATCCTTCCTTTTCATACCACAAGCATAACTCTTTAATTTCTTGAAAAGTAGTGCGCATCGGCTTAAAATTTAGTAATTTTTCGGCTTTTTTGGTTGAAAAACATCGCTCCTTTACAAAAAAGTCTACTCGGCGACGATATATCGGTGGTGTTATTCCAAATGGAGCGCATAATATCTCACATATTGAGCCAAGCATCTGGATTGGCATTACTGGTATTTTGACTTTTGGTACAGGTACTTCGTAACACTGAGCAATTTCTTTGATGACTTCCTTGAGTTTAAAAGGACGTTCTCCGGCGATGAGAACCACCTCACCATTAATTTCAATATGATTCATGGCAAGGATAAACGCCTTAGCAAGGTCTCGCACATCTATAAAATGAACATGCTTATTTCCATTACCGATGTAGACGAAACGACGTTCTCCAACAAGTTTAAACAATTTTAGTAGTCTGTGGTCATGTGGGCCATATATCATAGCGGGGCGCAGAACCATGCCACGGATTTTACCTTCAGCAAAAAAATTCAGTGCAATCTTTTCTGCCTCAACTTTCGAAGCTTGATATACATCCCCTGGTGAATAAATCTCAGTCTCATCAGAAGGTAAATGAGTAGGCCTGCTTACCACTCCATTTGTTGAGCAGACTATACATCTTGGAACATTGGCTTTAATGGCAGCCTCTAATAGTAGTCTTGTGCCTTGAGCATTCACTGCATAGTAATAAGAGTCAGGCTTTCCGGCTTCTCGAAATGCCGCAGCTATATGATATATTCCAGCTACTCCATTTACCGCACAGTCTAGTGTTTCTGGTTTAAGTAAGTCTCCAATTACTACCTCAAGATTTGAATGCTTTTTTATTTTGGTACTAATGTGGGTAGCGTTAAAAAAGGCTTCGGCAGACCTAACCATTGCACGTACTTTAATACCTGAATCAAGGAGCAAAGTAAGAAGATGGCTACCAGTGAAGCCTGCGGCACCTGTTAATAGGAACTGTTTTAAATCTGACATTTAGTTTAGTAAAATTTCAGAGATATTTATTAACAGATGCCTTTAGCAAGGTTACATTGGCGATAAGAAAAATGCCCAGGGACGGGATTGAACCGCCGACACGTGGATTTTCAGTCCACTGCTCTACCGACTGAGCTACCTGGGCGCAATAGAATTCGGATGCCTAATAATGAATGGAAATTGTGGTTAGTGCAATCCTAGGCCGCTTAAAAATTAACTTAAGGTTTAAAGCGAACAACTTTAGTGCGAGCGGCCCAATCAGCCAAAGACGATTTACCGATTATAATCGGTAAAAATCCACCGAGTAAAAGTGAGACTGGCATACTGAGCGTTCTTACAAAAATCTGAGCACTTGAAGCAGTGCGCCCGTCTAGTCTAACGATAGTGATATGACATAAATAAGTGCCGATTGTTCCACCTAAAGAGATTAACAGAGTAAGTTGCAACAATAGAAAAACAATCGGTAATAGAGCAATCAGTAAAGATGCGATGTGTACTATATCAGTAAAAAGAGGTGGCGAAAATCTAGTTAGAGCCGCTGAAAATTCAGGTACAGCGATAATGTGACCTGCAACTACTACTATTAGGGTAATTATTAATGTAGCTGAAAGGTCAATACTGAGAGCTAAGAGTCTTCGAAAAACTCCCGCTTTTACCAGTAAATCTCTTTTTAAAAAGGGAGATGCTTTATCGATATCAAAAGCTTGGGGTACTTTTGTAGGTTTAGTGATTACTGGTTTTGTTACCGCAGATTCAACCGCAGACTCAATCTTTGCAACAGTAGCGTTTAGTGAGTCAGCATCAATTTGGCGTTCTTCGCTACGAATAGCGGTAATAAATTGAGTACTTTGTTTCGGATTATCACTTAGCGATTCATCAACTTCAGCAAAATAAAGCTCCAAATGTTCAGATTTAGTGATTGTTGGTAATGCTACATCCTCCATGTCAAACTCAGCACCAGATGTTCGTACTTCATGTTCAACTTGAAGAAATAAGGTATCTATATCGTCAGATAAATCGTTGTTCGTAGTTATTTGCGATTTTATGGTTTCTATTGTGCTATCGCTTGTCGATTGCGTTATTGATGGAGCATGTTCTTTTGCTAGAGCAAGTGCTGCAAGAAAACCTACCTCAGCAGGCTTTGTTGTAATATTTGCTGTAATACCCGCACTTGAAGTTTCTTTTCGAGATATCAAAGACTCAACCACAGACGTAGTAATAGAATGAGGGGAAGATACATTTAATTCTTTACTATTTAACTCTTCGCTATTAGTCCAAATTTGAGCGGTGAAACTTTTTTTTGAATTAGGATGCTTTGGTTGAGCTTGAAGAGTGATTAGTAATTCGTTATAGGTGCGACCGGGATGAGTTACCGCGATGCCTTTTAGCGCCTTGGTAGGGCGTAAATCGACCAAGCAGTTTGGGCAAATATCTCTTAAGTCAGAGCATATTACGTTACACGAAGGGCACTTCATCTGACTGATTCTATATTCGTAAATTACTCAAAAATCTCTACTATATCTAATGATCGTTTGACTTGAGCACCCACGCAAGAGGAGAGATTTATTTATAGATAGATTTGGAAATTAAGTTTGATTATTTGTTAATGCTTGTGAGGCTCCGGCGAGTACTCCTAGAGCGAAGATGGTTGCAGTATCTACTCGCAATCGCGAATCTCCAAGACTTAATAACCTACTGCCGTTA
>JBIKUX010000029.1:0-28213 GCA_044347345.1 Bdellovibrionota bacterium | reverse complement strand
CCACCAAAGACTTGTCAATTAGCTTGCTTTTAATAAAAAAACTGTAGTAAGAGATTTTAAAACTATGGGATAGGTGTACTTATTTATAAGATAAGACATTAAATAGTGACTAAAAAGAGCTTAAAAACAATCTAAGCAGTCGCTACTTGCTGTTATTTTCACTTCTCTAATCTCATTTAGAAGTATTTTGATTCCCGTCAGAGTTATTTTCACTTACCCTACCTACTATTTTAGGTTGTTCCAGAGGAAAGGCCAGAGGAAAAGATGGAGGCCCGAGCCGGATTCGAACCGGCGCATCACGGTTTTGCAAACCGTTCCCTTAGCCACTTGGGTATCGAGCCTGATGTTAAAAACTACTAAAGAGTGTATATGTTCGTTGCCATTAAATGCAATCGCTAGTAGTCTTTCCAATAATTTTTTACTCTAGAAAATATTAACATCAGTATATTATTATCAGTATGGCCTACGTTATTACCTTAAAATGTATCGGTACTAAGGATCGCTCTTGTGTAGAGGTGTGTCCTGTTGATTGTTTCTACAACTTCGCAGATCCTAATCTTAACAAAAAGTACAAGCGCAAACCGAAAAATGATTCAGACGTAGGGATGCTCGTCATTAATCCTGACGAGTGTATTAACTGCGGTGCCTGTGAAACTGAATGTCCCGTTGAGGCTATTTATGAGGACACAGGAGTGCCTGAAGAGTTACAAGAATTTATACAGCTAAATGAAGATGCTATCCGTTCAATGTCTTCTAGTGAGTTAGAAGACAATAGAGTTACCGGTAAACCTTAGAGGCATCGGTAACCCTAGGCAATTAAGCAAATCAAATTAAGAGAATCGAGTTTAGTAAAACTCAGAGCAATTACTGCGACTTTTTATTCGAAGTTGGCGTATTTTTTACCATCTTCCTGAACGGTGAGATGAATCTCGTCTGGAGGATGATAAATGCCCATCCTCTCGGGAACTTTTATGAGTCCTTTTTACTATTCCTCGTTCTCCAGCGGTTTGTTTTCTTGAAAAGTCTGATGGCTTTTTGCGTGGCGAAAACTTTCTCGATTCTGACTTAACATGACGGCCTTCACCTTTTTCTCTCTCTGGCCTTGAGCGATCAGAGTGAGATTTACTTCGAGGTTGGTCGTTGTACCTAATTTCTGTGCGCCATTTAGGAGCTCCGACTATCGATCTGGTTTGTTGTTGAAGATAACAGAGAGATGCCGCGATGATGTTGAGCGGAATTTTTGTTTTATCCTCAACTGAACGAAGAAAGCTAGCCATTTCGTTAATTTCTTCTACTTTAGCTGCTTCCGTTATGGCCGTAAGAAGTGCCGTTTTTCGGATTGTTATTACCTCTTCCCAACTCGGTAATGGACGTATTTTGATTGTCTGTTGGGTTCTACGCTCAAGACGGCGCAGTAAAAAATGAGCACGAGGCGAAACAAATATTATCGCTTTTCCAGTTCTTCCTGCTCTCCCAGTGCGACCTATACGATGGACGTAACTCTCTATATCCCGCGGTTCATCGAAGTTAAAAACATGAGTGATGCGAGGAACATCGAGACCACGTGCAGCAACATCAGTAGCAATAACTATGTCAATTTTTCCCGATTTTAAAGCTCGTACAGTAAGCTCCCTAGCATCCTGACCCATGTCGCCGTGTAATGCTCCAACTTTAAAACCATCTCTAGTGAGAATTTCATGCAAATCAATGGCGAGAGCCTTGGTGCTAACAAAGATGATAGCTGCATCAAATGATTCAACCTCTAAAAATCTACGAAGACCATCAAGCTTATTGACGCCCTCAACGATCCACGCTTCTTGTTGAATAAGACGCTCTTCAGCTTGTGGTGCCGCTACACCTATTCGTAATCCGTTCGTAAGATATTTATCAGCTATTGTTTCTATCTCTCGCGGCATGGTTGCCGAAAATAGCGCTGTTTGCCTCTCTCGTGGAGTATGAGTAAGCAACCATTCTACGTCATCGATAAAGCCCATGGCTAGCATTTCATCAGCTTCATCAAGAACTAGATAGCGAATTTGAGATAAATCCAGACGCTTCCGACGCACTAGATCGCATAGTCTACCGGGTGTTCCTATTGCTATCTGCACTCCTCGAGCTAAAGCTCTAAGCTGCTCACCCATAGATTGACCTCCATAAAGGGAAGCTATACTGAGAGAATGTCCTCTCAAAGAGTATTGTTTACAAGCCTCAGTTACCTGCAATGCAAGCTCTCGAGTTGGGGTAACTATCAACGCTTGAGTAGCGGAGCTTTGAGGATCTACCTTAGCGAGCAGTGGAAGGGTGAAAGCGGCTGTTTTACCGGTTCCTGTTGGTGCTCTTCCAATTACATCCCGACCCTCTAAAAGTACAGGTATGGTAGCAACTTGAATTGGGGTTGGATGGCTGTAGCCCTTCAGGGCTAGAAGTTTTACTACTTCTGCTGATAGCCCAAGTGATTCAAAGGTTTGCTGAGGGTTTAAATTCGCTGTAAGCGAATCTGCTTCATTTGTATATGACATCTTTTTTTGTCCGTGATTGTAAGCTTAGAGGTGTAGCATTTTGTTCTGCCTAACCTGTCAGAAACTTTTGGCGAGGGGGAGCCTCTGTGAAAATTTCTGTGAAAAGTCGACTCTATGATATTTTTGGTATTATTTTAATCCCTTTGATTTTCTCTCGTGATGCGGATTCCTTATCTAAGGTTTTCTTTACTCAGTTATGGCATATTTTGATACCTGCATAGCCTGACACCATAGTTTCGGAATTATATTATGGTCTAGGGTATGGTGAACTAAGCGAAGGCTGTAGCGTAATAGTTGTGTAGTTATAATTTAAAAATTACTGAATATTAAGATTTATTATTAAAATTTATTATTAAGCTTTATTATTCTGTGATCCCCTTCCTTATTATTGTCCCTAGAGATTATTGTTCCTAGAGTTGTTTTCCTTCAAAAGGAGTTGTTCTCCTTAAAAGCTGAAAGCTCCGAAAAACCTCCTCCGTTTACTACTAATGGAAACCCCTTTGAAAGAAGAAAAGAGCCTACTTTTTCAGACCTTACACCGCTTTTGCAGAATAAAACTAGAGTTTCATTCTTATGTATGAGAAGTTCCTCAAACCGTGAGGGAAATTCTCGGGCATCTAAAAGAATAGCCTCAGCAAAAAAACCTTCTGCCCACTCTTCAGGAGTTCGCACATCAATCAGTATTCCCCCGTTTGCGACGATTTCCCATGCTTCTTCCGGAGAAAGTAGCTTCGGTATCAGTGGTAAAAAGGACTCAGCTGAAGCTGTCATATGGAGAATATTTGATCGAATCAAACCTGATTAGTAATAATAGGCGATAATTATTCATAATGTCAAAAGATCTTTCCATTTTTGAATATAACTTTTTTGGTTTTTTGTTCTAATTTTTAAAATAGTTTCTAAACGTATGAACAAAAAATCTGTCGTAAATATAGGTTAGTGCATGTATGCCTTAAGACCTTATCAACAGAAAGCGGTAGAAAAGACACTTGCTTATTTTAGACAGCACCGAGAACCTGGAATGATTGTTCTTCCAACAGGGGCGGGAAAGAGCTTAGTTATAGCAGAACTTGCTCGTTTAGCTCGAGGAAGAGTTTTAGTACTTGCTCACGTTAAAGAGTTAGTAGAGCAAAATTATCAAAAGTTTATTAATTACGGCCTAGGTAGTGCCGGAATCTTTTCAGCCGGACTTGAGCGTAAAGATCATCAGGACAAAGTTATATTTGGCAGTATCCAATCAGTAGCAAGAGCTCCAAAATCATTTTTTTCTAATTTTACTCTTGTAGTCATAGATGAATGTCATCGAGTTTCAGCCGACGAAGGAACGCAATACACCGAAGTCATCGCTGAGATTTTAATAAATAATCCACAAGTATGTATTTTAGGATTAACTGCTACGCCGTACCGACTAGACCAAGGTTGGATATATCAATATCACAATGATGGAATCGTGCGGACTATGGAAGACAGATTTTTCCGGACGTGTATTTTTGAAGTTAGCCTCGGTACCTTAATCAAAGAACGGTACCTTACTCCTCCGGTAAAGATAGATTCTCCTGTTGGTTGCTATGACTTTTCTGCTCTGTATAACGATTTTGGAGAGGCGACATTTTCCGAAGAAGACCTTGAAAAAATTCTCCGAGATCAGCGTCGCGTTACCCCTGGAATTGTAAAAAATATCATTGAATTAGCATCAGACAGAGAGGGGGTTATGATATTTACCTCGACTACTCGACATGCTCGTGAAGTTTTAGAGCTTTTACCAAAGGATAAAAGTGCAATTATTTTAGGCTCTACTCCACTTTGCGATAGAGATGAAATAGTAAGTTGCTTCAAGGCAAAAAAATTAAAGTATCTTGTAAATGTATCAGTGCTTACAACCGGATTTGATGCACCTCATGTTGACCTTATAGCATTATTGAGGCCTACAGAGTCAGTGAGTTTATTTCAGCAGATTATTGGAAGAGGTTTACGACTTTCTCCCGGTAAGCAAGATTGCTTAATTCTGGATTATACCGGAGTTGAACATGAAGTATTTCGCCCTGAAATAGGACAAAGACGACCCACACATGATGCAAAGATTGTTGAGGTAGAGTGCCCCAAGTGTCATCATGAGAATGAATTCTGGGGTATAGTTAACGAGTCAGGAGAAATTGAAGAACATTTTGGGGACTCTTGTCAGGGTGCGAGTGAGGATATTTCGACAAATAAAATTGTGCAATGTGGATATTTGTTTAGAAGTAACAATTGTATAATTTGTGGAGCTGAAAATGATAAAAACGCGCGAAGTTGTAGTGCTTGCTATAATAAGATTGTTTCAGACGAAGAAAAGCTAAGAAACGCGCGTGCTGAAAAAAAAATGCACATAATGAGACCTGATTCGATGCAATTGTCTCAATCGCTTGATAAGCAAGGGCGTGATCGTTTAGAAATTAGATACTACGATTATGATGGACATTATTTATCAGAGTATTTTTATTTGAGTACAGAGAATGATGCGAAAGTATTTTTCTACAATTTTATTCGAATGCATCATAGAACTCCAGAAAAAAAACTTTTCATTCAGTCACCTCGCGAAGCTATGCTATTAAAGCATAGATTTCGATTGCCGTTATTTATCATCGCAGAAAAGCAGAAAAATTGGTGGAGAGTAAGAGAAAAAATATTTCGATAAAATCGCACCGTATTTTTTGTGCAATCCTATTAAGAGATAAAGATTAATTTTAAGGCTAATGCATAGCTTGTCATGTTTGCTAGATAAAGTTCATGTCAAAACAGTATTACTTTGAGTGTGTTACGAGCTTGTTGGAATTAGAGGAGCGTTGTGACGAAATAAGTAGTTTAGCATCAAGATCTTTCGTTGATAACCCTTTCTTTGAGCCTTGGTTTCTAATTCCAGCATGGCGAAATTTAGGTAGTAAATTGGTAGAAGCTGTATTTGTATATCAAGAAAGTCAGGTTGGTCTTAGGTGTTTCTATCCGCGTATTTGTTTACCTAGGCCATGGTGCCTAGTCTTATGGCGACATATTTATGCATATTTAAGTTCTCCTCTTTTTGTAAAAGAGCTTACTCACTGGCCTTGTCCTGATAATAGAATTTTATCTGGTGATTATATTGATTCACATTCTTTAGATTTATTTGATTCTCAAAGCATTGCTACATGGAGTGAGTTTTCTCGACGATTTATCACTCGTAGCGATATGGTAAATGGGTCAGCACGTGAGGTTCTTCTCACTACGGAACGTCAAAAAGATCTTCGTAGAAAAGAGAAGCAGTTTATTCTTGCTGGAGGTGGTGAAGTGGAAATTTTATCAGATATATTTCAATTAAGTGATTGGGTGGAGGAATTTATCTCACTTGAGGCTAGTGGATGGAAAGGAAAGCAGGGTACTGCCTTTGCATCAGACCTATCTCATACCAGGTTTTTTCGTGAATTATGCTTAGAGGCAGCCAAAAGTGGGAGGTTATTTTTTAGCCGATTAAATGCTTCTGGTGCTAGAACAATAGCAATGAGATGTGGAGTAAATAGCCTAAGCGGTCATTTTGCCTTTAAATCAGCTTACAATGAAGATTGGGGGAGATTTTCGCCAGGGATGATTCTTGAATTAGCTAGCATTGATTCAGTATTTGGTAACAAAAAAATTGATTTTATTGATTCTTGTGCCGCTCCAAATGCTACATTATTTGAGAGATTATATCCTAAAAAACGTAGCTTAAAATACATTTGGATATTCAATAAAAATATCATAAATGTTGCTAAGGTATTTATGAGAAGATCACTTCAAAATTTAAAGAAGTTTTATGGACAATCTTCTGCGGTTAACTGATAAAGGTCTTTATTGTGAAGCAGGTGATTTCTATATCGATCCTATTCGTTCTGTAGAACGGGCAATTATTACGCATGGACATTCAGATCACGCTCGTTACGGTTCTCGTAATTATCTAAGCCATAGGCTTACAATTCCTGTCTTATTATCAAGGCTTGGTAGCAATGCTTCTTATCATGGAATGGAATACGGAGAGCGGCTCCTAGTTAACGGAGTGTCAATATCGTTGCATCCGGCGGGTCATATACCAGGCTCAGCTCAGGTTCGTATTGAAAAAAATGGCGAAATATGGGTGGTTACAGGAGACTATAAAATACAGCCTGATAATATTTCAACTTCTTTTGAGATAGTCAGGTGTTCGGTACTAATATCAGAGTGTACCTTTGGTTTACCCATATTTCAGTGGACTAAGCAGAGCGTTATTGCAGAGCAAATAAATCATTGGTGGAGAAGAAATGCCGCTAAGGGAGTAACTTCAGTTCTGTTGTGCTATTCTCTTGGTAAAGCACAACGTATTTTAGCTATGCTTGACGAAAATATTGGGCCAATCATGGCTCATGGTGCAACTTTTACGGTGACTGAGTTATTAAGAGAACATGGAGTCTCACTACCACGACTTGAATTAGTGACTGGACGAAGCTCCCTTGAGCGATTTCGCTCAGCTATGATTTTAGCTCCTGCTTCCGCTCTTGGTACTCCTTGGATGAAAAAATTTGAACCTTACGAATTTGCAAGTGCTTCGGGTTGGATGACATTGCGAGGTGTCAGGAAAAGACTTGGCTGTGATCAGGCATTTATATTGTCTGATCATGTTGACTGGCCAGGTTTACAATCAGTCGTACAGGCTATTAGTCCTGAAAGACTTTATTTTACTCACGGTTATACTAGTCAGGCTGCTAAATGGTTCTGTGAGCAGGGATTTAATGCTAAAGAATTTCACGATTTAAAAATAAGCGACCGAGAAAAATAAGAAAAATACCGTAAGGAATTTGTGAATTCGTGCTTTAAAAAGCACGAATATGGTACACAGTTAGGTATTTTCGTTTATTTGTTCTCGGTCAACAAATTAATACCGTTCTATTGAACTTGTAGAATTTTTTGATTCTGTCGAACTTTTTGAACAATGCGGACAGTCTTTACATGATGAATAAGCACTACAAGACTTTTTCGATGGTGTAGGATCCGGACTACAGGTAGACCCTACTGAACATCCTGAACAAACAATAACTGAAGAAATTATTGCGACTGCTAGAAATTTTATCATGAACTTTACTCCCCTTCTATAAATCACAGTCTTTTAATAAATGATTAGTTGATTGAGTAAAAGGTATTTATATTTTTCTTAATTTTTAGCGCTAATTATTTTTTTTGATTAAAAATCTTCTATGAGCTTGTGGTAATAAGGCTCTAATTGCCTCTACTCGGCGGTTAGAACTAGGATGAGAAGAAAATATTTCTGGAGTTCGGCCATTAAACGCAGGATTGTTGCTGGCTTTTTCCCAAAATTTTAATGCTGCATCAGGTTTAAATTTAGCATCAGCCATCAGAAATAAGCCAATATGGTCAGCTTCAAGTTCTTTTCGCTGAGATTCTGGATTTATTATTAAGGCTCCTAATACTTGTTCAAGTGCAGCGCTTGCAAGACCAGCATACGGGCCTACGGATGGACTTGTTCGTAGTACTTCTCGAGTTGCTGCACTGGCAACACCTGTAATAATTTGATTAGCTTGTTCAGCTGGATTTGGCATAGGGTGGTTTGCAAGGATGTGTCCAATTTCGTGAGCAAAAACTGCAGCAAGTTGCGCATCATCCTCTACTTCCAACAGCATTTTAGACCATACAAAGATAAAATTTCCCCGAGTAGCTGCGGCATTCATTATGTCTCCTTCGAGGACGTAAACATGCCAGTAAGCATTACTTAAGTCCGGTCGTGAATCTGTTAGTTGCTCAACTATTCGACGGGTTCTACGAATAAAATCTTCATTACGCGAAATTGGATACTGCTCAGAAAGTTGTCTTAAAACCTCTTGACCATATCTTTCATCTTCAGAAGTAGATTCCTTGGCCAAGGGCACAGTACCAATTGGGACTTGCGGACGATTGGCAGCACATCCACTGAGAGAACAAAATATCAATAAAACAAGAAAAAGGTGTTTAACTTCTAGCATGATCTTTACTTAAATAATGGAATCATGAAAGCTTGTAAGATACCTATTAAACCCCCTAAAATTCCGCCTAGGATCTCGATAGAGCGAAGTTCTTTTGCTGATACTCGTTTTACTAGTTCTTCAAGAGTAGCTAAATCAAAGTTAGCAATCCGTTCAGAAACAATTGACCGAACGTTAAGTTCTTCTTCAAATACCGCGCTTGCATCTTCAAGTAGCTTTGGGAATGTCGCTTCTAGTTTAGCCGATAAAATAGAGCGAACTTGATGCCCAAGGTCTCCAGCAAGAAAAGCACCTACCATAGGATTTTTTGCCGATAACTCGGTGGTGAATTGCTCAACCTGTGAAGCAACCGATGCCAGTGTGCGGTCACGAAGCGTAGCTGAGTTTAGGATGAGTGTTATATCCTCTGTTTTAATAAGTTTAGCATGAATAGTATCGCCGATAGAATTAGCCAGATCTAATTGACGTTTAGGAACTAGTCCCTGCATTCGGAACAAGCCGAAATGAATTGGATGCCTGGGTCGGAAAAGCATTTTTACAGCAATAAAATTTGTTACGTAGCCAATCAGGGCTCCGATTAAACCAAACGTTATAAAAGGTAAGAGTGGTGAGATATGCTCCATTTCGTAGACTCCCATAATCACGTTAGCATAGACTACTCATCAGTTACCATTGACAGTAAAGTCAGGCAAATATGTCTGACGCTAGATGAATAACTCAGTATTCATCTATTTATATATCAAAGGTACCAAGTAACGATTATAATTAGCGAGGTTTTATGGAAGTTCCCCGCCGACTATTTACTATTACTCCTAGAGGTAAAATCCAGTCGCTGCAAGGATTAAGATCGGCTTTTTGTGAATACTTTGTCTCCAAGGGACATACCTCTGTTTCTAGCTCATCTTTAATCGCTACCGGAGATCCTTCTCTTTTGTTTGTAAACAGCGGCATGGTGCAATTTAAGAATGTTTTTGCGGGTCATGAAAAGCGGCTCTATAATCGCGCAGTAACTTGTCAAAAATGTTTGAGAGTGTCTGGAAAGCATAATGATTTCGAAAATATAGGCAAGACAGCTCGCCATCATACTTTTTTTGAAATGCTTGGAAATTTTTCATTTGGTGATTACTTCAAACAAGACGCGATTAAGTATGCGTGGGAGTTTCTCACTGAAATAATCGGTCTTCCTAAGTCTCTTTTATGGGTATCTGTGCATGAGCGTGATGAAGAAGCTAGAATCTTATGGCAAAAAAATACAGATATTTTACCTGAAAGGATTGTTAAGTTAGGCGATGCGTCCAATCTTTGGGCCATGGGTGACCAAGGTCCGTGGGGATATTGTTCAGAGATATTTTGCTATATAGGGCAAGCACCAGATGAGCAAAATATCGATGAATTCATGAAGGACGATGGAACTTACTTAGAGATTTGGAATTTGGTTTTCATGGAGTTCTTTCGTCATGCAAATGGCGAAATCACTAAATTACCTCTCCAATGTATTGATACAGGAATGGGGCTTGAAAGGCTCGCAAGTGTTGTACAGGGAGTTCAATCTAACTTTGATACGGAAGATTTACGCTCGATTATTCGTTTGTTAGAGGATATGACCGGAATACAATACGATGGATCGAGTTTTTGCAGAGAAGAGTCTTCTTCTGAATCTAAGTATGACACTGATGTTGCAATGCGAGTAATAGCAGACCATTCGAGAGCAGTAGCATTTTTGATAGCTGATGGCATAGTGCCAGGTAATGAGGGAGAAAATTATGTACTTCGTCGCCTTCTAAGAAGGGCTATAAGATTTGGCGCTGAGCTCAACTTATCAGAGCCTTTTATGAAGCATACGGTAAGGCAAGTCATTCACTCTATGGGAGAATCTTATCCAGAGTTGCATCAGCACAAAGAAAAAATACTTGCTCTTGTTGATCAAGAGGAGGCTCGCTTTCGAGTAACTCTAGATCATGGCATTTCATTATTAAATGAAGCTTTAGTTGGTAAGGCTTCAGGTTACACTTTACCTGGAGATATAGCCTTTAAACTATATGATACATTTGGATTCCCGGTTGATCTTACTCGTGATGTTCTTTTCCAACTAGGTATGTTTCTTGATGATGAGGGTTACGCTAAATCGCTAGAGGCTCAGCGAGAACGTTCGCGAGTAGGCTCATCTTCTTTTTTTGGTGATGGATTAAGTCAAATAGTTTCTAGTAAAGACTGCGGCTCATCACGGTTTACTGGTTACGATTCCTTAGAAGAACAAGCTAAAATTGTAGCGGTGTTACCACCAGGAGCAGATAATTTACAACCATTATTTGTTACTGATACGCCTTTTTATGCTGAGATGGGTGGTCAAATTGGCGATTCAGGCACGGTAACAATAGGCGGTATAAATTACCCAGTTGTAACAACTCGAAAGATAGATACTGGAGCTTTTGCTCATTTTATAAACTTATCTCAAGGATTACCCCCGCTAGATGCAAGGCAGGAAGGCGAGTCAGTTATATTGAGAGTTGACGCTGTATCAAGACAGCGCATTTGTGTGCATCATTCAGCAACTCATATTCTCAACAGTGTACTAAGAAAAGTATTGGGATCTCATGTTATTCAGCGAGGCTCTTATGTTGCAGATGGTGGCTTGCGTTTTGACTTCTCGCATTCTTCAGCAGTATCGCATAGTGATATTAAAAATATCGAAAATATTATTAACGAGGAAATTCGGTCAAATCATCCTGTAGTTACTCAGGAGTTAACCTTAGATGCAGCAAAGGCTTTAGGAGCTATCGCTACTTTTGGTGAAAAGTATGGGGAAATTGTTCGTGTTGTTCAAATTGGACAATCAATAGAGCTGTGTGGTGGCACTCACGTTAAATCGTCCGGAGAGATTGGTTTCTTTATGATTGAAAGTGAAGGTAGCGTATCGGCCGGGGTGCGTCGAATTGAGGGAAAAGCTGGTAAAGCTGGTATACTAGCTTTTCAGGAATCACATAATATTTTGCATGACTTAAGTGGAGTTTTTAAAACAAGTGCTAAGCAGTTAACAAATAAAGTTGAAGCATTAGTCACCGAAAATAAGCTTCTTATAAAAGAGCTTAAAGCTAGAGACTCTCTTATTGCTCGACTTGTTGCAAAAGATTTAGCGATGAATCCCTCTGTTGTTTCTACGTCAGCCACTGGCAATATTAAGCTTGTAGCAGCAAATGTTGAGATAACATCAAAAGAGCTAATGCTTGACATAGCTAGTGAAGTTTTAACGATAGTTGGTTCAGGTGTTGTAGTGGTAGCCTCCAAACAGTTGGGTGCAGTTGTGATAAAAGTTAGTAAAAGTCTAACTAGTTATGTGAGTGCCAATGAATTAGTAAAAAGCCTAGCTCCGATTCTAGGCGGCAAAGGAGGAGGTAAACCTGATTCAGCCTTTATAGGGGGAGTAGAGCCTAATTGTATAGATGAGGCATTGACTAAAATAGCAAATTACTTATGACTCCTTAATTATTTTCTTTCTGGAAAAGAATTAAAACTTGTTTAAAAAAGTCAATACTCGATCAAGAAATTTAAAAGAATATTTAAAAGCTTCTACTAATTAGTTAATTTTTGTATGTTTTTTATGTACTAAGAATTTTTCGTAATTTTTAGGTGTAACAAGAGTAAGATTATCAATAACAGTTAGTATCTGGTTAGTAAGCAACGTCTGTCTGTTGCATCGCTGTGTGACTTGACTGATGCAGGTGTATTACTTGTTCATGGTACTACCATTAATTTTACTTTTTGTTTCTATAAATTATTGTGACATTTGAATCGTCTACTCTAGCTGACAGCACTTATGTGGCTGCGATTCCATTTCGTTATTCTGCACGTTCAGATAGAGGAAAGAAGCGTCAGCGCAATGAAGATTCCTACCTTGCAGTTGTACAGAATAATAGAGCAATTTTTGCCGTTGCTGATGGTGTTGGAGGTGGTGATTATGGAGAAGAAGCCTCAAGCCTAGCTCTTAGAGAGTTTCAACGTGCCCTAGATAGAGAGCCAAAGTTAAATAAGGATTCATGTAAGAGAGCGGTTAGACATGCACATAAGGCTGTGCAGAGGTTGAAAGTCGAACGCTCTGCTCATAATGGAGTAGCAACTACTTTAACAGCCATAGTAATAGACACAACCGTTGCTTATTTAATTCATGTTGGAGATTCTAGAGCTTATTTAGTGCATCAAGGTGAGCCTTTTATTGAGGCTATTACAAGCGACCACACTATAGTCCAAGAGATGCTAACTCTAGGTGTGCTAGACGAAGCATCAGCACAAATGCATCCAGCTCAACATGTGTTAACACAAGCGGTAGGGAGTGATGGATTGTTAAAAATTGACTGTATAAAGCTAGACATTAAAGTCTTGTATCAGTCAAAGATCTTACTTGTTACTGATGGAGTAACAGCTTTGGCGTCTGAGGAAGAGCTTAGTAGCTGGTTTGCTTCAGGACAAAAAGGTTTGTCGCTCGATAGAATAGTGAGCATACTGAATGAGCGCGGAAGTCCAGATAATTTTACCTTTATAGTTGCAGAGGCCTACGCGCCTTATGTGTATAAATCCGGCATCGTCAAATCCAGTGGTATTAAACCTCAGAGGATTTTTAGTCGTTTATTACAGTATTTTAGCGAAGACAATGAGGTAAAAATTAATCAACAAAATCTGTATTTAAATTCTTCTGAGTTGTGTTTATCAGACGTTGGTCGATTGAGGTTTTCCCCTATATCTTTAGAAACCGTGTCACAGATCATAAATCAGTATCAATATGTCGCTTTAATCTTGATAACTGTCATGTGTGGGGTTCTACTGGGATTCGCATTTGTGCGTTAAGTAAAGCAAAGTTGATTTTAAGGCTATGCTTTTATTTTTTATACTGGTCTAAAACAAGAGCGAGTCAATTGTACTCTTAACACTGTCTGAGGTTAGTATTGTTGGGAAAAGATATGGCTTATTATCGCTACCCGGATAGTAAAAGGCATATACAGGGACTCCATCTCTTCCCAGAGATTGCAGTGCTTTTGTGATTTCTTCGTCTTGATTAGTCCAATCAGCTCTCATGGTTATAATTCCTTTCCTTAGGAAGTATTCACTCATTGTAGAGGTAGATAGAACTGTTTTTTTATTTAATTGACAGGTAATACACCAAGAGGCAGTAAAATCGATAAAGACCGGTTTTTTTTGATTAATAAATTGAAGTAGATTTTGAGCGGAGTATGGCTGCCATAGTGTCTTTTTTGTACTACTAACTACGGTTGTATTGAGTTTTTCTTGTGATGCAACATGCATGGTAGAAAAAGCTAAAATACCCAAAGATATGGTTCTTAGGATAAATCGGTTATTTCTACTACGACTAGGATACTGGCTTAGGCCATAAATAAAGCTTGCTAGACTTATTAAAATTAAGGACAATAAAACAGCAAAAAGAGCCTTGTCTCCCATCTGATCATAATACACCCCTATAAGCCACCATGAGGTAATAAAGAGAGGAAATGCTAGGAGTTTTTTCATTATTTCCATCCAAGCTCCTGGTCTTGGT
The DNA here is from genome assembly GCA_044347345.1 of Bdellovibrionota bacterium. Taxonomy (GTDB): domain Bacteria; phylum Bdellovibrionota_C; class UBA2361; order UBA2361; family JBIKUX01; genus JBIKUX01. The sequence continues at coordinate 14,153 of JBIKUX010000029.1, read as the reverse complement.
AAGTAAGTGGCTAGTTTGGGGATAAACCCTAGAAGTAAGTAGGGCAGCGACATTCCTAAGGCTAATGAAGAAAAAATAGCTAGTGAATAGTACCAAGAAAGAGAGAGTGCAAAAGAAATGGCTGTTCCCATAAAAGGAGCTGTACATGGTGTCGCAATAAGTGTTGCAATAACACCTGTCATAAAGGCACCCATCTGACCTTTAGGTATATTTACGCCACCCGCAACGCTTTGCAGTTTTGTTCCAAAAGAAAAAACATCAAGAAGATTTAACGACCAGATGAAAAGAATAATTGCTATAAATATTACAAAGCCAGGATATTGCAGTTGAAAACCCCACCCAATCTGTTGTCCACCGGCGCGGAGTAAAATAAGGATACCCACTACTAACCAAAAAGAAATAAGAACTCCGCTGGTAAATAATATTGAATGAATCTTAAGTTCTTTTGCTGAGTTCCCTCCCTGCATAATTTGCATCGCTTTAAGGGAAATTATTGGAAAAACACAGGGCATTACATTTAAGAGTAAGCCTCCTAAAAAAGCTGTAAATATACTGACAGCTATTTCAGACATCTTAGTTAGCTCCTTTGTATTAAGAATTTTTCTTTAATTCAGAAATAATTTCATTTTTAAAGCGTTTCTTTAGGCGAGTGCTTGCTCCTGAATAATTAAAACGGTCAGGAAGAACTTCAGGAGATGGAGTAGTAGAAAATATCTCTATCAGAATTTCAAAATATTTGGTTTTTTGAGTTTTATGCAAGGACTTTATCTTTTCTCCAAGTGATTTTAATTGTTGTTTTTGTAACTCAGCGGTATAGCCACTAGATTGAAGTTTTGCGACTACTTTTAGTAAAGTGCTTGTTTCACTGATAATACGTCTAATATTATCCTCTAATTTTTTTTGCTCTATTGCCTGACGAGCAGAATCTGAAGATCTTGTTAACTGAGTGAGAGCTTCAATAGAAAATGGCGCTTGTATCGATCCGAGGAATCCTGGAAGTGCTTTTTTTTTGTCTGTTTCTTTAGTATAGGGGGGCGTACATAGAGAAATAAATGTACACCGCTCTCCATTAATGGTGTTAGTCGCTCTTTGTAGAAAATCAATTATAGAATCTTCGTCAAATTTTACAGAAACAAATACTACATTAATTAGTATATCTTTGTCAGCCAGAACAGCGAGACCATTTTCAAGCGTTCGGTAGAAATGAAACTCTCCAAAATCTATGACTTCAGAACATGCCTGAGAAAGAGTACTCCTAGTGCTAGTATCGCTGTCTATTAAAAGAGTATTAAATTTTCGCATTAGCTTCCCAGACAGTTATATTTTATGCGAGCCCAATCAACTTTATTTTATTGTCTTTTTAAGGGTCGGATAAAAATATAAATTGCTTAAATATTGATGAAATGGGAAGAACAAGTTTGTAAATTAGGTTTTGGTAATTGAAAAATATTGGTGTTTTTACGATGTTAACTAATCTCTGTTAAGAGATTAGTTAACATATGATGTTTGTTAGTAGCGATAATGCTCAGGCTTAAATGGTCCTTGGTCTGATATGCCTAAGTATTTTGCTTGTTCTGCTGTGAGCTTAGTTAGATTGACTCCCAATTTTTCCAGATGCAGATGAGCAACTTTCTCGTCTAGGATCTTTGGAAGTACATATACTCCGACTGGATACTTTCCTTGATTAGTATAGAGCTCTATTTGAGCTAGAACTTGATTGGTAAAGGAAGCAGACATAACGAAGCTGGGATGCCCAGTAGCACAACCTAGATTAACAAGCCTTCCACGAGCAAGTAGAATTAAAGACTTACCATTTGGAAAAATAAATTTATCAACCTGAGGTTTAATAGATACTTCTTGTATCTCCTTATTTTTTTCTAACCACTCTACATTAATTTCGTTGTCGAAGTGACCAATATTACACAGGATTGCTTGATCCTTCATTACTTTGAAATGGTCACCATTGATAACATTAATGTTTCCAGTAGCAGTAACAAAAATGTCACATCGAGGTGCGGCATTCTCCATTGTTACAACTTCGTATCCATCCATTGCCGCTTGAAGGGCATTAATGGGGTCAATTTCAGTGATTAAAACTCTGGCTCCGTAGCTACGCATTGATTGAGCACAGCCTTTTCCTACATCACCAAATCCAGCGACACATACAACTTTTCCTGCGACCATTATATCGGTGGCACGTTTTATGCCGTCAGCAAGTGATTCTCGACATCCGTACAAATTATCAAATTTTGACTTGGTTACAGAGTCATTTACGTTAAATGCTGGTACTTTTAAGACACCTTTCTCGAGCATTTGATACAGACGATGTACTCCCGTCGTTGTTTCTTCAGATATTCCGATCACGTCTGTGAGAAGATGTGGATGCTTGTCGTGTATAAGGATAGTTAGGTCGCCCCCATCGTCAAGTATCATGTTTGGACCTTGATCTCCAAACCTAAGAGTCTGTTCAATACACCAATCGTATTCTTCTAAAGTTTCTCCCTTCCAAGCGAATACCGGTATACCGACTGCTGCAACCGCTGCAGCCGCTTGGTCTTGAGTTGAATAAATATTACAACTAGACCACCGAACTTCAGCTCCCAGCGCAACTAAAGTTTCTATTAGAATCGCCGTTTCAATTGTCATGTGTAGACATCCAGCAATTCTAGCTCCTTTAAGAGGTTGAGTTGAGCTGTACTCTTTTCTAAGAGCCATTAGACCCGGCATTTCTTTTTCAGCAATTTCTATCTCTTTTCGTCCCCATTCCGCTAGAGTTATGTCTTTGACTCGGTAATCATCAAATATTTGATGGATTTTAGCATTTCCACTTTTCATAATTAGTCTCTAATTTCTTTAAAATAAAATATTCCAATGCTATTTTTGACGTATATTCTAAAACTCTATCTGTTAAGAGTTCAGTGAACCACTGAGGTTTGAATTACAAATACCTTCCATAATATCAGGCGATTTTAAAAACGCGAGCCGTTTTTTTCAGAAATTGACACCATTATATTTCATCCATAGAGATCAGGTTGTTGGTATCAAAAAATAATGCTTTCTACTGTGAGGCCGAAGTATTGTGTATAGTTTTGGTTAGGTCATTACAAGTGAGACTTCCGGAGGAAGGTATGGAAACATCTGTTTTTATAGTTGATGCAGTTCGTACGCCGCGAGCTAAAAAGAAAGGTAAATATTCATCAATTCATCCCGTAGATCTTTTGACCTTTCCCATTAAAGCAATTTTTGACCGATCGAAGATTTCTGAAGATTCCGTTGAGGATATTTTTATTGGCTGTGTTACTCAAATCACTGAGCAAGGATGGTGCATTGCTCGTCGTAGTATACTTGCGGCTGGATTGCCAATAGAGATTCCAGGGGTAACGATTAATAGATTATGTGGGTCAGGTCAACAAGCGGTAAATACCGCAGCTCAGACGATTGCTTCTGGAGATGCAGAAGTTCTTATCGCTGGTGGTGTTGAGCATATGACCAGAGTACCTATGTTTAGCGATTGTGGTGGAGAAGATAGTCAATTAATCAAATTGCACCACCCTCATCTAGTGCAACAAGGCGAAGCTGCTGAACTGATAGTCAAGGAATATCAACTATCTCGTGAACGTATTGATGTTTTTTCTTTTCTTTCACAACAACGAGCAGCCAGAGCACTAAAGGAAGGGCGATTTTGTAAAAGTATTATTCCTATTCCTTATAAGAATGAAAGAGGGGAGATTGCGCATTTATCCAGTGATGACACAGTGCGAGAATCGACCTCTCTCGAGGCTTTGCAAAAACTTACCCCTGTATTTCGGGAAGATGGGATAATTACCGCCGGTAATTCATCAGCTATTGTTGATGGTGCCGCAGCGGTGTTGCTAATGAGCGAAAAGGCACTAGGGAAATTTAAACTTACTCCAAGAGCAAGAATAGTGACTTCATTTGTTTGTGGCTCCGATCCACTGCTTATGCTTACTGGTCCAATTGCAGCATCAAAGGGCGCACTAAAACGAGCTAACTTATCTGTCGATGACATATCTGTCTGGGAAATTAATGAAGCTTTTGCACCTGTTCCAATAATTACAATGGATGCTCTTCATTTAGATTCAGAGCGGATAAATCCTAACGGTGGTGGCATATCTCTTGGACATCCGCTGGGAGCTACGGGTGCCATGCTGATTGGGACTGCTCTTGATGAGCTAGAAAGAATTAAAGGGAGATATGCATTAATTACTATGTGTATTGGATTAGGAATGGGTATAGCAACTATTATTGAGCGAATTTAGTTTTATTTCCTTACAATGATAATTTCCACTCTACGGTTAAGTTGTCGTCCTTCAGCTGTTTCATTACTGGCGATTGGATGGGTACTACCATAGCTTTTGATTACAAATTTATTTAAGGGCAGTCCTTGAGTTGTCAGAAAAGTGCTGACGGAGCGAGCACGAGATTCTGCAATTTGTAGAGTTTGTTCTGGAGTACCCTCATCATCGCTGTGGCCTTCAACTAGAATCTCCTTGATATACGGATCTTTGCGGAGAGAATTCGCTATTATTTCAAGTATTCTAATTGACCCTAATCGTGGTGATGTGGCTAGCTGATCGAATAGGATGGTATAAATGTTATAAATTGTTGAGGAAGAATCGCTGTGAGATGGGGTATCTAATTTTGATTGTACTTCAGCTAGTAACTGACTATTTTGCTGAGACTCCATCTGTAGTTGACTAAGTACTTGTTCTTGAGCAAAGAGTCGTTCTTGAGCGGCATCATGAGCCAGACCGGTAGTCGCGCCATTAATCGCACCTAAGCCAGCTCCGATAGCTGTTCCCTCACCAGCATAACTTAATTGATGGCCTACTATAGCTCCTGCTCCTGCTCCCCAAGCCGCTCCTAGGGCAGCTCCGGCGACTGTTGAATCTGTTTTGTCCAAAGCCGATGGCTCTACTATCGGTTGGGTCTGCGCTCGATTGGATAGGGTAGATGATGAATGTGCACAACCAGAACCTGAGGTATGTAAAAGGATAGCAACTAGCAGAATTAAGGTGAAACTTTTCATATCAACAAATTTAGCGTTAATTTTTATTCTTACACTATGATGTAAGTATTAATTGTACATTTTATTCTTTATTTGATGCCAGATAGTTATTGTTGATAATGCACACAATAAAAGAGTGGCGATGGATAAAATATACCAAGGTGTGTGACCAATATTTGAGAATACAGTTTTTACATTTATTTCAGGAGCCATAATTAATAGTGTGCCCTCTCCAAACATCGGCAGTGTGCTTTCTGTTTTACCGTAAATATTAACGTAAGCTGTTAAACCGGTATTAGTAGCTCTAACTAAAGGACGTCTATTTTCTATTGCGCGAAATGAAGCGATAAGATGGTGCTGATAAGGAGCTGCTGATAAGCCAAACCATGCATCATTGGTGATATTTACTAACAAATTAGCACCACGGTTAACAGCTTTGCGAGATATTGAAGGTACAATATCTTCATAGCATATGAGTGGAGAGACAACTATTTGGGACGATGAATTTTCAGATAATGAGATAGAAATGGTTGAAACATCAGTTCCAGGAGTAAAGCTTCCTATTGGCCCAGTTAAGTTTTGTAACCAAGGGAAGTAGTTGATAAACGGTACATATTCGCCAAACGGCATCAGAATTTGTTTGTGATAAGGAGGCCAGACTTTTCCATTTGGAGCTATAACAAAGGCGCTATTAAAATGTTCTTCTTGTTTGTTATAAGAAAGAGCTCCAGTTAATAAGGTTGCTGAAGGAGATAATCTTGGTAGAAGATTTTTTGGAGCTTCATCTATTTCTGGAATCCAACGTTGTACTACTGTTTCTGGCCATACAACTAAAGTTGGAGTAGATGCATATTTTTCTGATAGTTCTCGGTATCTTTTTTCGTTAGTAACTACTAAAGTCACATCTCTTTTTTCCTCGGTTGAGATATTTGCTTGTATTAGAGCGACGGGAAATTGTGTACCAGTTGTCGGCAATGGAAGCAATAAAGTATAATTACCGTAAATAATTAGGATTATCGTAAAAGATAATCCCGGTAAACGTGTTGTCCATGTCCAATACTGACGAATTGTTGATTTAGGAAGTTTTATAATCGCTGATGCGGCCCACCACATAGCAAAGCTAATAAGTGGTACACCCCCTAGATCAGCGGATTGAGCTAGCTCAGTAAATCCCAACTGGGTATGACCAAACATCCAAGGAAATAGCGACGGATAAATAAGTTCAGCTGAAACCATAGCAAGAGGGATGCGTAAGAGGTAGCGATCCGTGATTTGAGGAAGGGTTTTAAAAAGTATAGCGCCTATGACAAATTGTAAGCCATGCGCAGCCAAAAATAGTAAAAAAATTATTAAAGCAATAACCAGTGGGAATTTGCCGAAGTGGCTTATCGTGTAAATTAGCCAGTAACATGCAATCCCTTGAGCAATTATGCCACCGATGAAAGCTTTAATAAAAAAACGATAAGTCCTTTCCCCAAATTTACTTATCTCGTGGTTTCGTAAAAACCACGACCAACATACAACGCTTAGCCAGCCACATAATGCGGCTAATAACCCGAGTGGGAATAGCCATGCAATGCCCAGAAACGCGCCAGCAAAAATAGTCGCACCATATCCGCGTACAAAGTGCATGGCTTAAATTATCTACCGATTATATTCAGTGAGAAAACCAAGAAACTCGCGTCGATGTTCTTCTTCATCACCTAGTAACTTTATACATAAATCTTGAGTAACATAATCACTACCCTCGCAAAGAGAAATTATTTTTTTATACTGATTAATAGCATTTTCTTCAGCATCGATTACACCTTTAATGACTGATAATACATCGGTGGAATCTTTACAGGGTTGGAGGCTCATTTGTACTGCCTTAAAAGCAGCACTTCCTGGTACTCTTCCACCGATTATTTTAATTCTTTTAGCAATCAGTTGCGCATGATTGAGCTCTGCGGAAATATCCGCTGCAAGTGCTTTCTTTACTTCCTCCGCACGAATACCATCTAAGTTAATTGAATTTGCGATGTAGTTCTGTACAGTCTCGAGCTCAGCCCAATATGCACTGATTAGTTCTGTAATGATTTGTTCATTAATCATATTTTTTCCTTGAAATTTTATGACTATATATATTTTGTCGATAATAAGAACAATTTAAGATTACTTTGAAAAAGGGTTGCTGATGTAACCAGAACCATCTAAGTGACGCTCTATCCATAAAAGCCTGTTGTATTTTGCCGTTCTCTCACCTCTACAGACGGATCCAGTTTTTATCTGACCAGTGTTGAGTGCTACTGCTAGATCAGCAATAGTTGTATCTTCAGTTTCACCAGAACGATGAGATATTACAGCTGTATATCCGGACTCTTGTGCTAGCCTTACAGCGTCGATGGTTTCTGTTACTGTTCCGATTTGATTTAACTTAATAAGTATGGAATTACCCGCACCTTGTGCGATACCCTCTGCTAAGCGTTTGATATTTGTAACAAATAAATCATCTCCGACTAATTGTACTTTATTGCCGATACGGGTAGTAATATTTTTCCAGCCTTCCCAATCGTTTTCATCGAGACCATCTTCAATGCTTACAATTGGAAATTTCTGTAACCATTCTTCATAAAGAGAGATGAGATCCTGTGAGGTATACTCCTCTTTGGAGCTTTTTTTGAATATGTACCTATTCTTTGAATCATCATATAACTCGCTCGCTGCTACATCTAAAGCTAGTGCTACATCTTCTCCAGGTTTGTAACCAGCATCGCTTATTGCTTGGCAAAGAGCGATTAATGCTTCTTCTGGAGAGGACAAGTCTGGGGCAAAGCCTCCTTCATCACCCAAACCAGTTGAATGACCCTGAGTTTTTAAGTTGGCTTTTAATTTATGAAAAACCTCCGATGCTATTCTGATTGTTTCACTAAAAGTTTCTCCTTTCAGAGGCACAATCATAAACTCTTGAAAATCAAGTCTGTTGGTAGCATGAGCCCCACCATTAATCACATTTACGAGGCTTGTAGGGAGTCTTCTCGCTTGGTTGCCTCCAAGATATCTATAAAGTGGCAATTTTGATGCATTTGCTCCAGCGTGAGCACATGCAATGCTTACACCAAGAATAGCGTTGGCGCCAAGTTTACTCTTAAAATCCGTGCCATCAATTGAGCACAGCAATCGATCAATAGAAGATAGGTCTCTTACATCTCGACCTAATAGCTCTGGAGCGATAACTTCTTCTACTATTTTTACTGCTTGAGCAACTCCTTTACCGAGGTATCTACTCTTATCGTTGTCACGTAATTCATGAGCTTCAAATTCACCTGTTGAAGCTCCAGAGGGCACCATAGCTGTTCCTGATATTCCACCGCATAAAGTGACAGTTGCGGCTACTGTGGGAAAACCCCGAGAATCAAGGACTTCAAGTCCTGTTATAGAAGCTATACCGGTAGCATCACTTGGAGCCCATCGACTTATGGCGCGATTGGCTGATAAAGAAAACGAAGAAAGAGTAGAATTTGACATTGAAGCTCCTCTAAATTGACCTACTTTCTTGATCTAAGCATATAATTACTTGGCTAAGTTGTGCACGTACTTTGAACGGTGCAAGGTATAATTTTTGTTAGCAGGTGAGCAATTTTGGTAAATACTTTAAAGTAGAGATTTTTGAGGTAAGAATATTATAATTGAAAAAGGTGGCTAATAGTTTTTATACTCTTATGTATGTACCGACCATCTGTCTCTGCTCTATTTTTTATCTGTTCAGCTGTAATCTCTGCTTTTGTAATTTTTGGTGATGACAGCCTTGAGCGGCTAAAAGCTCTTAAGTTGGATTTAATTTTACAACAGCAAGCTAATCAAGCTCAGGAAGAGAGAGTTAAAGCGCTTAAAAAGGAGGTAGAGTTAATGAAATCATCTAAGCGGTATGTGGAAAAAGTTGCTCGTGAAAAACTTCTTCTTTCAAAGGAAGGAGAACTTTTGTTTCTTTTTGAATAATCTGATAGCCACAAATAAAATGAGTCGTAGAAAGCCGCAAAATAGCTCTTCCGAGGAAAGTCCAAAACGTCATTCATCTCGAAGTAGCGAAGTTACTCATGCTACTGATATTTTAGCCTCCGTACTTTCTAAGTACGGGCTTGATCGCAAAGTTAAGGAGTATCAATTTGTCGCTGATTGGGAGCAAATAGTTGGGTCAGAAATAGCTCGTAGATCCCGACCAGAAAAACTTTATAAGGGCACTCTTTTTGTAAAAGTGATGGGTTCAGCTTGGGCTCAAGAACTAAGTTTTCATAAGGCTACCATCATTAGGCGGGTAGCTAAATACCTAAATAGACCGGAATTAGTCAAAGATATTCGATTTTTGGTAGATTCCTCCACTAATTCTGTTAGCAGTGTAGGTAAATTGTAAGAACGGTTGTTCACGTAAAATTCCATAAACTGGTTTTATTGATTAATTTTTTATTGCTTAAGCAAAATTAAGTATAAGCGAGTTTTTTTAGAAGTGAGATTGAGCATGACAGCGGTAATACCAAATTTAACAGTTGAAAAAATTGGCGGTACTTCGATGTCTAAGTTTGGTGAAGTCATCTCAAATGTGATTCTCAGGTCAGGTGAAGGGATTGCACCTTACGGGCGGATATTTATTGTTTCTGCTTACGGTGGGGTAACAAACTCTCTTCTTGAGCATAAAAAGACTAAACAGCCAGGAGTATATTCTTTGTTTGAGACTCAAGGAGACTATGCTTCAGCTTTAGACCAAGTTGAAGAGCAGCTTATTGAGATAAATGAAGGATTTGCTCAGAACCAATTAGATGTCTGTGAAGCAAACAACTTTATCAGAGAGCGTATCTTATCTGCTCGAAAATATCTTAAAAATATAGCAGAAGTAATGTCTTCTGGGTATGTAAGTCGTCACGAATTGCTCATGGCTGCTAGAGAGCTTTTAGCATCTATTGGTGAGTCTCACAGTGCCTATAATTCCGCTCTTATGCTCAAGCAGAGAGGATATCAGGCGATTACTATTGATTTATCAGGATGGGATGACCACCGAGAGTTGTCCATTGACCAGCGAATCAAAGAAGCATTTATAAATGTTGATCCATCTCAATTAATCACCTTTGTTACCGGATATTGTAAGGGTATTGAAGGAATTATGAGAGAATTTGATAGAGGATATTCTGAAGTGACTTTTTCCAAAGTAGCTGTACTTCTCAATCCTAAGGAAGCAATTATTCACAAAGAATTTCATCTAAGCTCAGGAGATCCAATTATTATTGGCAAGCAATTTGTACGTCCGGTATGTGCAACTAATTTTGATGTAGCTGATCAACTAGCTGATGTGGGTATGGAGGCAATTCATCCTAAAGCATCCAAGCCACTTGAATTAGCCGATATTCCGATTCGAGTTAAGAACGCGTTTGATCCAGATCATGAAGGAACTTTGATTTCAAAAGAATATGTTAATCCCGAGTCCAGAGTTGAAATCATTGCCGGTTCTAATAAGGTTGTTAGTATTTCAATTCATGATACTCGCATGGTCGGTGCGGTAGGGTTTGACCTGCGAATTATGGAGGTATTGGCAAAATTTGGCATCTCATATCTGTGTAAGGCCACAAACGCTAACACCATTGAGATAATTGTTATGGAGAGGGAGGTTTCTTCTGAATTGATTGCTGCATTAGCTGAGCAGTTTGAACAGGTAACCAGTGCGCCTGTTGCCCTAGTTTGCGCTATTGGGTCAAATATCGCAAAACCAGGTATTTTAGCTCGAGCAGCAGCAGGACTGGCTGAGTCAAAAATAAATATATTAGCAATTTCGCAAACTTCTCGTCAGACTAATATTCAATTCGTGGTTGAACGAGCTCAGTTTGAAGGAGCAGAAAGAGCTCTACACTCAGTTTTATGTACACATTAGCCGGTTATTAGTTTGTTCGTTCTAACAGTAAGCTCACCCATCCAGGCGAGTTTTCTTCAGACGGCGGCGTATGATTACGTGCTCGTTTGACCCACTTTTTACATAGAAAAGCTTTGTTTACGAGCTCTTCTTTATCCTCAGTAATACCTGAGAGTATGAGAAAACCATTGATTGATGTGGCGTGAGTAAAATACTGATAGAGAGATACCAAAACCTCAGCATAAATATTAGCCATAATTAAAGGTACAGGTGTGGAAGGGATGGCAGGATTTGGTGTGGTAATAGAGAGCTTAATTTTATCTATTAAATTGTTAATTTTGACATTATCTCGCGCATTATCTAATGCCGATGGGTCTACATCTATAGCTTCTACATAAGTACCGTATAGAAGAGCGGCACTAATAGCTAATATGCCACTACCAGTGCCGATATCTCTGGCATAAGTAAGTTTATGCGACTTAACTAATGACCTAACTAAATCGTGCTGAAGGAGTTCTAAAGCCATCTTTGTTGCTGGATGATGACCGGTACCAAACCCCATTCCAGGAATTATAAATAAAGTTCTGTGAGGTTGAGAGGAGCTAGAATAATTAGCACTGCACTGCGTATAAACAGAGGATGGTAAAGCTTCTTCAATTGATGGAACTGGTATTACTGTGAGATCTCCTATGCTTACTGGAGTCATGAGTAAAAAACATTCTTGTGTCCAATTGCGAGGCTTAACTTGAGTTATTTCACTTACCGAGCAGCCAAAGGACTCTAAACTAATAGTAAGATCTTCGGCTTTAGGCATTAGATGTTTTGGGAAATAGGCTATAAGTTTTGATGGTGAGCTATATTCAACTCCATCAGCACCATAGCTCATAAGTAATTCAGCCAAAGATTCTGGGTCAGAGCTCAACTTACTATCATGAACTTGTACAGCAACAGACAGCCATTCATTCATAACTACAAACTTTTTCTGATTTTGATAAGAGCACGACTATTCATTTGACTTTGTTCGTTCTAGTGCTTCAAATTTTTTACGAACTCTACTACTTGCTCCGTTATACCTTGATTTTTTTGGTGCGGGAATATTTTCAAAGTGATCAATTAGCTGACTGTGGAATAATTCAAGCATAGAATCGTCAAATGTATGAACGGTACTACAAATGTTTTTTAGTGATTCGATAACTGGTTTTGTATTGCCCTTGGAACGCTGAATAGCAGTTACTTTTGAAAGTGTTGAATGTATTTGCTTAATCATCAGTTGAAATGCACTTTCATACTTTTTATTGGATTTTTCCTTACATAACTTGGAAACTATCTCAACGACTTCATTGATACGTTCTACTGAAAACGGTGACCGAAGTATTGTATCAATACCTATACTAATAAAATTTGAGTAATGAGTCTCGTCTCCTCCAGATTCGGGGCAAACAAGCACAAAAGCGGCGTTGACAGCGAGACGATTTTCTTGAGCTTGTTTGATAAATTGAGCTAGAGACTCAATCTTAAATTCCTGAATTAAAAAAATTACATCGTGAGGAGCTACGGAATTCTTACCATCTTTTGGTAATGCCTCTCTAAGCGAGCCGCAAAGTGATACCTTACGAAAAAGTCCAGATGAAGATAACGCTTCCTTTAATCTCATCCTTTGTTCGGATGCCGAGCCTATTATCAAGGGCTTATAGTTCATAAATTCAGCGTTTAGTTTCTAATTTAAGGCGCAGTTATCCGGAGATAGAAGAAAACAGCGCCTTTATAGTATCAACACTACGTGACTTAGTAATCGGAAGCACTATTACTAGGCTAAAGGCTCATGTATTGTTAATTTTGTCTACTAACTTTATGAGGCGAAAATAATCAAGTGAGATTAGACACCTTAGATATAACTCCTATTAATTGTTCTTTAGGAACTGCACCGACGACTCGGTCTACAATTTTACCGTCTTTGAAGAAAATTAAATTTGGAATACCTCGTACATCATATTGATTAGGGGTTCTGGGATTTGCATCTACATTAATTTTACAAATTTTAATTTTGTCACCATATTCTGCTGCCAATTCATCTAGTACGGGAGCTATTAACTTACACGGTCCGCACCATGGTGCCCAGAAATCAACTAGGACCGGCACGGATGATTGCAAAACGTCCTGGTCGAATTTGCTATCTGTTGTTTCGTGTACTTGAGCTGTACCGTTGTGGTTTCCACTTGTTGATCCACCTTGAACCATAAATTCCTCAATATATGAACGATTAAAACTTATCTTTAGCTTTCAGATATTCAGTATAGATCAGGTCTTAACCATGGCGCTACAGAGTTCCACTATTAATAGTTTAACTAACTTGAACCAAATGTCTTCTTAATTGATTCATAATTGTATACAACACGGAGGGAAGCGATGAGAACCATACCTTCACGTAACTATGTATACACCGTTGATACTTTTAAGAATGGAGTAGTGTTTGGGCAACATAGTAGTCTCTCGCCAGATGGGAGAGACCTAGCGAAAACTGATCGAATTAATCAGGCTCTAATGTTAAGCATTGAAGATAAACGCGGTGCTTTACCACTTAATAGTCGATATTTATTTTTTAGAAGCCAGCCAGACATTGCCCTTATTAGGCAGTTAAACAAGTTATCTCAGTCGGGAGTACTTCGCAGGGCAACTATTTATTTTGGGGTATCAAGTGACCCTTTTCTTCCATTTAACGATAAATTTGATACAACTAGAAAATTTCTTGAGATTTTTGAGCGTTATAGGCCAGGGATGTTATATGTTCAAACCAGGTCATCGCTAATAGTGCTTCTACTGCCAATTCTTCAGCAATTTGGCAAGCATCTTGCCGTTACTATGGGAGTAGAGACTCTTCGAGAAGATGTAGCTAAGCGTTATACTCCAGAGTTTCCACTAGTCGATGAGCGACTGCGTGCGGTACATGCATTGCGTAATTGTGGCATTGAAACTCATTTGCAAGTTGCACCCTTACTGCCTTACGGAGATTGGAAAAATGATGCTGGCGTATTTGCCGACCTTTTATGTAGCTATGGTGACCGAATTCGTATTGCGGCTCCTCTTGCCGGAAATTTAAATGTTAGATCAAGTAGTAAGTCGGACATAACAACGCTTTTGAGTGAAAAATCCCGATTGGTCAGGGATTTAGCCTCTCATCGTCAGTATTTTTGGCTTCGTCATGATTCAGACGAACCGCTAATTAAATCCGTAAAAGAAAGAGCTCCTGAT
>JBIKUX010000003.1:0-123982 GCA_044347345.1 Bdellovibrionota bacterium | reverse complement strand
CATCAAAATATTTGAAGAAGCAGCGTATTGGGTAAAAGGATTAAAGCTTAATGTCACCGGAATAGCTGGATTTGAATTATTGTTCCAAGGCGATGTAAAGGTTATATCTGGTGTTCCAGCCGCAGGCAATGTTTTTTGGCCGTTTGTGCCAAAAGTAACTGTTTGGGTACCGAGTAGCCTCGGATATCCCTGTCTTGTGCCTGTAGGATCAACATCAGAACTATTAGTTACAGCCCATACTGTCCAAGACCCAGGCGCAGCATTCTTATAAAAATATAAAGATACGTTGTGTGCACTACCAAGTGTATCAAAAGTTTGCACAACAGTAGAAAAGCTAGCTTGCTGAGCAAGTTGGGCAAATGTTACATTCTCTACAGCCGGAACAACTCCCGCAGTAGAAGGCGTAGCTGGTAATGTGACAGGAGTACTATTTGAATTAATATTTCCTGAAAGATTAATATTACGAGTCTCTATATTAGTTTGTTGCTGTAGACTATTTACATTTATCGGCTCAAGAGCTCCAGTTCCACCTTCTGGAAAACCGAGAACTGCCATATTTTCATTGGTAACAATAAAACCAGAGTCATCTAACTTAAAATTTCCAGCTCTTGAGAAAAATCGTTGAGGACCATCAGCGACTACAAAGTGCCCTCGACCATCAACTGCTAAATCCAAATTTCTGCCTGTGAATTCTAGAGTCCCTTGCTGCTGACTCGCCACAATATTTGCTATTTGTGATCCTATTCCTACAACTCTTCCTGAGGGTTGTCCCCCAGAGACAAGATCTGAAAAATCAGCACGACTCCCTTTAAATCCTATCGTATTAGAGTTGGAAATGTTATCTCCAACTACTCCAATAGCTGTTCCATGAGATGCAATTCCTGCACGAGCCGCAAAAAGACCATTAATGATACTTGCCACCTTGTCTCCTCTATTAAGAGTTCGTACACGCAAAGAATTCTTAGCAAAGAATTCTTATTGCCATCTCAGATTTTCCGTCACCTGAAAGGCACTATTTCTCGGCAATATCCATTCGCCAAGCTTACGACTTATTTTTGTTGCGAATTTGAATTTGTATCTATGGGTACATCTACGCGTTTTATATCTTTTAGTTGAACCTCTTCACCACCATCTAAGATTAAAGTTGGCTCTGATCCCGGAATAAAGCCGGTTACAGTGCCCACTACAGATGCTTGAATGGGCACTTGAGCGCCGCTTCCGGTGTTGGCAGAAACAGCAATCCCAAATTCTCCTTCCAGACGTGTTAAGCCTTTCAAATCAATCCGCTGAACTCCTGATTGAGTCACCGGCACTTCGATACTATCAACTACCCCACCTTCTTTATTTTTGAGACTAATTGTTAATGATTGAGCACCGCTTGGAGCATTAACTCTAAGCGCAGAAGCAGAATCTTCACTCAATGAAACTGTTTCTCGGCTAAGCGTCACTTCTTGCCCGAGAAGACCAGCCAAACTTGAAACAGAAGAATTAGAGGCAGCATCGAACTTTTCATTTATTGAAATGAGTTGCTCAAGCTGTGAGAATTGTGCCAAGTTGACAGCAAATTCTTCGTTGTTCATGGGATTGAGCGGATCTTGCGCCTTTAGTTGTTGTACTAATAAGGTCAGAAATTCATCTTGACCAATTTGCCCACGATCTTTTGATTTTTTACTGCGGTTGCTAGCTGATGCAGCTCCAAGTGAGGTGATATTTGAAAGAACGTCTTTAGTCGATTCAGTCATATTTACCGTTGAATCTAATTATGCTACCCAATAATCTTTGACTTCGTTTCTAACAGAGTTTAAATGCTGAACCTTAACTGCTGATTGTGATGGAGCCACGTCACCAAAATGAGATAAAATATTCGTCTGATTATAAAAACTATCCCCCATTTCCTGTTGGTTACTTCCTTGAAATTGATTATCACCTCCGTGTGATATGTTCGTTCCCCCAAATGATACTTTTATCTCTTCAAATGACAGCCCAACTTCTCTTAAAGATTCATGAATCTCTCCCCCCTTATCTCTCAAGAAATTAACCACCTCACTGTTATCGGGAGAAATACGAGCATGAAGTGTGCCACCGTGCACTCGCATATAAACGTGAACATTACCGAGCTGAGGTGGATCTAATCTAAATGAAAGACTACTACCATTTTTTGTTAACTGCTCAACATCATGAAGCATTTTTTTTACCTGCTCTAAAAGTCGAGAATGTAAGGACGGGGGTAATCTAGGAACTTTTTTCTCTTCAGAGCTACGATGCATTTCTCCCTGTTGTTGAAGCGGCAAGGCAGTAGCAGAGGTTGCATTATTAGTGCTGCCTCTGCTACTGCCTGATGCTCTTAGCGCCAGCTGAGACTGAGAGGCCACTTGAGGCAAACTTTTGGATAAAGATTCTTCAGCCGAAGCCGGAGTGGCTCTACCCATTACACTATTTGAAAGTGATAAAATTGCTGGATGGATTTCGGATTTTACTGAAGGAGGAGATATTTGCTCACCAGTGGAGTTAGAGTTAACAGCTTTATTTTCACTTATAATATTGGCTTCTTCAAATTCACTTTTATCTCTGTCACTACGGATAATTTCTCCTGTTTCCGTTTTAGAAAGTGTATCAATTTGTGATTCTTTGTGAGGTTGTAAAAGTATATCAGAGTTATCACTCTCTGATTGTTCTTTAAATACAATATCTGAATTTAATTTATTAGTTGGCTCAACTAGTTCTTTTACCGAGCCATAGTCTTGGGGGAAAATTTGCTCTGAATCGGAAACCTTAATGGTTTCCTCATCACTTTGTACCTCACTGCCTTCAAACAATGATTCCTTAACAGGGATAGCGGTATCGTTAGGAACAGTAATATCTTTATCAATAATGTTATATTCATTGTTAAGAGATTTTCCTTGGTTGCTAGTTAGATCTTCCGTTATAGAATTTTGCGCCTGCTGTTTTAAGTTATCTGATAGCTTTGCTTGCTGTTCTGTGCAGTTAGAATACCCAAAAGAGTGGTTATCTATAATTTGAGTTTCTTCTCCCGTATTGACGTCCTCAGCCAGAATTTGTTCCTGATCAAATATTTTTTCCGGTGTTAATAATATTTCTTCAATTTTTACGAACTCGCATTCGCTTTTCTCCAAGCTCTTCTCATCGATACCTTCATCATTAGAAACCTCATTTTCAAAAATTTCTGTTTCTCGTGAAGCCTCAGTTATAACTTCTTCCTCTGTATCAACAGATTCTTTGGTAGTTTTAATCGCTTGTAACTCTGACGAAGATGACTCGTTAAGACTAGGTTTACTCAGATTTCGCGAGGAAGAATCAACTTTCTTTGTAGAATGAGATTCTTCGAATGACCTCAAATACTTCGGCATCTTTTGTTCTACAGCGGAAGCCACTTCTACTACTTCATTTTGAATAGACTGGCGTAGTGCCCCACCTGAGCTATTTCGCAGAGATTTTGTTTTAGGCTTAGCTTCAAATTTATCCAGAAGTGATGAAAATTGCTCAGAAACAGATGTGGTATCTGTAGTGGAATACGGATTAGATGTAGTTATCGAATCTCTTTCATCAGTGGTAATTATTTTACGATTAAAAAGTGATAAGCCTGATTCAATAGATTCCATAGCGGAAAGTCTCTTAAAGAAGCTAAGTTAATATCAAGGTACAACTCCTTCTCGAACACTAAAAATTAGCAAAAGATACGCCACTTCTAGCTGCGCTTATTAAAGCCTATTTTTCAATAATTTAACCAGATACTCTATTTGGATAGTGTGTTAAACGACCGAGTAAAAGAAAAAAAAAGCCGGATGGATGGCCAAAAATATCCAGTTATCCACCCGACTCTACCCTAGTAGCCAACAGTCCTATCACCTCTAATTACCTAGTTACGGGGTTACCTATTTTGGTAGACCGTTATATGCAGCTTGAAATGCTTCTATAGAAGCTTGAATTACATCGGGGGAAGTACCTACCGCTGAGGAGAAATTACCCTCTCGTGAAAGTTTCATCTCAACCACGACAACAGCATCGGTACCTTGACTGCGAATAGCAACATTAAAGTTATCTAAAGAAAAAGAGACTGCGTTTCCACAAGCTTTACGAAGAGCGTTTATTACTGCGTCGACTGGTCCTACACCAGTATCACTAGCTTCAAAAATATGGTTTCCAATACGAACGATAACACGAGCTGACGGAGGAGCATCTAGTGAGGTACGAACTTCAAAGTCTTCAACAACTAGCGCCGGTATTGTTTCTTCAGAGGAAGCAAACACTCCTTGCAGTATATCTTGCAAATCCGCAAAACTAACATGCTTCCCTTTTTTAAGAAATCTTCCTATCGCTCGTTGAAAAGAAGTTAACTCTTCAAAAGAAAGCTTATCACAGTTCTTTTGAGACTCTCTGTCATCAGTTGTTCGAGTGTTTATAGTCGGAAGATACCTCGTAATTACTTCCTGAATGGCATCAGTTGAGGGTAAAGAAGAGAATAAAATTTCTTCTCTTTTCACAAAAGCAACCGCACTTCGCGCAAAACGGCCGCCTTCATACAACCGTTGGAACTCTCGCACCTCCGGATAAATGGTTGGCGGCTTCAGGGCAATTTTGAGTATTGCGGACGGATCCTTTAGGCCGTCACCGGTGAGCACACATACAACCCTTCCACGTGGTGCCCCTTCAATATCGACTAACTTCTTGAGTGCAGCAATCGTTGTAGCACAAGAAGCTTCAACATAAATTCCCTCTCCTCGAGATAGTTCGTACTGTGCTCTTAGTATTTCCTCGTCAGTCACAGCAAGCGCCATTCCTTCAGACCGATAAATCGCATCAAGCGCTTTTGTTCCATCGAGGGGCTTTTTAACGGAAATTGCTGAAGCGATAGTATTCAATGTTTTAAGTGGAGTTACATCCCGAGCCCTCTTGTCATACGCATCCACTATACTCTTAGCTCCAGCTGCTTGAGTTCCAATTAGTCTAGGAAGCCGGTCAATAAAACCAAGTGCTTTATACTCATCAAAACCTTTTTGATAACCTGTTATATTAGTGCCACATCCCATCGGTATAAAAATCAGCTCAGGCGGATCAAAAAAAAGCTGATCAACTAACTCAAATGCCGCTGTCTTTTGCCCTTCAACTCTAAAAGCATAATCACCGGCTAGATAAAATCCAAGTTCAACTGCCACTTGCTCGGCAAGTCTAGCAGCATCATCGTAACTACCTTTCACTTGAACAATTTTTCCACCAAACGCGATAGATTGAGACAACTTTGAAGCAGGAGTGTCTTCAGGAACAAAAACAAAACATGGCATACCAGCTGCCGCAGCGTAGCACGAACAAGAGGCCGCCATATTACCAGTGGAGGCTACAGAAATAGCACTAACACCTAATTCTTTTGCCACGGTTAGCTCAACAGCTGATCCTCGGTCTTTAAAAGATCCTGTTGGATTTTGTGTCTCTTGTTTAAAATAAAGATCGATCCCAAGATTTGGTCCAATTACCTTACTGCGCAGTAGAGGCGTGCCACCCTCATTTAATGTAACAAAAGAAGAGTAGTCTTTTACTGGCAAAAAAGGAAAATATTTTGATACTACCGCCGGAGAACGACGAAAAAATTCTGAGTTTACCTTAGTTCGAATTTCATTAAGATCCATGGAAACTTCCCAAGGAGTATCGCCATCACAATAAACATGATTGGAAGGATGAACTTCTTCCTTAGTTAAAAAGTTTCTTATCCGATACATTAGGGCTCCTACACACGTTTAAACTGAGCTAATTTTTAGTGGAAATTTTATACTACTTGCTGAGAGTTACTCCATCACCATGACCCATAGCACAAGTATGTTGACTCTAAGAAACTACTGGCGGAGTAGAGAGAATAACCATTCGCGCCTTGCTGGAGCGATCATCGGAATCCTCACTAAAGCGAGTCACATCACTTAAGCGAGTTACTGCAATACGGCCAGATCTCACAAACTCAAGTATGCGGTATTCGGATAACAGATGATAAAGCGAGGAGATATCAGCCTCAGAACCTATTTTTTCAAGCACTATAGTTCGATCATCTACCAAAGCTACGCTTGAATTATAACGCCTAGCTACATCTTCTACACTACGGCGTTCTTCAATACTAGATACCGCGATTTTCAAAAAAGCTAATTCCTTAAATAAAAGTTGATTATCTGTATAATAAGCTACATATTTAACTTCAATTATGCGAGCTATCTGAGCTATGATCTTCTGAACCTGTACTTCCTCTAATTTCACGCTTATCGTAAATCGAGAGATGCCGTCTACATGAGTCTCAGAGACACATAAGCTTTCAATATTAACTTTTCTTCTGGTAAAAACTGAAGTCAGTCTATGAAGAACACCAGCATGGTTCTCAGTATCAGCAGTGATAGTAAATATCTGTTTCATATTCGTTTTGACTCCTCATCTTAATCTTTATTCAAGCCGAATATCTGAAACACTAGCTCCCGCTGGCACCATCGGAAACACGTTTTGCTCAGTTTCTACACACACTTCCAGCAAGAATGGTCCCTTATGATCAAGCATGCGCTGTATTTGAATACCTAAATCAGCTCGTTCAGAAACGCGACTGGAGGTAATGCCGTAAGCTTCACCAAGCTTTACAAAATCTGGATTCTGCATATCTACTGAGGAGTAACGGTTATCAAAGAATAGCTCTTGCCACTGCCTAACCATCCCAAGAAAGTTATTATTCAAGATGATCATTTTAACAGGCAACCTTTCTTGAGCTATTGTCATAAGCTCCTGCGAGTTCATCTGAAATCCGCCGTCACCAGCAATGATGACAACTGGCCTACTGCTTATGTCCTTAATTCCTTTCTTACTGAGACCAACTTGCACCCCCATGGCGGCAGGAAGAGCAAATCCCATGGTTCCAAGACCTCCTGACGTCACCCAACTATCATGATGAGCGAACGAGTAATAACGAGCTGCCATCATTTGATGCTGACCTACATCCGCTACTACCACAGCTTGACCTCTAGTGATAACAGAGAGCTCGTAAACTACCTCGCTCATTTTAAGTGGTCCCTGCTTTGGCTTAGTAGCCTTAACTATTACCTGCTCCTCCTCTTGGACTGCACATTTCGTAAATTCACCTAACCACTCAGTATGATTTCTCGCTTCAACAAAGGGCAAAAGTCGCTCGAGAGTATCCCTTGCATCACCTGGTAGTCCCACTTCCGTCGGAACTACCTTGCCTATCTCGGCTGGATCGACCTCTATATGAATTATACGCGCGCTTCTGGCGTAGGACTTAGTGTCACCAGTTACGCGGTCATCAAACCGCATACCTACAGCAATAATCACATCAGCCTTATTAGTAAGAATATTAGGCCCATAATTTCCATGCATTCCAAGCATACCAACATAGTTCTTATGACCAGTCGGAAAAGCAGACAATCCATGAAGAGTAAGCGCAACTGGTATATCAGCTTTTTCAGCTAAGGCTCTTACTGCCGAACAAGCTCTCGATATTAATACACCGTGCCCAGCTAACATTAGTGGACGTTTGGCACCGTTAATTATATTCGCAGCTCGGCGTAATTCGGTTTCTTGTAGCTGAGGCAACGATTGGCCTTGTAAAGTCTGATTGCGAACTTCTTTAACTTGTGATTCCAGCTGCTCATCCCATTCAAAAGAGTCTATCTGAGCATTCTTGGTTATATCTACAACTACAGGCCCTGGGCGGCCACTGTTTGCTATTGCAAAGGCTTTAGCAATTATTACCGGTATCTCACTTGCTTCGGTTATCTGAAAATTCCATTTAGTTATCGGGATAGTTATGCCAATAACGTCAGTCTCCTGAAATGCATCTGTACCAAGCGCATTACGATGAACTTGGCCAGTAATGCAGACCAGAGGAACTGAATCCATCATTGCATCAGCAATTCCTGTTACAAGATTGGTGGCTCCTGGACCAGAAGTAGCCATACATACTCCAGGCTTTCCAGTAATTCGTGCGTATCCTTCCGCGGCATGGGCTGCACCCTGTTCATGTCTCACGAGAATATGTCTGAGACGATCCTTGTAATCATACAAAGCATCATAAACTGGCATTATCGCACCACCTGGATAACCAAAAATGGTATCCACTCCCTCACACAAAAGCGCCTGCATTAGTGCAGCTGCTCCAGTAACAGTTTTTGCAGTAACAGTTTTTGTTTGATTAGTACTGTTCATATTTTTATTCTGGCACTTAAGATTAGCCTAGGCTGATGAGTGTAAAGACTTAACTATCAACGCAACAACTGACGATGAAAAGAAAACTTTTCCACGTTGGTTGGGTTATGGAAGAATAATCCCTAAAGTGGGTTTAATTCAATAATATTTACGGTAAAGTCCAGAAAAGAAGAATATTTAAGCAGAAGTTATGGTAAAAAAAATTGCAGTTTTAGCTGGTGACGGCATTGGACCTGAAGTCATGAGCGAAGCATTGAGAGTATTAAAAACAGTGCTACCAGAAAAAGATTGGTGCTTTGAAGCGGGTTTAATAGGTGGTGCTGCTTACGAAAAATGCGGCAAACACTTTCCAGAAGAAACACTCACCCTGTGTAAAAATAGTGATGCTATTTTATTTGGTAGTGTTGGTGGCCCTCTAAGCGAACAACATCTGCCAAAATGGCAGGGCTGTGAATCTAATTCACTTCTTTCTTTGAGAAAAGCATTCAAATTTCATGCTAATCTTCGTCCGATAACAGTTTGGCCTGCTCTTTTTCCATTATCTCCCCTAAAGGAAAGCGTTCTCGAAAAGGGAGTTGATCTACTAATTGTTAGGGAACTTTTAGGTGATTGTTATTTCGGCGACCACCACCGTAGTGGAGATATTGGTTACCGTAAAGCCTCAGATGTTGCTGAATATACTGAAGACCAGATTAAATCAATCGCTGAAGTTGCCTTCAATGCCGCGCTTAAACGGCGGAAAAAAGTCTGCTCAGTTCACAAAGCAAACGTACTGGCAACCTCTCAATTATGGCGTGACGTTGTTCGGGAAACAGCTAGAAATTACCCAGATGTAACGCTAGAGGAAATGTTAGTTGACAACTGCGCCATGCAAATTGTGAGAGAACCTTCAGCGTTTGATGTAATTGTTACAACTAATATGTTTGGTGATATCTTATCTGACATCGGTGCTGTTTTGCCTGGCTCACTCGGGGTAACACCTTCAGCTTCCCTCAACAAAGATGGGTTTGGTATGTACGAACCATCTGGAGGGTCAGCTCCTGATATCGTCGGACAGGGAATAGCTAATCCTATAGCTCAAATTTTATCTGCTGCACTACTTTTACGCCACTCTTTTCAGCTACATCATGAAGCTGAGATGATAGAGAGCGCTGTGGCTAAAACCATTCAATCTCATAACGTTACTCCAGATTTATTACCACACAACCGCCGTAGTGAAGGTTGTACGACAAAAAAAGTGACTGATGAGATAATCTCTTTTCTCTAGTTTTTTAGGAGCTAGCCACCAATGTCGCTCGATGATTTTGAAAATGTGAGTAAAACTGGTCGAATAATGGCGAAACGCACTGGTGTGCGCGCAATTATGAAAGATATAATTTCGACCCTTGCAAACTCTAAAAAATCTTTTATCAACCTAAGTCCTGGAAATCCGGCGATTATTCCTGAAGTTGCTTTAGCTTGGCGCGATTGCACTCGAGAATTACTTGATAAGCAAGATTTCGACTCTATTGTGGGCAAGTACGGGGCCAGTCAAGGTTACGAGCCCTTCATCGAAGCAGTAGTTGAAGATCTAAACAAGAGGTACAATCTCAATATAACTGAACGTAACTGCTTAGTAACTCCAGGAAGCCAATCTGTATTCTTTTTTGCCGCGAATGCCTTTTCTGGTCCTTTTACCAATGGTGAAAACAAAAGATTCCTTCTCCCCTTGTGCCCTGATTACACAGGGTACGGCGGAGTACACCTGAATCCTGAGTGTGTCTACAGTATTAGACCTGATCTCGCTATCTTTGAAAGCTCTCGCCGTTTTAAGTACATGTTATCAAAAGAGCGAGTGCTCAACGAAGAAACAGGAATTGGGCCGAAAGTAGGAGGAGTTGTATTTTCTCGGCCTAACAATCCTTGCGGAAATATTCTTACTGATAGGGAGGTAGACATTATCGTTTCTGCTTGCCGAGAATATCACATCCCCGTTTTTATTGACTCCGCCTACGCGCCTCCTTATCCGGCATTAAACAACGTCCCTATGTCAATTAATTGCGGTAATGGAGTTGTTCATTGCATGAGTCTATCAAAAGTAGGGCTGCCTGGAGAAAGGGTGGGAGTAGCTATTGGCGACCCGCAAACAATTGAAGTATTGGAAGCATTTCAAACCAACGCATGTATACATTCTTCAAGATTTGGCCAAGCTATTGCAGCTCTGGCCATTAAAAGTGGACTTTTGGCCGAACTGGCTCATAACGTAGTTCGGCCGTTTTATGCTCGAAAAATAGCACTCATCGACGAACTACTCGATTCGTACTTCCAAAATCTTTTCCCTTGGTATCTTCACCAAGGTGATGGTGGTTTATTTGCATGGATATGGTGTAAAGATTTACCAATAAGTGATAGGGAATTATATGAAAAGGGCAAAGAGTATGGGGTACTCATAGTACCTGGTTCAGCATTTTTCCCTGGTCTAAATAATCATTGGCAACACGCGTCAGAGTGCTTTCGCATAAGCCTTACAGCTTCTAATGAGGAGCTCGTTGAAGGTATAAAACGCTTAAGTTTTTTGATTAAAGGTCTTTACTGTTAAAATTATCTAACTAACTGTGGTTTCGTCTCCACCATAATTACCATAATTATATATGGTAAAGTTTTTGTGAGAATTAGATAAGGATGAGTTTAATTTTGACCATGAAGGAAAAAAATTTGCCAATTATCGGTCTGCCATGTCGCTCTTTACCGGCAGAAAGGATTGAATTTCGGCCATTTCATGCGAGCAGAGACTCCTATGTTAATTCAATAGTTGCTATGGGCGGAGCCCCTCTTCTTATTCCATTAACCGAGGATATGTCTGTTACTAGGTCACTTTACAACTTATGTGACGGGATTTTTTTTTGTGGCGGAGGAGACGTTTGTCCAAGTGAGTACGGAGAAGTACCCCTAAAAACCAGTTGGGCTATTAATCCACGACAAGATAAAGTTGAACTTGCCTTATTCCGCTGGGCTTTTGCTGATAAAAAACCACTACTTGGAGCATGTAGGGGATGCCAAATCATGAATATCGGACTTGGCGGAACCCTTCATCAAGATATACCCAGTACATTTCGCGTTAACCACAATATTCTAAAAAATGAGGCACATTCTTTGGAGCTATTGGTACATTCAATTTCCATAAAGCCTGGTTCACTATTACATTCCCTCATAGGGACAGAAACTGTTTCGGTTAATTCGAATCACCATCAAGCTTTAAAGGATGTTGCACATCCCCTTCAAGTAGTAGCTTCTTCACCGGAAGGGGTAATTGAGGCAGTAGAGGCATCCCCTCCAGACTATGATGGTTTTATGATAGGCCTACAATGCCACCCTGAAACATTGTGGCAAAAAAGTGAACCAAGATGGCGTCGAGTCTTTGAAGCCTTTATTAGTGCTTGCAATACAGATAAGAAGGCTAAAAAATCTTCCTTCTCAACTAGAAAAGTAACTAAAGATAAACAAGCGGCGTAACCTTTACAAAGACTTTTCTCCCACTGAATTTTTAACTTAGAGTGCGATTAACAAGCTTTACAACTTCTTCAACACTGGGCATTACGACGCCCTCAAGTGCCTTAGAGTAAGGCATCGGAGTTTCATGAGTTGAAATTAATCCTATGGGAGCATCAAGCTCATCAAAAATTTCACTTTGAATTAGATGACTGAGATAAGCTCCGTAACTGGCAACTGAATGTTGCTCTTGCACTATCACAACGCGATTAGTTTTAGCAACTGAATTAAAAATACTCTCCTTATCAAGTGGGCGTAAAGTACGTAAATCAATTACCTCCGCAGATATACCTTGCTCAGCTAAAACATCTGCGGCATCAAGGGTTAAAAACACGTTTTTTGACCAAGATATTAGGGTAACATCAGTACCGACTCTTTTAATGTCAGCCTTACCAATAGGTATTAAATACTCCCCTTCGGGAACAGGACCCTTTAAACCATAAGTTAGCTCGGACTCAAAGAAACACACTGGATTATCATTTCGAATGGAAGATTTAAGTAGACCTTTCATATCATATGGCGTAGCAGGTGCTACAACCACTAATCCTGGTGTATAAGCATAAAAGTGCTCAAAAGAGTTTGCATGTTGTGCGCCCAATTGATAAGCAGCTCCTCCTGCTCCACGGAAAACTATCGGACATTCAATTGCTCCGGCGGACATCAAACGTGCCTTTGCTGCCGTATTAAGTATCTGATCAATAGCAATCAGGGAGAAATTAAATGTCATAAATTCAACTATAGGCCGAAGGCCTGACATAGCAGCTCCTATACCTATTCCAGCAAAACCGTTTTCGGCAATTGGGGCATCAATCACGCGCTCAGGCCCAAACAGACCTTGCATACCCCGAGAGCATTTATATGCCCCATCATAACCACCAACTTCTTCCCCTATTAAAAATACTCTTTCATCGCGAGCCATTTCCTCTGTCATTGCCTCTCGAAGAGCGTCACGTATTGGAATTTCCCGAACAGCTAAGGGCTCACGGTTTGTGTTTGCTTCTGAATCCATCTGTCCTCTAATTGGTTCCTGATACTTTTCTTAACTGAAATAGATTAACTTAGAATAATATTAACACTTCTAATCGTATGAGTAGACCTGGCTTAGGTCACTTAGTCAGCATAAATGTAGTTCATTGCGGAGTCTGCAACAGGCCAAGGAGAACTTTCAGCAAAACGCGTAGCGTCGGTAATTTCTTCTTCAATCTCGCGTTCAATACGTCCCAGCATTTCACTAGCACCAAGCGATTCTAACTTCTGAGCTATAGTTGATATAGGATCTCGCGCTCTCCATTCGTCAAGTTTTTCTTTAGTTCTATATTTAGCTGGATCAGCCATAGAGTGCCCCCTATATCTATAGGTTTTCGCTTCTATTAGAGTGGGGAGTGATTGCTCTCTGGCTCGTCTTACAGCGTGAAATATTCCCTCTCGAACCGCAAAAACATCGTGCCCGTCAATTGTTGAACGAGCCATTGGGTAACCTAGAGCACGAATCGACAAGTCATCGACTGCTGAGGTTTTTTCGAGGGGCGTTCCCATTGCGAAGTAATTATTCTCAATTACAAAGACAACAGGCAAACTCCACAAGGCAGCAAGAGACAAGCCTTCATGGAAAGGTCCAATGTTTATACCACCGTCGCCCAAAAAACAGACTACAACTCCTGACTGTTTTTTATATTTTTCCGCAAACGCCAGACCCGCTGCTACCGGTACATGAGCTCCTACGATCCCCCAACCACCATAGAATTTTCGTGGTATATCAAAAAAATGCATGGAGCCTCCGCGCCCTCGAGCACAACCGGTTTCTTTTCCAAGCAATTCAGCCATTCCAGCACGAGCACTGCCACCCTTTGCCAAGTAATGACCGTGACACCTATATGCGGTAATTACTGAATCCGAAGGTTCTAAAACTGAGGCGGCACCAACAGCAACTGCCTCCTGCCCGATATATAGATGGAGGAAACCTCCGATTTTTCTCTCTGTATAAAGACGTGCAGCTTCTTCTTCAAATCGACGAATGCGCAACATACTGCGATAAAGGTCACCAAGAAGGTCGAGATCCATTAGGGCTCCCAAGTCATATGTACTAAGTTTTTTCGAATGTAAGTTTAAGTAGATTTTTGCAAAAACTTCAACTTACAGTCTTTTAGCAGACACAATAAAAAGTCTAGTGCGATTCTACTAAAATTAAGGTAGGTTTACAGCTTGACCGTTCAGGAAGCAATCGATGATTAAACAAAATAAAATCGTCGTAGAAAAAGCATTATCTCAACCATCCAGAAATTCAACATATTCACGACTAATTGCTGTCGACCCGAGCCTTACGTGTTCTGGCTGGGCGCTACTAGAGCTTAAATCTGAACGGTTGATTGGAACAGGTAAGGTACGCTCACTTCCACCAAAATATGCTTTAGTTCATCGCCTTGCAGACCTTCAAGAAAGACTTTACAGACTTTATGAAGCATTATCTCTGGGGTCAACCGATATTTTAATATGCGAGGCTCCCACCACCATGCGAGACCCTAAAGCCGCACTCAAGGTAGAGCAAGTAAGATGTATTTTTGAAACAACGGCAAGAACCCGTAAAATATTAGTGCCAGGGAGAATAAACCCAAGAACAGTACACAGTGAAGTGCTTAAGATGCGAGGTGCTCAACTGTCTCGTAACATCGTCAAAGAAACAGCTAGAACGGTAGTTTCTAATCTGTATGGTAGCGACCTGTTGGCAATAGGACTTCCGGCAACAAACTTAGAGCTAAAGAAGCATCAAGATATTGTGGATGCTATTCTCATAGGCCATGTTAGCGTTGCGAAGCTCAAGCAAGCAGAGAGAACACAAACAAATATAGTTCAGTGTTTTTTGGAGTCACGGAAACGTGTTTAAACTAAAAAGTGTTTTAAGATTTTACAAAATATTGCTTTTGACTCTGATATTACTTGCCGTTTTTGATATATCAGCCGACGAACGAGCTAAAGAATTTTCTTTGTCCCCCGACCCACGCGGCCTGCCTGATATAACTATCTGCACACAAAACCTGGGATTATTTGGAACTTTTTCAGATTCAGAAATAAGGCAACCTTCCCTTACTAAAGAGGAATACAAAATAAAACTGAATTCACTTGTTGAGCGATTTATGCGAGCAAGGTGCGATATAATCGCAGTTCAAGAGGTGCTAGGAGAAAAAACAGAGGCTTTTAAAGCTTTATTAACCTTGCGAGAACGATTACGGAAAAAATGGAATCGTTTTTTTAATATCGTCAATGGTGACGGCGAGTACGCATCAAGATGTGCGTTCTTGTTCGCAATTGATAAAGTAGAGCTCCTTCACTCCGTTACTTATCAAGGAGTAGAACTCCCAAAAATAAACCCTCAAGATGCATCCCGATCTTTTCCGCGAGCTCCTCTAGAGGTGCAACTAAGAACTCTTTCAGGTATTGGTGCTGAAAAAAAAATACTGCGTTTAATCACATTTCACTTCAAGTCTAAACGAGGAGGATGGAAAGATCCGGCGCAACTTGAATATGAAACTCACAGAATGGTGATGGCTGAAGCTCTACGCAGAATAATTCTAAGCCGTCACAACGGTGCAGTGCGAAAAGGCACATCTCCCTTGATTCTTTTGGGGGATAGAAATAGTGATGAGTTTAGTGCTAGTGCCCGTATACTTGAGGGTTCAATACATCTCGGGAATTTTTTTAATGGTAAAACCTGTAGAATTGGAGGAGGTGGAGCACCACTTTGCACCCCGATGGCTCGTGGTCCACAAGATTTTTTTTCGGTACTAACCTCTGATGTTGAAACTCGCTCTCAAGGAGGAACATTTCTTTATAAAAAGAAACCAGTTTGGCTAGATGACATTCTGCTTCCAGCAGAGGCTCTTCACTATGCCCGCACCAGACTAGATGACTCTGGAAACTACGACAGCGGCTTATTATTTGAGCCAAAAGAAGCCTCAGATCATGCCTTGGCTTACGTTAAGTTAAATTGGTAAAAATCAGAAATGAAAATTTAATAGTACAATTATAAATCTTAGGTCGCTTAGGTAAGTTTCTTTTTAAAAAAATGACTAAATCTAAAGTTCTCCTCGAGAAAAAAGCACAAAATTGACCAATTATCAAAGCCTAAGATACAGTAAGAAGGAAAGATTCAGTTACTAAGGTAAGAAATCTTGGCCACAAAATCTAAGTGATTATTTTTCAGGAAATGTTTATGAAAAAACTGCAGATTAAAACCGTTCTAGCCTTAATAATAGCAGTGAGTCTAACTAACGCTGCTTCTGCAACCAATAAAAACATAGGTGGCTGCGGATGGGGGAGCAAATTATTTGACGGAAGTGGTGGATTAGCCCCTCAAGTGTTAGCTGTAACTACAAATGGAACCTCTGGTAATCAAACCTTCGGTATGACTTCTAACACATCAGGATGCACCCGCTCAGGGGTTGTGGAAACAAATTGGAAAGGTGACGCTTTCGCTGCGTCTAACATGACTCAACTAGCGCTTGATATTTCTAGAGGTGAAGGAGAAACCCTCAATGCAATGGCAGAATTATTAGGGGTAGTAAAAGATGACAGGCTATCTTTTGCAACAACCTTGAAGCAAAATTTTGCTAGTATTTTTCCAAGCTCTGAGGTCAACTCGAAAGATATGTTAAAAAACTTGAGAAATGTGTTAGCAGCAGATGCTAAATTAGCAAAATATTCCTAAACATTTTAATATTTAACTTTAACCAGGCAGGTTAGTACGCTTGGTTAAAGTTAACATAAGCTTAAAGATACCTCGAAAAAAGTAAAAAATTAGTCAAAATGTAAAGTCAGAACTTCTTTACGTTACCTTTGCTCTCGAAATGCTGACTAACATTCCTAAAGTTCATAAAATTAAATTACCAAATTTCTGCTTAATAGCACGCAGTCTGTTTTGCTTATTTTTTATCTTGTGCTTTTGTTCACAAAACAACACATGGGCTGATGAACACGATGCTCATATTAAGGTTCTTGCAAATGGTAAAGAATGGTTAGCTTTACTGCACTATCATTCAACTATAACTTCTCCTTCGGGACTCTATAGTTTAGTAGATGATAGCAAGTATTTTTTAGCTCCAAATGGTAAGTATGATTCAACTTCAGAGCTAAAAGCTAATATACTTGCCTTTAAGGCTGACCCTTCAGAATATAATTGTCGATTTCCACTTCGAACCATATTTTTAATTCAAAATCTCTCTGATATTAATCTAGCTCATGCTCCAAAGTGCACTGAACTCGAATCGTGGCTAGTTGATATAAACGGCACCCACGCCTCACTTGTATTTCCCTCAAGCTATTTAAACAATCCAGCTTCCGCATTTGGGCATACTCTGCTCAAGATTTCTCCTCCGCCTGGAAGTTCATCGGATTTACTTCATTATGCCTTAAATTATGCTGCTGCAACTATGGGCGAAGACCCCCTTAATTATGCTTTAAAGGGAGTATTTGGCGGTTATAATGGCTACTTTGGAATTGAGCCTTTTTACGAAAAAGTAAAAAAATACAGTAGCTCCGAAAATCGGGATATATGGGAATACTCACTTAATTTTTCCCCAGATGAAGTTCGTAAACTTCTACTACACATCTGGGAATTAAGAGATATAAATTTCGATTATTATTATTTTGATGAGAACTGCTCGTTTTTTCTCTTAGAATTACTTCAGGTAGTTCGACCAACTGCCAAATTGATCGAAAGTTATAAGCCTTGGATAGTTCCTGCAACAACAATAAGAATAATTAAAGAAAATGGCATGATAGAAGGAGATGCCATTTATCGTCCCTCAAGTCTTAGGTCTCTAAGATCTAAATTAAAAGACCTATCAGGCAATGAGCAGAATATCGCTAAAAAAGTAGCAGTAGTAAAGCGTAAGGAAACTCGCAATCTTCTTTTGAAATCTACCGAGCCTAACCGAAGGCCTTATATACTTGATGTAGCAATAGATTACCTTGCATATCGCCAACCAGAATCTAAGCAAAAACGGTATGAACTGTTTCACGAAAGAAGTCTTCTAGGTAGCTCTTCATTCCAGAATACTTTGGCTCCAAGCAGCGACCCGTTAAAAGGTCATCGCGAATTCCGACTCGGACTATCTCAAGGTATAGTAGACCATGAAAATTATACAGATTTACGTTTTCGTCCGGTAAGCCACGATCTTTATGACTCACCCGTAGGATACGAACTTGGCTCTCAAATAGAACTACTAGATACGACTATTAGAACATTTTCAAATGGAGATGCTGAATTAGATAGATTAAAAATTATCGATATAAAGTCACTCTCTCCCAGAGATGCGTTGATTCGTCCCAAATCTTGGTCATTAACATTTGCCTACGACTCTCTTTCCCCGAAATTTGCACCCACTGATAAGAGTATTTATCTCGAAGGAGGTGTAGGTGCTACTACTGCACTACAAAACACTTCTGCCCTATTTTACTCTCTTATAGGATCTAAAATTGAATTTGATGCTGCTCAAATTGGTCCTAGTATTGAGTTAGGTTCTCTTCATTATTTTAATTACGGCGTAGTTAGTGCTACAGGAAAAAGTTCCTATCTATTTGGAAAAGAACAATTTGCCGATTGCCAAGCTGGATTGGCTATCGCTTTATTTACGGGGCAAAATTCAAGTATTAGATTAGAAAATTTTTTTCGACAGAGATATCATAAAGAAAGTAACGAATCTCATCTAAGCCTGTTTTTTTATTATTAATTGAGAAATTTTTGTGAATTTTGATTGTTTAGTATACGTTTATCTAAAAAGGTATTTACCTATTGTAGCTTTAATTAATGGTTGTTTTTTTATTCAAGGTTGTTTTTTCTTCCCTACTTCTCATATACCCGTACTTCCGACTGATTTAAGTATTTCCTTTCAGGAAGTTCGCCTAACTGACGTGGGTGAGCCTCGGCTACACTCTTGGATTCTTAAGTCAAGTACAGTTCCAGCAAAGGGAATTATTCTGTTCTTGCACGGTAATGCACAAAATATCTCGTATCATCTTCCCAGTGTAGCGTGGTTTACACTCCAAGGCTTTGATGTATTTATGCTCGAATACCGAGGGTTTGGGCTTTCGCAAGGAAGTGCCTCGATAAAAGGGGCTCTAACTGATATTGACCGGGCAATAAGGTTTATAAAAATACATTTTCCAGCATCTAAGCTAATTCTATTTGGGCAGAGTATTGGAGCCACACTTGGCTTTTGGAGTCTTGCTAACTCACCATTTAGATCAGATATTAAAGCTGCAATTATCGAGAGCCCTTTTGCATCTTATCGAGTAATAGCTCGAGATAAAATTAGAAACATCCCACTTATTTGGCCTATTATCTATCCATTAACTTGGTTTATTTCTGACAAATGGAGTCCAAATCAAATTAAATCTCCAATCAATGTTCCACTTTTACTGCTCCATGGGACAGCTGATGAGATTGTCCCTGTAACACATTCTCGAAAACTTAAATATTTATTAAACAGCGATTCAAGTTATCTCGAGGTTGAAGCTGCAAATCATCTTCAGTTACTTGATTCGCAAGCTATCCGTGAAATGTTACTGTCTTTTATAAAAAATAATACTTAATTTGACTAACTAAACTGCGAGCTAATTTACAAAAACTTACGATACGGCTTTCAGAAAAAACATCGCTTTACCAGACTAACATACAATTTGGTGGGCGATCCTAGCTTCATAAAGCTTATGCCATTTAATTGCGTTTTTAAAATCTTTTCGTTGCTCATGCACTTTCCACAACCAGAAAGCGGCAATGCATTTGTCGTAACCTAACTCCTCAAGCTTTTCAAAGTAAGAAAAGGCTTCTTCAAAAGAATTAAGCATAAACAATGTTTTCCCCAATCCTTCAATAGCACTACCACAAGATGGGAATAAATTTAATGCCTCGGCATAAATCATTAATGCCTCATCAAGTTTGCGAAGCGAAATTAGTGTTTCTCCTAAATTACATCTTGCTAAAACATTTGTTGGATCAAGTCGTATAGCTGCTTTAAAACATTGCGATGCTTCGCCATATGCGCGAGATCTCATAAATGCAACACCTTTGTTTACAGATATTTCAGGAGCATTTGGATCTAATTTATAAGCACATTCAAGTGCTCTATGCGATTGCGCCAAAAAACCTTGTTCAGCTAGTACATAACCTAAATTTATCCAACTTTCTTTGAATAAAGGATTTAGTTCTATTGAGTAGAGTAAACTTTGAGCACTATCTTTAAATCTTTTATGAGCTATTAACTCTATCCCTAATTCATAAAATCCCTTCCAGTTGTGAGGTTCATCAATTATCTTATGTATGCCCAAATCGAGATAAAACTGAGATTTTGATGTAAAACGTTTTTCGTGATCAAGATGACCAAAATGGTGAATTAGGACTGGTAGAGATATTATTTCAAAATGTTCCTGCTCTACTATTGAAGGTTCCACAAGTTCGTGGATTTTGTTACGAAAAGTAAGAGAACTATCACGGGGGAATAGTCTCACTAACTCACTTTCAAAATAGCCACCAGCTTGTCTTTCCCAGTGAGGGAAGTCTCCTTTCACGGGGATAAAGCCATTTACATGATGGTTGTTTACATAATGGCGCTGCACGAATTTATAGCATAAGTTTTTAGAGCCATTTATACACTTTATAATTACATCGTGATCACTTTGATCAATTACCTCATCTGCATCAAGAACTAATATCCAATCTCCTGAAGCATAGGAAATAGAGAGATTTCTAGCGGTAGCAAAATCATCCTGCCATTCCATCTCATAAAGTAAAGCTCCCTCACTTAAAGCTAACTCTTTGGTATTATCTTTCGAGCCAGTATCTATAACAATAATTTCGTCAACTAACTCTTTTACGCTTTGTATACATTGTACGATAAACTGCGACTCATTTTTTACAATCATACAAAGTGAAAGCTTAGGCAAAGACGAATTAGACATAGTTTTTTCACTTAAGTTTATTAGTTGTAAGGCAA
The DNA here is from genome assembly GCA_044347345.1 of Bdellovibrionota bacterium. GTDB lineage: Bacteria > Bdellovibrionota_C > UBA2361 > UBA2361 > JBIKUX01 > JBIKUX01. The sequence continues at coordinate 103,265 of JBIKUX010000003.1, read as the reverse complement.
TAAGATATATAAATATTTATTTATATATTCATACTCACCTCTTTAAACCATCGTTTTGCACAAAGGTGCTTTTTTAAGTCCGTTTTGAATAGGGATACCCATCTTTTAATTATCGTCGGCACTATTCCCGTCTACTTTTAGTGGTGATAACGTTGAAAGTATTGTGTTGATGACAAGCGCCTTAGGGTAAGTCATCTACATAATGTCTAAATTTTTAGGTCTTAAATTTTGTGATCTAGTCTGGAGAAAAGTTATGATTCGTTATTTTGGCAGTTTAGTAGCCCTTGCTTTAATTCCCTTGCTATGTACCGCATGTGAAACGAAACAAAAAGTAGAAGAATCAGTGGAACAAATTGGGAAGTCAATAAGCGATTCGACCGATGAGGTTCGAGCACGTGCAAACGATGAAATTAATAATAACACGAGCGCAGTTGAGCAAAACGCTAATACAGAACAGAGCCACGAAACAACAACCGACGATGAAGAAGATAAAGAACACAGTGGACACTGATAAAAAACACAGTGGACACTGATAACCACTGTGAGAATAGGAATAAATGAGTAGGTTAACTATGCAAAAAGTATGAAGATACTCAGCTTAGTTAACTATTCATCTATTATCTAAATTATTACTACCTTTGAGACAGCTCTAAAAATTTGTGATATTTGTGGTTTGCGGGCTAGTAGGATAGTTGGTAAGCACACCTTTTGAATTTAAACTAAAATAAACTGCTATCCTTTGCCTTACTAGTTATTGTTTTACAAGACGAGTCAAATACTGACCATATAAGGACTTTTGATATCGGTTAGCGATAGCTAATACTTTTTCAGCTGATAGATATCCACACCTAAAAGCAATTTCCTCCGGACAAGCTACTAAGAGTCCCTGCCTTTCTTCTATTGCTTGAACAAAAAGGGAGGCTTGCATCATAGACGAAAAGGTACCGGTATCAAACCAAGCTACCCCCCGACCAAGCTTTTCTACCACCAAATTACCTTCATTGAGATACTGGGCATTTATATCGGATATCTCTAACTCTCCACGAGGAGAGGGTCGTAATTCCCTAGCTCTAGCTACAACATCATTACCGTAAAAATACAATCCAGTTACAGCATAGTTAGAGCGAGGTTTAGCAGGTTTCTCAACTATCTCTGTCGGTCTGCCTTCCAAATCAAAAGCTACTACACCATACCTGTGCGGGTCAGTAACTTCATAGCCAAAAACCGTGGCACCGGTTTCACGTTGTGCAGCTTTTCTAAATACCTCAGGCAAACCATGTCCAAAATAAATATTATCTCCAAGAGCTAAAGCAACAGGAGAGTCACCAATAAAATCAGCTCCTATTATAAAAGCTTGAGCCAGTCCTTCGGGTTTTTTCTGTTCAGCAAACGTTATCCTTATACCCCAATCACTACCATCACCTAGTAAATCCTTAAATGCCAAACTATCTCTAGGAGTTGAGATTACAAGAATATCTTTTATTCCTGCTAAAAGAAGAGTTGAGAGAGGATAATAAATCATCGGCTTACTGAACACCGGCAAAAGCTGCTTACTGACAGCTAAGGTAGCTGGATAAAGTCTCGTACCAGAACCCCCGGCAAGGATGATTCCCTTAGTTGATGTTTGTGTTCCTATATTTATTTCTTCTGGATACATACCTCTCTTATCCTCTCTAAAACCCTCAACAGACTCAACCGTAACAAGGTCAAGCCACTCTTACAAATTTTTATGGCCTAAGTTTTGCTGCCCAATGGCACTAAATCCTTGGTGAGGGGTGATTAAATGTGGTTACAATCAAAAAAATTATTAACTGTAGGCTTAATAGCTATTATCTTTACTTGCGATATAGCACTAGAGGCAGAGCAAAAATTTCTTACTCAACATGCACTATTTTCCACGAAAAAAAGTTATCACCGATCACAAAAACACCGACGTCAACTCACAAGATCACACCTTCTACATTACGAGCATTTATCACAATATTGCCCCTTTTTGCTTCCCAAGCCATCCAGATTGCCTCCAACGCTCAAATTGCTCCGCCGTCTTGTAAAACAGTGTGAGGATCTTCCTCGCGGATCAACATCACTTCCAACTCCATCAACTTCACCTTCAATTCCAAAACCGCTCCCTACAAAAAATTCCTTAATTCCAATTACAAACACACCCTTCCAACTAGTTCCAACTCCTACAAACAGACCTTCACCAGAAATAGCTCCTACAATCTCTTTTATCACGCCACCGTTTCCTTTGATTAGTGCATGGGAGCAAAATATGGTGGCCTCCGGTCGACTCATTTGTGATCGATTGCGTGGTTCTTCATTAACAGAAGACGAACGGCTTGCATCCGTTTACTACGATGGTCTTTCCGTATTTCTACAAATTGCTGACTATACGAAAGATTCCTACTGGCACGAATGTGCAAACATTGCAAAAAGTATCTACCGTGATGCTTATGTTGTACCAGCTGGGGGCGTAGTGCCTGGATACTGGAACTTTACTGATGGTCTTACTAATGACTTCTTACAGAAAGGAGATGCTGCGTCTCGAGATGCGGTGCTTCTCTTAGCTGAACGAGCGGCCTTTGCAGCTGATACCACTCCACCTTCGTGGACACAATCTGCAGAATTTAGCAGAGAAGTAGCGTACACGATTAAAACATACCTTAACGCCGAGCGTCTTGGAGCACCGCGACGTGCCAGACTTACAATTTTAGTGAATCAAGCACTAGACCATATTGACCAATGGTTCGTTCAAAAAAATACTCCTTACATTCGGCCGTTTATGGTCGGTTTAACAGCTCATGCTCTCATCAGGTACTGGGCAGTTACAAAAGATCCAAAGATACTACCGGCACTTAAAATTGCGGCTGACGGCCTATGGGAAAATATGTGGGTGGAGAATCGTAGCGCATTTAAATATACCAATAAGGTAACACCTAGTGGAGGAGAAGAACCTACTCCAGACCTCAACATGTTAGTAGCTCCACTCTATAGTTGGCTATACGCCGTTACACGAGAAGACAAATATCTGATCCGCACTGATAAAATAATAACCGGCAGTGTACAAAGCGCATGGCTATCTAACGGAAAACAATTTAATCAAAGTTATTTACTAGCACTTGAGGTACGAAACTTGCGCAGTGGGCAGTTGCCTCAGTAATAATTGGGTCGACTACTACATAAAGTTATACATTATTATTTTAGTGACTACTAACCTTACTCTGAAATTTGCTTGGATACTTTTTCTTCTTGGCTTTATAGGAATTGTAGGGAGTACAATTTTTTTTCCACTGCTATCAGCAATTATTTGGAGAATTCAAAATAAAAAATGGTCTTATTCCTTTATCCCTGTAGAAAGAGATAAGCAGTTACCTTTTTTTGAAAGGCTTATAGTATTAATTCCAGCGCACAATGAGGAGCTTACTATAGAAAAAACTATTGAGAGCGTTAAGAGTGTAGCAAGTATTCTCTCAGGACAGGGATTTTTGGGATCAGTCACGATTATAGTTGGTGATGACAATTGCACAGACAATACTGTCAAGATTGCAACAAAGCTAGGAGCTCAGGTTATTAGCGATGATTTGAATAAAAACAGTGAGAATTCTCGCGGAAAGTGGCAGACTCTTTGCTCACTTATACAATCTCTTCCACCGACCATTGGACAAAACGAGCTTGTCGCCTTAGTTGATGCAGGAACATGCTGGGAAACAAATGAATGTATTGCTGCTTTTAGCCATTTTCGTAACCCTCATATTGCCGCCATCTCTCCAACCTACACGGTAAACGGAAGCACATCATTTTTTTGGTTTATCGAACGGTGGTTAAAACGACTTGAAAATATTTCAGGTGGTCCGATTAGCGTCCACGGAGCAACTGTCGTTTACAGGCGAAACATTCTTATAGATGCATTTGCATTCTTAAAAAAATGCGCAAACCTAAGCGACCATCATCACCATATGGGTGATATTAAAAAATTTTGGTATAACGATGATGTTGTTATCCCACTTACTATTCGCACGCGTCAGGATCAGCCTAGCCATATCTGGTATAGCTCAGTTTGGAAAATTATTGATACTAGCAAAGTCAATGATTCTCAAGGCAACGTCAGTATACAAAGATCATTTTTAAGTAATTTATTTACACCTAAAGTATTTGATTACAAACGAAGACAAAGAATGGTTTGGGGCAACATCCAGTGGATTCAAACAAATATTTGGCGAAAAAATTTTTATGTACTACTTTTAGCGCTTCGGAGGATCCTGAGGCTTTTCTGGGCTTATTGGATAAGTAGTGTTATAGTGGGAGCTAGCTTACTGCTTGGCTCATTACTTTTTACAAAACCGCTTTTAGTTTTTATTGCAAGCCTAATCATAATAACCTTATTAGCAAAATTTTCTGGTGCATTTTTGGCATCTTTATCTGCACCTAGTCTTATCTTTTTAACTCTTAAACAAAAAAATGCAGATACTCGAGTAAGTGAGAAAATTAAATGGAACTAATTGATTATATTCTCGCTCGAGTTTTACGCGGCAACCTTCATATTTGGCTCATTGTGTTTTGTGCCTGGAGTGCCGTTTTAGCTATCACACAGGAGAGTTCGTACTTAAATTCATGGCTAAACTTACTTTTTACATTCTCATCTACTGTAGCATCTATCAACTTACTTAGGTCTTTAAATTATTTTAACTCATTGCGTATTCAGCCGCGCCCGAGCGATGTGGTAACTGCAATGATTGCTCTTCCCATCGCAGGAGTCATAGTTGATATCGGCATAAGAGTTGTATTTCAAGTATCAGTCGCACGAATTATTCCGATAGCTATCGGGGGAATATTTGCTGGTGGAGCTTTATTTTTAGCTCATTTCTTTATCGGTTGGTTACTGATAAAAAGCGGAACTACTCTCAAAGTAATATTTTATACATTACCCTCTGAACGCGACCTGCTGGTTCACGAGCTATCGCTTCTCGGGCTTTCTAAGCATATAGAAGTGCTACCGCCAAAAGCTCTAAGAGAGCATATTTATCAACGTTATGAGCACAACATTGATTTAATAATTATCTCCAGAGGAGCTGCTACTAATACAACATTAGATGCCACTATAATTCGAGCACACTTAGCGGGTATTCCAGTGGTAGACTTTGTAGAATTATCAAACAACTTAGTAGGAAGGGTCAGATTACAATACATTGAGCCATGGTCATTTTTTACTGGAGGTACTCCGCAAACTTTTATTGTTCGTGTGTTTAACGGGGGGAAAATTTTATTAGAACCACTTATAGCCCTAGTGCTGCTTGTTATTCTTTCTCCATTTCTTATAATCGTAGCATTGGCGATACGTCAGTCTAGTCCAGGTCCAATTTTTTTTAGGCAAATTAGAATAGGTTATCTTGGTAGACCTTTTAGTATTGTAAAATTTCGATCAATGCGCACTGATGCAGAGATATCTGGACCTCAGTGGAGCAGCAAAAATGATGAGCGAGTTACCCCTCTTGGGCGAATACTCCGTCGCACTCGCATAGATGAAATCCCTCAACTTTGGAATGTAGTGAAAGGAGAGATGGGATTTTTTGGACCTAGACCTGAAAGACCGGAAATATACAAAATGATTCAGGAAAAAATTCCACTTTTTTCAATGCGCACTTTAGTAAGACCAGGTATTACAGGGTGGGCTCAAACATTTGCTGGTTATGCGGGCTCTGTCGAAGAATCTCGAACTAAACTTGAATTCGACCTATACTACATACAGCATTCGTCACCGAGGTTAGATTTAATAATTGCAGTGAAAACAGTTTTAGTAATTTTATTTGGCGATAAAATAGGAAATAAGGTAACTCCAAATGTAATCAAAATATCTTAAATTTTTTGCAGAAGCTCGTTTATCAATCAAAAACCTTATCTTGCCTAAACTTGCCGTTCAATAGTGCAAAAAGCAAACAAATTCAAATTAACAGCCCTCAATATCTTTGGTCAAACACATTGGCCAGTAACACTTTTGGGTGCTCTGTCATCATTTACAAGCATTGTACTGCCACTAGTGATTGTGCGACTTCTCTCTCCATCAGAGGTTGGAGAATTTAAGGTCTTTTTTCTATATCTAGCAGTTGCACCAGCCCTCACTCTTACAAATGGTCTGATGAGTGGAATAGCATTTTGGGCGGGTTTGCCGGAAAAACGTGAGGCTTTTTCAATTACACTTGTATCTGCTACTGCATTGACTCTTTTAGCTTCGCTACTTTTACTGATTCTTATTGACCCTTCCTCATTACCGTTTTTCTCAAATCACACAAGTTTATTAAGTCTTTTCTGCATAAGCATGGTCAGCTCTATCATAGGTTCATTATACGAAGAAATAGCAATAGCTAGTGGATTCCGTTGGCATGGTGCACTCTACGGAGCAATATCAGAAGCAGTGAGAATCGGTGGACTACTCATTACACTTGCCGTAACTCGTTCAGTTACCCTGATGATAGAAGCTTTTACTATACTTTCAGTAGCAAAAGCTACAATTGGAATATTATTTGGGTTTCGCTACAAATTATTTGCTTTGCCGAGAGATTCGAAACGCCTTTTAACAAAAATAATTACATACTCTATCCCTGTATCAATCGCGGGACTATGTGCAATACTTGTAAGAAATACGGATCAGCTGTTTCTTTCCTATTTTCTATCCAAGAGCGATTTTGCATTGTATGCAATCGGATGCCTAAGCCTAGCTCCGATTTTTACGATTGAGCAATCAGTAACTAGAGTCTTAATCCCATCGCTATCAAAATCCCTCAATGAAGGGTTAATTGAACAAGGTCGCACAGAATACCGCGAAGCTGTAGCTACCCTAATGGTTTTGATGATACCCGTAACTGGTGGACTTATTCTGTTCGCCAAACCGATAATAGAAGTTCTTTTTACCGACCAATATCATCAAGCAACAAATATTTTACGTTTATTTTCAATTTCCTACTTGTGTCTCTGCATCCCCGAGAATGCCACAGCTCGTGCTCGAGGAGATGCTAAGTGGATATTACGTTCATTTGCCATATCAGCTGTATGGACATTAATTGCATCAATCGGGCTTGCACTTATTGCAGGTACTCAAGGAGCACTCATTGGAGCCGTGTCAGGAAACATTCTTCTTCGAATACTAGCTCTAAGAGACACAGCTCGCACATTTTCCACAAATATAGCGCGATGTTTGCCTTTCTATCACATCCTGCGAATAGCTTTAATAACGGCTGTCTTAATTTTAGTAAGTATTTATCTTCGATCTTTTTTCGTTAATGATAAAATATGGTTTGCTGTCTCTGGCGGAATTTTTGGCCTTATCTCACTTTTTATTTGGTGGGATTCCATGCGCCCTTTAATCCACTCAGGAAACAAAGCTCCAAAAGTTTTATTGATTACCCAAACTTTATACACGGGAGGGCTTGAAAAGCTTTTAGTTGCACTTGCATCAGGTTTACAAGATAAAGGAATGGTACGACCAATTATTTTTGCTTATCAGCATTGCCTCTCACAAGCTGACAGTAACTTCCGTGAAGTCCTCGAAAAAAAAGGTATTTCTGTCGAGATTCTAAATAAAAGCAAAGGATTTTCATTCACTGTTATTCGCAAAATTTCCTCTATTATAAGATCAAATAAAATATCAGCCATTCACACTCATGATCTTGGAGGATTGATTTACGGGATTTTAGGTAGTTTCTGGTCAGGTCGTAACCCAAGAGTTCTGCATACCCAACATAGTTTTATTCACCTAGCAAAACATAAACGATATAAAACTTATGAAAAAATTTTTACTAAATGTGCTGATGGAGTAAGTGCAGTTAGTGAAGTTGTGCAGAGCGAATATAAGCAAGTGGGTATTAACCCTAGGTTAGTAAAGATAATTCCCACTGGAGTAGTAGTTCCCTCATCACTTCCAGTAAGATCTGAAGAGGCGCTGCTCAGCCATAAAAGCAATTTAATACCAATACTTTCAAAATTACCCAAATTAACAAGAGAAGTCCTTAATTTGCACTGGATCATTTATCTTGCGCGATGCTATCCAGGTAAAGGACAAGACCATGCGCTAGCTCTTTGGGAGAATCTCCAGCATGAAATTAGAGAGCAATGTTTTTTAATTTTTGTCGGTCCGCCTACCGATAAAGAGTGGACTGAGAATTTAATGAGAATTAGTGACTCATCGCCTCTTAGTAGTCACATTGCCTGGGCCGGAGGGACAGACAATCCGCAAGATTGGCTTAAGTCTGGTTCTGTTTTTTTATCGCTGTCCGAATACGAGGGTTATCCACTTGCACCTCTCGAAGCCCTAGTTACCGGCGTTCCTTCAGTTTTATCAGATATACCAGGACACGAGCCATTTAGAAATTACTCATCGGTAGTTTCGATAAACGCAAAAACTCACGCAAGCAGTGCCGTAACTGAAATTATTAAGGCTTCACAATCCGATTTTTGTGGATTTAGGAGTAGTTATTGGGAGAATACCCAAAAACTCCGTGATACTCATTCTTTAGATATAATGGTTAACGACTACCAGGCTTGGTATCAGACCTATTTGCCAAATAAGTGAGAATATTATCTAGTCTAAAATTATAATTTATTCCCTATACGATTGAATTTTTGATACTGTAGAGTCGGTAATAAGCTGAATAAAACACTCATCTTAAAATTAACAAACTTTAAGTAACTATTTATGAGCCCATACATCTTTGGCATAATATTAGGTGGGATTATTCCAGCAATTGGCTTTGGACTGGTCGGTATTTTTACAAAACTTAGCACTAGCTACGGATTAGCAGTTCCCCTATTTCTTATCATCCTATCGATTAGCGCATTTATAACTACTATTTTTGCCAGTATTACCTTATTTGGTTTCTCTTTTTCTGATCTAATGCCAATATCAATATCGTCTCATAGTGTAATACTTGCGGTAATCGCAGGCTCAGTGTGGTCTTTATCGATGCTGTGCTTCTCCTATGGTATGAGTAAGTTAAGCATTCCTATCTCAATTTTAGCGCCCATTACAAATTTAAATCTGCTCGTATCAATAATTTTGGGAATCCTTTTTTTTAGAGAAAATAACGGAATTATAACTTCTAAGTTTATTATTGGATCTGCGCTGATGGTATGCGGAGCAGCTCTTATTGCGCGTCCGTAAGTAAAGTGAGATTAACTAAAGTAATTTCAAAGATTATCACAGACTACTCGTTGAGCGTTCTCATTCCGTATTTTTTTGCCATTTTAACTCTAAAAGACTTTTGATACCCTTAAATTTCCGGTCAACTTGATCAATTATCTGCCCCATTATTTGTTGAGACTCAGCGTCTACACTACTAGGATGAGGGAAATTGGCCAAAATTCTAAGCACTATATCTTGCTCACTTACAAGATACTTTGACGCTTTAGAAAGCCTGTTGGCAATATCAGGTATATCTATTGTTGATTTTTCAAGTATTGCCCTACGAAAAGATGCACCTAACGCCTGTACTGCACTAAAGACTAGTGTTTGAGATATCTCTCCTGGATATTGAGATAAACCGTGACACCAACCATTTATCTCAATATTGAAAATTTCCTGATAAGGTATATTAGCAGGCTCGTTAACTATCTTTTTTTCTTTTAATAGCGAGTCTGAATCTGAGCTAGTTGAGCTACCTTCTTTTTTTTTTCGAATTATTCCCACAGGTTTGTAAAACTCCTAAATCTTGGACTCAATCGTACACACTCAGATTAACGATCCCCTTAATTAGCGACCTGTTGCGCCTCCAATCTCTATGTAACGGGGGCGCTCATGAGAATCAAATTCTAGCGAATCTCCAAGGGTATCATTAAAAAGTTCCAAGATTGAGTTAGCTTGTTGCTTTAAAGAAGTAAAGTCGATTGATTGACCTATTTCTCTTATAATTCGAGCTTCCTCGGGGGGCATTCCCACGCACATCTGCTGCGCTTGTTCATAAACGTCTACAAATTCTTTTAAAAAATCACCTAAATCAAGAGATGGAGGAATGATTCCCACTCCACCGATTTTTTCAAGCTCAACAAGCATGTAGTCGTGCGCTTCTCTTAAAATAATCCAGAAAGCTATCATTTGTGATAGTAGAGAAAATCCACGAAAAACTGCAAATTTACGGCGAGCTGTTTTTTGCGTTGCGCCATCACGAAAAGCAAATATCGCACACAAATCAATATCAGAGGCACTTTGTAGACTGGCAAGTTTACTTCTAGCACTTTTTTGTTCTTGTGTTAAAGGCTTCTCAGCAAGACTACTCATAAAAGCAATTTCTTGCCGCGCTTCATCAGCTTGTGAAAAAATTTGGGTCGCTGACAATAAGGCCAGTTGTCGCTCGTGTTTCTGGGTGGGCTGCTGAACTACATTACCACGATTAGAAACTGTTAATGCTCCCGTTTTACCGTTACCGGTAAAAACTCTGGCCTCAGCAGACGAATTAGCTAGACCAGAGTTAGTAAGAGTCTTAGATGTCACTTGGTCTATAAAAGCTCTTGACCCATTGTAAAGAGCTGAAAGACCATTCATACCAATTTGAGCAGAAGCTCTGTTTAATTCTGATTGTAATGAGCTAGATGCTCCATCTAGACCCCCTACAGAGAGGTTCTGCTCAACCTGCTTGATATTGTCGACTCCATCAGTCCTAAAAAATGGATCAAGTGAAATAGTATTATTGCTATTCAGTAACCCGTCTCTTTGGCGACCACTTTTGGTTACTTCCTCGTTTTGTTGTCTCTGGTTGTCAGTCTCAGCTCTAACTTTAGCCTCTCTAGCTCGCTGTCTTCTTAACTCTGAGTTAATCCTTCTAGCTAACTGAGCTTGCTGAAACCGCGAATTAGCTAACGCCTGCTTAGTTGAGATTAATTGGCTAGATGTGGCCTTATTAAGTCCTGCCTGAACATTACTAGCTTCTCTGGCGGGCACTTTTGTTGCTTGTTGATTACCACGCAGTTGTGCTAACTGAGATTGAAACTTGTTGGCTGATTGTCTACTGAAAGAAACAGCGTTGTTTTTTCCTGCAAATTGCGTTGGTTTTGAACTTAACTGCTCTAAACCAGTTAAAGATCCTTTCGCTCGGACTTGAATTTCATTAGCTGAAGGAGCCCTTTCGTTATTATTACTACTACGCGCTACGCCTACGCTGCTTGAATTAATCTCTGTATTGCCGAGGAGTTCTGTTAATTTTTGTGTGTATTTACTACCTTGCTCTACAGCACGTAGCCTTTCTGCGTCTTGATTATTTGTTCCTACAACTTGTTCATCTGGTTGGGCCATGGTTATAAAAACGTCAACTTTGAGGAATTACTTAAAACCTTCTTTTACAGAAGTTATGAGGTCTTAACCTATTTTTTTTCAGAAATATACTAACTTTATTTTTTATACCCAAATTGTGCTATTGCTGAGCGCCTAAAAAGGGGGTTGCTAAATACTGGATAAAAATAACAATAACAACTGGCTGGGTATTAAGTATTGAACGGTAAATTCAGCCTCAGCAGAATTAAAATTACCAATGTAACTATATGAAACATCTAGTAATAATTTAGTAGCAAAACTAAAAAAGTAATTGTTTTTAACATTATCAAACCACTCAGCAATGACTACCTCTCGTCAATTTAACTACTTATAACTTTAACTACTTATAACTTAGGTAGTTTGGACAATAATGAATATATGATGAGTTTTTAAAACAGATACTCAACACTTTTTAAACCTGTAGTACTAAACTTATCTAATGAAAGACTCCTAGTTTTAAAGGCATTTGGCAATAATTTTGCTTTTTGGAAAAAATAGAATTTACTACCTTTAGTTATAACCTATTAAAAATTTACAATAAGATGCCTGGGATACGAGAACGAGACTGTATGTGCAGATTGCCCAGTACCTGTGTAAATATCCTGATGCCACGTATACCGGCACGACGTCGTATACCGGCAGCTAATAACACACGTTCCAAGTTGAATTCAGGATGTAACGACCAGATAGTATTAACAATCTACTCTCTATACCTCTCCAATCATCAAACCCCATCGAAACTCCTTGTACACGACGGGGGAGAGGATTGTTTTTGCCTTCTGGCATACCTTGTGGGTAACCTCTACCTGGGGAACATCGTTGCGGAACTTAATTAAGTCGGGCTGACATTCTGAGATTGCTTTATCAGCTTGCTTGTCAAGAGACTTTTTAGCCGAAGGTACATTTAGGAGATAGCTTAGGCTCATGTTGGGAGAGACATGTTTCTAGTTGCCCATATCCCTACGGCACATCGCCGCAGAATTTCTTCACAGAATTTTGTTCACCTCCGGATCACACCCGCTTAGGGTGCAGGCTAGACTCAAGGCTGGAATCAATATAACAGTACCAACTATGAATAAATGCCCAGAGGGATGCTCGCTTGCTCATGATTGCCTCAAAGAAGATAAACAATAAACTAAATTGAAGACAGAAGAGTACAGCTAGTTTAGGGGGGGATAATTTCAGACTTGTGACGCACACAACTCTTTTTTTCACAACTCTTTTTTCGCTGAGAATTCGAAAAAACTATGTAAAAATCAATTTTCTACTGATTCCTCGGCTTTTTAAGCCACTTATTGATGCAAGCAACTACATTGCTCAGCTTGCGCGAACAGGCGACTTTCTCACGATAAACCCTATAGCCTCTCTACTCCAGGTAGAAGGCAGGGGAGGGGCTACTCGCTACTTCTCTACGCCAACATTTTGGGTACATAATCACCAGGAGCCTAGTTAATTCCCGTTTAAGTCGCCAATACCAAAGGTTCTCCCGAAATAAATTGTGTAGGCGTGCACCTAGGACGGATTCAAAAACTCGGCCTCGCCAGTCGTGGTCATGTAATACGCGGTGAGTAGAGGTCATGCATGATATTAGAGCTGGACAAAGAGGTAGGATTTTAGGAGAAGAAGTTCTGGTTGAGAATGGTCGGGTAGAATATTTGTGTAGCAGACGAATTAGAAAAGCGCCCTCTAAAAGCTCAAGATATCCTTTGATGGTGGTAATACTACCCGGATCACTCAATTCGCCCGTAAATTTTCTAAGTGAGATCTCTTGCGCCGGGTAACTCAAGCTTAAGTTCAAAGTTTGTCTTAGTAGAGCTGGCTTAGTTACTGGTCGAATAGTTGGTAGGTCTTTTCCTAATATCGGTTCAATCACTGAATCTATCATGAAACGGTGCCACCGATCTGGCTCGGCGATCATACGTGCTGGCTCAGGGTACCCGCCGAATTGAAGGTAGGTATTTAGTTCCCACTGAAACGCTTCTAGACACTCCGCATAACCCCAGTGTGGTAGCTGGGTAATCTCGTAACGACCCAATAAACTCTCCGAAAGACCATCTTGTAACTGCAAGCTAGCCGACCCTAATATCAAGACCGGCAAATATACCTTCTTAATTCGATCCTCATCAAAGAGCATTTTTATAACTTGGCTCCATTGAGAGACCTTTTGAATCTCATCTAATATCAATAGCCCATCTGGGATTGCCCGAGCTTGTTGCCACTGTTGAATTATCCAGGCATTGTTTGGGGGAACAGGCAGGTCTGCAGTTGCATACAAAACTTTCTCCTAGCCGTATCTCTCTGCAAGCTGTAATGCCAGAGTAGTTTTTCCGATCTGACGGGGACCAAGCAATACTTGGAGTAACGGACGCACCTCCCGGACTCGTTTTTCAAGCGTCTTAAGATAAGATTCTCGAATTATATCCATAGATTGCAAGTTTGTTCAGTTGGCTTAATGAATATATCGCATCGACTGGACAATTATGTTAGGTCAAATGATCAAATATTTCAATCGCATATTGACATGAGTTACCTGCCTGCATCAGCAAGATAGAAAAACTCCCCCCTTCTGAGAGTGCCAGTATCCAGCTCAACACAATGATTAAACCAGTCAGTCAGTCAGTCAGTCCGTAAGGTTTTTTTAGAAATGAGCTAGAGATATCACCCCTGCCTGGCTCACGTCGGCTTGGTCGCACTCTCCTCATTTTGAATTGAGAGTTCACTTATGCTCCAGTTAGTACTGGCTACAAGTATGTAGATGGCTGGAGAAAGTGGTAGTACATAAAACTTTGACAGCCTCTGCGGCAAAGGAGGCCCATTGTAGATATGGCTTCGCAGACAAGGAGAACGGAAGTTATGGTAACGAATCGATGAAGTCTATCGTGGTACTTAATAAAAAGCTTGATACCGGTGTGGCGCTGAATGCTGCTAGCCATATGACGGCAGCGCTAGTAAACAAGGCTCCGACTGATTTAAGAGAGCAGATGCAATCTGTTGACTACCACGACAAGGATGGCAATCCCCATCCTGTCTCTAGCCTCTCCCTGATAGTGCTGCGAGCTGACAACAGCAATAAAGTGCGGTAAGCCAAATTAGCGGCTCAACATCAAGGGATACTCTTTGTTGATTTCGTGGAGTCAATGACTGGTGGTAGCCATATCGAGCAGATAGAGAGAACAGGTGCGTTAGCAGATGAGGACCTCAACTACTACGGACTCTGCATGTTTGGCCCAAAAGAAGCCCTAGATCCGATCACCGCCAAATTTTCGTTATGGAAGTAGGATCTCAGTATGACTAGAGAGTCATTAGACACTCCAGAGAATAGTGAACAGACCTCCCTTTACCAGCAGATTCTTCATGGTGTTGTTGCTGTGGTTTACCTACCTGGCGCAAAGCTACGCGAAAAGCAGTTGAGGCGAGACTTTAACGTTAGGTGCATTTCCGCTACGCAAATCTTTATTTCAGCTCTACAATGCCAACTTTCTTGAGAGTAGACGCTAGAAGTAATATCTGAAGATTAATCGATAGAATTCTAACTACACTAAAAAAGTCATCTAATGCCTCATAGTATGTGACAGTCGCTGTTGCATCGGCCAGAAGCTACCAACATTCACAAAACTTCTTTAAAATGCACTAACTATTTTACTGACGATCTTAAAATCTAGGCAAAAAATTGTATTTAAATGTAGGATAGTTAAAATTACTCTACTAAAAGAGCCCAAAAAAGGGAGTATCTGTAGAATTTTTACGTCCGGTTCATAATTTTGGGCTGAATATTACGCAACCAAATAGTCTACATAACATTAGGCTACACACCTTAGTTTTGTACAACTAATTACTGCGTAAGTCTTGTATTTTTTAAGGGTAACTCGGTATCTTTATCAGAAAAACCTTTAGGCAAACTATAAAAAGTAATTTTCCTTAAATAAACGGTACTATAAAAAGTTAATGTTTTTTCATGTCTTGGCTCAATCAATATAAAACTCAGTTAGCATCATACATTGCTGACTTTCTCAACGTTTCAACAGCAGAAGTTGAAACTCACCTAGTCATATCTAAAGGCAAAGAAAAAAGAGGAGAGTTTGCTTTACCGTGTTTTCCTTTTTCAAAAATAAAGGGGCAACCAGCTAATCAAATATCTGAGTCCATTGCTTCCTTTTTTTCAGATTCAAAGCAAGCTATTGCTCAGTTCATAAGCACAGCTCAAGCCACAGGTCCTTATGTAAATTTCTTTTGTAATAGAAGTGCATTAATTCCGACGCTACTTGAACGTCTTTTAGTAGAAGGAGGCTTACCGTGGACTAGTAACAAAAGTACGGTAATTCTTGAGTACTCATCCCCAAACATCGCAAAGGTATTTCATGTTGGGCATCTTCGCACAACCCTAATTGGCTCAGCGCTTGAAAGAGCGCTTAAGCACGCTGGATATAATGTTATCACGATTAATCATTTAGGAGATTGGGGGACACAATTTGGTTTTGTGTGGGCGGGCTCCGTTCTGTTTGGGCAAAAATTGACAAGTTCTGGGCTGAATACAAATAGTGAAGATTTCAAGTTAGCTCCTACTACAACTGTTGACGATTTAGTTTCCTTGTACGTTAGAGCCAACAATCTGCGTAAATCTCAAGATGAGGGTGCCGAATTACCTCTTTCAGGCCCAACAGTAAATGAGATGGCAAGAAGCTTTTTTCTCAAACTAGAAGAAGGAGAACATTCAGCTGTGGTATTTTGGGAGACATGCCTCAAAATTTCCATAGAGTACTTTAAAAAAATGTATGCCCGACTCGGGGTCAATTTCGACTATTTTACGGGAGAATCTTTCTATCGATCGATGCTTGGAGAAGTAGAGGAGCTGATTCGCAAAAGTGGCATACTTCAAGAGTCAGATGGAGCTTTAGGAGTTGACCTTGGAGAGCAACTTGGATTCGTTAGAATCTTCGCTGAAGATGGACGTTCCCTGTATATTACTCGTGATATAGCTGCTGCAATTTACCGTCACAATACATTCAAGCCCAAGCAAATACTGTATGTTGTTGCTTCCCAGCAATCGCTTCACTTCGCCCAACTTAAAGGCGTTCTAAAAAAAATGGATCATCCATCTGCCGACGAAATTGTACATATACCTTTCGGTATGGTGCCTGGCATGAGTTCGAGGTCTGGCGGAGCTATTTCATTAGGAGGATTTCTTGATGAAGCATCTACCCGAGCTCTTGAGGTTTATCGTACCGAAGTAAATAAACGACCTGAAGGGCTAAAAGAGGAGGATATTGCTGAAAAAGTAGCAATTGGTGCTACGTATTTTTATTTTTTGAGCCATTCAAATACCAAGGATTTTCATTTTCGTTGGGAGGAAGCCCTTAATTTCAAGGGAGATTCAGGTCCTTACCTGCAATATGCCTTGAGTCGGCTAAATAGTATAAAGGATAATGCTCAGGCCGAAGGTATATCTTGGGAAAATGATTCTCCTACTGATTTTTCTCAACTAATAGAGTCATCTGAAGGATATGAGTTACTTCTTCATCTCACTGGATTCGATGAAACCATAGAGAAAGTCATTACAAATTACGAATTGGTTGGATTAGCGCAGTATCTTCTAGACTTAGCAAAGCTATTCTCAAAAGCCTATCTTAAATTGCGGGTAATAGGAGAGATACCCGCCAAGGCGAAAGCACATCTTGCTCTTTTTTCAGCTACTCATCGCATTCTTTGTCGTGGCCTGGAAATACTTGGAGTCCCCTTGGTAGAACGAATGTAATAGAGCTTGACCAATATAGAAGGTGTCTGGAGATATGCTAAGAGGGAAGGATAAAAATAATCATCAAACGACCATAACTAGCAATATTGTAGTACTAAAATTTGGCAACTCATCAATTAGCACTCCACAAGCTATTCGAGCGACTGGTGATATTATCTTAACCAAGGTGAAGATTAATCCAGTTGTGGTAGTTTTCTCAGCACCTTCTGAGGTTACCGCCAACCTCATTTCAGCCGGCAAAGCTGCGGTTGGTTTTAAAAACGAGGTAGCATTTACCACTATTGAAGCAACAGAGAAAAAAGTCATCGAACTCGCATCGAGTGTTATTTCTCCGATAAGATTAGCGCGCACGCTTGCCCATATTTATTCAACATTTCGTACGATTCGAGAGCAACTTTTTGCAATCAACTCTCTCGGGGAGCTTAGCACCGGGTCATTAGATTTACTTAAAAGTTCAGGAGAAGCTCTTTTTACCGAAATTATGGTTGCTTATTTTAATGAAGCACTGGCAAACGCGATGGCTGGTAATAATTTATTAGCCCAAAGTCTTGATGCACGCTCCTTTATTTTTTTCGATAGTAATCTTACTATAAATGAGCAAACTACCTTAACAAGTTGTAGAGATAAAATTTTACCTCTGTTGAGTTGCGATTTTTCGGAGAAGTTTTCCCCATCATCATCCGAAACCAAGTATCGATTAATACCATTTATTCAAGGTAACATTGCCAGTATTAGCGGTTCTGATGGAAAAACAATTACCCTAGAGCAAGGGGGCTCTGATTTAACAGCAGCTATGATTGCAGCGGCTCTTGATGCGTCAATACTAGAAATTTGGACTGACGTTGATGGTGTTCTTACGGCAGATCCTAAAAAGGTAAATAAAGTATTTGCGCTTCCGCGATTAAGCTACGCTGAAGCCCTCGAGTTTTCGCATTTTGGAGCAAAAACTATCTATGCTCCTAACTTACGTCCAGTGATTACAAAAAATATCCCCATTATTGTTAAAAATATCTTTAATCTAAACGCTTCTGGAACTTTAATAAGTTCCTCGAGTTTTGGTGATTTTGATGAGGTCAGTGAAAAGTTTCTCCCTGTTAGTTCAGAGGTACATTTTCCAATAACCGGAATATCCTCAATAGACGATGTCACTATGATTCGCTTACAAGGTACTGGTCTTGTAGGCGTATCTGGTTTAGCAGCCAGGGTTTTTGAGGCGTTAGCTCGAGTAAATATAAATTTAATTCTTATTACTCAAGGGTCATCTGAGACAACTATTTGCTTTGCCATTCTTCCTTCGGATACCGAAAAGGCAAAAGAGGCCTTAATGCAAGAATTTAATCTGGAAATCAACGCTCAGCTTATAGAGAGTCCTATCATTGAGTCATCGTTATCAATCATATCAATTGTTGGCTCAGGAATGCGACGTAGGCCTGGGATTGCCGGAACATTTTTTTCTGCTTTAGGACGAAACGGTATCAACAGTATCGCAATAGCACAGGGTTCCTCGGAGCTCAGTATATCAGTGGTAATAAATAAGGTAGATGAGGAAAAAGCCCTTAGAGTAGCCCATGATGAATTTTTTGTTCAGCGAACTACGCGTACTCTTCATGTAGCCATAGTAGGAACAGGTTTAGTGGGCACCACTCTATTAAGACAAATATCGTCTCACTTACGCTCACTCCTCGATGAACGGCGAATTGAGATAAAACTTGTTGGAATAGCGAGATCCAAAGAGATGCTGATTGATTCTGACGGTATAAATCCTAATATATGGGCTTCTACCCTAGAGGAGCGTGGTGAACCTCTAGACTTTGAATCATTCATTAAAAAGCTAAGTGGGTTAAACTTAGCAAATAGTATCTGTGTCGACTGTACATCGAGCGAGGATATTGCAAATTATTACGGTATGCTGCTATCACAGCATATTGCGATAGTCACTCCAAACAAACGAGCCCAGTCAGGAACACTAGCTAGATATAAATCTATCAAAACAATCTCAGAAGCTCGTCATGTTCCATTTTTATTTGAAACGTCCGTTGGAGCTGGATTACCTGTGATAAGCACCTTGCAGGATTTAATTAAAAGCGGCGACCGGATCCTCAGAATTGAGGGAATACTTTCCGGAACATTAGGGTATTTATGTACAGAGCTAATGCAAGGTGTTCAATTTAGTAAAGCAGTGCGGGAGGCTCAAAGAAAAGGCTACACCGAGCCTGATCCTCGTGATGACCTTGGTGGTATGGATGTAGCCCGCAAAATTCTTATCCTAGCACGAGAATCAGGATACTCTCTAGAATTGTCCGATGTAGAGATTGAAAGTTTAGTACCTAGCGAATGTAGAAGCTCAAATTCTATAAGTCATTTCATGGAGGAATTACACCGTGCTGATGAACGAATGCACGCTATTGTTATGGAAGCAAAACGAAACGAGGGTAGACTTTGCTACATGGCATCTTTTTCTCCAGACAAAGGCGCTAGTACAAAACTTACCGTTCTTTATCCAGATCATCCATTTTCACACATACGGGGCTCAGACAACATTATAGCCTTTACAACAGACCGATACCAAGAAAGGCCTCTGGTAGTTCAAGGACCTGGAGCTGGTGCTGAAGTGACTGCTGCGGGCGTGTTTGCCGATATTGTACGTATTGCTCAGATGAGCAGTTCAGGACTAAGATCATTATGAATAAAGAAAAGTTTTTGAGACGAGCGCACGTATTTGCTCCTGCTACAGTTGCAAACATAGGGCCAGCTTTTGATATCATGGGATTTGCGCTTGATCATCCCGGTGATGAAGTTATTGCTACATGGAGTGACACTAATTTCGGTATAACTATCTCAGATATTACCGGTGATAGCGGCAAATTGAGCCTTTTGCCTCATGAAAATACCGCAGGTGTTGCAGCAAATTATCTCTGGTCTCTCTTGAGGCAAAGAGATCTATTACCTGATTATGGGATTTCACTTTCATTAAAAAAGGCTATGCCACTTGGAAGTGGACTTGGCTCAAGTGCTGCTAGTGCTGTAGCAGGAGCATGTGCTGTAAATCATCTGTTAGGGTGTCCTTTTACAAGGAAGGAATTGCTTTTAGCTACCGTTGAAGGAGAGCGTATAGCCTGTGGTAGTGGTCATGCTGATAATGTAGCACCATCACTATATGGTGGAATCGTTTTGATTAGAGAAAGAGATGGTGAGCCGGAAGTATATAATCTGCCGATCCCTTCTGATCTTAAAGTTGTAGTAATAACTCCTCACATTGAAATAAGAACGCGGGATGCTAGAGCTGTACTCCCTAAGACTGTGCCACTTGCTACAGTTGTAAAACAACTTGAACTTGTATCTTCGCTCGTACTAGCTCTTCACAATAATGATAAAAAACTGCTGCAATGTTCGTTGAGAGACGAACTACTAGAGCCAGTGCGTGCTCCTCTAATACCTTTTTTTTATAGTGCTAGAAAGGAGGCAATAAATAGAGGAGCTCTAAACTGTACGATATCAGGCTCAGGTCCTTCACTATTTTCGTTTGTACCACACAATATTTGTCCTGAAGAGATTGCTAGAGCAATTAGTGATGTATACAACAAATCTGATATTGAGGTTACGACCGTAATTTCATCAATTAGTTCATCTGGAGCAAGACTTATTACCTGAGAATTTATTTACCTAAAAATTTGTGCAGTAACAGTTATGAACTTTTATCAACTTTCTAATCGTCATTCAAATCTGTCACTAGGTCGCTCGTGCGAAGCTCACTCTGACATAAGCTTTGTTGCAGAATCCTCTTTGCTTTCTTTTCGTGATGTGCTCTTGCAGGGTATGGAGCACAATGGCGCACTCTACATGCCCACCCAGATACCAAAGTTATCATCTAACTTTTTTAGTGCTCTTCCGAGCCTATCTATTAGTATGATTGCTGAAGAAGTAATGGCTCCATTTATAGGTACGGAGATTCCCAGAGAAAAATTGCGGGGTATTTTACAGGACGCTCTCAATTTTCCTATTCCACTTGTCACCTTATCAGAGCGCGTATCTGTGCTTGAGCTCTTTCATGGACCAACTCTTGCTTTCAAGGATGTTGGCGCAAGAGTACTTGCGCGATTATTAGCCTATTTTGAGGGTAATTCTGCTCAGTATAATCCAAGTCAAAACACTAAACCTATTACTGTAATTGTAGCTACATCTGGGGATACAGGTGGTGCAGTCGGTAGTGGATTCTTTGGTGTGCCCGGAACACGTGTAGTAATTTTTTTCCCAAAAGGTAAGATCAGTGCTATACAACAAGCTCAAATTACATCATTCTCCAAAAATATTCATACTATCGAAGTAGAGGGAACTTTTGACGATTGTCAAGCATTAGTTAAGAGATGCCTAACAGATAATGGTTTAAGAGAGAAAATTCCTCTTACCAGCGCAAATTCTATCAACTTTGGAAGACTTCTTCCTCAAGCAGTATACTTTTTTTGGGCATATGCACAGTTCCTTCGTAAGCAGAGACAAATAAGAAATGGCGGTTCAGAAGAGGTACCTCGAGTATGTTTTATTGTGCCCAGTGGTAATTTGGGTAACTTAACAGCTGGATTAATTGCTTGCACTATGGGACTCCCTGTAGATATTTTTTTAGGCGCTTGTAATATAAATGACTCACTGCCTCGCTTTATTGAATCAGGAAAATTTAACCCACTTTCTAGTATTTCTACTGTATCAAATGCTATGGATGTTGGTAATCCAAATAACTTTTCACGTGTTATAGCATTACAAAACATTCTTTCCTCTGGTTCAAATGCTCCGCTTCTTTTAGGTAACACAGCAACTGATGAAGAAACTTTAGAGACAATGAGAAAAGTATATCGCTCACATAGATACATTCTTGATCCACATGGAGCAGTAGGTTTCTTTGCTGCAGAGAAATTACTTAGCGACAATCCGTGTATTTCGACTATAATTCTTCACACAGCTCATCCAGCTAAATTCGGTGACATTGTCGAGAGAGCTTTAAGCCATCACGTGACGCTACCTAGCGCACTTGCTGAATGTATAAACCTCAGTAAGACTCCAAAAACCATCGCCGCTGATTATAACTCTGTAGTTGAAATACTTGAACAATTACCATGAAAAGTCCTATCGTTAATCATCCATCGGTTGTTCGCCCATATGGAGGACATGTTTCGTGTGCTGGTGGTCTTAGCTTAGCCCTTGAACGTGGAGTAGCCTTAGGTGTCACCGCAATTCAAGTACATCCCTCAGCACCGCAAAGATGGAATATTGAACCTTATTCATCAGGTATTGAAAAAGAATATTTAAATAACAAAAAACTTACTCAGATCTCACATCTATATTTTCACGGTATTTATCTGATTAATTTAGCTTCACCTGACGAACGTAAGCAAAACTTTGCCGTTCGATCACTGGTTAATGATCTGGAATTTGCACACAGATGTGAAGCCTCAGGCGTCATTTTCCACTTGGGAAGTATGAAAGATGAACCAGATGAGGTAATAGCTTTTGAGCGAATAGCAAGTCTTGTAAGGAGAATTATTGATAGTGCTTCTGGTGAGGCAAAACTTTTATTCGAGGTTTCAGCAGGAAGTGGTAAAATAGTTGGCTCAAAATTCTCTCAATTAGCTCAAATAGATAGATTGGTAGATAGACCTACACGTATAGGCTTTGCTCTTGATACCCAACATCTGTGGGCAAGTGGCCATAACCTCGCCGACGATCTGGATAAAATTGTAGATTCATTTGCGGCTGAAACTTCTCTCAGCAGAATAGAAGTTATTCACTTAAATGACAGTAAAACCAAACTGGGGAGCAACATAGATCGACATGAAAATTTAGGTGAAGGTCTTATTGGTTATGACACTCTCAAAAAAGTAGTAAACCATCCTAAATTATCTCATTGCTCTATTATTTTGGAAACTCCACGAATGAGATCTATTGATGAAGCCGCTATTGATTTAGGTATACTGCGAAAAATGATTGGTATTACAAATTAGACTCAGAAAATTAGCCTGAGACCCCATTAGACTGAGACACCCATATTCAAAAATAGACTGAGACACCCATATTCAAGATATTAGCCTGAGACCCCCGTATTAATTCTGAGCGTGAGCGACGTTTACCTGGGGGATGGGGAAACCTAACTAATGAAAAGTGAAAATATGGGTGTCCCACATTAGAATCAGGAAAAGTGAAAATATGGGTGTCTCACATTAGATCTTTCGATATTATTGGAACAATCTATGGAATCGAAATCTACATGACTTATTCAAGGAAGTTCCATCGACAGTTTGCTGAATTGCCACACGAACAAATCCTGTAATTGGGGGTAATTGGCTAATAAGGATGTTCCTGTGCTAATTCCATCCGTGCTTAACTCAAGAAATAGACTTTATTACTTCCTTTGCTACTACGGCTCCCGAAATTAAACTAGGTGGAACTCCCGGCCCAGGTACTGTTAATTGACCGCAATAAAAGAGATTTTTAACTCGCTTACTACGAATTTTAGGTTTCAATGAAGCTGTTTGAAGGAGCGTATTGGCTAATCCGTAAGCATTTCCGGATAAAGCCCCATAATCAGCTATAAAATCACGATGGGCATAGCTTCTTTCAAATACAATACTATCTTTTATTGATTGGTGAAAGTAATTTTCAAGTTTTGAAATAGTGTAATTCCGATAATATTCACGCTTTTCATCAGAATCACTCTCAGCTAAAGCTGTAGCTACAGGTACTAAAATAAAAATATTTTCACTGTCTTTTGGAGCTACTAAAGAATCTGTAACGGATGGTGTACATACATAAAATAACGGCTTTGCTGGCCACTCTGGTTGATCATAGATTAAGCGGCTATGCTCGTCTAAGTCTTGATCAAAGACTAGTGTATGATGCCTTATCCCTTTTATTTTATTTGAGCACCCTAAATAAAAAAGCACACAACTAGGAGCCATCACTCTTCTTCTCCAATATTTAGGAGAATAACTTTGCCATTCAGACTCGAGAAAAGTAGTCTCACAGTGATGATAGTCAGCAGCACAAATAATTTTATCCGGATAAAATGCCTTATCGTCAGAGCAACGAACCTCCGTCGCTGTTCCTGCTTTATTGACTATAATTTTTTTTACCTCACATGAATTTTCTATTTTTACTCCAAGCTCTAATGCAAGAGATACTATGGATTTAACAACCACTCCCATGCCACCAATGGGATACCACGTACCTAGAACTACGTCTGCGTAATTCATGAGACTATACATAGCAGGAGTACGATATGCGGGTGCCCCCAAAAAAAGAACTGGGAACTCTAAGACTTCTCTAAGAATTGGATCGCTAACAAAAGTGTTAATATGAGAACGCATTGAGCGAAACATCTGAAGCCTTAATGACTCCTTTATTAAAGTAGCATCCAGAAATTCAAAAAGGGAATTACATGGGCGACGAGTGTACTCATACATACCCCTAAAGTACTTAAATTTTCCTTCATCAAAGAAACTTTTTAAACGATTACTTACGCCTTCTTGACGAGATTCAGCCCATGATAAAAAGGCCTCCAAATAAGCCGGTATATCAATAATATCTCCTACCTTAGTAATTATTTGATAACTCGGATCAAGCCTTACTAAAGTATAATAATCAGAAACTTTCTTCCCAAAAGTTCCGAAAAAATCTTCGAAAATATCGGGCATCCAATACCAACTAGGTCCCATATCAAAAGAAAATCCGCCCGAACTCAATACGCGAGCGCGCCCGCCACATTCAGCGTGACGCTCGAGAACTGTAACGTTACAACCGCTGTGCGCTAAGTGACACGCAGCAGCCAAGCCTGAAAATCCCCCACCGATAACGATGACTTTCATTATACTTTCTGCCAATAAAATAACATTTTTTAACTTTAATCTAATATGATAAGAGCAGCCCAACTCAATTTAGGCTACACATAGCAATGATACAAAGTGTAGGGTTACAGCCATTATAAATAAAGCAAGAGAAGTAACCTAACTTAGTCAGTCCTTATAAAATTTAAAATACCATTTATAGAATTCTCGACAAAACGTTGCTCTCTCATTTGCAGCGATTCAGGTAAAGTTAAATAGGGAGCAAACATAGGATCGTTTTTAGTAAGAATATATATAAATTCTTTTAAAGATACCTTCGGTGGATGATAAAAATCTGCCACTAACTTAATCCATAAATTAATTTGATTATAAGCTCTATCAAATATCTCTGCGCTTCGCCTTATGGCTCCGAAATGGCCAAAACATAGCCATTCACAAGGTACAGCTCTAAGTCGCTCAATCGAGTTTAAATATGGCTCCAGAATAAATCTATGAGGAGTAGCAGGTCGCAAATAATTAGGCGCGTACTCTGGAATAATAACTCCTAGTGCTTCTCCTACAAATAACATGTTAGAAAATAAGAATGAGATGTGATGAGGAGCATGTCCAGGAGATGGAAAAATTGTAAGTGGCACCCCTCCCACATGAGATATGTTAGACTTTAGAATTGTAGAGGGCACAGGCTTAGGCTCACCCTGAATTTCCGCTAAATCTCCCAATGTTTTGACGGAACCCGCCCAAAGATCAGATGGATTAGCTAGATGAGGAATGGCTTTTTCATGACATACTACTTCGCTTACACCAAACTCCTCTACGAGTAATCCGGTGCCACCTGCATGGTCTAAATGAATGTGAGTTAGTAATAAGTGATCAATTTGACTGCACCCTTTCGCCTGTAATTCTTCCTTTAAGCGAGAAATGGTAGCACTACATCCGGGGTCAACCACTACCCACTCATTATCAATCTGCATAGCCCATGAACTAAAAAAATTAAAAAATCCTGGGAGACTAAGTGGCAAGTCTATCGGTCTTGGTCTATTCATTTTTCTTTCTTATTCTTTCTTAGACACCCATTTAAGATAAATCATCTAGGACACCCAACAAATTTTCGCAACTTTTTATTCCCTCTATCGATTACCCTCAATCAGTGACACTAAAAAGTAGATCTTTAAAATTATCTTTACTTATGGCTCAAGCACGACGTGATATAGTTTCCCAAGATGAAGTTAGTACATACATGTGCACTTCACGATGCGTCCGACGAGCTTTTCTTTGCGGTTATGACTCTTACAGCGCTAAATCATTTCAACATCGAAAAATCTGGATTTATAATAGGCTCGCTTTTTTGGTAAAAATTTTTGCTGTTGAGACTATTGCTAGAAGCATTATGAGCAATCATCTTCACATTCAGGTACGTATTCGACCTGATTTAGCGAAGGCTTGGAGCTCAGAAGAGGTAGCTCTTAGATGGCTAACTCTATGCCCTCCAAAAAGAATTCTCAGTAATACAAATCCTAAACCGTTGCTCGTATCTGACCCTGAAGTTCAGGCTATAATTAATAATCCGACAGCGGTGGAAACTTATCGAAAGAGATTGTGTTGTATAAGCTGGTTTAATGGGCGTCTTAACGAATATATTGCCAGAAGAGCAAATAAAGAGGAT
This sequence comes from Bdellovibrionota bacterium, assembly GCA_044347345.1. GTDB lineage: Bacteria > Bdellovibrionota_C > UBA2361 > UBA2361 > JBIKUX01 > JBIKUX01. Next base: position 76,725 of record JBIKUX010000003.1, on the reverse strand, counting down.
GGCTGTACTGGACGTTTTTGGGAAGGTCGATTCCATTGTAAACGCATATTTGATGTTGCTGGTATAATTGCTACCGCCGCTTACATTGACTTAAACCCTATTCGAGCTCAGTGCGCAATCTCAATTGAAGATAGCGACTATACTAGTGCTCAAGAACGAATTTATAATTTAATTGGCCACAGTGATCCTAAATATAACAGTGATCCAAACGATAACAGTGATCCAAACGATAACAACGGTAGCCCTACCCTTATAACGATAGAGGACGCAACAAATCAAAGTGTAAGTACATTAGAATACCTTGCCTTAGTTGATCAAACGGGAAGATTTCTTGTTCGTGGGAAAAAAGGACGCATACCCCCAGAAATAACGCCACTTCTAGACAAACTAAACATAAGTATATCAGCTTGGGAGAAGAATAATGAACAATTCGCTAAATACTTTCGGCGAGCCATTGGTACTACTAATCAGCTCAGGTCCGCCGCAAAAAAAGCTAACAAGCTTTGGTTTCAAGGCCATTATGCGGCTAAGCTATTTTTTAGCGATGTCACATAAATTAAACAATTAATGAACTGATATATCTTAATAAAAACAAGCTTTAGTGAATAAATAAACTAATTGAAGTTTTGTAATAAGGAAGGAAGAGGTTTTGATAGAGACTTGTTAAAATATCGGATCTATTAAATTTGTTTATTATTAACTCGCTCGTTTTCTACTTTTTTAGTATTCAACCAAAAGGTCGTTAATACAACGCACCAGTTCGCGATGAAGACCAGTCTTAGGTATTACTAACGCAGCTCCAAGATCTAGCATTTGTCGCTTTGTCTCAGAACCTTCATCGGCAGACAACACAACGACCGGCAAATGTTGAGTTGTTGGATTTTCCCTAACAGCCATTATTAACTGTTTCCCGTCCATGTTCGGCATAGATATGTCCGTAATGATCAGATCAGCTCCAGGCGAACTGAGTGCTTTTAATCCCTCTTCACCATCTCCTGCTTCTACAACAGTATGTCCTTGAGTACCTAACAGAGTGGCAATTAGTTTTCTGATTAGAAGGGTGTCTTCCACTACCAAAATAGTTGCCATCTACTAATTCCAATTCCCAAAGATTCCTATACAAAACTGCACTTCCAAACTAAGTAAAGCCAAGTCACTTGAGATATATGAAAACCAATTAAGTAAGATAAACAGAACAAACTGGGTGAATCACGAAAAGGAGAAAAATAATGGATGTCTCAATTATTATTTCCCAATGATTATTGGATGTCCCTAGTTTGAGTTTAGTTTGAGTTTTGTTTTACTACTTTGCATTTTTGAGGAAGTTCTTTAGTCTGATGAGCGCACGAGAACGAATCTGCGAAGCGCGGGACTCAGTAACTCCGAGAATTTCTCCAATTTCCTTTAAATTTAGCTCTTCATAAAAATACAAGCTCACCACTAATCTTTCTTTTTCCGGTAACCTATCGAGAGCTCTTGCTATTAACTCTACTCGTTCACCCCCGAGAAGGCGATTCAAAGGGTCTTGAGTCTTGCTAGCAATCATCTCATCGGCAACAAAACGCTCCTCTCCGTGACCAAACCCAAGCTCCTCAAAACTGAGCATTACCACTCCGCCAACTTCGGCTAGTAACCTCTGAAGTTCCTCCACGTCCACCCTCAATTCCTCAGCTACCTCCTCATCTGTTGCAGGACGCCCAAGCTTCTGTTCTATTCGATGATAGGCGGACTCAACCTTGTGCGATTTATACCTCAGAGACCGAGGAAGCCAATCCTGCGAACGAAAACTGTCCAGAATTGCGCCACGAATGCGAAATTGTGCATAGGTGGAAAATTTGGTTTCATGTTTCGGATCATATTTCTCAAGAGCATCTACCAAACCGATAATCCCCGAATTGAGCATCTCCTTCATATCAACATCTTTTGGCAACCGCCCTGAAAGCCTATGCACAACCCTCTTTACCAAGGGTAAGTAACTACGGATCAAATCCTCTTTTTCATGCTCATTGATCGTACGATAAGCTTCTACTACTGAACGTTTAGTCTTTGTCACGCCCGATCTCCTCGTAGTTAATTAGTACCTTGATTAGCAATACGCCCACTATCTTAGTAACCGTCATGACCAGGAAACTACGGTAAGCAACAGTAATGACTCTGGCTCCAGCTAGCATCCCTCCTAGGACGACCACCACCAAGGCAAGAATCGATACTCCAGCAATAAGCCTTCGGAACAATCCAAGATAGGCCTGATTTTGACGCTCCGTCGTCACTCACCGGCTCCTGCCTCCAACAATCGTTGGAAATAAAACTGCAATCCACCTTTAACCGCTAACCTACGCGCATCTTTGTTGATACGCTCCGCAAGTCGCACTACCGCTCTCGCTGCGGGCGAACTCGGAAATGCGGTAACAAGTGCTCGCTGACTCTCAAGCGAATCCCTCACCAACTCTTCCGCCGGTATGCATCCCCAGTAAGAAATACGCACATGCAAGAATCGTTCTAGGGAAGAAGAGAGCCTATGGAACACTTTTTGAGCCTCAGTTTCGATACCGTTTCCGCGGTCTATCACACCATTGATAATAACGTTTACTTCTCGCTCACCGTATTCAGCGGAAAGAATCTTAATCAAGGCATATGAATCAGTAAGTGAGGTGATCTCAGGTGATACAACACACAATATTTCGTTTGACGCGGCATTAAGAAAAAGTACCTCTGATCCAATACCAGCCGGTGTATCTATCAAAAAATAATCAGGACACAGAGAGCTTTCTTGCACAGCGTCAACTAAGTACTGCCTCTGCCAAGGAGTGAGAGATGCAAGCCAACCCACACCACTTCCACCTGGAATAATACTAATTCCATTTGGCCCCTCTACCACCACTTCGTCGAGTGTTCGTTCTCCTAGTAAAACATGCTCAATGGTCCAGACCGGACTTACTCCAACCATAACATCAACATTTGCGAGTCCCAGATCTCCATCAAAAATAACGACTCTATTGCCAAGTTCAGCAAGTGCCACCGCTAAATTAACCACGGTAAAAGTCTTACCTACTCCACCCTTACCACTTGTCACACTTATAACTCGCACTGGCTCGGTCGACCGACTTTGACGCTCCTTTTGAGCCATCTTCCTCCGATGAAAGGCACGAAGGGTCTCTGCTTGGTCACTAGGTAAATGAAATACCTGCCCTCTCATCTAAGATCCTCCTTTAAAATAGTAAAAAAATTAATGAAACGTGCGAGTAAGCATCCACCCCAATCGAGCTGCACAAGCAGGCTCAATATCCTCAGGAACTCTTTGACCGGTATTAAAAAAAGCTAAGGGACGCCCTAAACTTATTACAGTGTTTGCTACAGGTCCCATAAATCCGGTTTCATCTGTCTTCGATATAATTACCCTTGAACAATTAAGAAGTGAAAATGCCCGCGCCGATGCTCTGAGATCAACATCGTTACTGGGAGCCGGAAGTAATAGTATCTTTTCACACCATTCGAGTTGCCCTAGCTGCCTTCCCATTTCTCGTACACGGTCGGTATCTCTTGGACTAAAGCCTGATGTATCTACTAGTACAAGATCAATTGCTCCTAGCTCTCGCACTCCGCGGTATAATCCCTGAGAAAGAGGTAACTGTGGGTCAACAGCTAAACATGGAATTCCTAATAGATTTGCATAGTTAGATAGATGATCCGCTGCACCTACTCGAAATGTGTCAGCTGAGATAAGAGCAACTGAGATATTAAACACCATTCGCATATTAGCTGCTAGCTTTGCTACTGTAGTAGTTTTTCCTACACCTGTTGGTCCTACCAGAGCTACTATTCGCTTAGAGTTTGGTAATGAGGAATCAAACCGCAGGAAATTTTCGAGACACGCACCCGCCAATCGGTCTACTGTTCCTCTACCTTTTTCTAAATTTGTATGGCTTGCTATCTGAATAAGCTGTTGCGTAAAATGTGGATGTAACCCTTGCTTATTTAAGGCTTCCCGTAATTCTCGAATATTTCCTAATTCACCGTCAATTAATCTCTGCTTAGATTCCTGCTGGAAAGTTGGAGTCAAAGTATCAACTTTTTTACGTTCTAATGAGGTCTGCGAAAATGAAACCGACACTTCAACTTCGTGTTTACCAACTTGACGAGTTGAGATTATCTCAACATCATCCCCTAACTCTTCCTTAACCTGAGCTAAAACGCCTCCGAGCTCTTGCCCTCGAAATGTTCTTATCAACATCATACCTTCCTATACAAAAAACTAGGCTGCAGCAGCAGCTCGAGAATCTACATTAACCACACCATGCGATTGCACCTTCATTTGCGCCGGTATCTCTCCGTGTCCCAAAACTGAGTACCCTGGAACAAATCTCTCGACAAAAGATGCAACAGCAGCACGCAAATGTCCGGGTGCTAGCAAAAGTGGTGTTTGTCCATTTTCAGCAAAACGACTCGACAATTGTGACAATTTAGCGATTATCGATTGAGCGTATGCAGGTTCAAGGCCAAGATAAGATCCATCATCAGTCATTTGTAGTGACTCGCTAAGTACCCTCTCTACTGATGGACTAAAACTGACCAATGCAAGAGTCCCCTCATCTCCCACAAACTTGGCACAAATAGCTCTGGATATTCTCCGCCTTACATATTCTGCTAGCCTTTCTGGATGTTTCACGGTAGGAGCATGGTCAGCTAATACCTCGAGAATTGTTCGTAGATCTCTAATGCTAATCTGCTCTCTGAGCATTCTAATAAGGACTTGTTGAACCTGACCGACAGATAAATGGGTGGGCACCAATTCTTCAACTACCTTAGGGGCATCCTTTGCTACAGCATCAAGAAGTAACTGAGTCTCTTGGCGACCAAGAAGCTCATGCATATGAGCTTTTATCATCTCGGTAATGTGCGTAGTCACTACTGTAGAAAGGTCTACAACAGTGTATCCCAGTACCTGAGCTCTTTCTCTATCAGACTCATTTATCCATAATGCCTCTAGTCCGAATGCTGGTTCTTTAGTAGGAGTTCCCAATATTGGCGAACTAACAGACCCTGGATCCATCGCAAGGAGATGGCGAGTCTTAAGCTCTCCTTGTCCAATTACATTACCCTTGAGAAGAAATTGATATTTAGATCCTCCTAAACGAACATTATCCCTTATATGAATCGGAGGTATAACAAACCCATACTCAAGGGCAAACTGTCTTCTAATTGATCTTATTCTTTCAACAAGGTCTCCCCCCTCAACAAGTGCTACTAACTCAAACCCTACTTCAAGTTCAAGTGTATCAAGAGAGAGAAGCTTCATAACTTCTTCTGTACTACCTGGCTTAGGCAAGTCAGCTACCTCAGCTGACCTTACCTCACTTTTTTCCTTGGAAACTTGTTCGTTTATTGTTTGTTGCCTTAAAAACCCAAATACTCCACTAGCTATAGAAAGAACAGTAAAGGGTATGAAGGGTAGACCAGGTAAGAGAGCAAAAATAAAACATACGCCAGCTGTTAGAAAAAGAGGACGGGATGACCCTGATAACTGCTGAATAACTTCTAAGCTCAAGTCCTTTCCACTTGAAGCTCTTGCTACAATTAACCCCGCTGAAGTGGAAATAATAATAGCGGGAATCTGACTTACGAGTCCATCACCAATAGTAAGAAGTGTATAAGTGGTTGCGGCATCGAGCCAAGGCATTCCAAGTTGGAAGACTCCAATAAAAAATCCACCAACAATGTTTATCCCTGTAATAAAAACTCCCGCTACAGCATCTCCACTCACAAATTTAGCGGCACCATCCATCGATCCATAAAACTCAGCCTCTTGTTCAAGCTCTCTTCGCCTTCTTCTAGCCTCCTTATCATTGATAATTCCAGTGTTAAGATCTGAATCGATGGCCATTTGTTTTCCAGGCATGGCATCAAGAGTAAATCTGGCTGCTACTTCCGCTATACGACTTGAACCCTTGGTAATAACCTTAAGATTTACCAAACTTATTGCTATAAATATAACAATTCCTACAGTAAAGTTTCCGCCAACAACAAATTCACCAAATGCTTTTACAACATTTCCAGCAGCATCTGTCCCTTCATTACCATAGAGTAAAATAAGACGAGTAGTCGCCACATTCATGGCCAAACGAAACAACGTTGTTACAAGAAGCATTGCAGGATAACTGGAAAAAGATAGCGGCCTCTCGATATACAGAGCTGCAAACAGCATTATCAACGATACGGTGATATTCAGCGCTAATCCTACATCAAGAAGCTGTGTCGGAAGAGGAAAAAGCAAAATTAAAAGAACTGCGATTAATGAAACCGGAATTATCAATGTTGTCGTAGTTTTTCCAGTCACATTATTCTCTGAGGCCATGAAAACCTACCTTGTATTACTGTTGAATCTTTTGAGGACTTGTGATGAACTTTCTCGGAGTTTTAACTCTATAAAGATAAGCAAATACTTCTGCTACTGCCTTAAATAGATCATTTGGAATTATACTCCCCACTCGAGCTGAAGCGTACAAAGCTCTAGCCAGAACTTTTCTCTCAATAATTGGCACTCCTGCTTCCTTCGCTATCTCCCTTATTCTTAAAGCTATTTCTCCTCTTCCTTTTGCGACAACTATTGGAGCATCATCTATACCTCTTTCATATTTAAGAGCCACCGCATAATGAGTAGGATTGGTTATAATAACGTGTGCCTTTGGTACAGAGGCCTTTATTCGTTGGGTTATCCTCTGCATCCCTTTTGAAATAATTCGCCTTCTAGTAGCTTCATCCCCCTCAATAGCTTTTTTCTCATCTTTTACTTCATCTTTTGTCATTTTGTTCAGACGCAGCCACTGAAATTTTCCATAAACAAAATCAAATAAAGCAAATGCTACAAGAACATAAAATACTTGATAAAAAACTTGTCTTGATGTTACTCCTGTATAAACGAGTAACGCTGGAATCGGAAAATAAACGAGTTTTATAAATTCAGACAAATGGTCTCTCAGTGCTAAAAAACCAATAGGAAGAATTATTACAAGCTTTAACAACGCCTTAGCAGTTGCTATAAATCCCTGTACTGAGAAAATTCTTTTAAAACCCGCGATAGGATTTAATCTACTAAACTTTATATCAATTTTTTTTTCCTTTATATTCCAACCAGTTTGAACCAAAACAGTAAGACTACCAACTATCGCGATTGTAAGAACGATAATAAAAACACTTCCTGCAATTTTTAGTACTAAGTCACCGATCAACGACATTACAGAGGCTTGAGAAAGCTCCTTAACCTCAGCCGCCTTATCGAATATTACCGTCATCAACTGAGAGATATCTTGTAAAAGATTTTTTGTTAACCACTGAACGATTAATACTCCCGTAAACAATGTAGCTACAACACAAATATCCCGAGAAAAGAATAACTGACCTTCTCTTCGGATCTCCCCCATCCGCTTTTCGGTGGGCATCTCCGTTCGCTGTTCAGGGGTAGAATACTCCGCCATTTTAATGACGCTCTATACACATTGATCAATGCAAGTGAATAAGACTTGCAAGCATAGAGCCAGCTATAAGATTTCAAATGGGGAACAAAATTAGAAAGCTCAACAAAATATTTTCACTTCCTTGACTGGGACAAAATTATTTCAAATATTTGAGTTTCGAGACGCCTAAATTCTTTCTCTGTTAGTCTTACTATCGAGGCTATTGAAAATAGCAATATAATCAACCCTGCACCCACAGTTATGGGGAAGCTAACAACAAATACATTTATTGTTGATACAGCTTTAGAAATTATACCCATAACTAATTGCACGAGTAATAATGCAACTACCACTGGGGCAGATAATAAAACACCCATTGTTATAACGTTTCCAGTTTCACGAATTAAAAAATCAATGGTTACCTCTTGAATAATAAAGACTCCTGGAATCAAACCTTGCTTTGCACCAGACGCAAGATAAATCATTGCACGCTCACCACCCATGAACAAAAACATAAGTGTAGCTATATCTCCAAGAATGCGCCCAATTTCAGTTGACTGTGATGCTGTAGTTGGATCAATAACCTGACCAGCATTTAATCCCATAGCTGTACTAACAAACTGACCAGCTGAATTTACTCCTGCCACTACCAATCGAGGTACAAATCCAATAATTGTCCCTAATATTAACTCACTTATTATAGCTAGTACTAACAATCCTAAATTAGACGGTACTTCGCTAATAAGGTCTGGTTGAAGAGACGCCCAAGAAAGAACAATCACAGCTGGATAACGGATAGCTATGCCGCTTGCTCCAGAGCCAAGACCAGGAAGAAATAGAAGTAGCCCAATATACCTTGCAGTAAGTAGTAGAAACATCCATATTACAGGAAGATTACTCTCGATGAACGGGCCAAGAGTTTCCGGACCAGTAAAGCCCGACTGAGTTACCATTTAATCTGCTAACGAATCAATGTAGGTATTTGGGAATAAAGAAGCTCGGTAAACTTAGCTATACGAGAGATCATGAAATGTCCAAACACCACTAATCCAAGAACAGCAGCACCAATTTTTGGAATAAATGCTACACTCGAATCACTGATTTGAGTTGCTGCTTGAAAAATACTTACCACTAAGCCAGCTATGAGCCCTAATCCAAGGATTGGAGCTGAAACGTAAAGTGCAGTCTGAATTGCTAATTGTCCTAATCTCAGAAAATCATCTATCATCATAAAGTCACCGTATATGTTCGCACTAATGAAGAAACCAGAAGATGCCAGCCATCTACAATTACAAAAAGCATTAACTTTAATGGCAAAGAGATTACTACTGGCGGTAATGTAATCATACTCATTGAGGTGAGAACTGATGATACCACCATATCAAGTACTAAAAATGGTAGGGCAATTAAAAAACCAATTTGAAAAGCGCTATTTAGTTCACTGATTACAAAAGCTGGAACAAGCACATTAAGTGGTAAATCAATTACATCCTTCGGACGTGTTGTCTTAGTTACTTCGAGAAATAATTCAATATCCTTATCTCGCGCGTTTGCAATAAGAAAAGTTCTAAATGGTGCTATGGCTTTGGAAAGTGCTTGCTCCTCAGCCATCTGACCACCTAGATAAGGTTGAATCCCATCTAGATAGGCTTTATTAAAAATGGGGCCCATTATTGCCATAGTAAGAAAAATCGCTAAGCCTGTTATTACCATGTTTGGCGGAGCTGAGCCTGTACCAAGAGACGTTCTAGCCATGCCTAGAACAATAATAATTCTGGTAAATGATGTCATAGTTAACACCATTGCAGGTGCAAACGTCAGTGTTGTTAAAAGAAGTACTAACTTTATACTTGCCGAAAGAGGCGCTGAGGAAGTTCCTACTGCATCTCCGCTTACAGATATAGATATGTCTGGAATAGGTAGTTTCACACTATCCTGAGCTGTAGCTGTATCGGGAGCAAGCTGTGTAAAAAAAAATATGACTAATAAGGATATCATTCCCCATGGGGTTGTCATATTGCTTGGTAGCCTCAAATCGGTGATTCTCACTTTACGATCCAATGTTTCCAAGTCTATCCTCTGGCGAGAGGATATCAGTTAATCTCACACCAAATTTTTCGTTTACAATAACAGCCTCACCTTTTGCGATATGCTTTCCATTAACAAAAATATCAAGTGGCTCTCCAGCTAGCTTCTCTAGTTCTAAAACTGAACCCTGTCCTAATTGCAAAATATCTTGAATTGTCATCCTTGCTCGCCCCACCTCAACAGATATCTGAAGCTGCACATCTTTAATAAGATCTATACTATGAGGCTGCCTAAGCCCTAACCCACCAGCCGCATCAGATATTCCACCTGCTGCATCAGCAATACCTTCAAAGGATTCGAGTCCTTCATCATTCGCCATAAGTCAATAGTTCCTGTTTATTTTTGATGTTGATAAGATCGCGCTGAGGAATTGGTTGAGTGATGCGCACAGCTCTATTACCGCGACAGCTACCCACAAAACCGTAGAATCTTGGAGTTCCCTCAATAAGCACAAGAGCTTCTTCAGAAGGGTATGTATCGAGGCGCATTATATCACCTTTTTGAAGAGAAAGAAGTTGATGAGCTGAAATCTTTCCTCTAGCTAGCTGAACAGAAACGCTTGCAGTTGTTTGCCTAATATTAGTCTCTAATCTCCTTGCAACTCCTGTATCAACTTCAAGTCTCGTACTCTGAAATCCAGTTGATAACTTTGACCTAAGTGGTTCAACAGTAGAGTAAGGGATACATATTGTAAGTGGGGCACTATCTTGCTCTAACTCTATTTCTATTGAAATGATTATTACTAAATCGGTCGGTGGAACTATTGCTACCGCCAGTGGATTAAATTCAGATCTAACATAGATGAAATCTACAGGATGGATTGGCGCCCATGCCTCTTTAAGTGTATCTAGCGCCATCATAACTACTTTACCGATTAATCGAATCTCAATCGGAGTATACTCACGCCCCTCAATTCTTACCTTACCCTGACCACTACCTCCAAATAGGCTATCGATGATCCCGAAAAGAAGCGGTGCAGAAACTACCATTAACGCATATCCAGTCAAAGGCGGAATCCGAAAAATATGAAGTGATGAGGGAAGCGGAAGTTTCTTCATAAACAATCCAAACTTCACACTCTCAATCGTTCCAACGTTGGCAAAGCATGTTCTACCTAAAAACTTTGAAAGGTGTGTACGAAAGTTTCTTGAAAAACGATCATGGATAAGTTCCATGGTGGGCATTCGCCCACGAATAATTCTTTCTTGATTAGCTAAATCAAAACGTCGAGCGTTTGACACTCGGGAATCTGTATACTCTGGTCCTTTTTCAACACTATTATCAGAAAGACCACTTAAAAGAGAATTAATCTCGTCTTGAGATAAAACTTGATTCATATTTTTCTAGTATCTCCGAATTCACTAAATTAACTCTGCTCTAAAAAACTAAAAATATTTTTATCTTATAACGTACTCTGAAAAATAAACGTGCTCTATAAGTGCCTTCTTCAGCGCCTCATTCATTAATTCCTTAATTTCACTCCGAAGGTTATCCTTTCCTCTCGATGATAAAAGCTCATCTTTTGTTTTTGTATTAAGTAAGGCAATCACGCTATCTCGTAGTACTACCTCCCTTGAGTAGTATCTACTTGGAACTTCTCTTTCAATAAATTCAAGTTGAATTCTTATCTTTAGAAATCCTGAATCTCGAAGATTTAGAATTAGTGTATCAAGAGGTACAATTGCACCAAGAGGTCTTTCATTTTCAAGTGGCTCTTCCTCTTGGCCAGGCTGTTTTTCATTATCTTTTGCATCTATTTCTTCACCCGCTATATTTTCATTTGCTCCACCATCACCGGGTTTTAGAAAACCAAAATAAAGAGAAATTAAGCCGATTATTGTCACAAACTGAAGAACAACTATAATCATAAGAAAGCGATTTGATTTTCCCCCAGCTTCTGTAGGAATAACTTCGCTTTTTGTGGATTCTGTCTGTTCAGGAGCCATACTGCTCAACTTCAATTATTAGTCGACTATGACCGTTAACACTAAATACCTCAGTCGAACTGTTCTTAACCACTGTCCATATTTGGACTGACGAATTTGTAGCTTGTTCTATTCTTTTACGAATAAGGTTTATTAAATCCTCACTTATCCGAAAGTGAGTGATTATTAGGGCAGCAATATTACCCTTACACGCCACTTTATTTATCACATTTGTTACCTCATCAAGCTTTGCCTGCAATATACCGTTGTTTAACTTTGCTGCCTCCCACCTGTAGATTTGTGTCATTTTTTTAACATCTTTTATATCAAAACTAACTAATGCACTGCTTATGCCATTTTTAGTGCAAATAGTTTCGGTAGTACTTAAAGATTGGTTTTGCGTAATAGTTACTTTTGCATCGTGGGGAATTTTGGCAATGATCAAGACAAAAAATGTTACTAAAAGAGTTACAATATCGGTAAATAGAATGTCATTGTGATTCACAATGAATAACTCCCGTGGCCACTATCTTGAATTTTTGTTTCATACAATATTAAACGTATAGACTTACCCTGACCCGTGCTTGTTAGCACTCGCACATACTGCAGTGGCGCTTGTTGTTGTTTGAGTACACTCCAAATATTCTCCCCTATATCTTCAGCATCTTTGATTGACTCATGTGAAGAAATTATTGTCGCCGATAGATCATGAGAAACTAATAAGTGTTTTATTGAGGCTGCGACAAAATTGATGGACTCTTCATTAGAAATATCAAAATCCCGATATAGAATCACTTTGGAATAAGAGCCGTCCGTGTTCACCCTTTGATTGCTGGTAATTTCTCCCTTATTGCTTCTAAGGTCACTTGTAACACCTTTTTTGATGGTTACTAGTAACACGAGGATTAAAAGCATTGTGGAGAGTAATTCTCTAGATACGACTATACTTGTTGTCTTTTTTGACACGATTTTTTTATAATCAATGTTGCTACCTAGCATGGGTTTGTACTTCTCCAAATGGCTTCAACCTCTGCGTTAAGATAACAACGCTTTCTTCATTAAGAATTGAGATTAATCCCTCAGTTGATAATTCTGCTAGTTTTATTTCCTTCTCTCGAAGAGTACGCAAACGTCCAGCAATAGGTAAGCAGACAACATTTCCCAAAATTGCCCCGTATAGCGTTGTAAGAAGCGCTAAGGCCATCTGTGGGCCCATTTTCTCTAAGTCTCCTAGAGAGCCTAAAAGATTAATCAATCCAAGAACTGTACCGATCAATCCAAAAGCAGGAGCATACAGGGCAAATGTTTCAAAGACAGTTGTTCCTTCTTGAAGGATAGTCAACCTATTCTCATAAAATCGACTCAGATTTCTTCTCAGTGTTTCTTCTGATATTCCATCTGCTATTCCCTCTAAACCAGCTCTTAAAGTAGTATCGTCTACCTCAGTTCGCAACTGCTCAGCAATCAATCTCCCTTCCTTACGAACTGTAGTAGCAACTTCAACTAACCAATCAATTCTGTTTGATACTTCATCTGGTCTATCAAAAAAAGCAGTCGCTGCAAGTCTTAATGCCTTTTCGAATGGATTAAGACCGCATTGGAGTAATACAGAAGCACATGTGCCAATAACTATAAAGCACAGACTTGGTATATGAACAAGCTGATTTACGGACCCTCCAACGAATACCATTGTAGCAAATAAGAGCGATATTGTAGCAACACCAATAATCCAACCTTTCTCAATTCGGTTTGTCTCTTTAATTGGATTAAAGTCCCGAAGAAGAAAGCTGTCAGAGTTTTGACGAAAGTTATGTGGCACCACAGACTCTAAATCATTCATTATCAATAGTAATTTATAATGTGACCCGTTTTAAAACAGGTTATAAGCTGCAAATACGATGCCATTGGAATACTTTTGCATCTTTACTCTACTTTCATTACATCAAAAGAATGTAGGATTTTTTTATATTTCAAATGGGTAGCTTTGTATGCCGGATAAAAAGAGAGTACTGTTACTTGGCGCCGGTAATATTGGTGAGGCTATAGCAGCTCTTCTTTCCTCATCTGGAAAATATAACGTTACTGTGTGCGATCAAGATATATCTCTAGCTCAAAAAGTCGCTTCTTTTTTTCCAAATTGCGTTAGTCAATCGTGTAACGTGACAGATACATTGTCGTTAAGGTATTTGTTAAAAGATCATATTGCTGTATTAAATGCGCTTCCGTTTCATTTAAACCAATATGTTGTATCAGCAGCAATTGGTGGAGGTGTACATTATTTTGATCTTACCGAAGATGTAAAATCAACTGAAACAACAAGACTTAATGCGCTTAACGCAACAAGTATTGTTATGCCGCAATGTGGGCTTGCACCTGGCTTTGTCAGTATTTCGGCTGCTTATCTTGCCTCACTTTTTGATAGCGTAGAGTCAATAAAGATTCGTGTAGGGGCGTTACCACTATATCCATCAAATAGGCTTAAATATTATATTTCTTGGTCAATTGATGGGCTTATAAACGAGTATGGTAATTGGTGTGAGATAATTCGAGACGGTAGACGCGAAAAAGTTTTACCCCTAGAGGGTCATGAAAGCTTATCAATTGATGGGGAGTCATTTGAAGCCTTTAATACCTCCGGGGGTATCGGGAGTCTATGTGAGACCTTTGAAAATAAAGTACAAAATATAAACTATAAATCGATTCGCTACCATGGACACCATGCACTTATGGTATTTTTAATGGAAGACCTTCAACTTAATCACAACAGGCCTCTATTAAAAGAACTACTTGAAAAAACTATTCCATCAACCAATCAAGATGTGTGCGTTATTTTTGTTGAAGTAGATGGATTAATAGATAACAAACTAAAGCAAAAATCTTATGTCGCAAAAGTATACAATCAGTTTATTGGCCAGAGACACTTTTCTGCTATCCAAGTCTGCACCGCTTCAAGCATCTGTGCTGCTTTAGATATAACTCTTAACGGCGCACTAGGTGATAGGAAAGGATATCTAAAAAATGAAGATATCCCTTTACCCTTATTTCTTGATAATGAATTTGGTATGAGATTTCCCAAGATAATAATTTCTTAAAACTTAACTCAAAGATACTTGCTCATAAGCTAAAGGCGTGAGACTTTAACTGCTTAATAACCTGATCCTTCTGGGGTTCGCACCATGTGGTCCTACCTCTTTCAAATAATCATATTACTAACCGGCTGCTTAATCCTTGGTGGAATATGTGTTCGATTCAAACAAAGCCCCATCCTAGGCTATCTTATTGCTGGAATGTTTCTGGGTGGGCCTGGTAGTTTTGGACTCATTACAGCCTCTCATGAAATTGAGGCTATAGCTGAGCTCGGTGTTTCACTTCTTCTCTTTAGTCTTGGTCTTGAGTTTTCAGTAGCAAGAATAAAATCTTTTGGTAAACTTCCGGTAATAGCCGGAGTACTTCAAGTTATCGGTACATTAACCGTTTTGACCTTGGTTGCACTTCTGCTTGGAGCATCTTTACCTCTAGCATTGACCGGCGGCATCCTAGGCTGCTTAAGCAGCACAGCAGTAGTGTTACGTACATTAGTTGATAGAGCTGAAACTGACTCTCTCTTTGGCCGCAACGCCATTACTATACTACTCGTTCAGGATCTAGCTGTAGTGCCTCTTGCCATTCTAATGAAACTTATCGTAGACGGAGGTGATTTAATAAGTGCTATTTCCACTCTTGGTATAGTTCTTGGGTACGGAGTTCTTCTTACATCTGTTTTGTATCTTGCTCTTAATATAATTGCTGTCAGAGTTTTAGGGCAATTTACTCTTCTCCAAAATAGAGAGCTTGCGCTACTTCTCTCAATTCTTACAGGTCTCGGCTCTGCTTTTGGGGCTTACTCAGTGGGTCTTTCACCGGCTCTCGGCTCTTTTATCGCTGGTATGTTTTTAGGTAGCTCATTATTTGCAACTCAAATAAGAGCCGACATAAGTTCTCTTCGCATTATTCTCCTTACACTTTTTTTTGGCTCAGCTGGAATGGTGGCAGACCCTTCCTGGATTGGAAGCCATCTTCTCATAATTCTATTTGGAATATTTGTTTTAATCCTCGTTAAATCAATTGCAGTCGCCATTATTCTTGCTGGTCTAAGATACCCACCAGCAACAGCTTTCTCATCGGGGCTCGTTCTTGCTCAAGTTGGAGAATTTGCATTTGTGCTCGGTAAAATAGCCTATGATGGAGGAGTTCTAACTGAAGATGACTACCAACTAGCTATATCTCTTACTATAGGTTCGCTCTTAGTAAGCCCCTCTCTGATAGCAAAAAGTGATAAAATTGGTGAATTTATTGCTACTACAATTTTTCGAAAAAATAGTTCAATTATCAAGAAAGATCTCACTACAACAATTCGCGATCAAGTTCATGAAGTAATTATTGTAGGATATGGACCAGCAGGCCGCTCAGTAGGAAAAACCTTACAACACAAAAAAAATTCTACTCTCATTTTTGATCTTAATTTAAATAATATAGCAGAAGCTACGCAAGAGGGGTTTCACACCGAAATAGCAGACGCAACTCACTTTGGCGTATGGGAACACCATAATCTTCAATCAACAAAAGTCGTTATTATTACTTTACCCAGTTATAGTGCATGTACTCAAATAGTACAGCATGTTCGTCATGTAGCACCTCACGCAAGAATTGTTGTCAGAGCTCGATTTCAATCTTTTATTGATCAGCTACTCGCCCTTGGAGTTGATGAGGTTGTAAGTGACGAAGTGGAGGCCGGAAGTGCTCTTGGACGGCGTCTTGAAATTCTTCTAAAGAATAATCCTGAATAATTGATACTTTTTGTTAATCATAAATTTTTTATTTTTTAACTACAATCTGGAGGTTAATCTTTTTGTCAATAGATATAAGTAAGCATAATTTGGGGAGCTTTAAATTAAGCCTAGGACTATCTCAGATTGCATATTTGCTTGACTTAGAACGGCAGAAGCAGCTTGCTGAATAATTCCTCGCCTAATAAGTTCGCTCGATTCTTGTGCAATATCAGCATCAAGAATTCTACTTCTAGCATCAGTCTCTTTTATTATCGAGGTTTACAAATTACTTACTGCTACATTTAGTCTCGATTCGGTAGCTCCTATGATACTTACTTCTCTTGAAACTCTGCTTAGCCTTTCTGATGCGATAATTAAGGCTTCTCTACCATTATTTTGCGATAAAAGATTCAAATAACCAACTGTTGAGCTTTTTATATTAGGATTAGGCGTAGATGTTGCTACCATCGCGCCAACTGAAGTTACTATGTCCAAAACCTTATCTCCATTTATATCGCCAAGTGCAAGGCCGTAATCAAGATGGCTGGATGGGCCGACTGTAACCGGAGACTTAAATGTGCCGTCTCCATTACTGGTGGATAAAAATAAATAGCCCACATCATAGGGAGGAGGACGAGATGCAGCTAAAATATCAATATTTCCATCTCAATCAAAGTCACCTGTAGCTAACCCTACTCCTAAACTTCCTCCTGTAAATGAGGAGGTAACCAAAAATTCACCTGTACCCACTAAATTAGTGCCAGATTCACCAGTTAATATATTATCAAGTAGCTCTACGCCTATACTTACTGATATAGTTGCGTGCTGTCCAATGCCTGCCTGAAACGACACATTTTTAAATGAACCATCTAGTAATTTTAAACCATTAAATTCCGTTGTTTTTATTATTCTATTGTATTCATCTGTTAATTGTTTAGCCTCTTCATGTAAGGCTCTACGTTGAATGTTTGTGTACGTTCCATTGGCACTTTGTTCAGCTAATTCCATTTGCCGAATTGTTATTTGCGAAAGACTTTCCAAAGCACTCTTGGCAATATTTAGTACACTAATGCCATCATTTAAGTTTTTTACGGCTTGAGTATTGATGCGCACACTACTTTGAAGAGCTTCTGAAATTGCTAAGCCGGCTGCATCATCACTAGCTGAGTTTATTCTTTGCCCAGACGATAGTCGCTGATAAGAAGAAGTAATTTGATTGGAAGCAAGTCCAAGCTGACGCTGAGCCTGAAGACTTGCTATGTTGCTTCCAATCGTTAATGGCACAAATGCCTCGTATCAGTTAGTAACAAGATATCACTAGTTACTTCCAAATAAATCTGACAACATGTATAATTTTATGCTTTCAAGAGAAAAAATCTAAAGGTTTAGTCGACCAGTCAAAGGAAAAACTAAACTTGAATTCTTTCTTTGATTTTTTTTGTTTTTTCTGCGAAATAAGCAGTATTCCCGATTAATTGCTTGACTTTAATTCGAAAAATAGGCCGTTTTCCCATCTCTTTTTAGGAAGCCTATATGATTAACGCACTAATTGCCTTTTTGTTTTGTTCTTTAATTGGAGTAGCGCTAAAACTAATTGATGACCAAATTCCTGTGCAACAAGTTGTCTCGTTACGGTTTACACTCGGCTTTTTTATTTTATATCTATATTATCCAACAAAAAAACGTCAAACTTTTTTTTCTAATCTGGTTGAACCAGCTATTTTTTTAAGGGCGTTTTTTGGATTATGTGCTTTTGCCTGCTTTGCCTATTCAATCAAATATATGTCCCTTTCTGTATGGACAGCTATTCAGTTTACTAATCCTTTAATGCTTGCTCTACTGGCAGCCATATTTTTAAATGAAAGGATTCCGCTTCTAAGATATGTAGCAATAGCAGCAGGATTTGCTGGAGTAGTTATTGCAACAAATCCTTTTAATCAAGCAAAGTTTGATAATATTGACAAGATTTTACCAATTTTTTTCCTTTTATTAGGTTGCTTATCTGCTGCCTTAAGCGACATTTTTGTAAAAAAATTATCGCTTAAGTATGATTCTCAAACTATTGTGTTAGCTTATTGTTTTTTTGCTTCCCTAATAATTGCCCCTTTTTCAATTCTTACATGGGAACCGCCTTCTTTGTGGTGTTGGCTACTTATTGTAGTAGTAGCAATGCTTGGGGTTTTATTCCAGCTTTTTCTCACCAATGCTCTCGCAATTATTCCTGCTTCATTAGTAGCTTGTTTATCTTATACGAGTATCATTTGGTCATTATTATTTGGACTAATCATTTTTGCAGAAATTCCAACAACTAGAGAATTGGTCGGCATCCTCTTTATCATGGTAGATGCTTTCTTAGCTTTCACTGGCAACTATTTTAAACCAAGAAAAATATAAACTTACTTGCTTATCTACTTGATCAGCATCATTACCAAAGGTACTGTTAAAATAATTCTTTGAGAGGTAAATTGGGTTTATTCTTTACCCCTAGACACAATTTATAAGAGATAGTTATCTGCCTATACAATTGATCTTTTTATTGCAAATTTTTTATGACAGTTCCTATTCACATTATACGGCGTCAAACTCGGTCAGTACTGGTTAGAGATTTATACATCGGTAGTAATCATCCTGTTGTCGTTCAATCAATGTGCGCTACACGCACCAAAGATATTGAAGCTACAGCTCGACAGGCTTCACAATTAGCTGATGCTGGGGCTGGAGTAGTGAGAATCGCAGTCGACAGTAAACGTGATGTAGCCGCATTAGCTGAAATTCGTAAACGCACCAATGCTCGGCTCGTGGTTGACCTGCAAGAAAGCTATAAGCTTGCCGCTGAAGTGGCACCTTTTGTGGATAAGATTCGATATAATCCTGGTCATCTTCATCATCACGATAAAGAAGTACCGGTACGTGATAAGGTGCGTTTTTTAATCGATGTAGCAAAACAACATAATCTTGCTCTTCGCATCGGAGTAAATTTTGGCTCTTTAGATCCGAGCCAAAAAGCCCGCCACGCTGACCATCTTGAAGCAGCTTTAACCTCAGCTGGAGAACACATAGGCTATTTTGAGGAGTTCGGTTTTGAAAATTTCGTTGTTTCCCTTAAAAGCAGTAATCCCAATGACGTAGTCACAATCAACAAACTTTTCGCCGAGCGTTACCCCTTAGTCCCCCTTCATCTCGGGGTTACAGAAGCGGGTTTATTACCTATGGCCGAAGTTAAAACTCGCGTAGCTTTTGAGCATCTTCTTGCTCTAGGTATTGGCGACACGATAAGAGTATCTTTAACTCTTCCTAACGACCAAAAGCATCAAGAGGTTTTACTTGGACAAAGGATCATTGATGATGTAACCGCTGGTCGTTTTAGATCGGTTCCAACTTTTCAAAACGAAGGTCTAAACATCATATCGTGTCCTTCATGCTCTCGAGTTGAAAATGAATCCTTTGTTGAATTAGCTGAGCAAGTAAAGGAAATGAGTGCTTTCGCGGCAAACCACAAGCTCACCATAGCTGTGATGGGTTGCCGAGTGAATGGCCCTGGTGAAACAGATGACGCAGATCTTGGATTATGGTGTGCGCCCAATCATGTCAATTTGAAGCTTAGGGGAGAGCTCTTAGGAGCATTTGCTTATAACGAGATTATTCCAAAGGTAAAAGAGCAACTAAACCTTCTAATAGGCAACTCGAAGTAAAAATTATACCACTAGACCGAACAGAATATTGTTCATGAAAACAAACTTACCAACATGGTTCTCTACCGAAGCAATTTTATATTCAGTTTACGGCGAGTCACTACCAAAATCTGAAGTTTTTCGAAGATTTCTTCACAAGGCCACCGAAGAAATTGTATTACCGCTTGTTTTAAACATTAGTAATAATCTTGCCAAACAATCAATATCTATTCCTTTTATTCAAGGTGTTCTTGGTCTCCAAGGTACGGGTAAAACTACAATTTCAGAACTTATTGTTAGTGCCCTTAAATTTGCTGGATTTACTTCGTTTGCTGTATCAATTGACGACTTTTATCTACCATTCTCCGCTCGTCAAGAACTACGGATGCGTGAGCCTAGATTAAGACGCCGAGGGCCGCCAGGTACACATGATATGGCTCTAATAAATCGATTTATTAAGGAGTTAGATAGCGGAAGAGGCAGCTCAGTACAAGTACCAAGATTTGATAAGGCACTACATTGTGGCGAAGGAGATCAGATCGATCCCATACTACAGACTGTTCCAGATGTTGTAATTATTGAAGGGTGGTTTCTTGGAGCTCGTCCAGCCGATCCTCACTCTCACTTTGCTTCAGAACTTACGCCGTTAATTAATGAAATACTCCCTGAATATGCGCCACTATGGAATAGACTCGATGGCCTTGTTGGCTTATTTCCGGCACCTTTTAGTTTAAGTAAACAGTGGAGAATTGATGCAGAAAGAGCATTGCGGACTGAGAAAGGTAGCGGGATGACAGAGGAACAAGTAGAGGACTTTGTAGATTACTTTTGGCAATCTTTACATCCAGAACTATATATGAGTCCGCTAATGAGTGATGCAAACTATCTACAAGGCTATGTTTTAATAGATGCTAATCGTAACATCACAGAAAAACACGGTATTTTCATGTAAGAAACTTTTTATCTCTCTAGGTGTTAAATATTTTACTAAAGTGTGAAAAAAAGCCTAGTTTAACCAGCATCGGCGATTATCTTTAAAGCATCATACCTTAAGTAATGAAACTTTCACCATCTTGATAGTTTCAGTACAGAAATGTCGTTATCTTGAAAAACGGATACTAGTCTAGTTAAAGATTGAGCAGTCGTTTTTCCCGCCACGGAAGGCCATGCTGATACTTACACGTAAGCCCGGAGAGTGTATCTACATCGGAGACCACATCAAGGTTACCGTAATAGAGATCAAGGGCAACCAAATACGCGTTGGTATTGATGCTCCTCGAGATTTTAAGATATATCGAGAAGAGATTTATCTACAAATTTTAGAGGAAAATCGCCAAGCAGCAGAAAGCGTAACCGAGTTAGATATCATTGCCTCTACCAAAGTAGAACTAGGGAGGAATGCAGTCACTGGACAAAACAGGAATTTACCTGATGCTAGTAAAAATGTTGGACTCAGCAATAAAACCTTCGGGGGAATAACGGTACAACCCGTAAAGCTCAATAGGTCTGGAAGAGAAAAAGAAGGAGATCGTTCGTTCGAGGTGAAACGACGAGGTATGCGCAATACAAAGAATGACGGTGGCGACAATGAACGATGACGCTAACCGTATAAGTGAATTAGTACATTTTGAAAGCACTCGCTTTGGTCCTCTTTCGGTATCATCTGACCGTATAATTACTTTTCCGTCTGGTTTAATAGGGTTTCCACGTCCTAACAAGTTTGTCTTAATCGACCATAAGCATCCATTTTCATGGCTACACGGCGTAGACGAACCATCAATCGCCTTTGTTGTAATCGATGGCTTTGAGGTAGGATATAATTACGACTTAACTTTACCATTCTCGCAACCGGAGTGTGATTTTAAAGAGACCGATGAGTTTGCCATTTTAGTAGTCGTAACAGTTAGAGGTGACCCGAGTGCCACAACTGCTAACTTAAAAGCACCTCTCTTTGTAAACATCCGTAATTTAAGAGGTGCTCAAGTAATTTTTGATAGTCCTGACTTATCAACTAGGGTGCCACTTTGCGATATTCCCGGGTTTTCCCCTACCCCCGAAAAATCCCAGCCAGAAGATTCTTCATCCGAAACTACACTAAATAGAGGTGAATCCGAGTCACAAAAATCTTAATTTAAAGACTTAGTAATTCGCTTAAATCTGTTCATAATTAACAGCAGTTCCACTAACGCTCACCATTAACATGCTACCGTTAGTTAGCCCTATGACCTCATAATCTATATCGACTCCAATAACCCCGTTAGCTCCTAACTTTTTAGCTTGAAGCTCAAGCTCATCAAAAGCAATTTTTCTGGCCTTATGAAGCTCTCGTTCATAACTACCGGAGCGTCCTCCTAAAACATCAGTAAATTTTGCAAAGAAATCTTTTACAAAATTAGCTCCAAGAATAGCTTCACCAGTCACTATGCCAAGATACTTTAAAATTCTGTGTCCTTCTATATTAGGTGTAGTTGAAATCAATAAAGACATATTATTATCAGCTCTTCTTAATGTAATTACTTGTTAATGACTTATTTAGCAGATTCTAAACTATCTTCCAGCTCATTTGATACGGTTAAATCAAATGGACGCTCTCTTATCCAAAGATAAAGAACTGTTTGAGTGCCCTTACGTACCTTAAGAATCTCATGAATCGATAATGGATGCCGAACAGCCGGCCTTTTCAATAATCCCGTCTGCCACACTAACGCATCGCCTAAACATTTAGGGCGCCAAGAATTTCCAAGCGAAGGCAGTAACAACTCACCTCCTTCATCTGCTTCTTGGAGAGGACAGTAAACTGTATATAACCGATGGCCTCCACGCTTTACTTCAGTTTTAAAAGTCTCACGCACAAATGAATCAGTCGATATAGGGCGAAAAGCCCCTTGCTCATGCCTTACCAAAAATAGAGGTTCTTGATGAGACATAGGCAATTTAGTTATGCGAGATAATCTTTCTCGCATTGCTAAAATTACAGGGTCTTTAGGTAAAGTTACCCACACCGCTCGAGAATTATCCTCACTAGGAGAGTTATTCCACGGATTAGCTATCGAACCATTTTTATCACAAAACTCAGATTATGCACT
The DNA here is from genome assembly GCA_044347345.1 of Bdellovibrionota bacterium. Taxonomy (GTDB): domain Bacteria; phylum Bdellovibrionota_C; class UBA2361; order UBA2361; family JBIKUX01; genus JBIKUX01. The sequence goes on along the minus strand of JBIKUX010000003.1, from coordinate 53,696 downwards.
TGCCGTCTCTGGACTAATAAGACCAGGAACTTCTTGCAAAAAAGAAGATCTTGTAGCTTCACCTACGAAACGTATAGGCTTATCCATCACCCAAGTAACTACAATCCACTTTTCTCCTTCTTCTACCGGAAGACCAGCATGTATTGAGTCTTTACACTTTTCTCCGCTTACAGGGTCAATATTTATCCAAATAATACCATCTCCCGTCTTGCCTTTGTATTTTACATCTAAGTTTATGAAAGATGTCTCTCCACCCTTAAAATCGTCGTTTAACCAAATACGAGCTGTATACAATCTTTGAGCTTGAGCATCCTCCCCTCTTAACTCCATAACTTCATCAGTCTCAAAATCATAATGGGGTGCATGATGGTCACCCGTCTCATACCGAAGCAGTGTAAGAGAATCTTAATTAACCCTAGGCAAACCTGACTGAGATTCAATAAAGGCTCTTATCTGCATAGTGGCATTAAGATTTTCAGGTAACATCCAACTAGTAGCACTGCGAAGATTATCATCCTTATAGTACCCTGTTTCTAAATCAAGAACATTAACATCTACACCTTTACTCTTGCGAGCAAATGTAAGGAGTTCGTCGCACTGATCTGAAGTTAAAACGGGGCAGATTTTAGGATAGGGATACTCACTGTTTTTCATATAGGAATATAATCTGTAAGACGAGTTGCGCTGACAAGTTTATGCACCTTACTAGCCTCTACTGCCAAAGAGGTAAGTAGAGGTTGCGCTAGTAGCAAAATTTCCTTTTCTTTATCATTTACATGTTTACTAACTAGGCTTATGCAATGATCAGTTGATAACGGAAGTTGCCGGATATCTAAAAGGTAATTTGTGTAAATACTAAAAACAGTTATTTTAGCTAAATGCTCTGATAACCTTAAACCAATAACCTGCCATGATGGAATTAAAAATAATTGAGGTAAGATGGCTGAGATAGTTCCAAAAGAAACAAGATATTGCTGAAAATCCGTAAAAAATTCCTTAAAGAGCTATTCCAAAAATATTCTGGACAAAGTTCGAATATCTTTTTCGCAATCTTGATGCTGCCTCCCAAATAACGAGAACGATATCGAACGTTAAATAATTGCATTTGGTGAGCAATTAAAGTTAGCCGCTCATGCTCTTTGTCTTTAAACTTCCTTTTACCTAATTCTGATGGCAAGTTATTTATAGACTCATCTAGATTAAAATAGGCAATATCTAAAGCTAAGTCATTAGTACTAAACCCTACACTATTTAAAAATAAACTGATTCTCTTTAAAAGTTGAATCGTATCATCTTGTTTAATATTTTCGGTAACAAAAACTAAAAAATCAAAATCGGAAGTTTCTTTGTGTACTTTGTTGACTAAAGAACCTAGAAGAAAAACAGCATAATTTGGCTCACCAAAAGAGATAGTAATTAACCGACATATCCTTGCTGCTATTTCTAGTCGGTCAACTACGCCATTTAATGGCTTAAAAAAAAGGTTATCATCACAGAAACCCTGTTTTAATACCTCAAAATCTTTTGCTGAGTCCCACTCAAAACCTAAAGGATTAAGACTACTTATTTCATCATGCACTTGGTTCATTTGTTCTCCTCAGAGTACCTAGAACCACAGCTACCTGATTAGGGTCAAGGGGCGGATTAGAACCTTCCGATAGTGCTCCTTGTACACAGGTTTGAGGAAGTTTAATGGGGCCGGAATCTGAAGGTGCATCACCATGTTTGCGTCCGGTTTCTGGTTTGCCTAATTCTGGACTCTCTACTTGACTCTCTCCAGTTGGCTTAGGAAGCCGAGTCTGACCTTGGATTCTTTTTGGTTCTTGATTTAGAGGAGTCTTAGGCGCCGCAATCACTACTACCTAAAATTATTTACCTGAGATTGATATTATTTTACCAAAATACGTTTTATTTGTGCCATTATCCACTTTTTAGTTTTTAGTTTACTTTAAAAGACTATAGAACGGCGTACTAACTTTACTTTAAATTCAAGTCTATTTTTGCTCAATACTCATTTTTTTCATGAGTTGGTTTCATTATTAAAAACCACTCCTCTAACATCAGTAGGTTCTTCCCAATAATTTTTTTCCTCCTCATTTTTTATTTTAAGGTTGCTATAGCCAATTTGTTCATGGCTTTTTGGTAAATTACCAGGAGAGTTTTTAGCTGTCTCCACGATAATTTCTTCATGTAATAGTCTCTGAATGTTCTTTTTACCATTCGCAGATGTTCGGCTAATTTCTCCAAGTTTTTCTATCTTCATCTTAAACAGCTCTTTTAAAATATGCTTTAGTCTCGTACGATCCACTTTTAATTAGTTATACATGCGTATCATACGCATGTATGATATTTATCAGGAAAAATTTAGAATAAAAAATGAGCATTCACTACAAGTTGAATTCTGTAGTTTTAAGAAAAAATATTTACACTTCCTAAACAGTTATCTACTGTACTTTGAATAAATGAATATGATTATCAACCCTTTTCGCGCAGGATCTATTTCAAAAGAAGGCTTTATCCAACGGGCTCAAGCTAAAATAAGGCGAAATCCGGCTAAAGTTGTGGGAGTACTGCGCGGAGCAGTTTTATGTTTACTCACGCAACTATCTTACCTTTTCTTTCCCAACCCTCGTGTAATAAGAGGAAAAAATGTCAGAATACAGAGGCGTTTCTCGCTTCAGGCTGAAGCGCCAGGCAGCAAGATTATTATTGGTGATAACTCAATCATTTATGAAAGCGCCCGACTTTTGGCTACAAACAGTGGATGTATAACAGTGGGAGAGAATAGCATAATCGGCCCAACCCATATTTATTCAGCCTCAAAAATAACCATTGGTGCTCGTTTTCTTTCAAGTTGGAACGTGGTAATCCAAGATTACGATCCGCACCCTGTCGACCCCATTCTGCGAGCAGAACAGGTTACAAAAATGGTGCTAGATTACTTCCCGTCACTTACTTCAAATCAACAAAGTAGGGCTAATCAAGTAGAGCCAAACTCTCTTAGTGAAAGGCTATGTGGTCAAAATATCTCTGAACCGATTACTATAGGTGATGACGTTTGGATTGGAGTTGGGGCTATAATTTTGAAAGGAGTAAATATCGGAAATGGCTCGATTGTAGCCGCAGGCTCAGTAGTAACGAGCGGAACATTTCCAGATAAAAGTTTAATTGCTGGAAATCCAGCAAAAATAGTTAAATCTCTGTAATATTATGTAAAAGCACTTAACAGGCCGAATACACAAATACGCAGAATAAGACTGACGCGGACTATATCCTTTTTGACTACTTCCTTTGATGAATTACTGTAACACATCAGATCACGGAGAACGCATGGCTCATCTACCTATTCGGCTTCCGGGCGCATCGCTTGTTTCTTTTATCGCTCTTTGGGCTGGAACTATATTTTGCGGATGTACCCAATCGAATGACGAGCTCTCACCACGAGAATCAGCTCTAGCTCGCATTGAACGCTCTAAATTTTCATCTACAAACGATTCTAAACAGACTAGTGAAGATGAGAGCTTCTCATCAAGTACGACAAGTCCACCCCGTTGGCTTAATAAAGGAACAAATATAATTGCATCTGGTAACAAGATAAAAATCGAATCAGGACAAGATGCAAAAATTACTGGTGAGTATCAAGTTGATTCTAGTGGTCGCTTAGCTTTACCTTACGGAGTCACTATATCTGCCTCTAGCAAATCAATTAGCACTCTTCGAAGTGACTTAGCTCGCGCTTACCGCGAATATTTGGTAAATCCGGTCATCACAGCCTCTATTGTGTCATCTGACGTTTATGTAAGCGTGAAAGGTCTTGTAGCTAAACCAGGCAATGTGCTTGTCTCCTCGACCGCTACCATTGACGAAGTGATCGCTAATGCTGGCGGCCTTCTAACAGGAAAAGGAGATACACCTCTCGCAAAATACGCAACAATTACCCAAGGCAGTCTCAGTCATACAATCCACCTATCTGATTACTACCAAGCAAGTGCAGGTACTAGCGAAGTCCAGAGTAATACTGAAGATTACGGAAGCATCACGCCTAGATGGAGTGGTATTGAGTCAGTATTTTTTCAAAGTGAATTTAAAGGTAGTGGGAGAAAGAAAGGCAGCGCTTCTAGTTCGATAAAATTGCTAGGGCAAGTAGAAAATCCTGGAGAATATCCTTACATATCAGGAGCTGACTTTTTTTACTACCTAATCAAAGCTGGTGGTCCAACGGTTAACGCTAATCTTACCAACCTCGTCGTATTAAGACCTCTATCACAAGGTACCAAATCAGTCTCGTTCTCTCTGGAAGAAGGCTCTACTCCTCCAACTCTTAAACCAGGAGACACAATCATGGTTTATCCTGAAAGCCCCTCAAGCCTAGAAAAACAAAGTCGAGTAGTATCTGGCTTTGGGGGAGTGCTCTCTGCGATAGCTGCTGCTATTCTAGCAGCATTTGCATTTTAAAATGGGTACTCTCAAGAAAGAGCAAAATTTATGGTAACTGATAATACATCAAATTCAGGGCCATTCTCTTCTTACATTCGCACTCCAGAGTTTCGACGCCTTTTACGACAGCTCCAAGCAGTGCAAACATCGAATTCAGCTTCAAGCATCTCAATAATAAGTCGCTTTGCTCAAGAGGGACGAAGTTTCTTTACAGCGGCGCTCGCTGTTGGGTTTGCCTCACTCCTATTAAAAAGAGTTTTGGTGATTGATACAATCCGAGAGAAAAACCGTGGCGAATTTCCATTACGGTCGATTCTTCGGCGAAGTGCGGGAACACTTTTCGAGAGCAAAAGTGGAGTCATTCATCTACTAACTATTGAACACACCAAAAATCACTCATATTTTTATCACGACCCACTATTGCCTAATCATGCTACCAATCTCCCTACCGTTTTGGATTCATCAAACTCCTCCAATAAACAACCTGGGTTTTCTTTAAATGAAGGGAACGGATCACTTGAGTTCATATTCAAAGATCTCCTCACCAGCCTTAAACCCTCATACGATTTAATTTTAGTTGATACCCTCCCTCTTCAGGCCTCTAATTATCAAGGTTTTGACCCAATAGTCGTAGGTGGACAAGTCGATGGTGTTTTAATTCTTACCTCGCCGATATCACTTGATACAAGTATTTTAAACTCGCTCAGAGAAGAACTTAATCGTTGCAACATTCCTATCATTGGAACTATTCACAATCCTTGGGTTTCTATTAAACGGGGAAAATCGTGATGAACAATTTACTCGTTGAACACAATCTTGAATTAACGGAGATATTTCAACTGATTCGGCGCCATGCCGTGACAGTCCTACTGGTTTGGATAGTAGTCTTTACCGGCACATTTCTGGTTGTACAGCAACTTCCAAAAAAATTTAAATCAACAGCAATTCTTAATATCCCATCTAGCTACTTTAGCAATCCGCTCGTACGAGAATTAGTTCCAGAGCCATCAGAACCTGGAGAACTAAATGCTCAACGAATTTCTCTTCTTAAATTTGCTATGAATGAGGAATTTCTTGATTCACTTGGAGAGAACTTCAAAATTTACCAATATCCAAGAGACACACGAAGACGTATTGAGGAAAGAGACCAGTTACGAGAAAAAATAGAATATTTTACTTTAAGCCCCACTACTGTGCAGCTATCATCTGTTCAAGATAACGCAAATCAAGCTTTTCATTTAATGCAAGCCGTCATGAGTAGAATGATAGCCGTCTTAGTAGAAGAGCGTTATCGCAGTCTTGAAAAAGCTCGCAACGCTATCCAAGAACAAACTAAATTTTTGGCAAAAGCTCTAACTCGAGCTAAAAAAGTATCAAATGCAAAACATCTTGAAGACGAACTTAGAAAGGTAAATACCGATTTAGCTGCAATACGACAAAAATATACCGACAAACATCCTGAAGTAGCTGAACTTATAAATCAAGCCGTAGCTATGAAAGCTCAGATTGTTAAAGAAAAGGGTAATGAGGCTCCTTTGCCACAGTCTAACGACACAGACGCGATAGCCGCCGCAATCTCAAACGATGGCTCATCTTCCTCATTAGAAAATCTTTATAATGACCTTTTACGTAAGCTTTCTTATCTTTCAATAGCTTTATCAATGGAGAGAGGCTCAGAATCGATGTCATTTCTTTCTATACTGCAGCAACCATCATTACCCACTAAGCCATTTTTCCCCAATATCAAAGTTGCTTCGGTATTTGCAGCATTACTGGCTAGCTTTATTTCAGTTGGAATAATCTTAGCCAGTGAAACAAAGCGACGCACCCTAATTTCCCCACAAACAGCTGCAATAGCCCTTGATACTCAATTCATCGGAGAGCTTCCTCTAATGAAAAATACAGAAAAAACTTTACTAATCGGATACGATGAAATACGCGCTTTGCCACCTGCACAAAAAACCAATAACGATGAGTAAAGATCTTTCCAACTAAGGGCAATATTATGTTACCGCCCGCTCAGTATGCGCCAGCAGCAATGGTGATAAGCGGATGCCTTTTTTGCGTATCGATTATCCTTTTTAGATTTTTACGCTATCCAACACCAGAAGAATATCGCTCAGTATTATCACCGTTGGGAATTATTTTTGTTGGAGGAGTAACGGCATTTCTTACTATAGTTTTCTCTTTATTTTTTGGTCTTGACCAAGCCATTCTCGCTACCGCATGCGCGTTAGGTGTAGCACTCAGTTTAGTGCATCCGTTATGTGGTATAACACTACTTATATCTGTTTTATTACTGCGTCCTTGGGAGTTTTTACCAACAAATGAGTCTATCGCCATTCTTCCTAAACTTTTTTCTCTTTTGAGTATTTTATCATGGCTTATTTACCATACCCGCCGAAATGACTTCTCTCTTTACTGGAACCAATTAGCGACTCTTCTTACCACGTATTTGGCTTGGACACTTCTCTCAATTATTGGGTCTGGCGGAGGAACTGCTGGTTTATCGTTTTTTTTTGAAAGATTTTATCCTGTAATTTTTTTATGGTTTGCCGCCCTTCACTGCGTTACAACAGACCATGAAGTTGAGGCACTTTTAAAAAGTACATATCTATCATTAGTGAGCATTCTTGTTAATGCTATTCTGTTTACTAACTCACTTAATCCAAATCAGTCAATTTTTACAACTCGCCTACAAGGACTTGGTTATTTCGGTAATTCAAACGATTTAGCAGCTATCGGTGTGATTGCATTGCCACTAATCTTATTTCCTTCAAAACAACTTACAAAAAAAAGGTCCCTAAGAATAATTCCGGTAACCTTCATCATTAATACAATTTTAACGTTTGTTACTCTCTCAGCTATTTGGTTGACTAAATCGCGAGGCGCTCTAATAGCTCTTAGTGCCATGGTATTTGCTTACAGTATTTTTACGATTCGTAGCACACTAATCCGTTTCTTAATGCCAGTAATAATAATTTGTATAACTATGGTTGCGGTTCAATTCATAGAACGTGACGCTGAAGATCTTCTACTATCAAAACAATCTCGTCTGTACTTTGCCATAGCAGGTTTGCAAATGGCCAAAGCCAATCCAATCTTTGGGGTAGGTATGGGCAATTTCGAAAAAGAATATGAAAAGTATGCTTTAGTACGAATAGAACACGGAGAAAGAAGTGCTCATTCTTCATGGATTATTCCACTTGCAGAAGGAAGTATTTTAGGCTTACTACTTTTTTGTGCCTTCATCGGTTATGGGGGCGTACTAGCATGGAAATTACGCTCGCAGTATCCAGGAATTACTCTAGCATTCATTGGCTATGTTATCGTTATGTCATTTCTTAGTCATACATACCTGATTCTTCCCTACCTCCTTGTTGCAATAATAAGTTTAGCGGCTAGAGCGGCTAGAACACTGCCAAATTCAGCAAATAAATCATTGAAAGTTAAATCTATATAGCTTATGAAAGCCCCAGTACTATGGATAACACCTTGGTTTCCACATCCTCCTATTGACGGAGCCAGAGTTGCTTCTCAATCTCTTCTTCGTTCTTTAAGTAATTTAGGGGAAGAGATTGTCGTTGCTGCTTTATCGCCTACAGAAATTGAAATTTCTTCCTTACAGGCGTTTGAACAAGAGTGCGGTATCTTACGTTCGACTATTATCCCTATTTCAAGTAAATATAGCTTAAACACTCTTCGATACTTGTGGAATGCTCCATTTACCTATGCTCGTTTTTTTACTCCAAAGATCCTGACCACGTTAGAAAATCTAATCGTCTCCATGCCTTGGAAAGCTGTTGTAGCGGAAGGTTTACACACTGCCACTATCGCCTCTCGGATTGTTACATCCAAAACATCATTACCTTTTATTTATCGCGCGCAAAACGCTGAATCAGAACTGTGGAACCAAAATAGCACCTTTTTAAGCTCGATACCGCTTTGCTTTAGACCAATAATTAGACCAATTGTAAGATTTGAAGCTAAACGAGTAGCTCAGCTAGAATCATCAGTATGTCATCTCGCCTCAAAAATCCTAACTGTAAGCGATGTTGATGCAAAAATTCTTTCCAAATGGTGTTGCGACAATTGCCCGCCAGTCACCGTTCCAGTAGGTTTTTCATTTCCTAAGCCTCCAAAATGGGAAAAAGACGATACCCTCAGACTTCTATTTATAGGTCGTTTAGACTGGCCTCCTAACCGCGATGGGCTTTCTTGGTTTTTAACAGAAATATGGCCTTATGTTCTTTCTACCCGCCAAAATATCCATCTTACTATAGCAGGTAGCGGAGCAGGCCGCTGGCTTAACAATTATAAAACAATGCATAACATAGAAATATTATCGCATCTTAAAAATGTTGCACCAATTTACAGCAAGTGCCATTTAGCAATAGTACCAGTGCGGTTTGGATCAGGAGTGCGAGTAAAAACAATTGAAGCTGCTCAGTTTGGAAGACCGTGCCTTTCAACAACTATCGGAACAATGGGTATACCTCTGACTCATGATTACAGCGCTCTTATCAGTGATGATACTGATGAGTGGCGCAAATTAATAACCACTATTTCTGTAGAATCACTCGAAGAACTTGGACAACAAGCGTGGACTAGCTTACGTGATTACTGTAACGATAGTCGCTCTGCAACTGATTGCCAAAAAATAATCAATCAAATAAGCGACCACAAAATAGTATCAAATTTAGATAAAAAAGATCTTTCCTGTGTTCCATCTCGAGGAGCCTAGTGATGAACTCGAATTGTTCAAAATTAGCCTCACGCTCTGCTCTTCAGCGTTTAGCTCCTTACGTCAGACTACTGTTATCTTCTCAACCATTTGGGGCTATACGCAGGTATTATCGTGGCTTAGCAACATGTGTTTTATACCATCGTATAGTAGACACCGATGAAATCGGAAGCTTAAGCGGTATATCAGTTCACCGTGATGCTCTTGAGGAGCAGCTAGCTTATTTCACAAATAACTTTAGCTGTATTTCTATTGAACAATTAGCTGAATCTGTAATAAACGGTAGGCATTTACCCAAAGATACATTACTGGTTACCTTTGATGACGGTTACCGAGATAATTTAACAAATGCTCTACCCTTACTCGAAAAATACCGAGTACCAGCAACAATTTTTATTACCTCAAAATTTGCAGATCATGATTTGGTTCCTTGGTGGATTGAGCTTGATTCAATATTTCATTCTACATCTGAAAATACGCTACAATATAACAATGAATCATACTCAATTTATGATGAGTCGGGGAAAAGAAATTACCAAAATTTATTTAAATTAGCTGCTAAACTAAAATTACTTCATCCTGCCGAATGTGCATCAGCAATATCCTTCATTGCCAAAAAAAGTAATGTTACTTTCCCGGTTTCCTCAGAATCACCAATGCTTTCTTGGGAGGAGTTACGCTCACTCGATAGTCATCCTCTAATCACTCTTGGATGTCACACTGTAAGCCACCCAAGCCTAAGTTCTCTAAGTATTGATGAGGCTTGTGAAGAGATAAAAAAAAATAAGCTTCAAATGGAGGCTGAACTTGGACGAGAAATTAAAACCTTTGCCTACCCTTATGGTGATTGTGCTCACGTTGGCGAACGAGAACATTCTCTTATTCGTGAGGCAGGGTTTTCTCTGGCTTTTTCGACAAACTATGGTCATATTTTGCCAACTGTTTTTGACCCAGAATCAAATAAAAAGTTTTCTCTACCCCGAGTAAGCATAAACTTTTATGACACAATCACTCAGGTTATATCCAAAGTATCAGGAGTTGAGGCGATTCTTAGAAATAACTTTTTACGCTCTCCACGAGCAGAGGTAATAACAGATGTTAACCGACAATCAAAGGAGTTATCTGTTTAAAATGTACGAGTATGGTAAATAATAAATGGTGTCGAATATTTATTTTCGTAGCTTTTACAAAACTTGTTTATTTAGTAGACAGTACAAACATATTAGCTGAAAAATTAAATAAAACATTTCCAGCTAATCACATCTCACTTTCTCCATCCTTAAAATCGAATTGGGAGAGCAATATGCTTGAGTTTGGCAAGCGTGCCTGCGAGCAAACTAAAAATTCAAATCAACCACATGATACTTTACTAGCTACTACATATTATGACGCACCCGCAGTCTTTTATAAGATCGCTGATTATACGCAAGATAACTTTTGGAAAGATTGCGCAGAGATAGCCCTTAATATTTTTCGAGACAATTATGTAGCGGTACACAATGGCAAAATTCCGGGATATTGGAACTTCACTCATGGTATGCTCCTTAATTATCAAGATACAAATAATCCGCTCTCATTAGTACTTATAAATCTTTTATCTCATGCTGCCTCATTTGCGGCAGATGATACTCCCTTATCTTCTACAAGATCATCTCTTAAAAGTAGAGAAGTAGCATATGCTATTTTAAGCTACTTAGATGCAGAAGCTGCGGGATATCCACAAAGAATACGCTTATTTTCTCTTGTTAACCAATCGATAAATCATCTACGACAATGGCAGAGTGGTCGCTCTCCATACGTCAGACCATTTATGGTAGGCCTCACTATGCAGGCACTCATAAGCTATTTTGAGCGAACCTCTGACAGAAAAATTATCAAGCCTATAGTTAATATGCTAGATTGGTTGTGGAAACACACTTGGATCAAACGCGCACAAGCTTTCAAATACACAGACCGTAAGACATCCTCTGGAGGTACAGAACCAGCACCTGACTTAAACTTACTGATTGCACCCGCTTTTGCGTGGGCATACCATCACACTGGCTTAGTGCGATTTCGCGAACGGGGAGATCAAATTTTTGCTGGCGGTATATACAAGGCTTGGCTCCAGAATAATAAGCAATTTAACCAAAATTACCGATGGAGCTTTCGCTACATACAATATCGAAATTAAATTAAAACGCTAATCTCTAATAATCCTGATGCCTTCTTCCCTCGCTAATCTCAGGGGATAAAACCGGTATATATAATCTTCTATTTCAGCCTTAGTCCCATCAGTATGGGTGTATCCTGCGTTAGTAGCGGATACCCAATCTTCTATCGTGTTAACGTTTTCGATTATCACAATATGTCCATGGAATGGTGGATTAATACCAGCATACCTTACAAGCCCTGTTAAATCATCTGCACTGGAAATTCTAATCTTTTGGTTATAAATATAATACGCTTCTTCTCCAGGTGTTAAATTAAGAAAATTTGAATCTGGTTTGCCTAGCATGGCAAGCTTAATTTCTTGCCTGAACTTTGTAAGCTGGCGTTGATAAAGGTGAAATTTAGCTTTATATATCGCGTCATGCAAAAATAACTCCTTTGCTTCTTCAATGGATATAAATCTGTCTGCCCTATCGATTATGGTGGTGTCCCCTAGCCTATTCCAGAAGATCTGACTGGGTGTATTATCCGCGGTAATGTCACCATTTTGTCTAATATCTATGATTTTTACAACATTCCCTAAAAAATATTTACTTTTGCTTTCATGTAAATACCAGGCTAGCCCTCCAACTTCTAAATCAAGAGATAAAGGAGAGAGAGAGAGAGAGAGAGAGAGAGAGAGAGAGAGCTGGGCTGGTCTGGTCTATAGGTTCTTGGTTAGGTTCCTGCTGGAATTTAGTCATAAATTAATTTTTTTAAACAAACTACCTGTAGGTTATGATACTTTTTTTAAAGTAGTGCTTGGTATCAAAAAAAAATTTAATTTATTAAAACCTATACAAACTAACCTTTGACTTTTACTCTTTATTGCTAGTGCGATTGGTATTACTTAATTAAAAGTATAATTATCTGATACCAGTCTTTGTTATTTTACTTCTTCTTCTGCTTCTTCTGCTTCTGAGAGTGACTCAATATACTTCTCCGCTTCATGCACAGAGCGTTCTAATTCTCTTACTAGCTCTGATACTTGCTCATCAATTAACCTTGATTCTGATTGCAGCCCCGAAATAGCTCGAGCATTAAGATTATGCTTTAGAGAAAGTACATTGTCTCGCAGTGGACGAAGAGCTGGTTCTAACCTAGCCTCTGCTTCACGCATTACAGCTAAGAGTTTATGCGATTGTCTTTGTGCTCTATTTAACTGATCATTACTTTTTCTCTTTAACGACTGGTTGCTAAAAGTATCAAGCTCATTCTGCCACTCGTTAAAAAGCGCGGTAGAGACCTCAGCTACCGAACTTATTCTCTTTCTAACTTCAGCAGCCCGACTCTCACAAGAATTTAGTTGTGACTTTAAGTCGTTATACTTATCTTCTAAATCGCCACCAGAAAAATTAATTACCTCACGATACCTCTCTAAAGCGCTACGAAACTCCTCCTTTGCTTCCAGTTGACTATCTTTAGCACTAGCTACCCTCTTTACCAAGATATCGCGCTTGGGATATCCAAGCTTTTCCATTGCATTAAAGTAGGTAGATGAACAGGAACAAAATAAAATAAAAAGAGAAAAGTAAAGAATTTTGGGTAAAGTACATCCTGAAAAAATCTTACTCATCTTTTTTAATCCAAATTAGTCGTTACTTTACAAAAAAAATCAGTAAAAATATAAATTAATGTCGTTTTTGCTCATTATTTAAAACTTTTTAACTAAATTTATTTCTTTACTGAATTTTTTTCTTACTTACTAAAATTTTTCGCCTACGAACCAAGTAGGCTAAGTCCCAAACTACAAGTCACCAAACAACAAGTCACCAAACTATATAAGATTAGCGACACTGCTAAAAACTCTCAGATAAAAACTCTCAGGCCTCTTCCCTATCGGGTACTTTTTTATGAGGCTCTGTATCTATTTCACCACCTGTTTCTCTTTCACCACCTGTATCTATTTCGCCGCCTGCTTCTCTTTCGCCGCCTGTTTCTTTAAGTTACTTCTTTGCTAGAGATAACCTTTTTTCTCAACCGCTTAAGACGGTGTAGTGGCTTTAAGGTAACCTTACGCGTAGCCTAGACCCAATATTTTCTCTTAATTAACTCATAAGAGCACACTTAAGTTTCCCTTACCATCCCCTCTAACTTAACTCAGCTCAACTCAACTCATTTATCGGCTAATCTACTCTACACACACGTATCGACTCAAATTACACCTTTACCTATCCATTTTCCCTCTGGCGTAAAATTGAGTCAAAAATCTAACCTTAGCATTTTTCCCCAGAAGCTCTTTTTAGCCTCACAGTTATATAGCTGATATTTTAAAAATTAAAGGCTTTCCTTATCTTATGCTTTTAAACCTACAGGCGGCCACAACAGAATAGTTTAGAACAAATTTGGACCTGCCTTTTTTATTGAATTTTGGCGCGTGCGGGCTCCCGGCAGAGTCTACAACGACTACGTCAGGCTCATTACCGAATGCCAAGAGTGTCTATACTCAGTCATACCTGAAGGGGGAGGGTCGCACGGCATCTCCGTAGATAAAAACCTCATACCACAAAAATACTGGTGAGAAAGTAAAAGTAAAACTAATCTCATTCTTAGCTGGGGCTACTTTATTCAACTTAATTGCAGACAACAAAACCTTTAGCTCTCACTACGGTATTAGAGAGTGGCTCTCCGCGAGAATTATTTTACAGTATCTATCCTAACCCTAACTCCAGTAAACCTTCTCTCCAATAAAAGCACCTTATACCTTCAATCCTCTGACTTCTCTCATCGTTTGAAAAGCAGAATGCCTCAGAATCTTTAATGATTGAAGAGTATTCTTTAAGATACTTGAAATGTGTTTCCTTAATCTCTGTTGTTGATTTTATCTCAACTAAAGCGGTATCTCGTCCGGAACGCTCAATAAACAAATCTATCTCCGCACCTGACTTCTATCGCACATAGGATAGTCGAAAATCTTTCCTTAGATAGTCTTTTAAACCCACGATCTCTGCGATTATAAAATGTTCAAATGCTTTGCCGTAACCGTAACTAGCTTGCAACAAAGGAACGGTATAGTTCTTTCTAAAGATCGTTTTACACCGCAATCAAAGAAATAAAATCTTGGGGGGAGTGAAGCTGAGTCTTACTTACAGATCGATGATAGGCAGGTGGCAAAAACCTTATTAACGTATCCTCTAAAATTTGAAAATGTGATTTTACAGTCTTATCATCTACCCCAACATCACGGCCAACCTCGACAAAATTCAGAGTCACGCCGTTCATCGTAGCCACACCACTCAAAGGAATCGGCTAAATGGTGCAAAAAAGCGCACCACCTGTTCGGCTCGGCCAGTATCTCTTCTTTCAAATAAGTGTATGCATAGGAATTTAAGAACATCTCGTCCCACTGCTCGCGCAAAGAAGTAATCGCAGCTTCAATCTGCGTAGGAGTTTTTTGTCCCTCAAGCCCTTCAAAGAAGAGATTGGTGTCCTCCTCAACAAGGTGCCGAATAAGTGAGCTTTTGCCAATTCTGCGCCGACCATACAGAACAACTAACTCCGCCTTGGAAGACCGAAACCGCTCCTCAAGGAGCGCCAGTTCACGAGACCGGCCGATAAACATAGATCATCCGCACACTGAATTGCGAATCCATAGGAAAGGTTCAGTACCAAGTTGAGCCTGACGAGTTTGTTCGCTCGGGTCTTGTTCGTATGCAAAGGGTGTACGACTCCAAGGACGCGAGTAGTAACTTCTCTTACTTCATCGATGAAAACGTCGGCCATACCCTCTCGCCTGAAATGTGGGAAAGGGTGGCCAGAAAATTCAAGGTGCATCTTTGAAATCCTTCACCCCCACAACCATCCTTCCCACAAACTATCGATCCTCACCGGCGAGAAGTTTGGTTTTCGTTCTAGCAGGTGGAACCGAACTGCTGATGACTGAAGTTGATGGATTTTTCGTCTTGCGTTCTTAGATTTCCTCCCTCCTGCACCCCAATATCGCGCAATAACTGACGATCACAATCCTCCTCAGGATTGCCCGTTGTTAAGAGCGAATCTCCATAAAAAATAGAATTGGCACCGGCAAGAAAGTACAACACTTGCGCTTCCCGGGTAAGCTGACTTCGCCCTGCGCTCAGACGAACACGCACCTTCGGCATCACAATACGAGTAGCGGCCTCGCCCGTTTCCGTCCTCTATACCGAGGGCGCGCAATACCTGGCTGAAAAAGCTGGTGCTTACTGGCTTCTGGACGAGATAGCCTTCGCCCAGCGCCCCGGCTCAAAGGTCGCCGCCGAACCGTTCCAACATTGGAAGCTCACCATTTCCGAAGGCGGTTCCGCCCGCCTGTCTTGTGACGACGGCAACGGCAATATCGTTCTCGCCAAGCGCATCCCCTTCACTGATTTCCCGCTTCCCACGCTCTCCCTCTATGTCGCCAACAAGACCATCATGCTCCCCGGCGAATACTGACCGCCACGGTGGGAAGCCGGTAAGGCTCCCGCCATTCGCTTCTGCAATAGCGATAAGTATCATATAGCTAGCTGCTAGCTTAGGAGCTTCACTCCCATTCCCCGGCCTTCAGCTTAAACGCGGCTGCGTTTTCCGCGACCGTGCGCCGAATATCTTCCGGCGCGCCATTCCCAAATTCGGCGGCGATCTCCAAGGTCAGCTTCACCGAAGCCGTCGGATCTTTGGTCAGATGCCGAATGATTTCCTTGTACAGCTCGCCGAAATTCATAATGGACGTCGCAACTGGAAGCTCAACGGTTCCAAAGAACTTTCTCTTCCGAGCTGGCGCGCTTCCGCCAGCAGCCCACCACACTACCTCCTTGCCACCCATACAGATGATGGCTGCTACTGCGGCGACAAGGCAGCCGAGAAACGTCGTCCATCTTCCCTCGCTTATTAGATGCCGCATTCCGAGACCTAACAATATAAACGCTCTAAGAAAAGAGATATTATATAACTTATCGAATACCTCCCACCACAATCCAAGCACGGGGTGTCTCTTTTTCATCTGAGCATATGACGAATTAGTCAAGGGCGCGAGCAACAGCAGCGAGCGGCGTCAAGCGAACACTTGACTAATCGACAGCGCAGCTACCATGACTGCTGGATCGGGGCTTTAGGGGGGAAAAGAGCTATTTGGCAAGCTAAATCTTGTGTTATCGGGACTTAAGTCAAGGGGGATAGGTTAGCACCTAATAACCACTACAAAAGCGTTTAACCAAGGAGAAGCCAAATATGCCAATTCATGAGGCGAGGCCCGTTGTCAATGGGGGGGGGGAGGAGATATTGTCCGAGATACTAGATGCCAAAAAGATAACAATGAATGTTAACATCGGCAACCCTGGGCAGGACCCAATATGGGTTGTAGTTACTGTGGCGAGCCTCCAAGAAGCTCGCGAGGTATTTAAGGATTATATGAACACTCACAGGGGTCTGTTCGCTCCGGGGTATGAACAAATGGTTATCAACTTGATGGCCTATGATATTGAGAGAGGCAAGACAGATCGTAACACCCTTTTTCGGTACGCGCACGAGAACGTTTTTGTGAGCGGTAAGGGATGGACTTCTCAGTAATAACAACCTCCCAAAGCAAAAGCAGGCTACTTGGCTTCTTTTGCTTCTTTTTCTCAGAGACTTAGAGGTGTTGGGGACTTAGAGGTGTTGGGGACTTAGAGGTGTTGGACTTAAAGTTGTTGGTATGCACAGAGCAAAAAGTACTCAGAGTTAGCAGGGTTGTCTTCTAATAACTCAGAATTATTGACAAGTGGTTTGACGTCCAGCTTTATGCTGCGGTTCCTTTACCGGTTCCTTTACATCCCTGAGAGTAAGAGGATGGGGAGGATGGGAGTAAGAGGATGGAGTACAACTTTACACGAAGCACCATCCAATACCGGGGTCGAGTTGAGGGATTTGCTACAAACGGATTTTGTTGCGGACGTTCTAGGGTAAAGGAAGAGTATCAAAGCTAGGCATGCCACCTCTTACACCTCAACCTCAAGATAACTCAGATATTCCATATCATGTCAAGCAAGTCGACCTGAGTCATGTGATCGACCCCCCTTTGGCCATTCATCCCCTATCTCACGCAATAAGCGTAAAAGACTTTTTCGGAGATCCAGGCTTTAATCAGGCTGGCCTAATAGACAAACTACCTCTTGCCAATAAAGCACTCGCAGATGCTAAGGCAAAGATAGGCGAACTTAAGCTACGCGACCCGCGAACTGTAACAATAATTCCAGCTCATCGCGAGCCCTCCATTTATCAGGTTAAGCTTTCCAGTCCACACACTCCTGAGCATCCACTAGTCGTCATCGTTAATGACTCAGCCGATGCCAATGAAAAAGCTAAGGAGCAAAATGCAAAGACGATAGCACATCTGCGTAGTCTTGATAGAGACACCTTTCATACTGTCGACCTGCGAGAACGAGAGAACTTAACCTTTCCGCAAGACGGGCTTACTCCTTTCGTACTCAGTCGAAACTCCGTCGGTTTTCCCCGAGCTTTGGGGTCGCTCTCGGCTATCGAGGCATTACTGAAGCTTGATGCCCAGCGCGGTCTTGCTCGTCCGCTGGTCTGGGCTGATGCAGACTCTGTTTTTGAGGAGAAATACCTCGATTCAGTAGCAGCCCTCTACGAAGTTAATCCAGCCCTTAAGGTCGCCCATGCTCAAAGTCGCTTATTACCTATGCCCGGAGTGACCTCCCTTGCAATGTTCGGGGAATGTTTAAGCTCTTCCTTCTATGCAATCCGCTTCATTGAGAACGGCTATGCCACTCGCAGCGTTGGTGGGCCGTCCATAACTGCTCGCGCCGCGTTCTTTGCCATGAATTACTCTGTAGACAATGAAAATACAAATTTTGGACTCCTAGATGAGTTGGCAACCTGTACCATCGATGAGGATTACTTAGTAATGCTTCGCGGAGCAGAGCATGCTCAACGGAACCCTACTGAGAGAACGGTCATGATGCCCTATCGGGTCTATATACAGTGGCGCAGTTGGAAGGAACGGAACCACTCCGCTCTCCGAACAGATTGGGCCTATGCAACGCCACCTGGCCTAGTCCTCGAGAAACAGTCCTGTGTGTCTCGGCTTCAATCCTACGTCGTCATGATGCTCGATTACCTACGTCCAGGGAATCAAGAATCCCGCCTTCTGAAGGCTAAAGATTACCCCACAGCAGAGATGCTCGCTAGCGCTGTGTCCGATCTTGCCAACCTCGTATCACAGACTGACCCCGAAGTTGCCCAGGCGATCCAGGAGGAGGTGGATTACCTCTCAAGCATTTGCAGGAGATGTGGCAATACACCGCACGCCCTTCGAAGCACTGACCTAGATCGTCAGCTCTTCTCAGCAGCCATGTTCTGTGATGCACTTGCAACTCTCAGTATCAAGAAAAAGCTCGGGGAAGTTAAAATAGAGCTTCCGAAGTAGCTGGCGACCGAGGTTCCCCTTCTTGCTCCGCAAGAATCGTAACACTTAGCATCGCTCTAGGCAGTGGAGCAACAGTCGGCAAAGGGTCACCGCAGTTCGGCTCGATAACCCACTTAGGGTAGATTCAAAAACTAAGGCAAAACTCCTTGGGTATGAGCTGCAAGTTGCTGCCGGATTCTCCAGAGAAGTAGTCGCGGCAATTTTTCGGGGAGGAGGATCGTCTAATATCGAGCAAATCGAGCCCTTCAGCTCTGACATCCAGATGTTCATCTTACAGTGGCCCAACGATTCTTGACATCCGAACAATAACGATCTTGCTATTGCTCTCAAAGCAAATGTGACGGAGATTGCCGATGATTACGCAGATAGGGGAGAGTGGTTGGTTAAGCTCTGCAATCCTTAGTCACTCTACCCAAAAAATGAGACTCTCCCCCTGATAAGTTCTTGCTGAAACACCCATCCGTGAGTTTTTCACCACAGCTCCAGACATGAAGAAAGCCCCTTTTGGGGCTTTCTTCATGCGTCGCCCAAAACTGTTAACGCCATGTGAGAAGCGCGCATAAATGGCAATTTGGAGCGCGAACCAGGAAAATGTGTGCTGCATACCCCGCTGCAAAGTTCGTAAGAACAATACCCCGCCAAACCCCGCCCCCTTTTCAGTTCCCTCGGGGAATTCTAGGTGCTCAAGATCGCCGGGGACTCCCTGAACGAAGTGAGCCGAGGGCGAAAGGCTCGCATGAAAAATAACGTTAGATCTGGCGACTGTTGCAATATTAGAGCATTATAAAAGGCAGAAATGGCAAAAATATGGTCGTAAATTTGCAACATCTTGATATTACATGATTCCTCGCATCCTTTACCCTCGCCTCGTGCAGTGGAAAAATTCCCCGCGCCGTAAGCCCCTTATCCTGCAAGGGGCTCGCCAGGTTGGCAAAACGGCACTCCTCAAGCTCTTTGGGGAGACGGAATACGATACCTATGCGTACTTTAATTTCGAGGAGGATAGGAATCTTGCGCCACTTTTCGAGGGGAAGCTGGCACCAGCTCAGCTCATTGAGAAGCTCCAATTTTACTCACAAAACCTTATACTCCCTCACAAAACCCTCCTTATCTTCGATGAGATACAGCTGTGTTCGCAAGCTCTCACTAGCCTTAAGTATTTCAACGAGCAAGCGAATGAGTACCACATTGCGTGTGCAGGCTCTCACCTCGAGCTTGCATTAGGACATCAACAATCCTTTCCCGTAGGAAAGGTAAACTTTGAGACGCTCTATCCTTTAAACTTCCAAGAGTTTCTCCGTGCGCTGGGAAGGGAGCAGCTTTTCGAGGCACTCCGGACTGAACTAAACAGCGGCAGGATTTCAGCCTTCCTGCATGCCGACCTTATGCAGCTCTTGCGGTACTATCTCTACGTAGGAGGAATGCCCGAGGCCGTTGCAACCTATGCCGCGCTTCGCGATCCCATTCAGGTTCGAAGTGTTCAACGAGACATTGTAAGAGCATACCTTTTAGATTTCGCCAAACATGCCGGAGCCCAAGATATCGTGAAGATTTCACGCATCTGGGACTCTATTCCACGGCACCTTGCCAAAGAGAATAAAAAATTCATATTCACAGCCATCAAGACAGGCGCCCGAGCGCGTGACTACGAGTCCTCTTTGCAGTGGCTCTTAAGTGCCGGGCTTATTACGAAGGTGATCAATACAGAGACACTCAAAGTGCCCATTATGGCTTATGCCGATACAGAATCTTTTAAGGTATATCTCATTGATGTGGGCCTCTTAGGGAGTCTCGTTGACTTACAGAGCGACGTTATTGTTCGGGGGCATGAGTTATTCACTGAATTCAAGGGCGCTATGACAGAAAACTTCATCGCACAAGAGCTGCGAGCACATGGGATTGAGCAGCTTTACTATTGGACAAGCAGCGCCAAGGCAGAGGTCGATTTCGTCTTCGAGAGGGGCGGGCGTGTTCAGGCGATGGAGGTAAAATCAGGTGAGCGCTTTCGCATAAAGAGCATACAATCTCTCTTAGCACAGAGCACCGATGTTCAAGCAGTAGTTCTCTCCGCCAGTAACATACCCTCTGCTGAGAAGATTCGAAACATCCCTCTCTATGCGCTCTCCGCATATCTTTAGGGTGCTACTGTGTACAACTATTTACGAAGTGAAGAGGAGGAGTAATGCAGTTTTGGCAAGTTGACGCTTTTACCAATAGGCCTTTTACCGGCAATCCCGCGGCGGTGTTCGTACTCAAGGAAGATATAAGTGACGACCTCAAGCAAAAAATAGCAATGGAGATGAACCTATCCGAAACGGTCTTTGTCCTTCTTAGTGAGTCGGACATGGAGATTAGATGGTTTACCCCCAATGCGGAGGTGAATCTTTGTGGCCATGCCACCTTGGCCGCAGCGCACATCCTGTGGACTAAGGGCATTACCAATAGCAAAACTCTCCAATTCCAGAGTCGCAGCGGTATGCTCACTGTAGAAAAGGAATCCGAGATGTACACATTGGACTTTCCTCGCCAAGATGCTCGAGCGAGGCCAGAACTTGCGGAGATAGCCAAAGCAATAATGGCCGTCCACCCGCACTTTGTCGGATCCAATGGTGAGGATTGCCTCGCTGTACTGGACACCGAGGATGCGCTGCGAAAGCTCACGCCAGACTTCAGTCTTATACAAACGTTACCAGAGCGAGGACTAGTCGTCACAGCCCGCTCTCAGATTGCTCCCTACGACTATATCTATCGCGGTTTTTTCCCCAAGCTAGGCGTGCCCGAGGATCCTGTAACAGGCTCCGCAAATACGGCCCTTGCTCCTTATTGGGCGACAACCCTCGGTAAATCACGCCTGACAGCATTTCAGGCCTCAGCACGAGGTGGCGAAGTGATAGTTGAAGTGGAAGGAGATCGGGTTTTAATTTCCGGAAGAGCCTGTACTGTCACAGAAGGGCAACTACTTACCAGTTAAGCACGCAACTCAACCGCGACGAGCACTCTCTTATGCCCCAAATTATTGGTCCCCGACGGTTGCTGTAGCGCTATTACAACCACACGCCTTCCCATCCCCACTATAGCACCCCTACCTCCGATTCCTTGTGCTGAAAAAAGAAGAGGCTGCTATAGGAGACTGAGAAACCCTTGGACGCACCACAAAAAAATAATCTCTGTGAGTGAGATAGCATACGAATATGTACTGACCGCTATTCCTCGAGTCCATCGAGACCTCCCACAGATCTGCCTTTCTAAACAAACAATCAGCTAAAATAAGCCCCCACAAATGGCCAACGCGCTACCGGCTCCATTGTCTCTAAAGCACAGCCTTGCAACTATATGCCACAACTTCTCTAGGTAGGGGTGGTGCGATTAGTTATTGAACGCGGGCCGTCTATCCCGACACCACCTGTTTCGCCGGCAAACTACACTCTACTCCTTCGCCGCCGAGATCCGCAAGTACTAGCTCGGTTTCGGAGCTACGCAACAGTTGTAGCCGAGTTTTTGCTTCCGCGACTACGGAATACTACCCGATGTCTGATTAGTCCTGGACTGGAGAGCAATCTACCAGCCACGGTGGCGCAGCTCCTTGTGGCCGAGACTAGAAGGATATTTCCGGGATGTGAGTTGGTTTGGAATCCGCTAAATCCAGCGCGCCAGGGAACGATCCCCGCAACGATTCTCGAATATCATGGTTTGCGGAGAAACGTCCCCACGGAGAAGTTGGTTACTCCCTGCCTGACCAGTCTTGATGGGGTTGATATCCAACTACCGACCCGCCCCCCACATCACGGGCCATCCATTAAATCTACAGAAATTCCCGGATACCTGGCCGATTTCGCCGAGTGCGACACCATATTTATGTGGGTACGCGAATTTAACGGACGGCACCCAGAGAGGTTTACGGATCCGAGGGAAAGAGATGGGTTTCCGACGGAGGCGGTGATGGAGGCGTTGGGGGAGATGCAATGATGATGGGAGACAATTATTCTCAGTAACGATATTTTTCGGTAGAATTTTGGGTAGGGGTGGCGCGACTGGTTATGGATAGCCCGGTCGGGTTTAACCTAGACTTTCTCTTAGGTCTCCTTTACGTATTTTTATAAGGAAAGGCTCGCCTGAACTTGGTATTACCAACTTAACACCATAATCTGACAGTATCACGAAAATACCACCAGGCACCAAAATCCTACCCCTAGCCTCTTGCCATTCTAGGTCTCCCCTGCTATCAAAAACATCTTGCAACACTATTTTTTCCCCGGGTCTATTTAGAGCTGCCCGTAAACAATCTATCAACTTCTGACGTACTTTTGGTTTCAAATTCTCGAAAGTGGTCGTCTTCTCAATTTCTGCAATGATCTGATCAGTGCTTTTAGACCCGCCTTGTCTATCTTGATTGTCAGAACTTCTAGGTCGAAATTGATCCATTAGGCTCATAGCTATATTTCCAAAAAACTAAAGAACACTGTTTTGCGGCTATCCTGGACTAGCAAGTAGTCTCCAAGGTTAAGGCCTAAAAAGAGAAACGTGCTGCCCAATTAGAAAAAAACTTAGGGCGTCGTAGAGTTTTTTTCTGGATGGGCGTCTAGAGTGTTCCCTTGGCCCCAAATTCCCGTAGTATCATACCAAATTAGTTAGTCCGTGCCAATTTGCGGCGTGGTTTTGGTTGGTAAGGGTAGAATTGGCGGGAAATTGGCATAGTGGTGCCATCCCGGCCGATGCGAGTTGAGGGACTTGGCTTAAAGGAAGGCTCAAGTGGCCTTTTGAAACATCCGGTCTGGATTATGCTGGAGGTTGGCCACACATCTTTTGATATTGGTGATGCCGTTGGCATGCATGAGCCCTATCGCGAAACTACGCAAGGCGGCTACATTTCGTGGTCCATGCCCTTTGCGAATGGTGCATCGATCCTTAACCACTAAGTCTCTGAGACGAAGAGGTAAAGGACGAAGAGGTAAGGGGTTTGTCGCATTGAAGCCGAGGGATTGGTGGCGATAAGCGGAAAAGCGTCCTTTGCCGCGTCGCTCATAGACTATCTCCTTCGACCGAACCCATCGGTGAGCCTCAGAGGGTTCTGATCCGGGTCGGGGTAGCGCCGATGTTTACGATAATGCGCCTCGATATCTCTTTGGGCGGATCTGAGACTTTTGAGAGATTAGCCCTCTCTCGGCAGTATCACCACTCGGTAAACAAGAAGGGAAAGATTGCCACCAATCAGAAGGCAAGCCAAACATGCTGCCGTATAATCGAGGATGCTTGAGAGCAAACAGCCAACGGTAATAGGATAGCGACATTCGGAATCCAGCTTCGATAAATGAGACGCCAAGTAATTCACCCCCACCACCGCCTCCAACTCCCAGTTGGGCTACCAAAAGGGTAAGACCAAACGATGCTACAACGAACGATAAAGCATCCCAGCCCGACCAGTACGAGCGGTACGAGCGGTAGAAACCAAAATACGCCTCCAATCGCTAGAATTCCAAGCGCGACCGCGTCGCGCGGTACCAGGGTGTGAATCAGAGAGCTAAGACTACACCGAAGGAGAGGAGCATTGCGACAGAGAAGTGAATTAGCGTGCGAATGGTTATCATGAAGAATGTAATCTCGACGAGGGAATTCTTTTCTACCGTAGTTGTGATCGTATGATGGTGGCATTTCGTTATCAGGTCCAGCTAGAGATTTACATGTCCACTCTTTACCGCGCCCTTAGTTGATGAATCGGTAACCTCTGGTGACACTCCTGCTTTTTCAGAGCAGTGAACTGCCTAGCTGGGCGAGCCTCTGATTGTGGCACAGCAAAAGGAAGGCGGGGAGTTCAGTTCACCCTCACCTGCTCCAGAAGCATCAAATCTACCTTATGAAAACGCGGTGCGAATCCATCGTGCTGAAGAAGCAATTGCCAGCGACCTCAAACGGGCTGCAGAAAATGAGGATATCGTTGCATTTTCCGTCCGAAGAAGAGAGCTTTTTGGTGCTTTAGTAGCAACGCCGATGAGTAAACAGGCAGCCTAGCTCAAAACAAGTGAAATTGTAGATCCACTTACTAGGACGCTACTTGAACAGGGGATGAGTAATTACCCCCAGTTCATTTTGGCAAAAGCAAATCGTGATACCCTAGAGGCTCTATCGCTTGCAATTGATCTTGCCGATGTTTTGCAGCGGTATCAGGATGACTACGGTGAATCTTATGTGCCCTCGTCCGAACAGAGAGAGAGAGAGAGAGAACGTTGCGAGGATTGCCGCCAATTCTGCCGACTGGCCAAACAAAGCAGTGAGAAATGACGTCCAAACTCATGGGGTCTGTGACTATTCCCCTTACCTTGCGCGAGCCGAAGCATTGCATCAAGTGAGGCTTATGTCAGACGAGGGATTGGCAGGAGTCAGGAGTGCTTTTGGCTCAGGGAATAAGCGAAGCCTATACCCACTCACTGAGCTGCTCACCCATGCGGCAGAGCCTGCACAACCTCAATTAGACCCGCATCACATGCGAAATCCTGGATATGCAAAGGCTGGCGCAATCGCCTGACAGTCATGCTCCGTCACCCCGCTTCTGCGAGCGACATCGTACCACGAGGTAACAATTTGCTTCTCCATGTTTTCTATAATGGCGCGAGCGTCGCTTTCAGAAAGAAAAAATCGCGCACTTTGGCTCAGTAAGTTTCGAGCATTCGCGTACCTCCCCATGTTTCCGCATTCCATGGCTAACTCTCGTCGCTCAATACTGGAAGGGATTGATGGATTTAGGTCATACGCCGGTGCTAAGAACCAAGAGCGGTGTGGGGCAATGATGGCGTGATTACGTGGATGATCGTCTGTGTTGGAGATAAGGGCGTTAAAACAGACCCTCCGAAATAGTTCATGGGCATTCTGTTCGGGATAATCAGTAATGCGACGTAGGATCTCAACGAGAGTGAGATATGACCAGCGGTTCCGAGAGCTCAATGATTCATCGGCTCCGAGGAGCGTGAGAGCGCTCACCATTCGGGATCGGTGATAGTCTGCTCCTGCTGCGGTCAGCTTTCTGTCAAATCGTTTTACGAGAAGGACGCTGCGACCTGCAACCTGTTCGATTCGACTCTCTGCAGTGGTGAGGCCGCAAAGACGTCCCAAAACGAGCATGGCATGTTCAACCCGTGCATTGTCCCATCGATCATCTGTACGGTTGAATTTCGCTAGCCATAGGCCCTCACCGTCCTCAACGACCGCTTTTGGACGAGCTCCTCCCATGGATGTACCAATAAGGAGAAGTTCTTCAAGCATCTGCGTGGAGCCAAATGAAGCGTTTCCCTCTTTTCCCTGCTCCCCGCTTACGATCAGGTCTGCAAGAGCTTGTAATCGTGCTAGTTCGATTGTCTTGTTAAAGTGACGAACTGGTGCGGGAGGTTCTTTTCCAATGCCGAATCCAAGCGCTCCCGCGCGATCGTCCGCAGAAAGGAGTAAATAGTCGAGCTCTCGTAAAGAGCTTACACCAGCATGCTTCTCTATAATTCGTCGTCCCCAGTAATCAGGACCAGCATCACGAAGCGCTCCAAAAATGCCTTCCATAAGAACTGTGTCGTATCTGGTACGGCTTAGTTGGAGATGCACCGGGTCAACCTCAACAGCATCGGGCCGTTTAAGGTACTCACGACCATAGACAAACTGCCCGGTCGTTACTCCTTGAAGATTGCGCCTCAGCCTTAAGCGCCCAGCGGTCACTGCCTGTACGGACTCCGGAAGATAGATGTAGACGTAGCACTCATCACCGTCCTCCGCTTTAGAAATCATTATCGAGATCCTCCTTGGGAGTTCGCGCACGAGAGCGCTCGCGGTTCTGTGCTAAGAGACGCCCCACTTCGTCCTCTTCTGCATCAGCAACGGCAGTGAGATGGTTCGTTAGGCCATATACCCACAGAAGCCCGACATAGATACCGACGCTGGTCGAAGGCTTGCCCCGTTCGGCATCGGCAAGCACATGTCGCCCCACCCCCAGCTTTTCGGCGACTTGCTCCAGCGTTAGATTACGCCGGAGGCGGGCTGTTCTGAGATTGCTGCCGAGCGTTATTAACGCTCGTTCAACCTCGAAAGGGGGTGCCTGAAAGAAATGACTAGCTTTTGGCATGGAGTATAGATGATCCGATAAGTAGGTTAATGTAGCTTAGATGCTTCATACCATATCTGGGGTGGTTAGGGAATCTCTGAAAAACTCCTCGAATTGCCTGAAATCGCCCTCGCGCGACCTTTGCTCAAAAAGCGCCGCCGAAAAGCCTCACGATAACGCTGCTAAGGAAGGTAAAAATCAGTGCGGGGTCTTCTGGACGATGGTCGTGAAAGCATGCTGTAAACACCTGGTAGGTATTGCAACCTTAGTCAGTTACTATAAAGAAGCTCTGCAAAACGGACCATCCCAGCCCTTGAGGAGTAGTTAATGCTGTCGCCCCACGAACTTACTGAACTCATTTAGAATGGTGAGTCTGACCGAATCGAGTTTACGGAATCACTTACTAACAAAGATAAGTTCTGCGAGGCGATCTGCTCCTTTGCTAAAGACCTTCCCGGACACGGTCTTCCGCGAGCGACCTAATCGTGGGAGCGACGGATGACGGCTCCATCCGAAGAGACTACATTACGGATCAGATATTGGTTGACCTCAGCGCCCTCAAGTCGATAGGAAGCATCCTTCTCCCTCTCTCGATTACAGTCAGCAAGATTGTGGTGGGTGATAGAGCGGTTGCAGTAGTTGAGGTGCGCCCTTCAGATCATATATGCCACCGGTGTGCTACAAAGGGCGGGTGTGTGTTCGGGTAGAACCCCGGCGGAGGGGTTGCGACAGAGCAAGAAGAACGGTTACTCACCGAGAGCGTCGTTTTCGGTAGCGCATACTTCTTTTGACGGACGGCCTTGCATCGGCGCATCCCTTAACGACATTAATCAGCTTCCACTCTAGAATTATAAGCGACTTGCAATAGACCCAGAAATTCTAGAGCGTAAGCATCGCGATAAATTGCTACAACTTGCAGGACTGCGCCTCTTCGATCTTTCAAGAAACGCTCCGACCAAGGCTGCTGTACTACTTTTTGGTGAGCGACCGAGAAGCTTTTATCCCGGATCATACATTCAATATCTCCGTTTTCCCGGCACGACTAACACCGATCTTCCGCTTGATCATGCCGAGGTGACTGGAGGCCTTATTCCAATCCTGCGAGAGATGGATCTTCAACTCTCTATGTTGGTAGAAACCCGATTAGAACGAGTCAATGGGTAGGAAAAACTATAACCAGAGGAATATCAGTTATAATCAGTTATATGGCCATAACGCAGGGTGAGCATGCCGGCCTAAGGCAGCTAAGGCCCGTTTTTTAGCTCCAATGCACCAGAGGGAGAGAGGCAAGGTGTGGGATCTGGCAGGATAGCGGTACTGGAATTGCAGCTTGGGCACCCTTCGACCGCTATGATTAGCGAGGAGTCGGCGATGAAGTAAGCTAGAGGGGCTGATAAGAATAAGTAATATCTGATGATATGAGGTAGTTAAGTAAAAATGCCGGGTCTAGACTGGGCGTGGAATTGCCCTAGAGCCGCTGCTAACTTTTAAGCGGTAGAGAAAAGAGGGTCATCGTCCTTAGAGGGTTAGTAGGTCACACTCATAAATCTTCTTGATGAGCCGCGTTCCCACAAGCTGGGAGGGTTTACCAGCAGGTTCCTCTTCTGGCTGCTCGAGCGGGGTGACTTCTGGAGATTGAGACTTGAGGTACTTCATTGCACCCCTGGTACGAGCTTCCATAGGTGAGGGCAAAGACATTATTCGCACTACTGATGGGGGAAGTTATTAAGCTTCTGTAGCGATGGTATGCAGTCGTCGCCCAAGCCTGGGTGGATACTTATGCTGAGGGATGGGGATCCAGCAGATGGAATGAGGTGGACTTTGTTCGGCATACCTCAGCAGCCATGCTAGCCTGGATCCCCCCCGAACCTAACCTACTGCGCATCCTCGCTACGGCCGGTTTTGGGGCTAGGCAAATTCCACGGCTACTGCTTTTGCTTTTCTGGCAGCCCAATACGCAAGGCTTCGTAAAGATCGGTGCGCAGCCGTGCACCACGCCTCTCAACCACAGTGCTTAGGATCAGGATTACAAAGCCTGCAATTCCTAGGGTAAGCCATGGTGCGGCGGTTGCCAAACGCATTGCCAGTTCGAAGTGCTCGCCCAAGCCCCCCATCTTCGCTGAGTGGGAGGTCTCTTCTGGACTCTCGTCCCTAACCACATTGACACCACCCCTGGCCTCGTGGACAATACTCCATAAATCAAATTGATATTTGGATTATGTTTCCATGAATTCTCAACCTACCGAAAGATAACAGTTTTTTTCTATTCGGAGCCCGTGGTACCGGGAAAACCTCTCTCTTAGAGGGATTGTATCCTCGTTCTGAGGCGCTTTGGATTGATCTCCTTGATCCGAAAGAGGAGCGGCGTTTTGCTGATAATCCTATCCTACCCTTTTGAGTGAACGAATTAGCACACTCCCACAAGGCCGATCATGGGTAGTGATTGATGAGGTTCAAAAAGTCCCTGCCCTGCTCGATGTTGTACATCATGAAATTGAGTCGAGGGGGGTCCTCTTTGCGCTTACGGGCTCGAGTGCTCGCAAGCTGCGCCGCGGGGCTGCGAATCTTCTGGCCGGTCGCGC
The DNA here is from genome assembly GCA_044347345.1 of Bdellovibrionota bacterium. Taxonomy (GTDB): domain Bacteria; phylum Bdellovibrionota_C; class UBA2361; order UBA2361; family JBIKUX01; genus JBIKUX01. Next base: position 24,285 of record JBIKUX010000003.1, on the reverse strand, counting down.
CTTTGTGTTCTCCCTTCATCCGATTACCGCGTTCGAAGCAACCCCCGACTTCTCGCTGGACGAAGCGTTACAGTGGGGTACTCTTCCCCGAATATTTAGTCTGGCGAAAGACTCCTCTAAGGAACTCTTCCTCGATGCCTACGTTCATACGTATCTTCGCGAGGAGATAACCGCTGAGCAGCTTGTGCGCAACATCCAACCGTTTCGTCGGTTCTTAGAGGTCGCCGCACAGGCAAGCGGCACCATCATAAACTTCTCAGCGATTGCGCGGAACATTCAGGTCGATGTAAAAACGGTGCAGAACTATTTTTCCATTCTTGAGGACACCCTTCTCGGATCGCTCCTGCCCGCGTTTAATCGCTCAGTACGAAAGCAACAATTACAGGCGCCAAAATTCTATCTATTTGATTGTGGCGTGAAGCGGGCGATCGAGGAAACCCTCCGATTTACCCCGCTCTCAAGCCAGGAGCGCGGCCCATTGTTTGAGCAATTCATCATCAACGAAGTGCGGCGGTTAAACGACTACTATCGTACCAAGTATTCGCTTTCATACCTCGCAACGGCTGGTGGCCTGGAGGTCGATCTCATCCTATCCCGTGCGCGACGAGAGCCCATCTTTATCGAGATTAAAGCGAGCAAAACTGTTACCAAGGAGCAGCTAAGTCATCTTCGCTCATTACGAGCCGAGTTCCCATCGTATCGGTACCTCTGCCTCTGTCGTGACTCCCACCCACGACTAGTGGAGGGCATAGAGGTCCTTCCCTGGCGCGACGGATTATTGAAACTATTTCAGGAAGCTGACCCTCAAGAAAAGCAACCCTAGACTCTGCTACAAACTCAATTTCCTTGCGACCTGAGAGATCAAGTGTGCGAGACATAATTTCACCTCCGGCATAGCGTTATGCTCACCGCCGTCGAGCAGCCGTCCCGTCCAGCGCGGGCTTTGCCGACTTTCACGACGCAATCTTCAGGCTCGCCAATGTCATCCCAGCAATCTGGTTTGTCCCAATATTCGTAAGCGGCTTTCATATTCATCCCAGCTTAAACCTCTAAGGCTCTGAGAGAAAAAGTTAAGGCTTATCGAGAAAACGGTAGATACTCATTACCTCTACCTCCTTTCCGGTATGCGTCAAGAGATCCTCCCGTACAGAGTAGAGAACCGCTGCACCCACCATCAACTTCATAACGCTCTGTAGAGGGAAAGCCTCCCTTCCCCGAACGCATATACGGGCACGCTCTCCGTGTCAGCGAGCAAACACACTCCCAGTTGCCCATTAGCGCCTGCAGCCAAGTCTTCCAAATCATCTTGCAAAGGGTGCGCGTGTGGGATGGAATTGAATAAAATGCTTATTACTAGGATCCGGAGTGTGTTGCGACGATACATCACGAAAGTATAGAACGGAGCGACGCAGACCAAAATATGGTGTGGGATTAACGCCTGTCTATCGTTTGAATACCAGGTTCTTAGGTACACTAGTAACCACCTGATCTGACCTGTGCTCACCGACGAGGACAGTAGAGATAACGAAGGCCGGATGCTTCTGCCTCGTGCAGGATGCTTTGCCTGCTCGGACTGCCTCTACTTGTACTTGTTCGAAAGTGCCATGTAACTTGAGAACCACTCACCGCGCTGGTGAAATGATGGTTGAGATCGCCTCTTGGAAAGGGAGCACAAGGACGTTACAACCTGAATTTAACCTTACCGAATAGGCTTGTGAATTGGTTGAGACGCAATAAATCTCGCTCTGTGGGTATTCCTTGGAAAAAAGTTCTAGACCAGCTAAATCTTCTTTCGCGACCATCGGATTGGATTTAATCTCAACCGCTTTTAGCGGCTCGTGTCTGCCTCTTGCTAGTACAAGATCAACCTCTGAATTTCCCGTGCTATAAAAGGAGAGTGAATAATCAAGAGCATAATAGTCATTGGCACGGTAAAACTCATTGATCATGAACTGCTCAAACAACCTACCATATCGCGGCGTGCCGACCTGCAAAGGGAGATTCAACTCTCTAGCCGCTGCATTGAGCACCCCACAGTCGAAGAAATAGAACTTAGGACTTTTGATGATCTGTTTTTTTGCGGAGCGATCCCAGCCTGGCAGTTTGAGCACGAGCAAGGTGTCAATCAGAATTTGAAAGTAATCGCTAATTGTCTTGTCAGAAACCGACAGTTGCCTGGCCATCTTCCTGAAGTTAACAACCTCTCCGTTGAGCTGTGCTGCTACATCGATAAAGCTAAAAAACTTATCTAGCTTTCGCACGAGTGCCTCTTGCTGGATCTCCTCTTTAAGATAGGTATCTACATAAGTTCGAAGAGCCGCCTCTCTATTTTCAGCGGTATATATGGCTGGTACAGTGCCATACTGAAGGACGTTGAGCAGATCGAAGTTGTAATCCTTTAACTCGCTCTGGGTAAAGGGATGTAGCCTAATTGAAAGAGCACGCGACGCCAATAGATTAGCGCTTTTTGATTTTAGTTTCCGGGCGCTTGAACCGGTTAGCAGAAAGCGGACTCTTTTTCTATGCTTCTCGATCAATAGGTGGCACACATCCAGAAGTTCGGGCACTTTTTGCACTTCATCGATTAACACAGAGAGCACGAGAGGTTCCTCAATCGTGGCAAGCCGAGTTTCTACTTCGTTGATCAATTGAGTCGGGTTAGAGAGCAGTCTCTTGAACTCCAAAGGCGAGAGTAGATTATAGGTGAGAGAAGCTGGCTGGGTCGCTATCCATGCCTCTGAAAGCTGAGTTTTTCCTAATCCACGAGCACCAAGAAAGAGCCCAGAGGACATTTTGCCTAGAAGTTTCAATAGATTGACTTGTCGCGGAATCATAACTCGAGTATTCCTATAAAAACCGAGCTGACAATACGCAAAAACCGCATCGTACTGCAAGATCTACGAGGTAACAATGATTTTTAGGTTGCCTAACCCAGCCTTCACCATTCATTTCAACATATTGATTTCACAGCATCGCTCCAACCTTGTTTCCCCCCTAGTTTTCCTCCCCTTAGTTTTCTCAGGGAGTCCGTGGTTCTAAGGGCTGAGATTTTGACCGCTGCTGTTATGGGTAATGCTAAATTACTTGCTTGATGAGGGCTACAATAGGCGACTGGGGCTCCAGAATGCGTTAAATTCTCCCATGATGAGATCCCAACTATCCACGGCTCGAAAAGGATCACATTTGTTCTTTCTCGGGCGCGCACAGAATAGGGACATCTCCTAAAAAGCCTCGCCTCCTGGGATCGACTCGCACTGATTGATTCGACGCCTCTCCTTCCCACCTCGGCGGGTGAAACTGTCTTTCCGTTACCTTCCTGAATTCTTGATTGATATGGATCTGGTTGCATAACACTTGTTGCCTGTTTATATGCCTAATTCTTTGACAACTTGGCTCTACCCCCCCCCTCGCAAGCAACATATTCTCTGCGTTGTCGATTCTTTTTTGGTATGGGAATACCTGCACCGAACTCACTGAACTCACCGAACTCACAATGGGTAATTTTTGACTACCTAATAATAATTATGAGCCATAACCAGAGTGAAACCCTGTTCTTTTTAATGACTGTCATTGAAGGCCAGAATATGCTTGAAACAAGCCCTCATATAGAATTCTCAATAATCCTCAATCAAGCTCCACAAAAGGGTAGCAGTGGCTTAATTGATATTAATGCCTTTTTTAAAAGTAGTATAATCGGGAGTATATCTGGTCACCTTGGATCAGATGACAGTAAAGGCGGAGAGGGTGGAACAGCAGTAATAAATATGTTCTTTGTAAACAAAAACTTTAGGGGAAAAGGTGTTGGTACAAGTTTAGTTGATAATTTTATTACCTATGCAAGAGAACACGGCGGGTGTGATAAGATAATCTTTTGAGTCTCCATCTCAGAAAGCAGTCCATATCATATCAAAGTTAGGGTTTACTCGGATAAATAACGGGGTCAACTGGGAATTTAAGTTGAGTTAGATTAAATAATAACTCGTCCTACACCAGTTCAAGCTGCTCGTGATAATGATACACCAGCCGATACAAAGGTGTGTTAGTTGATCCATCTCCGAAGATTACGATAGTGCCGCTTACTGGCAGCCTAGCTTGGATAAAGAATGTGAATAAATAAAAAAATAACATTACCCACTGAAGCATTGATAGATAAAACCTTTCACGAACCCTATTTATGCCAGATCAATTACTGTAGCCAACATAATCTTCTGGTAGATTCTTCATGGTAGAATACAAGTGGCAGATACAGAGATACAGAGATACAGAGATACAAAACATCGGATCAACTGGATAAATTGGTTCTAAGAACCGAAGATGTTAGCAGTGGATTCATTTTTAAAAGAGTATTTCTAGATCTGAAGGAATTGTCTGAACTCAGGGCAGAGTTTCAAAAGCTACTCATTTCTTTTCTGCTCGATCCAAGCCTAAGAAGCTCAGAAAGCTTCAAGGCATGGTGTCATGGTGAAAAAGACCCTGATGAGAATGAGCTTTGCATAATAGCCCTAAGAGATTTTGATATAGAGCTTGGTCCTATTAATGGCAGTAACTGGAGGAATGAGTTTTTCATAGATTCCCAAAAACTACTAGGCCCCCTTGGCAAATCTAGAGACATAGAGCTTTTTGACTATTTAGACTTCATTTTATTAAAGGCTCTTCTCCCTACCGACCTCTCTGCTGAATATCATCAGAAACTTAAGCTCGAAGAAGACATTCTTTTTGACGAACTAATCCATTCACGTCGCCATCACCCAACAGAGGAAAGCATCCTTCATATTCGTAAATGCTTTAATCAGGCGACCGAGAAATTTCTTCCGCACCAACAAAGTAATTATCAGAAATTTTTCGTAGAAGAAATAGAAGCTAAGATCACCGGTATTCAACAAAACTTTGTTGAACTTATCAAACAAAAAAACACACTCGAAAGAATGCAACGGTTCTTATTGGATGAGAAGACCTTAGAGCTCCTGTCAATCTACAACGCGAGTAATGCTATTACCCAACAGCAAATGAAAGCCAGCCTCGGCCAATTATCTAACCCAGAAATTACCGATTACAATCAGCAACTCCTAGCTGGGGAAAAGCTTATTCAAGAAATGAACTCCTTACCCTATTCAATCAATATTCTGAGACAGGACATATCCATCCAAAATAAAGAATATGAAATAACTATAGCACCATTATTAGAGGAACACCGACTCGCAAAGGAAAAAAAGCCACCTTACGTCGATGAAATAGTAGCGCGTGCAACAGCTCTGCTAGTACACGAGCACGACATCCAAGGCTCATTTGTTTTGCTAAGTCTTCTCCGTTTTAGCGAAGTTCAGTATGCCGACTTAATTAATAGGCAAGAATATTACGACAAGAACAGTGCGCCATTTACTGAAACCGAAGTGGCGATATGGAACATATTACATTATTTAGAGTCTGGGGTTGATGCACAATCTATAGAGATAGGCAAAGAAGATGTGCGCACTTTGATACTAAATTACTTCAATATCTCAAACGAACAACTTCTGATTATAACCCAAAGCTATGAATCCAAATTGAAGGGCTTACTAGTCGCGGAGATAGATTCCCCAGAGTTTTGCCTTAGGGCAGTCATCGCAGAACAAAAAAAGCAAGCTAATTTCGATAATATTTTGAATCTGTTATCTATGGCGATTAGACTTGACCATCCGCCACCATTCCACAAACTGAATCTAACTGAACAACCTAGTCAAGCCGAATTTAACTCCTGTGGGGAGTTCCTGAACTCAATTGGAATTGGCTCTGAAATGACCCCTGAAGATGTTACCCAGATAAATGATGCTTGGCAGCAGTGGGAAGATCTCATACGCGAGCGCAACACCCTTACGCATGAAGGTCTAATAACCAAAAAACGAAAGATTACCAACTTATTCACTCAAGTTTTTGATCAGATCGCGCTAAAGATTATCAAGACTAACAACAGCACAAACTTTGAAGCACCTATTAACGATAATCGCTCTACAGACTACGTCACAACATTTTGTGAGCATATTATTATATCTTTACTGACAAGAGACGAGCAGAGCAATCTAGTCAAATTTTTGATTTTAACATATCAGAATAAAATGCGCGGCTCTGACTCTCAGTAAAAGTCATGTTAATTAAATAAAATGATAACAAAGCTCACTTTATATTTATAAAACGACACGATACTTGGGGAATATTAAAACATAGATCAAAAAAATCAGGTAATTCTGTATAAAGGATCTACCCAAAAAGAGAAAACTGCAAAGCAAGTCAAATCACTAATCGCACCATCATATTCCATTAATGTAATAGTCTTTCGTTCAGTAGTGATGTTTCATTGGTAAGTACCAAAGCAGACTTATTCAAAGGGAGGATCTTAAAGTTTTTACCTCTGCACAGTTTTTACCTCTGTACAGTTTTTACCTCTGCACCACCCAACAGCAAATCTTCTAATGCTTACTCCTAGCAATACTCCTGGCGAAAAGTTAGCTTACTGTTAGCTGTAACAACTACCCAAATTAAATACGAACTATAAATGGTGCATTTGCTTGGTGGAGCTATCTGTTACTTATTATTACCAGCCCCTCAATCTTAGCTTAATCAATCGCCTACCCTACTCTCTTGCCCATAGAGCAAACTAAAAAGTCTTTGGTACAGCACAGCCGAAAAAAACCTTTCTTATAATTTACAATCCTAAATAGTTGTTACTTTAGGAAAAAACCAAAGGAAAACCTAAATTAAAGTAGTAAACCCTACATATTTTAATTTTTCAAATTTATCGTATCTTGACTTGATTCTCTTCTTGCCTAAATTAACAGTTTCTCTATTATTTAAATATGCAAATAGCTAATCCAATATACGATATCGTCTTTAAATACTTACTCGAGGACAGTAAGATTGCGCGATTGATTTTATCAACTATCATTGGCGAAGAGATAGTAAATCTTACTCTACGGCCTCAAGAACAAACTGTTGAATTGAAAGAACGCAATCTTACAGTATTTCGTGTAGATTTTAGTGCAGTCATCAAGACTGAAACTGGTCAGAAATTAGTGTTAATTGAGATTCAAAAGGCGAAATTTGCTGGCGATATTATGCGGTTTCGACGCTATCTTGGTGAGCAGTATCGAAATAGGTCAAACAGCTACGTCGATGAAATTAACGGCAAGGAGCGTGCTACGCCAATTATAAGCATCTACTTTCTAGGATACCCCCTTGAATATGCTCATGCTCCTCTAATAAAGGTTAATCGACAATACATCGACATTACCACAGGTCAGGAAATTAAAGATCGTGAACCTTTTATTGAGAGTTTAACTCACGATAGTTTTGTGATTCAGATACCTCGCCTGCGAGCGAAACGGCAATCTGAGTTAGAACAACTTTTGGGTATATTTGACCAAAGTGCCGCCCTTTCTAACCAACATATACTAAACATCAAAGAAGAAGACTTTCCAGAGAAGTACCATCCGGTAATTCGCCGACTTCAAAAAGCATTTGGAGAAGAGAGTGTTCGGGACATAATGGATGCTGAGGACGATTATCTAGAGGGGTTACAAGATCTCGAGCGCGAATTAGCAAATCGTGATAAACTTATCGCCGAAAAAGAGGATCTTATCGCCGAAAAAGAGGATCTTATCGCCGAAAAAGACAAATCATTAGCTGAAAAAGACAAATCATTAGCTGAAAAAGACAAATCATTAGCTGAAAAAGATCTCTTAATCAAAGCGCTTCAAGAGGAGTTGCAACGTACAAATTAGTCTCAAAAGAAATTAAGCTAGCTCTAATAGTGATTAGTCACAAAAAAATGTTCCTATTGTAAGTCTTTTGCGCTAAATTTCTGCTTTTTGCTATTCTTATCTATCTGGTAGCTTGGGCTGTATATTCGTCAAGCCATTTCCATAAAACATCGATGGAAGCATCCTCTCGAGGCAGGGACGGAAAATGATATTTTTGCGCGAGTTCTTTATTTTGTGAAATATCTTTTAGCTCTTTATTAATAGAGCTTTGAATTCCCGTTTTATTCCATCGTTCATTCAAAATACTAACTAATTTGCGTAAGGCTCGGCGCAGTCTTGCAGATGGAGTAGCGATACGAGTTACGGAAGGCCAAGTATCATGAGAATCCTCATCTTGAATAATCGTAGAAATAGAGGCATTGAGCACAGCTATTACATCATCATCAAACCATGTTTGTTGATCACCTAAAACAGAGATATCAATCCTTGAAACTAATAAACGAGCTTTAGGTATAATCGTGCACCAAACATCATTTGCATGCTCTACAGCACAATTAGCTCGATCTTTTAATAAACGTAATTCTCTCAGAAAGTTTCGCAATTTTCTAAATTGGCTGAAACATGCTTCACTCTCTAAGCGCTTTATGATTTCTGTAGATAACGAGTGAAATATACGAACAATCTCTCGATGAGTAACAATTGGAAGCTCAGTCTCCTCACATCGCTTAATAAGCAACTGCTCTACAGCACCTTGTTCTATATATAGCCGCCTCACCGGCCATGCTAAAAGCACATTTAATCTAAACTTAGCCGCTGACTGTCTAACACGAGTGGGAGGATTGTAAGTTAATTTCAACTCGGAAGGGTTCCGCATCCGAAATTGGCCAGCGCGTGGCGAAAGTTTAACTACTGTCGTCATATTTTAAGGGCAGTTACGAATTAACCTAAATTTATTCTAAGGAGAAAGATGCCACACTCCGCAGGATTGTGGGAGCAAATTAGATAAAGTTATATGAATAGCTTTCTTATAGATTATCTCTCGCATCAAAAAATAATGAACTTGCCGATTAGCCCTACACTAACTTCACTAACTTTAGCTGCTCTCCTCGGTGCTTTAATTGGTCTTGAGCGAGAAACAGCAAAAAAAGATGCTACTTTTCGAACTTTTTCTTTAGTAGCACTCGGTTCATGTCTCATATGCAAAATATCGGTTTATAGCGCAACAAACTTTGGAGGTTTTGAGACAGGTAGAATTGCAGCTCAGATAGTATCCGGCATAGGGTTTCTTGGAGCCGGTGTAATATTTCGCTCAGAAGAACGCATTACTGGGCTAACCACAGCGGCTCTTCTTTGGGTAACTGCTGGTATTGGTATGGCAGTGGGGTTTGACCAGCCAATCCTTGCTATTGAAGCTACCAGCTTAGTCCTTACAATTTTAATAGCATTTCGATTGTTGCGAATACATGTCCTCCGTCGTTACCGAAGGCAACATGATGCACGAGAAAAAGCAGTGAAGGGTGGGTCTAATGAAGGCCTTCAATAACTTAACTTTAATGGCAATTATAGAAAACTGATCATCAAATTTACCACCATAAACCATAAAAAAGCGGAGAGTTAGTGCAAAGTGACGTTTTTTGCAATATTCGCAGTTCTGTCAGACCAAACGCGAAATCGGGCATCATTGTCCTTTAAATGAGTCTTGGCAAACTCAAAAGCTACACTCAAAACATGGTGCTTACTTGCACTCAAAAAAAAGCTTCCAGAACCACTTAATATACTCTGCCTTTCGAGTGCGCTAAGCACCCCCCATGCTCGCTCAAGATGGTCATCTCCTAATCCGGTAAGAGAAGTGCGCTGTTCGGCCTTTTTCACAAGCAACATAGCTCCTTCTAATGCTAACACCGAATAAATATGCATCTTCCAAACTTCTTGATGTAGACCAAGAGATTGAAAAGCTAAACGGGCGCGCTGAAAAGATTCATAGGCTTCTCCAAAATATTCAGAAGTATCATTTTTAGCTATCTCTAAGGCTACTAGCCCACTCATTGCGTCGATGTTAGCAACATCCAGAGACCTACTATTGGCTACAAAGATTTCTCGCGCTTTCCTAAGCGGCACAAGGGCTTCAAAACGCTTACCTGAGAGAAACAAAATTTCGCCTTCTACTTGGAAAATTTTAGCAGATATAAAAACTTGCTCTTCTGATGCTACAAATGATTTTAGAGCTCTACACCGGTCTAGTAACTTAGTGGCATTTTCAAAGGCTGGCCTTTTAAGATTCCTTCGACTCTTAACTTTTTCTTCAGAAGAATAAGTGGTGTTTTCTATACCTGAAGCCTGTGCTACCGAAGCTACTAAAGATAGTTGTGAAACTTCTGTCTGAACCATCGTTAGTAGCTTGTCTATAACTCCCCCAAAATCACCTCGCTCTTCATCTAATCCAATAGCTAGTTCACACTCGCGTCTAGCTTTTTTAAAATCTCTATTGCTCGTATATATTGTACCTCTGATCCAGTGAGCCTGAGATAACAAGGCTGTTTCATCTAATTTACGGAAGTGAATAATAACTCTTTGAAGCAAATCTAGAGATTCAGTCATCATCCCCAGTTGATGAAGTGCTGATGAAAACGCCACAGCCACATTGCTAAAACTACTCTCTGACTGGAGATACTCTTTTTTTATCTGTGCGACAATCGCCAGTGCTTCGTCACTACGACCTTGCGTAATATGACAATGAAGAAGAGAAACTAGTGATGACGCCGCACCCGGCAAAAATCCCACATTCACTGCTATCTTATGAGCAGAGTTAAAAGCCTCCCTAGCCTGAACAATTTCTCCCTTTGAAAGGGCAAAAGAGCCAATCTTTGAATATCCTTGAAATATAGCTGCTGCATAGTCTAGCTTTTCAGCCTCGTTAACAGCTTCTCTAACGTAAGACACTCCTCCCTCAATTCCAAAAAGTATGAAAATTTCACCTACCGCTAGAAGAAACTGAATCCATCCGATATTAGAAAAATCATTCCTTCGAGAGTGCCAATCATTTACCTTTTCTTTCAGTATCCCAATTGATTTCAGCCCTAGCCGTACCTGTCGGACTAAGAGTTGCACCTCAGCCTCAATCTTTAATTGCTGAGATGCCTTAGATTCAATTACACACTTTAAAATACCATCAGCCGATATTTCATCCTGAAATGGAGCTATACCTACCAAACTAGCTAAACGCATCTTGAGCCGAGTAGCGCTTTCGTAATCTCCTCCTGCCTCGTAGTTTTGCGCAGCCCTAGACATAAAACTTCGAGCTTCAAGCAGCACCGTCGATGGCAACACGCGAAATAGGTAGTAAGCTGCGAGTAGACTCGCATAGTTGCCTTGTTGTTCAGCTAAACTAACTAAATCTACTTGAGACCCGATACAAAATAATACTTTCTTGCGAACCTCCGTAATCTTACTTCTAGGAATAGTAGCTTTCCCACCAAATATGTCACACAACCAACCTATTAATTGGCAATTTACGACTTCAGGGCGCTGTGACACAAAAGAGTAAAAGCCCCCCTCAACTAAGTGTTGCAGGTCAGCATTACTCAAAACTACAGATTCTGGCTCTTTTTCAAGATAGGAAAAAAAACTTCTATAGTCTCCTTGAACCAAAAAGTCTGACAACTTATTTTGACTTATTTTTTTTATCTCTTTTGATTCTAATCGAGATGAAGCCTTCCGCGTTTTTGCTATTCTCTTTGACTTTTTTGAAGGTTCATCTTGATTAACTAAACGATCGCCATCTGAGGATGCTGTCGTCATACCTGTTACTTCCTTTTACTCATCTGTGCAATCTACTCATCTGTGCAATCTTGTTAAGAGCTTTAATTTTACGTAATACCTGCATAGTAACTACCGAACATAATAGTAACTACCGAACGTGAGATTACCTCTTATCTCAGCCAAACTTCACTCAGCCTATTATGCTCCCCTATGTAATTAACCTCTCCTCTTCTGACGCATTCTAATTGCCCCCCTGACAGTAGCCGTTGGCAACACAGCTTTACCATCTTGAACGATTTCTAACAGTCCTTGCGCCACAAGCCGATTAGCAGCTCTACAAACAGGCTCTAAAAATTTTCGCCAATTATCTTCATCGGGGCAATAACTACGAGCCACGACAGCAGGGCACACAGAAGCTCTACAACCTAATTCAGCAGTTATCCTCATCAGCAAAGATTCTAATTCTTTATCTACATCTAAGATTTTCCGGCCGCGACAATCCTGGGAACAGTACTTAACATCTTCCCAACATTTTGCCCATTTTTTGCGCCATGAAAACCTACGCCCACAAGAGGCGCAAATCTTATCAGGGAAGCTGTGCTTAACCATTCACTCCCTTAAACCGTACCTTATTTGTTAAGCACAGACACTAAAGCATTGATTTGATACACGTTTAATCTCAGCCATAACCTCCCTGTCAAGCTTACTCTTAATCTCCAAACTAGCTAAATTATGAGCCAATTGCTCCTTGGAAGAAGCTCCCAGAAGAACAGTCGTTACGTTTTGATTTTTTAAACACCAAGCGATACTCATTTGAGCTAAAGATACACCCAGACTTCCGGCTAGATTTGAAAGTTCGTTAACACACTCGTGCACCTGAGGAGTTAATTTGTCCCTTAACCAAACGTGCTCTGCAAGACGACTCCCTTCAGGTATACCTTGACTGTACTTACCAGTTAAAATTCCAGAAGCTAACGGACTCCAGGTGGTAGTTCCTAGGCCGTATTTCTCATAAAGAGGGGCATATTCCTCTTCTACTCGCTCTCGAATAAAAAGATTATATTGAGGTTGTTCAGCTATAGGAGCGGCACATCCAAGTTCTTTCGCGATGGTAAAAGCCTCTTCTAACCTTTCAACTGGCCACTCCGAAGTACCCCAATATAAAACCTCGCCATTCTTCATCAAAAAATCTACTGCACGCACAGTCTCTTCAACTGGGGTATCAAAATCCGGACGATGACAAAATAATACATCAACATACTGCAAACCTAACCTTTTAAGAGAGGCTCTAGTGCCCTCAATGAGATGTTTTCGGGATAGCCCTTTTTCATTAGGAGATTCACCTCCCCAAAATATCTTAGTTGATATTACAACCTCTTCACGTCTAAACGTAGACAGTACGTGACCCATGACCTCTTCAGCCTGACCTTTACCGTAAACCTCAGCGTTATCAAAGAAGTTTACCCCCATATCAAAAGCATATTTCATACACTCCTTGGCGGCATGAACATCTAGATGCTTTCCAAATGTCAGCCACGACCCAAAAGAAAGCTCGCTGACACAGAGACCGGATCTTCCTAACCGTTTGTATTCCATTGAATGTCCTTCTCCATTTCTTCACTTAACTAGGTCTAGAGTCCATTTAACCGAGGCAGGACTACTGTCTAAACAGGTAAAAAATAAATGACTACGCGCGATGAAAGCATGTTAAGTTTATGCTAGTCTACTTCCAGACTGGAGGAAAGCTTTGATAAGGTTTGAGATTGATTTCCCCTCCATTATTAGCCCCTTAAATCGAGCGTAAGATGTCACAAACAGAAACACCAGATTCTTCAGCGTTAACTTCTACAGCGTTATCCAACGACACTCCCGCATCTAGCGAAATTCCTGCATGGAAAAAAATTTCCGATTTGTGGCAGGCTACAGGTATTTATAAGTGGGATCCAACAGTAACGAGAGAAAAAACTTTTGTTATTGACACCCCTCCGCCTACCGTCTCTGGTTCCCTACATCTAGGTCATGTCTTTAGCTACACACATACAGACATAATAGCGCGATTTCAGCGCATGCGAGGTAAAAATGTTTTTTATCCGATGGGTTGGGATGATAACGGCTTAGCTACAGAGCGGCGAGTTCAAAACTATTATAACATCCGCTGCACACCTAGCTTACCGTACGATCCAAATTGGAAACCCGCTTCGAAAGCTTCAGAAACTCAACAAGTATCGCGGCAAAATTTTATTGAAGCTTGTGCTGTTCTAACAAAACAGGATGAAGCTATTTTTGAGGCACTATGGCGCCGTCTTGGTCTTTCCATAGACTGGACTCAGCAATACGCGACAATAGATTCACACTGTAGACGTACCTCTCAGGCTTCTTTTCTAGATCTTGTAGCCAAGGGTACAATTTATCATAGTTTCGCGCCAACGATGTGGGATATCGACTTTTCTTCGGCTGTAGCACAAGCTGAAATCGAAGATCGAGAACGAACAGGTCATTTTTTTGACATTCGTTTTAAAATAGAAGGCGGAGATACTCTCACAATAGCAACAACTCGCCCAGAGCTTCTTGCAGCCTGCGTTGGCGTAGTTGCTCATCCGGATGATGCTCGCTATCAAAAACTTTTCGGTAAATTTGCAATCACACCACTCTTTGGCGCCCGAGTTCCTATTTTACCAGCCTCTCATGCTGACCCTGAAAAAGGAACTGGTATTCTTATGGTCTGCACCTTTGGCGACTTAATGGACGTGGAATTTTGGCGTTCAGAGAAGTTACCACTTAAACAAGTTTTAGATACCGACGGAAAACTTCAACCAATTACTTTCGGCGAAGCACCATTTGATAGCATAGCACCCGAGGAGGCCACCAGAAATTACAGTGGTATTATTGGGTTAACCTCGCTAAAGGCACGTGCAAAAATGGCGGAACTTCTTAGTAGTCAAGAGGCACTACTTGGACAACCTGAAAAAGGTTGTGCACTTGTCGGAGAACCAAGACCTATTACCCATTCTGTGAAGTTCTACGAAAAGGGAGATCGTCCGCTTGAGCTCATTCCTACGCGCCAGTGGTTTGTTAAAATCCTAGATAAAAAAAGTGAGCTAATTCGTCAGGGACAAAAAATTGAATGGCATCCTGATTATATGCGCAGTAGATACGAGCATTGGGTAGAAGGGCTCAATCAAGACTGGTGTATAAGTAGGCAGAGATACTTTGGAGTTCCTTTTCCAGTTTGGTATCCAATAGACTCACAGGGTGTAGTCCAATACCAAAGTCCAATCTTTGCTAATTTTGAACAACTACCAGTCGATCCTGGCAGTAACACGCCCTTCGGTTATAATGATACAGACCGCAATAAACCGGGCGGTTTTACAGCCGAGCTTGATGTTATGGACACTTGGGCCACCTCATCACTCACTCCTCAAATTATGAGCTACTGGAAAGAACAACCAGAACGCCACAAAAAGCTATTTCCCATGGATATGCGACCTCAAGGCCATGACATTATAAGAACTTGGGCTTTTTATACAATTCTTAAAGCATGGTTGCATGAAGAGGATATTCCTTGGAAACACGCCACGATTAGTGGCTGGATTCTAGATCCAGACCGAAAAAAGATGAGTAAATCAAAAGGTAATGTTGTTACTCCTGAACATCTACTTGAACAATATTCTTCAGATGCCATTCGCTACTGGGCTGCCCGCGGTCGTCTCGGAGCAGACACTGCGATAGATGAAAAGGTATTCAAAATAGGTCAGAAGCTTGTTACAAAATTGGAGAACGCTGCCAAATTTGTTTTCCTTCAATGCGGAGACCACATAAACAATCTTTCAGCTTCTGATGTTTCTTCTGCTCTTGATAAATCTTATATCAACAGGCTTAAAGTTTTAATAAAAGACGCAACTCTTCTTCTCGAAAAATTCGACTATGCTTCGGCCTTGCAAAAAATAGAAGAGGAGTTTTGGTACTTTTGCGATAACGTGATAGAGCTCCTAAAAGGTCGAGCTTATAGTGGTGGGAATTTCTTAAACCAATCCTCAAAAGATCAAGAACAAGCAATCGGTTCACTAACAGATTCGGCATTAATTGCTCAAACTTCTGCTAGAGCAACTCTAGCAATATCTTTTTCAACTTTTTTGCGACTTTTAGCCCCGATTCTTCCTTTTACAACTGAAGATCTGTGGTCACAAGGACAGTATAATAATTCTGATGGTCAGAACTCTATACATCGCTCGTCGTGGCCGAAAGAGGGTGATTATGACGTATTTTTAGATTCGCAGTATATTGACCTACTTAATTCGGTGATTTCTGTGCTTGGGCAAATTCGTGGTGCAAAAACTGCCGCAAAACGCTCATTAAGATGGCCTGTAGCACAACTTACTATCACCACTTCAGAGCAACAACGCTCCGTGCTTGAGTTAGCCATTGATGATATTAAACTTACAGGAGTTATAGTAGGTGATATTGTGTGGCTTACTCCAAAAGAGCAAACCCAGAATCTTCCTCTAGTTGAGGTCTTGCTACAGGAAGAGGCTAACAAACCATCATCAACAAACGGCGCATAATTATGCCCTACGGTGCTTATGCCTTTTTGCTTGTTAAGCTCGTAACGTTAGCGGTATTGTTCCTTAAAACTGGTTTTTTTAAAGATTTTAGCCTAAAAATCAGTTTAAGCTCTGGTTCAACTGGAGCGACAACTGTAGCATCAACTTTAGTACCAGTTGTAGCATCAAACCGGTCACACTCCGATTACTTCCCGATAGGTGGATATGACATACTGGCACTTCTACATCCGAGGTGGCCTTGTCATGGAACTTTACAAGCACTTACCAAATTAAAAAACACTCCTCTAGCTCTTGGTATACTATGGGGGACTTTTGGTGATAATATTTTGTGCCTAAAAAAGATACTAAGTGAACGCAATGCACCTACACTACTTAGAATACATATTGCAAATTCGGTTTGTGTGCGTCGTGGTAATTGCTCCTCTAACGAGTTACTGCATCAATACTCGGCTAAGAGCTTACTAGTAGCAATGAAAACTAACGACCAAAAACTCAAGCAACTTATCTCTTCACAACTATTCCAAGTATCACAGGTATTAAACAATCTTATAAAAGAGTATCCTCAAGCCAACCTGAAGTGTGCTATTTCTCCCTTACTTGAACATCCTGGAGACGAGAAAACAACAAGCTTTATTTACGAGTCAATATCAAAGCAGTTTTTAGAATGTGATGTAGTAGATAATCCTGAAAAGCCTTCCCACTATAGCCACGATCAGTTATCAATGAAAAATTTTTTCCTTGAATTTCACAACAAGTATGCCGCTGAAAGATTAAGCTCAAAAGAAAATGATAATTATAAGTGTCTTGCTTCAATGGATGGTGAACCAGCCTTTATACAATCTAAGGATGAATGGCCAGAAAAAGAGACCTTATCCTTCATAGCTTCGGGTAAAAAATGTTTAGCCTACTTTCTGTGGCATCCAGCTTTTAATTGTTTAGAGCGTTTTTCTGATCAAAAACCTCCCCTAGCTCGTATCTGCTCTTCAGATGATGAAATTAAACAAATATTTGAATCATCTCCCCTTCTAACAGGATTAAGTGAATAAATTGACTATGTATCTTGGTGAGACAAGTTTATATCGGAGATAAAATACATATGAAATTATGGTCAGCTCGATTTAATTCCTCTAGCGATGGTAGTGACAAGGAACAAGAGGAGCACATTAAACGTGCTGTTGAAGCCTTTAATGCTTCAATTCCATTCGATCATAATCTTTTTCAAGATGACTTAATTGGAAGTGCAGCTCATGCAAAGATGTTACACAAAATTGGCGTACTTTCTGAATCTGAACTTTTGGAGCTTCTCGGTGGACTAAATGCTCTATATCGAGAGTGGATAGCTGAGGGAGTCTCATGGCAGCTCGAACATGAGGATATTCACACTTTAGTAGAGGTAACTCTCCGTTCTAGAATCGGGCCAGTCGCAGGAAAATTGCACACCGGTAGAAGCAGAAACGATCAAGTAGCACTCGATATGCATCTTTTTTGTCGACGCTCGGTAGTAGAAACTATAAAACTGATACATAACTTAATAGACGCCTTAAGCTATGTTGCAGAAGCTCATACAACAAGCGTAATGCCTGGATATACCCATCTTCAGCGAGCTCAACCGGTCACCTTTGGTCATCATCTTTTATGTTACGTGGCAAAATTTTCGCGTGATATAGAGCGGTATCAATCTATATTTAGTAGAGCAAATCGCCTTCCTCTTGGAGCTGGCGCGATAGCAGGTAGTACATTTTTGCTCGATAGGAGATATGTAGCAAAGCTGCTCTTATTTGATGAAATATATGTGAACAGTATGGATGCTGTCAGTGATAGAGATTTTATTGCTGAGTATATTTTTGCCGCTAATTTGACCATGATTAATCTATCGCGACTCAGCGAAGAGATTATTCTCTGGTGCTCAAGTGAATTTAATTTTGTTGAGCTTTCAGATACATTTTGCACTGGCAGCAGTATGATGCCTCAAAAGAAAAATCCTGATGTAGCAGAACTAGTTCGAGGTAAAACTGGTCGTGTAGCCGGTGCTCTTGTGGGGATACTAACTGTACTTAAAGGACTCCCACTTACCTACAATAAGGACATGCAGGAGGATAAGGAAGGTTTTTTTGATGCTTACAAAACCATAACTACCTGCCTAGCTCTTTTTGCTCCTATGATTAAGCAAATGAAAGTGAATGCAGAAAGAATGCGAGCAGCAGCAGAGTCTGATTTTTCAAATGCCACGGATGTAGCTGATTATCTTGTAAGAAAGGGGATGCCATTTCGTGAGGCTTACGGAATTGTGGGAACCTTAGTAAGGTATGCGATTGAAAAGAAGAAATTTCTCAGTGAACTTTCTTTAACCGAATTTACTAATCATTCGCCCCTCTTCTGTGATGAAATTTTCAATGTGCTTAATCTAGATAAAGTTGTTGCTCGTCGAGAAAGTGAAGGAGGAACGAGTCCAGCACAAGTTAAACACCAATTAATACTCCAATCTACTCAGCAAGAATTAGTAAAAAATTGGCTTGATACTCACGAATATGCATGCACCTTTCCGGTAGACTCACTCTTTTCTGGATCTTAAAAGATTAGTTATTAAGAGACACACCTTTAAAAAATTACACCTTCCTCATTTTAAAAATAAAGGTTATGAGTTATCGAATCGCATACCAAGGAGTACCACATTCATTTAGCTACCAAGCTGCTAATATATTTATTAATAAAGAGCTCTCTTGTTTTACCAGCTCCTCACCCGAACTAATTGGCACAAAAAGCTTCGAAGATATTATAAAATTGGTTAAAACAGAGAGCGTAGCTTTAGGTCTTCTCCCTATTGAAAATTCATTAGCCGGTTCAATTTACAGTAATTATGATCTTCTTGAACAAGCCTCATTATCTGTGATAGGAGAACTAATACTTCAGGTACACCACTGCCTAATTGCTCCTGCAAAAGCTTCTCTAAACAGTATTACAACTATTTACTCTCATCCTAAAGCTCTTGAGCAATGCTTGAAATTTCTTGGTGGCAGCCTACCTGATGGTTCAAAACGAAGTCCTTACCTACAAATGATTTCCGCTAGCACCTCTCATGCGGCGGCGTTTGTAGCCGAACAAGACAACCTAAACTACGGAGCTATCGCAAGTGAAGAGGCGAGCAAGGCTTACAATCTTCAGGTACTGGCACGAAACATTGAAGATCACGAGCAAAACTTTACAAGGTTTTTAGTTATAGCTAACGAACCTCTCAAACAAGACGATAGTAGAACTAAATGCTCAATTACTTTCACGCTAAATCATATACCCGGCGCCCTTTCGCAAGTCTTATCTGTATTGGCAGAACACCAAGCTAATCTAACAAAAATTGAGTCTCGCCCTCTGCATGGCCACCCTTTTGAATACCGTTTTTATGTAGATTTTATCTCCGATCACGATGACAGGAGAGAGATAGACACTCTCATATTAAACGTTAGTACATTAAAGGTATTTGGTTGGTACAAACCAAATACCTTCGAAAAATCCATTTAGATTTATTTTCTAATAGTCGCACTCATACTCACTTCAGTTAGGCTTTCTAACTTGATTAGCTAATACCGCGTTGAAGTGCCTTAATGCGAGACTCTAAGGGAGGATGAGTAGAAAATAAAAGACTCACTAAAGACCCACCATTACGACTGCTAATCTTCATAGTAGCCAAAGCAGGCTGTCCATCATCTAACTCAGGCGAAGGGCGCTCGTATACCCTTTGTAAGGCTTGCAAAGCGGCTATCATCTTAGTGGGTGTTCCCGACAGTTTCGCACTCCCATTGTCTGCCCGAAATTCACGCTGCCGGGAATAGTAATTTACGGCAATAGAGCCCAGTATAGTGAAAACTATGTCAAACACGGTAGTAAGTATCCAATGAAGGCCATGATTGAGACTGGAATCTCCTCGCTCCTCGTTGTCGCGCTGACTACTCATAGCTGAAGCTATGGCAAAACTTAAAACTCGGGATAAGAACAGTGAAAACGCGTTAACAACTCCCTGAATTAGAGTCATCGAAACCATATCGCCATTTTGGATATGAGCAACTTCATGAGCCATCACACCTTCAATTTCAGCCTTATCCATTTGCTGAAGTAAAGCAGTAGATACTGCCACTAAAGAGCGAGCCTTAGACGGACCAGTAGCAAAAGCATTCACGTCGTTACTTGAGTAAACCGCTACTTCTGGCATAGCAGGTAGGCGCGCTCGTCTACTTAAATCATGGATCATCTGCACTAACCACTGATATTGGCCAGGTTGGTTTGGATCGATAACCGTAGCTCCGGTCATCCTCTTTGCCATAAAACGGGACATCTGTAGTGAAATGAAAGATCCCCCCATCCCCCAGACCAAGCAAAACACGGCAAGTGAACCGTAATCTAGCCCACTCTGCGAAACATAATTACCAACACCCAGGAGGTTAATTACCAAAATAATGGTACCCATGACCAAAATATTAGTAAGAATTAAAAAACCAAAACGACGAAGCATTGCCACGACGCGTGTTCTCCTAAAAAATTAAAATTTCAACAGGCCGCTTAGATGTTTACTCACAAATCTAACAAATCTGAGCAGGCCTAACTCTAGGTCTTATTAATAAGTCTTACTCATCTATAGTACAAGGGGCGCTTCGTTTAATATCGGTACAAGAAGGGCAAATTAAACCTTTAACGAAAATAGCTTTGCCTACTTTACATGTAAAGCTGTCTCTAATCATTGTGCTACTTTATCTGATTGCAACTACCCTCTTAGCGGGAAATTTCATTCGAGCCAAGTATATTCAGGAATCTAACATTTGGATTTCTCTCAGCAATAAACCTTTGTTCCCATTCGCTGGTATACAAAAGTATTAGGCGATCTCGAGAATCTAGGGCAATAATCGAGCCCTGACTAAGAATAAGACCAG
The DNA here is from genome assembly GCA_044347345.1 of Bdellovibrionota bacterium. GTDB lineage: Bacteria > Bdellovibrionota_C > UBA2361 > UBA2361 > JBIKUX01 > JBIKUX01. The sequence goes on along the minus strand of JBIKUX010000003.1, from coordinate 3,315 downwards.
CAGTAGACGATACTTGATTTGTGAATAGTTTACCACTTTTAGAATCTTCACTACCAATAGTCTCGATATAAACACCATGCTTGTAAGGCAGTAAAGTAAGCTCTGTCTCAACCTTATATTCGTCATCAAGCCTATACTGTAGCACTTCAAACTGTAGTTTACCTACAGCGGCCACTAATGGGGATCCAGAAGGGTCTGAATACCTACGAAGCAGCTGAATGGCGCCTTCAGTCGCAAGCTGTGCTAAACCTTTCTCAAAGCTTTTTCTGCGCAATACTTCTTTCGGCCGAAGTTCTGCGACCACCTCTGGCGGGAATTGAGGCATAGGGAGATAATTAAAAGATTGTCCCACGGAGATAGTGTCCCCGATGGCAAAAACACCAGGATTGATGACTCCTACTATATCACCTGGATAGGCCGATTCGACAGTATCCCTGTCACGCGCCACCATGGCATAAGATCTAGAAAGACGCACCTCTCGACCAAGTCTATGATGGTACACAACCATCTCACGAGTAAATTCGCCAGAACACACGCGCAAAAAAGCCATACTATCTCGGTGTCTGGGATTCATGTTAGCTTGAATTTTAAACACATAAGCTGAGAATGGTACTTTAATCGGATCAACAACTATTTCTCTAGCAGCATTACCGTCCTTAGAATTAATAACTGCAGGATAAGCTCTAGGCGCTGGAGCAAGATTAACAAATGCATCAAAGAAAGGCTCAACACCAAAATTTGTTAGAGCAGAACCAAAGAAGACTGGTGTTATCTGTCCTTTAAGAAAAGCATCTCGCGAAAATTGTGTCCCAGCACCTTCAAGCAACTCTAAATACTCTTGAAGTTCGTCTAACAAATCTGGCTCTATACAGTGCTCTCCGTCTCTAGCTTCAGCTAAGGATAGCTCAATTATATCGGCTCGCTTACTCCCGCCGGATTCGCTTCGCCTAAATTTTTGAATGACATTCCTAGTGCGGTCGTATACCCCAACTAATCGCTTACCCGAACCAATCGGCCAGTTAATCGGACTTGATTGAATACCAAGTACATTTTCAATTTCTTGGAGTAGTTCGAGCAAATCTCTTGGTGGCTGATCCATCTTGTTGATGAAGGTCAAAATGGGAATACGTTGCATCCGACAAACAGTAAATAATTTTCTAGTTTGCTCTTCTACACCTTTTGCAGCATCTAGAACCATTATTGCACTATCAGCCGCAGTAAGCGTTCGGTAAGTATCTTCACTAAAATCTTGGTGGCCTGGAGTATCAAGAACGTTTACCGTTGCTCCCTTATAAACAAACTGCATAGCAGAAGCTGATACAGAGATTCCTCTCTCCTGTTCCATCGCCATCCAATCTGAGCTAGCGTGCTTCGATCCTTTCCGGCCTCGCACCATTCCGGCAGTTCGCACCATTCCAGAATACAAAAGGAGCTTTTCTGTAAGTGTAGTCTTACCAGCGTCAGGGTGACTAATAATTGCAAAAGTCCTGCGACTTTCTACAGCTTCACGTAGTGAAGATTCACTTTCACTTAAATTAATAATATTATAGTTTACTTCCGTCATACTGAGTCACCTTACACCTACTGACTATTTTCGTCATCGGTTCGTGGTTTTGAAAAATTTTTTGTACTATGACCGTAAAACGGCTAATTAAACAACAAAGTGCCTAATAACTAACAAGGATTGAAGTGAAGAAGTCCATTAAAATAGTTGGCCTAGTAGGATGGCGCGGAATGGTTGGCACCGTTCTACTAGAGCGAATGAAAACAGAAAAAGATTTTGACGGTTTAACTCCTATTTTTTTCTCTACTTCATCTGTGGGCGCAGAAGCTCCAACTATATCAGCTTTAACTACATCAGTTCCCGATGTATCAAGTAGTATACTTGGTCAAGAATCAATACTGAAAGATGCTTACTCAGTTGATGATTTAAAAGTTTGCGACGTCATAATTAGTTGTCAAGGTGGCCAGTATACTAACCTTATGCATCCAAAACTTCGCGCATCTGGATGGCAAGGCTACTGGATTGACGCCGCTTCATCGCTTCGAATGGAACCTAGTAGCATAATTGTTTTAGACCCGGTAAATGGAGAACAAATTAAAAAAGGTATTACCAGTGGCATAAGGGATTTTATTGGTGGAAATTGCACTGTCAGTCTTCTTTTAATGGCACTTATCGGGGGCTACCGAGCCGGACTGATCGAGTGGGTATCCTCGATGACTTACCAAGCTGCTTCTGGCGCAGGGGCTAAGGCCATATCTGAAGTAATAGAACAACATCGCCGTATCGCCTCTAATGTACCAAATAGTGGTATTCCTCTCGATGATGAGCGCGCGATTGTTGAATTGATTAAAAAAGGCGAGCTACCGATTGATGCTTTAGGTGCTCCTCTTGCTTTTAATGCTTTACCCTTTATCGACCAACTACTTGATAACGGACAATCTCGCGAAGAATGGAAAGCTCAAGCTGAAGCTACAAAAATTTTGGGTTCAAAAAATCCTACAATTATTGACGGTTTGTGCGTACGGATAGGAGCCCTTCGTTGCCACAGTCAAGGTCTAATAATAAAATTAACTAAAGATGTACCCATAGATGAATTGTCGCAAATACTTGGGTCAGCACATCAATGGATTAAAATTGTTGAAAATACCAAAGAGTCCTCTCTCACCCATCTAACTCCTGTAGCGTTTAGTGGCACACTTAATATTGGCCTAGGCCGCCTTCGCACAGCTACTCTCGGAACTAAATTTGTAAGTGCATTTACCGTTGGAGACCAACTTCTCTGGGGAGCAGCCGAGCCATTACGCAGAACCTTAAAGATTTTGCGTGAATTTACTGAGTAGTAAACATCTTCTAAACCAAAGTGTTTCCTAATAATAAGTTAAATATAACCCGTCCAATATTCGCAAACTAATCATAAGGAACTAATCAGATTAGCTCGTTCCTCATTAACTTGAGTTACTAAATTAAAAAGGCCTGGCAAACTATCAATGTTATTCTTGTGGTAAACAAATAAAGGAAGGCCGTGCACTAAATCTAGCTCAAGTTTTCTTAACTTTACCGAGCCTATATCTTGTTTATTAATGATATTTTTTGAAACGTTTAGTTTATCTGTAAGGTCAGATACTGAAGCCAGTACACCGGACAATGAACCTCGCATACGCCTAAACTGAAATAACCTCTTATCCTCGGTAAATCCGCAAATATTTTTGCAAAACCATTTATAATTAACAGCCCATCGCAGCTTAGGATTTCGTCGTAAAAGCTTTTCAACCTCCTCAAATTCCTTGAAGTAGTTGCTTACTCTATAATTG
>JBIKUX010000028.1:0-28495 GCA_044347345.1 Bdellovibrionota bacterium | reverse complement strand
CCTGGAGTAATGTGATTGATCTTAAGTTGCAAGAGGACCTAATGCTGGGAAAAGGAAAGTATGCACACAAAGTTTCAGTGATATTTGATATGTTTAACTTTACTAATTTCCTGAGCCGTAACTGGGGAAAGATCTATGTAACGCCCGGTGTTGATGCCTTTTCTCTCATCAGCATGGAGGGATACCGTGTAACTGGTAATACGCTTACCCCCCGGTTTACCTATCGTAATATTATAAACTCAAAGGCTGGAGATATTTTGGATATACGCGGCAGCAACTACCTCTCCACGCGTTGGAGAGGCCAGCTTACTGTTCGCTACTCGTTCTAAAAAGTAACTGATGAATATGGCACATCTTCCTTTTGAAGAAGGGGGTGTGCTTTTTTTTCAGGACTGGATGGTGTTCGCTACGCTCACACATCGCTTTAAATTGGTCTTACCCAAAGCCCCACACGGCTTCGCCGTGACGGGCTTTTTACTTGTCTGCTTAGGCAAGTAAACTTGCCACGCACCAACTAAAAAAGCCCTCAACACTTCGTGTTGGGGGCTTTGTGCCCTTTGCTGGACTGAGTTCGAACGAGATACTTAAAGATTTAGTAAATGCCTCAAAATTTGGATCGCCTGATATATAGGGTCCCTACAATATCTTGTTCAAAATGAATGTGTTGAAAGGCTTTGTGCTTTTGTAGAACGAATTAATATCTGCGAAAGGAAAGTAATGAGAACGCAGCTAGATGAATCAAGTGTAGACAAGAGAATTTTGTGAAGAAAAATACCCTACTTTTGCAACAATGTTGCATTTATTGAAATTAAAAAGAAACTATACAAATTTATTAACAGCTTTCCTGTTGATATTGTATACATTCATTGCAACTCCTGTTTCTCTTTGGCATCATCACAAAAGTGCGGGTGATAAGAATTATTCTGAGCAAGATGCGCTGGTTGTGAAAGAATCTAATGCATCAGCCGATGCAAGTTGTAAAATTTGTGCTTACCATTATTATGTAACCTTAAATGATGCTATTTTTATTTACTTTTTTCCGCTAACTGATTTTGATAAGGTTGGAAATTTTTGTTTTTCTAAAAAGATACTCAATCCTAGCTATTTTCAGTACAACAAAGGCCCACCTGCGAAGGCCTAATTTTCAACTTTCCCACCCTGTCAATTAGACTCAGTTAATGATGTTTCCTATTACATCATATAATTAATTTAAAAATAAAATTTATGCCTGTATTACAAGCTATAAAGCTTAGTAAGCAGTACAATAGTACGGCTGCGTTAAGCAATCTCAATTTATCAATAAATAAGGGTGAAATCTTTTGCCTATTAGGGCAGAACGGTGCCGGTAAAACTACCACTATAAATTTATTTCTCGGCTTTACGGAAGCTACCAGTGGCAAAGCCACTATTAACGATGTGGAAGTAAAATTGAATGAAGTCAGAACTAAAAAGTTTGTAGCCTACATACCTGAAGTAGTACAGCTCTATGGAAATTTAAATGGAGTAGAAAATCTAGACTTCTTTAGTCGCTTAGCTGGATTTAAATATGGTAAAGAAATGCTAACTGGCTTTTTAGCCAAAGCGGGGTTGCAAACTGAGGCACATTCTAAACTACTTTCTACTTATAGTAAAGGTATGCGACAAAAGGTGGGTATTGCTATTGCCCTTGCAAAAAATGCGGAGGTAATTTTAATGGACGAACCTACCAGTGGTCTTGACCCTAAAGCGACAGCTGAATTTACGAATAGCTGCAAAGAACTAGCAGCTGAGGGCAAAACTATTCTCATGGCTACACACGATATTTTTAATGCGGTAAATGTGGGTACAAAGATTGGTATTATGAAGCAAGGTGAATTGGTACATACTATTGCGACCAGTGCGATCACTGCCAATGAACTACAGAAACTGTATTTAGAAACCATTTAAATCCTGACTATGATACCGCAAACATTTGAGCAATGGAGGCATTGTATAGAAAAAGATTGTGGCATTACGCTTACCAAACAGTTTGCAAGAGAAAGATTGGCCATTTATGAAAATTCAAAGAATGGAGAAACAAAAAAATTATAACACTATATGGTAAACAACACCATCAAAATATAATACAATGGTTAAAAATGATTTAATTGAAAAAAAACTTCCTGTTACAGTTCTCTCTGGTTTTTTGGGCGCCGGGAAAACCACCCTACTTAATCATGTGCTGCATAACAAACAAGGTATGAGAGTAGCTGTGATTGTAAATGACATGAGCGAAGTAAATATCGATGCGCAATTGGTGAAGAATGAGAATACGCTAAGTAAAACGGAAGAGAAGCTGGTAGAGATGAGCAATGGTTGTATTTGCTGCACACTACGGGAAGATTTACTGAAAGAAGTAGAACGACTAGCAAATGAAAAAAGGTTTGACTACCTGCTGATTGAAAGTACAGGCATCAGTGAACCTTTACCGGTTGCCCAAACATTTACTTACCAGGATGAAGCTAATGGAATTGACCTCAGTAAAATATCCAAGCTGGATACGCTGGTAACGGTTGTTGATTGCTTCAACTTTATCAAAGATTTCTCTTCACTGGAAACATTGCAGCAACGTAAGGTAAGCGACATGGAAGGTGATACCAGAACAATTGTAAATCTACTAACCGACCAGATAGAATTTGCTAATGTAATTGTACTCAATAAAACCGATTTGGTAAGTGCCGAACAAGTGGGGATGATAAAAGGGTTGATTAAAAAGCTAAACAGCGAAGCCACTATCATTACATCCGAAATGAGTAGAGTGGACTTAGATAAAATTCTAAATACCGGCTTGTTCGACTTTGAGAAAACTAGTCAAAGTGCTGGATGGATTGAAGAACTGAATAAAGAGCATACTCCCGAAACTGAAGAGTATGCTATTAGCAGTTTTGTATTTAGAGACAAACGTCCCTTTCATCCTCAACGCTTCTGGAATTATCTCAACCAAAACTGGCGCAGCAATATCATCCGTAGCAAAGGTTTGTTTTGGATTGCTAGCCGTAAAAATGATGCACTAAACTGGAGCCAGGCAGGCGGCAGCCTTCGGGCCGATAAAGCGGGTGTGTGGTGGAGCAGTATGCCTTATGCTGAGAGAATAAAGTACGCAGGGTTTGTAGAAAATCAAAAAGTAATTGAAAGTAAATGGGATAAGCGTTTTGGTGACCGGCAAAACGAATTGGTCATCATAGGGCAGGAATTAGATAAAGATGAAATCATCAGCGAACTGCAGGCTTGTCTTTGCACAGAAAATGAAGTAAAAGATATGGAAGTGGGGCTACGGTTTAAAGATCCTTTCCCTGAATATTAATCATTTAATACTCCTCATATTATGAGATCAATTTTCACTCAAACCATAACAAATGCACTGCGGCAAAGACATTTGCAGGTAATGTCTGTTATTTTGATTTTGCTTTTTTCCATTGTGGCATTTAACAGTATGATAGCCTACAAAGCAAGGATCCAGAGTTTTGAAAGGGCAAAAGATGCCGTAAGAAAAGCATGGCTTAACCAGGGTCCACAAAACCCTCACAATAGTGCACATTATGGGCATTATATCTTTCAACCTGTTGATGCGATGCAGTTTTTAGATAATGGTACAAAGCCATTCACTGGGACTGTATTACGATTAGAGGCGCACGCACAAAACGAAGCAGCTTTTAGCCCTGCGCAGGATAAAACAGAACTAAGCCGCTTTGGCGATATGAGTTTTGCATGGATGTTGCAAGTGTTGATGCCGCTTTTCATCATCCTATTTTGCTTTAATGCGGTTAGTGCCGATTGGGAAAATCAAAACCTAAAATTGTTATCAGCACAAGGTATCAGGAACAGCAGCTATTTGTGGGGGAAAATATTGTCATTATATGCTGTGGTTGTCAGCTTGTCATTAGTAGGCTTGCTCATACAGTTATTTTCTTATCAATTATTTTCTAGCGGAACTCACCCTATTCTATTTTTAAGAATTGCTTTTTGGTTTGCAGTAAATGCTGCCTATTTATTTGTATTAACATGTTTAAGTGTATTGGTCAGTGCATGGGTTAAAAAAAGTAGTACATCATTGGTGATGCAATTAGCATGCTGGATATTGCTAATGATTGTTATGCCGAAAATTACCGCTGGCGTAGGAGCAGCTCTATACCCGATGGAACATAAAGCAGTTTTTACTAAGGCGCTGAAAGAAGACCGGGAGAAAGGGATAGACGGTCACAATCCGGCAGACCAAAGGTCTAAGAAGTTTATGGATTCAGTAGTTTCCCACTATAATATCGATTCTAACAACGTAAAAGATATTTATGCCTCATTGCCAGTAAACCTATCTGGATTAATCATGCAAGCAGATGAGGAGTATTCTAATTTAGTTTATGACAAGCATTTTAAAAGGGTTAGGGAAAATATTATGAAGCAAAACAGCATTAGCAAATATGCTTCGTTTGTAAACCCTTACCTCGCCATACGAAATACAAGTATGGGTATCAGCCAGAGTGATTTTAGCAGTCATTTGAATTTATTGATATCCGCAGAATTATATCGTCGGTATCTAATAAAAGAGTTAAATAATAAAATGGCTTATGGAGGCAGCAAAACCGGCGACTGGGACTGGAAAGTGGATGCCAACTATTGGGGAACTATTAAGGATTTTACCTATCCAAATGCAAAGCTTTCACAGAGTGTTAAATCAATTAACGTTGAATTAGCAGCTATCCTTTTTTGGATACTGCTGGTTACAGTGAGTACTACTATTACATCAAAAAAACTAACTGTGTTATAATATGCTACAAACTATTTTCAAATATGAAAGCATACAATTGCTCCGCAGCAAAGGAATAATTATTTCGTTGCTTATTTTGATGGTAATTGGTTTTTATTGTTTAAGTCAAGGCAATGCAATTTATCAAAATCAAATAATCACTGTAGATAGCGCAATGGCCAAGAAAGCTCGGAGCTATAGCTTGGTAAAAAAAACATTTGATACACTCACTTATAAATCTGAAAACCGTAGTGATGTTGAACAACCATGGGTGCTTGAATGGCGCTTGCAAGATGTAGTGGCAAAGGAGATATCGCCTTTAAGCATTTTAAGTATAGGCCAAAATGACGTTTATATCTCGCTTCTTAGTGGCCGTTTTAATGGCGATTATTTTAAGAACAATTATGCCGAATTTAAAAACCCGGAGCAGTTACTAGCGGGTAATTTAGATACGTCATTTTTTATACTTTTTCTTTTCCCGTTATTGTTGCTGACGCTTACATATAACCTTCAATCAGCAGATAAAGAAGATGGAATCTCCCCATTACTTAATGCACAGGTTTCCTCCCTACAAAAAATGCTCAGATACAGATTGCTTTATCGCTGGATGGTTGCATTACTTCCTTTTATTGTAATTGCAGCAGTTTCTTTTTTTATGTTATCGGTATTACCCGGTTTTGCATTAACTGCATTTTTGCAATGGTGGGGAATTGCATTCTTGTACGCGATATTTTGGTTAATATTGGTGGCATTTGTGCAATATTTTCAATATTCATCATTAATTAACGCAATTACATTAACTAGTGTTTGGGTATTATTTTTAATCGCAATACCAGGGCTTCTAAATACATGGTTAAACTATAAATATCCCGCTGCAAATAAAACTGAAATAGCAGAGTACAGGGATTTTGATTTTAAGGCGTGGAATATTTCAATAGATGATCATAAAAAATATTTATTTGGAATATATCCGCAACTTCAGAAGGAAGCTGAAAAATTGGACACAAATCAAATTAAAACATTTAGCTATTCACTTCAAGTTTTTAATAGAGAAAAAGAACTACATGGTTTAATAATCGGAAAAGCTGATGAGCGAGCCTCGGCAGAGGAAAAAACATTTCTGATAAATCCTGTAGGTGGTGTTATGCGATCATTTGCAACTGTAAGTCAAACTAGTCTCAAACATCAACAAAATTTTGAGAAAGATGTATTTGCTTACCGTGAAAAAAAGCTAAAGTATTTATTTGAAAAAATGATCAACCAGTTGCATTTTACAAAGAATGATTTTGTGGCGATGCCGAAACTGGAAAGGACGGATACGCAAAATGGTTTGATAAAATATCTGCTTCCTTTGATTACAATAGTACTAATTGTAATTCTATATAATAGTATTAAAAATCGGAATATTATATAGAAATTACTTTATGATTAAAAACTTCCGTCACTTCATTCTTATCGTATTATTACTTTCAATGTGCACCATTTATTTTGCTTGTGTAACCGGTAATGCTAGTGTAAAAAAAGCCTACCAAAATATGAATAAAACTGAAAAGCAAATCGCTGATTCTTTTATAGCTTATGCTTTAGACCATGAAGCAATTTATACCCTATTAGATACACTAAAACCGATTAGTAGTGTAAAATTTTACAAGTTACCCCTAGTAAGTAAAGACAGCAAACAGGTAGACTCCGCTTTTTTAGTATTACATAGCATTCAATATGTGGTAAACAAATTGAGTAATGGTGATATCCTTTTTCTCGCAAATCCTTTTGAACGCATTGATAGTATTTTTAAAAACATTGAAATTTTTGCTGTTCGTAGAAGCCAGATGGCTAAAGTAATTGCAAAACATCAAACTTTCTTTAATTATTTAGGGATTAATCCTCGAAGCCATCCTGCCTCTGTGTTAGCCATTACCGAATATGAACAAAAGTACGACCGTTGGAGAAGTTATGGCTACCTGTTTGGCTATCCTGATTATGCTGTTGACTTTTTTGTAAATGCTGGTAAATCGCAGGATAGTACTAAGGAATTTGTAAAAAGAGATTTTATTTCTATTCCTGTTTATGCAAATGAAAAAGGATATTTCACGTATGCAGTTCCAAAAGGGTATCAAAAAAATGAAACGGATTCATTGATTTATATAAAAGCCAACCAAACACTTTCTTACTATAAAAAAATAAGATCCCGGTTTTATTCAGGTAGTAATAAGTCGCCAATAAAACTATGGACTCGCTTAGTTAAATATAAATTATAAATATGCTTATATCACACGACTTATTATCTCATTAAGCTGTTTATAAATTTAAAAATACTTTTATTCTTTTTAAAATTAATCCATATTGATAAGACATGTTAAATATATAAAATCAGATTTGATAGGCATACTGAATTCATTCATTTGCATAGTACACTGTTTTGCCACATCTTTATTAATTGCACTTGGTGTAGGATACCTAACAAGTCCTTTTGTTAAATACGCGTTTGTATTTTTTTCTTTTATTACGATCTATAACGCGCTTAACAAAACAAAAAATAGAAAAATCGCCGCGCTTCTTTGGATATCCTTCGGGTGCTTCTTATTATCCAGTTTACTTGAAGAAAGATATCATTCAATGGAATACATGGTAAATATTTCTGCAGGATTTATTATAATCGGCCACATACTTAATGTCAAAAATTCAATAAATGTAAACCCAAAATAACAATGAGAATGAAAAATAAGGTGTTACAAATACTTTTATATTTATACTGTTGCGCATTGACGCCTAGTTGTAGTCACTTGCATAATGCAAGTTCTATAGATGATAAAGGAGATAACTATTGGAAAAAAAACAACAGTATTAATTTCCTGGTAGTTGGTGACTGGGGAAGAAAAGGAGAATATCAATAAAAAGATGTTGCCAACCAAATGGGCATCGAAGCAGAAAAAATTCACCCAAGTTTCATTCTAAGTATGGGAGATAATTTTTATCCTGATGGCGTTATAAGTATTTCAGATCCGCAGTGGAATAAATCGTTTGAAGATATTTATGCTGCCTACAGCTTAAATATCCCATGGTATACAGCTTTTGGGAATCATGACTATAGAGGTAGTATTCAAGCCCAACTCGACTATAGTAATGTAAGTGGAAGGTGGCGAACTAAAGAAAGATACTACAGTTTTGTGCGAACCCTACCTAATTCTTCTGATAAAGTAATTTTTGTTTTTATTGACACTAATCCTTTTGATGGAACATTAGATAGAATGAGTCATAGCGACCTATCAAAACAAAATGGTTCTTTGCAACTTGCATGGCTTGATAGTACACTTTCTAACACTTCTGCTAATTGGAAAATTGTGATTGGTCACCATCCGCTTTATACAACAGGAGTAAGAAGAGATAAAATGCTTGACGTGAGAAAATCAATCTTACCAATTTTTGAAAAAAACAAGGTGGACATTTATTTTTCAGGACATGAACATGATCTGCAACACCAAAAACCAACAGGATTTACGCATTATTTTGTTAGTGGAGCAGGAAGTGAAATTCGTCCAGTAACCAAAGACAGCTCGCAAACAAAATTTGCAGCATCAGATCATGGCTTCTTGAGCGTACATTTAAAAAAAGATACTTTCTATTTAAAAGTGATAAACTATCAAGGTAAAGAGTTGTATAGAACTACAATAATAAAAGGATAGAGTATAGAATAAAATATCAGCGACTATTTTAGTATTTATGCCTTTTATTTGCACGCCATAAAATAATACCGCACTTTGTGCAGGACTTTTTCATCATGCCCAGTACTGGATGGTGTTCGCTTCACTCAAACATTACAATTAGTTGGTCTTATCCAAAGCCCCACACGGCCTCGCCGTGACGAGCTTTTTACTTGTCTGCTTCGGCAAGTAAACTTGCCCCGCATCCAATTAAAAAAGCCCATATAGCATGCCTATTGGTTTCCATTAGTCTGTTTAACTATTTTCTGATAAGGTAATTATGCGATGTTCTTGCTTATTCGATAATATTTTGATAACACGAATAAAATAAAAACTTAATATCAAAAATTGATTTTGGTTACATAGTGAGCTGATTTTTGTAGTTCAAAATCATTTTATGAAAAAAGTTTTTATTCTCTCAATTTCCATTTTGTTTTTAATGGTCAGTTGCAAGCGCGAAAAAGTTGCGCCTGTCGATAAAGCGGAGTTCCGCGACCGCTCTAACGCAGAGTCTTTTGTAACGGTTGAGCCAGAATTCGCCTCTACGGTCAAAGCGTACACGCTCATCAGCAGTAGTGATACAATTCAAGGTTCCCCCAACTTTATTTATGGAGGCGCACCTGATGGTCAAGGGTTTCTTAAGAATCCTGATGGAACAGGTTATATTATGGTGACCAACCATGAAAACACCTGGGCCATCTCCAGAGTGTATCTAGATAAAAAATTGAACCCTACGAAAGGGGAATACATTGTTAATACTGATGGCGGAATGTTCAGACTTTGCTCCGGGTCGCTGGCTACTCCTGCTGAGCATGGTTTCCCTCAGGCAGTATTTCTGAGCACCGGAGAAAGTAACGTCAATGCCATGACCCATGCCATTGATCCGATTGGCGCTGCTAATCCTTCAAGCCAAAGCCGCGTAAAGCCAGCCCTTGGTAAATTTAGTGGAGAAAACTCCGTTCCTTTAACTAAGGAAGCCTATCCTGGCAAAACTGTGATCATTTTGGGAGAGGATGCAGGCAATGGACAAGTCTATCTCTATGTGGCCGATACCCCTGGTGATTTAGATAATGGAAAATTCTATGCCTTAAGACGAACAAATCTCGACCAAATCGAAAAAAATATTACGAAGGGAAACACTTATCCAATTGAGTTCGTGGAGGTACCTAACGCCAAAAATTTGACTGGGACTGAGATCGAGAATTTGAATGCGACGCTGAAATCTATCCAATTTGCGCGTGTCGAAGATCTGGATTACAGAAAGGGAAGTGCTGCCAATAATCGTGAAATCTATTTTGTAGCTACAGGAATGTCAGGTGCCCCAGACAAGACGTATTGGGGTCGTATGTATCGGCTGAAGCTGAGTGCCTCTTCTCCTCTCAACGGTACCCTTGAAGTGGTAGAAGACGGTGATCTTGAACCTGGTGTGGGAGTCATCAACCCAGACAATGTCTGCGTTACAAATAACTTCGTCTACATTCAAGAGGATGGTGATTCATACTTTCCAGGCGCTACACACAATTCTTTGATTTGGCAGTGGAACATTGCTACCGGAACCAAAAAGAGAATGCTCGATATGAAGAATAAGACCGCTGGTGGTACCAAATTCAATCCCACTAACGACCAGCGTTTTGGTTTGTGGGAACATGGCGCTATGATCGATATATCTGAAACGATTGGTGAGCAGGATGTTTTCTTAATCAATATTCATGCCCATAGCTGGGTAGAAGGAGATCGGTACCTCAATCCCAGCAAGGCAACTTCTGTACAATCTTACAAGTCAGGTGGTCAAACGCTGATCTTGAAAGGCGTACCGCGTTAATTTTTGCTACATCTCTGTAGATCCCTCTCTCCACTGTGAGAGAGGGATTTTTTAATATAATAATCTACTCTGCCAATGAAAACGGCCACTTTCATCTTAATTGCATTTCTAAGTCTTTTGGTAAACTGTACTCAAAGTAAAAAGCCACACGGTGCTGCTGTTGTCTTTAGATGGGCAGATGCTGAGCTAGCACAAGTAGAGCAATTGTTGAACTTGCTGGATACCAGTATTCAGAAAGATGACCCACTACCAACTCTTCGGAGAAACTTTTTCGAGGCTCGTCATCGCTACAAAAGAATTGAACTTTTGACTGAGTATTATTTTCAGGGTCTTTTAAAACGTATCAACGGGCCAGCACTGCCTGACATCAAAGTCGAAGATGGACAAGTGTGGCCACCTCATGGATTTCAGGTAATTGAGCAAGCCCTGTTTACAGATGCTATTGATACTAATACGAGTAATATTCGAAATGAAATTCAGTTGCTGCTAACCGATTTGCGCTTTGTACGGTATAATCTGCCTTTACAACCATTGCTTGATCGTCATGCACAAGAGCTTTTGCAACATCAATTGATTCGTATAGTTGCTTTTGGTCTTACAGGATTTGATTCTCCACTCGCCCTTAATTCTATATCCGAAGCAAGGCATGCACTAGAAGGGGTTCGTCTTTTTTCGGAACACTATTATCAAGATGTAAATGAAATTACTAAAATAGGTCAGCTAATAACAGACGCACAACAATATCTCAGGGCGCATGAAAACTTTGATCAATTCGACCGCCTAGCGTTTTTAAAGGGTCACCTCTTTCCCATCAGTATTCAAATAGCTTCGTTTCATAAGCCGGATGTCGACGATCTACAGTTTGTAAAGCCCTTTGAGGGTGGAATGGTCGATTGGGCCAGTGGACGATTTAATTCCTCATTCTTTGTAAATTATGCTAACGGCACTCCTAATCCCTACAAGGATAGCCTAGGCAAGCGTTTATTTTATGAGACACGTTTATCAAAATCAAAAAATATAAGTTGCGGCAGCTGTCATCAGCCTGCGCTATATTTTACTGACGGAAAACAAAAAGCCACCAATTTTTTACATGGCGGCTCCTTGCCCCGTAATACTCCATCGCTGTATTACGCCTCGCTTCAAGCCACACAGTTCTATGATTTACGATCCGTTACACTTGAGGACCAGATCAATGAAGTCATGCATAATGAAAATGAATTTGATTTATCTCCGGTTGCTGTTGCAGCCATGTTAAAAGAGGACACTTCATACCGCTCAGCGTTCCAACAGGCCTTTTCAAGAACCGATGGCATGGGGTCGTATGAAGTTCGTAACGCATTGGCGAGTTACGTCAGAACCCTTAGCCCCTTTTCCTCTCTTTTTGATCAATACATTCGCAGTGAAATAAGGCAATATCCCGCTCCAGCCATTCGAGGCTTTAATATATTTATGGGCAAGGCCAAGTGCGGTACTTGTCATTTCTTTCCTATTTTTAATGGAACACTTCCTCCCTGGTATTCGAAGTCGGAGTCTGAGATTATTGGCGTTCCATCCACTACTGCTTGGAAAAATGCTCGTATTGATCCCGATAGGGGGCGCTATGAGATCAATAAAATGAATGAGCTTTTGTATGCGTTCAAGACACCCACGGTCCGGAATACTGCTATTACAGCTCCCTACATGCACAATGGGGTATATAAGTCTCTAAACGAGGTGATTCTTTTCTACCAACGAGGAGGGGGCACAGGTATTGGCATTACCTTACCTAACCAGTCGCTCCCATTCGACACACTGGTGTTAAGTGCTGATGATAAAGATGCTCTTCTCGCATTTTTGAATACCTTATCCGATAAGTAATAATGTACGGTCGTTCCACACTTCTTTTCTTTGTATTTTTTGTGCTGATTTCTTGCCAGAAGAATAAGCACTCGCCAATCTGCGACCGAAGCTTCACCTGGGGAGGCAGTTTTGTCGACTCGGGTTGTGCAAATGGAAAAATTATTCTGAAGAACTTTAAGGGTAAGATATATATGCCCTCTATTAATCGTTGGGGTGATAGCATAATTCAAGGATTGCATTTCGGGCAATATCCGGTGGTACTCTACAGTGATGGAGCCTGTACAACTGATACGCTGATTACTATTGTACATCAAATGCCTGGACCTCGTTTTTTGACAGTCATGCCGGTATTAAAAAGATATTGCAGCAACTGCCATAGCGGTAATAATCCGCATGCAGGAATTGACCTGACTGACTCTTGCTCTGTTATCGTAAGTAAGGAACGTATCTTTCAGCGAGCCGTCTTGGGAGTCCCATCCACTATGCCTTCCACGGGTTTGATTCCATTATCTGACCGACAGGTCATTGAGCAATGGGTGGCAGCTGGTGGACGTTGGACTGATTGATGAAAACAACAAAAAAGCCGATTCAGTAAAGAATCGGCTTCAGTCTAACAAAGTGCCCTTTGCTGGACTGAGTTCGAACGAGATATTGATGGATTTGGTTGAAGCAGCAAACTTCGCAACCGACATGAAATAAGAGTAATTGCTTAAATACTTGGAATTTAGCAAACTACTAAATGGCCGATTTTCTGGGAAGCTGACAATAGATATTAATGAATGACAAACAGCCACCTAGTTGCCAACTTTATTGCTTCTTAACTTAAATAATCTCCAAGCGATTAAAATTAATGCGAGTAAAGCTCCAATGAATGATAAAAACCTTTTAAAAGTAACTTTTTGGGCTTCTTCCTGACTAAATACAACCCAACTGTATTTCTCGTTTACCTTTTCAAAATCACTATTGCTTAAATCCTTGAAACTTATTTCGGGATTGCCTTTTTTGCTCCTATACTTTTTTTGGTATGAAATTAGGTATTTGATTGCGTTTAGGCTGTCTGTGCATTTCAAAATTATAGAAGTATCATTGTAACCGTAACCTAAAAAATCTTTGATTGTGAAGCTATTGGTATAGTATTTAAATCCAACCCCAGCCAGTTCAAAATCATCCTCATCAATCAAAACAAAATTTAGTGGAGAATCATCATAAAATTTATGTACTAAATTATACGGCAGTTTTTTATTACAAAAATTACATTGCCAGCCATAATCAAATCTTTCACTATCGTACTTTATAAAGCAAAATATAGAAATACAAAAGAATAAACCGTAAATAATATAAGGAAATAACTTTTTCAAAACCTGACAAATTATTTTTTTAGTAGAATAATTATTGATAATAATGCACCAACTGTTGTAAACTTTCAGCATAAAGTGTACCACTAATTTAGTAATTTAAGATAGTGTTTCCCAATTTTTTAACCTAAAAAAGAAAGATTATGGAAACAAATCAAAGACAGAAGTCTACAGAGAGTTTTATCAAAGATGTAAGACGCAGGACAAGAAGAATCTTTAGTTCTGAGCTGTACGATTGAAGCTCTTGTTCAATTCCTGTAATTCATCCATTGCACCTGGAATTTCTTTAACCGCTGAATTATTTAATGCTTTTTCGTAATAATATTTAGCTTTTGAAGTATCTATTATTAAAAGGTTATTTATCCCTTTTAAATAATAATATGATAAACTTTGCTGTGCCTCAAAATGACCATTTTCTGCACTTTTAATAAGATATTTTAATCCTTCTTTTATGTTTATCTTATCCTTATAAATCGGGTCAGGTTGACCAAACGCATATCCTGAAATAAGCAATTGCGATAGCTCATAACTACTGTACTTACTATCTCCTTTTTTTAAGGACTCAATAGAAGAATCAATCTCTCCTTTATAATAATTAATTTTCGCAAGCGTAACATAAATTAAACTATCATCTCTCCATATTGCTTTTTCTATATGCTCTTTTGCTTTAATTGTATCAGCATTAATTTTATATCCAAAATAATACTGTTCAGCAAGTATTCTGTCAGCATTAGAACTGCCCAAAGCTGATGCTTTTTCTAAATAAATAATTGCAGAGTCATAGCGAGGAGTTTCAGTATCTTCATCTAAAAGATAAGTTCCTTTATTCAAATATAAATTTGCTTCCTGATTATTTTCCTGCGTTT
Organism: Bdellovibrionota bacterium; assembly: GCA_044347345.1. Classification (GTDB taxonomy): domain Bacteria; phylum Bdellovibrionota_C; class UBA2361; order UBA2361; family JBIKUX01; genus JBIKUX01. The sequence continues at coordinate 14,153 of JBIKUX010000028.1, read as the reverse complement.
CTTGTTTATTGGTAAAGAAGTTACAAGAAAAAATAAAACATAGAAATACAAAAATAAATAGTATCCTAATCACTTTATTTCTCTTTGGCAGTAACATTCTCAGGTTTAATATTGGTTTTATTGTCTCTCAAGCTTTTTGTAAGATTCCTGTGTCTTGTCCTGAAATAGCTTTGCACTATTTCAAAATTTATAACAGGAAAATTATCAAAAAAACCAAAGTCTCCCAAAAGTAAAGACCCGTATAAATGAAGAACAGCAAATGGCCGATCTACGGGGAAGCTGACACTGCTACTTTTTCAATAATTCCGTTGATAAAAAGTAGATAATATAAATTAAGAATACCTCTAAAAAACTATTAGGATGGACTTTAAAACTTCATTTTTAATGGATGACGTAAGCTTTAGGTTTTTGTCAGAAGTTTCGGAATTAAAAGTGTATAAGAACTGTTGAATTACGACACTTGATAAAAGAATGAATAATGTAATCTTTAAAGGACCATACTCTAATTTTCTAAAGGTTGCACAACATAAGCCAATTAGTGTTATGTGTAATATTTTTCTATGCTTATTCATTATACTAAAAAGATGCTTCTCGTCGTATATTAATGATCGTTTAAAATGTCATTCAACTTTGTTAACTCGTCTTTACTAACCTTAATAATGCCCATTTGCAGATAGTTGTCTAATTGTGGCTCTTTAATTTCAGCTAATCGTAATGCTTTTCGAGCATATTCTTTAGCTTCTTCTTTTTTTTCTAATGCAATACAAATTTTTGCCAAAGCTGAATAATGTCTAAATATCTCATCATTTAGTATTAACTGACCTTTTGTCTGTCTGAATTGATCTGTTAAAAGCTTATATAATTCAAGGTAAACATCAGATTTGCCTGCATTAATGATGGTCTCCGCTAATTTAATGTCTCCAATGCCACTTGAGCCACTTCTGCCATTATTCTTGTAGTATGATATACTACTTCGGTAGTTGAATTCTGCCTTTTCATATTCACTTTTGGAAAAGTAATAATCTCCCAACTGTTCATATGCAGACATTACATGAGATGTTTCTTTGGGAAATTCATTAATTAGCCTTCCCATTAATCTGCACCCTTCAGACTCTTTAACTATGTCTTTTGAGCGCAATAAATATCCTCCTTTGATTAAAATATACTGAGATTTGTTATAACTCCCCCTTGACTTTTTAAGTTTATTTTCAAATAAATCCTGAGTTTCTTTATCCCATTCAGGGCCTCGGAACCACTCTTGATTAGTCATAATGTGATTAATTTTGATGCCATTTGTACGCTGCCTTCAATTATATTAATATTTGATGAACTTTTTGAGACACTTGGTTTTTGGCATATTATTTTTCGTCTCAACTAGTGTATAATCATCCCCAGCTGGTCAATACTTTGAGCTTTGCTAGAAGGAATTGAGAACCCCAAGTCTATCCAGGCTGTACCCTGTAAACCTTTAAGCTTTATGCCACTTTGGGTCCTAGTGATGGTGAACAGATAAGACCCATTCTCCAGCCCTTTCACAGGATCAGCCATTCCATACTCATTTATCGTTTGTGGCTTATCGTAAGGAAGGGTGAACTCCAAGGTTACCCAAGCACTCCCTTTTGAGCTTGTGAGAGCAATACCATTTGGGGTGTTCTGGATAGTGATGTGAAAATCAGCAATTGCAGGGCGCTTTTCCTCCTGAGCCTTGACACTAGTGGTGCTTAACAGGAAAAGGAATGAGAGCAAAAGTAAGCTGCTAATTCTTGGTAGTAAGTTCATACTATAAAAGGTTTTGCTCTCTGAAGCTACGAATTTCTGGCAAGTTTTTGCATGCCTCTATTCGAAATAACGTTTGGTCGGTGTGAAATAGTCTTAACTCTCGAATTGGGTTATTAAATTTGGATTGAATATTACTGTATGACATTGCTAACAGTCTTTTCCGTTCTAATCATATTACTTAGTGCTCTACGACTGATCAACTTGTGGATTAATATTCCTTTATTGAATCATCCTATTTTCAAGCCTAAGGTTGATAGAGGAATGCTCACCTTGCATTACTTTTTGATCATTGTTCTGCTTACCTTGATAATAATGAATAAGCTGGGGGTGATTGAGGTTGTATCACCCTAAAACATTCCTTTTGAATAGCTGCCACAAACTCAAGGAGATTTGGGCTAAATTTGGAGGAAGTATAATATTTTAATAGGCTTAAACCTTTTAGGAACAATTACAAAAGACATCAGGTTCACTAAAAAATAATTAATGAATAATGAGGTTTTTAATAAGCTAAAGTCCTTTTTATTGGGAAGTGGATGGGGAATAACATTACCCTTATTTGAAGAAAAGGAAATTGGCATTAATACGAGAATAAAAGAAGATTTAAAAATCAATGGTGATGACGCAGATAAGTTTTTAATAGCTTTTGGGAATGAGTTTAAAGTAGATGTTAGTAAATTTAAAATAGATGAGTACTTTGATGATGAAGGAGAACCGATACTTCGTGCTATAATAAGAATGGTTACAGGAAAGCAGAGGCGACAAACAAAAGAATTAACGATAACACACCTTGAAAAAGCTGTATTGGCAGGACGATTAGATGAAGAAGTAATAAATAGTTAAACAATTTAGCCCCGAAACTATGTTTGGTCCATGTGTAATTAGATTTGGTGGACTACCTATGAGGTAAAGGATATTCTTTGAGTAAATTACAGAAGCTTTAATTAGACCTTTCTAAGGGCTTTTGTCCACTATTAGTCCAAAATTTGCAACAATTTCTAGGCCCATTCGACGATTTATAATAAATTACAACAAGAAAAAATTACAGACCTATGCACAAGGAATTGATTGTCTAGGGATGTGAAAGTAGGACCAATAAATAAGTTGTGCATTATTATGAAAGAGCTTCTAACCATAACAATACTTTTAGCTTCAACTTTTACGTTTGGACAAAATATCGATACATCAAATATTAAAAGGTATGTTATTGGTGACAGAGTAGTTGAGTGTAATGACTGTTGGACAGACTTCTGTGGTAATCTTGTCAAGACAAACGGCGACACACTTGCAATCAATTCAAGAGCACTCAATTCAACAGACAAGCCAATTTACTTAACAAAAGACAATGTGCTACTTTCTACTGTGACAGCCAAAAAGTTTACTGAAAACAAAAATGTAAAGTCACTTACTGTTATAAAGTGTAACAGCGGTCGACCATTCTTTGGAGACATTGCAAAACGCGGTATTATTATCATAGAACTTATAAAAGGACTTACTGATGCAGTTACATTGACTGAATTTCTTTCGACAAAACTCACTAGGCATGTAAGTGACGAAAGTAATATTTATATCAACGGCTTATTGACAATTGATAGAAAAATGAAAGTAAGTAAAAGTGATTTAATCAAAGTACAATACGATAAGACGACTGATAGCTATAATTTGGCGACCGAATAACGTACACATAACTCTGGCTTAAAATAATGACACTCACCAAGATTTTAGTTGGACTTATATTGACAGTACTCGCCTCGTGTGGTAAGACTACTGAGAGACAGAAACCTGATCCTGCTGCAGTACAGTATAACAATCAGGCGATGGCACTAGTTGCATATATTGACAATTTCGATAGCGCAAAGAAGGCACTTACACTTCTCGAGAAGGCCACACAGATAGATAGCAATTATTTTCTCGGGCATTCTAATAAATTGATGTTCTATTATCAGCTAAAACAGTTTGACAAAGCTCTTAAGACAAATATTAAATTGATACAGCTCTGCCCAAATGCACATGATCTTTATTTGCAAAGCGGTATATTATCATTTCAACTAGGCGATACAATTTCTGCAAAAAAATATTTCGACAAGTCGTTGTCAATTTGCAACGAAGTACTGGACACAATGCAGAAAACAAATAGAGACTTTGTATTATTGATGACGAATAAAGCAATCAACTTAATTTATCTTGATGACACAAAACAGGCTAATAAGTTACTACAGACACTTTATGACTCATTGCCATCTTACACCGAGTTTGATAAAATTCAAAAAGAAGGTGTAAAGGATTTGATGGGTAAAAGTAAAAAGGACTTATTTGCATTATTTAAGAACCCATAACATGCAACCAACCTATAATGACAAGAGGGTGATTTGGGAGAGCAAACAAAAGCAAGTTGGATTAATCGTTTTGAACTTTCTATTCGTTGTAGCCATTATTTATACAAGAGGCAAGTCTTCTTCATTCTCTTTCTGGGCTGCACTCACCTTTTTCGGCGGTATTGGACTTTTCTTAATGGCTCGCCTACTCAATCCCAAAAAACTTTTCGTGACACAAGACACAAAACTTGGCAAAAAGATATTGGCTGAACAGTTTCACAGGGAGCAGGAAAGTTTGGGCTTTTTCTCCTACACTGAACGCGGCTTTATCATGGCAGAGAATAGTGGAGTTAAATCTTATAGGTGGGCAGACTTCGACACTATATTTGGGTTTAAAGAAGACCGCTTCACGACAGATGAAATTTGCATGGACATTTTTATCAGTGACAGTGCCTCATTACGGCTGACTGAAAGCACGCCAGGCTGGTATCAGTTTCAAAAGCGACTTAGCGAGCACATTCCATCAATTCCAAATGATTGGGGTTGAGAAATTGCAGTTCCGGCCTTTGAAACAAAATTGACGCTGTTGTTTGACAGAAAAGGAAGAACTCTTAAAGAAGCAGAAGCAGCTTGTTATCCCAAATAACACGGGCTGGTAATATGGGTTTTGCATCATGTAGACGGACAAACATAGAATGAATATATATTTTTCAATTTAGCTGTATATCTTAACCCAAGCTTTGGGAATTCTGTGTCCGCTACGAACACAAAGCCCAGAAACCTTGAGCACAATGACAAATAAGACTATAATACTCTTAGTAACGTTTTTAGCGACACAGCTTACTCCTTCATATGGACAGACAAGTTCCAATAATAAAACCCATACAAAAGCCTTAAAAGACACGACTTACATTCCTATTGACTTGGATGATTGCCTTAAACAGCTTGACAAAATATTTGCGGACAGCAGTAAAGTGAAAATTAAATCGATGAGTGAAGACCACTTTTCCGCACGAATGCATTTGAACTTTGGAATTTGGATGAGAAACAACTGGGAACTATGGAAGGGTTCAAGACTTTCGAAGTTCTTTAATGAAAGAGGCATTTATCATCCTGATGATATGTCGGGCATCATACTTGACAGCTATTATCGTTATTTAACAGGACAGGATATAAAACTCACAGAACAAATTAAGTACTATCAAGACTTTTGGGAAAAAGCAAAAAAGCGAGATTTGGAGCTGAAACAGGATGAATATTCAAGCTACAATATTGGTGACACAGTTGTTTTCAATTACCGAAACGGCTTTGTGTCAAAGGAACAGGAAAACAAATACGTTAATGACATTTGCACAGCAAAAGGCGTTATTACAGCAAGGGATGAAGAAAAGTTTTTCATCAAAGTCAAATTGCTTGACTGTTGTGACAAAAAAGGAATAATATCTTATGACAATGGAGACACTTTAGTTTACAATGAAGTGACAAAAACGATGGAAAAGCCGAAAAAGAGAATTGTAGCCTATATGAAAGCTGGGGAAGAGAGTTGGTTTACTTATAGCGACTGGGAAGCGAACGATTGACGAATCACTGCATAGAAAAGACATGGTATACGCCTCCCTGATGAACCCGATTTTAATATCCCTACAAATATCATTTTGACGAAAGAATAAGGTAGTACTGCTTTAATGCTTAAAACCTGAGTAAATTCTAAATGGCCGATCTTTAGGGAAGCTGACAATACGATAATCATTGAAACTGACACTTACCTTACACCTAATTTTGTTGATAAGCCCGTAATATATTTATCTAATTGCTTTAGCTTTTTAATATCATATGAATAAAGCTCATTATTTATAAACATTGTTTTTAGGTGTGTTAAACCAAATGTTTGAATAATTCTATTATTTTTTTAAAATATTCAAAAGTAAGTCGCACATCAAGATAATTACTTTTAATATTTTTTAAATAAGATCCTTTTACATTGTTAATTAAAAAAGAATAAATTTCTTTTACTGTTTGCTGATTCTCTATTTTTATCGGATCAACTTCGTTTTTTATTAAATCTTTATCCATGTTTATTATGTACATTGAATGCATATAAACCGCATACACATGTAAACTATCAAAATTTTGCGATGATGACTTTATTGGAATTAAACAAAAAAGAAAAAATAGCACAAAAACTGATTTAATAATTATTCGAAAACGCAATTTAGATGACAATAATTTTATAAAATAATGAGTAAGGTGGTTCTGACAAAGAATCTCATGATTTAGAGCTTTTAACTAAAATACGAACTACATAGCCATTCCCAGCTGGTCAATACTTTGAGCTTTATTAGGGGGAAGCGTGAATTCCAAGTCTATCCAAGCTGTACCCTGTAAGCCTTTTAGCTTTAAGCCGCTATGGGTCCTTGTGATGGTGAACAGGTAGGACCCATTCTCCAGCCCTTTTGCAGGATCAGCCATTCCATACTCATTTATTGTTTGTGGCTTATCGTAAGGAAGGGTGAACTCCAGGGTTGCCCAAGCACTCCCTTTTGAGCTTGTGAGAGCAATACCATTTGGGGTGTTCTGGATAGTGATGTGGAAGTCAGCTATTGCAGAACGCTTTTCCTCCTGAGCCTTGACACTTGTGGAGCATAACAGGAAAAGGAATGATAGCGTTAGTAGACTGCCAATTCTTGGTAGTAATTTCATAGAGTTAAAGGTTTTGAACTTCAGGTTTTGCTATTTATAGCTACGCATTTTTGACAAGTACACGCACAATTCTACTTAAAATAACGTTTGGTCGGTTTGAAATAGTCTTAACTCTCAAATTGGGTTGTTAAATTTGGATTGAATATTACCGTATGACATTGTTAACCGTCTTTTCCGTTTTAATCATATTGCTTAGTACTCTACGACTGATCAACTTGTGGATTGACATTCCCATTTTGAATCATCCAATTTTCAAGCCTAAGGTTGATAAAGGGATGCTCACCTTGCATTACTTCTTGATCATTGTTCTGCTTACCTTGATAACAATGAATAAGCTGGGGGTAATTGAGGTTGTATCACCCTAAAGAGTTCTATTTTGATATTGAGTTAAAGATCTTTCATTCATCAAAAGTAGCCTCACCGTAAACATCTATATTGATTACGGTGAAATTATTATAGAAATGAGAGTCATCAGTTGTCCAAGAAGTAAATGTTTCTTTTTTTAGTTTTTTGAATTTACCCCAATCAATGCATTTTTCCTTTACATAAACATAAATTACAATAGGGGCAATTCCCTTCTCAACAAGGCTATAGTTTTGTTGTTTCGTAACAAATTTAAACGTGAAATAGGCAGGCCTCCCGTGGTCTTTAGCATCCTCACCATACGCATATTTTATGGCTGGCTTAATCTCATTTAGAAGAACTTTTAACGGCATATTGATAAAGCGTTCTTTTTGTTCGGTAAGAAACTTTGCATCACTTTGTTTTTTTACTAACTGTTGAGAAAAACAGCTGGACAGTACGCCTACTGTCAGAAAAACACTTAGAAAATAGCTTTTAACACTCATATTAAAAGTTGGTTACTGTCATTTAATCAGCAAAATAAATCACTTTGTATCTAGGTTTCTCCCTTACGGTAGTATTCATGTTGATAAGTTACTCATTTCTGGGCAATTTTCTTCACAAAGCAATTTGAAATCGCTTTTGCTCGATATGAGTTTTCATCAGAGGATTTTCTAGGCAGTAAGAGGTATTTTTTGATAAATTAAGATATCTTTAGTTTGAGATTTCTAAATGCTGTAGCATATGATCAACCCCATCATAAATACAAAAAATGTCATGGCTGTTAATCAAATGGTGTTAATTATAGTACTATTTGCTTCAACTTATTTATATAGTTGTACGTCCGCACGTAATTTCAAAAAATCTGATTATTATGTTTCTAAGACAGACTTTGTCAAGAGTTATAAGGCTGCAGCAATATGTGGCTGCATAAATGAATTAACGAATGACAGTCTCAAAACATTTATGATCAATAACGGCGATAATGGTTTGTTTGTAGATATTGAAGTAATCTCCTACCAAACAGTGAAGGAGGCTGATTCAGTTGGCAGACTTCTTTCTAAGGATGTTTTAGCTATAAATTATGCAGACGCTGGCTATAAGAAACCTATCGTATCAGGTTGCATCAAGCTAGGGTTAACTAAGTCAATAACTGAAATAGCAATTGCGAGATACAGACAAATGGTAAATAGTTTCAAAAGGGAGGATAAATAGCCCGCCCATAAAACCAATTCTTATAAAATTTTAATTCTAAACGATTATGAAGTTTTTGTTTGTGGCTGGGATAGTTTTTTTTATTGGGTCTATCATCTTATTTATTTCAAACTATGAAACACTGAATGTTGAAAGGAATGGCATAATAGTTAAAATGAAGATAGAGGAATTACCAAAATCATCCATCGGTACAAAAGTCAGATATTTTGTGAAGTATAGTTACGAAGGAGAAATTTATGATAAAGCAACGAGAGGAAATTTTTGTGAGACTCATCACGTAGGAGAGTTAATTGATATGAAGTTTTTAGAAGGTTCAAAAACAATACTTCGTCCAGATGAATCAGCAATGATGAATTTATTATCCTTTGTTGCATTAGGGTTATTAGGAATAGGTATTAGTATCTCCCAATGGCGTAAAATGAAATCAGGAACATGAGCTAAATTAGCTTTGATTGGCCAACAACCCTTAAAAATCTTATGATGTATTGGATTTATAGTGCAGTATTTCCAACCGCAATAATAGTGTTTTGCTTGGCATGGTATTGCTGGACTAAGTTCGAACGAAATATTGAAGGATTTGGTTGAAACTGCAAACTTCGTAACCGACATGGAATAAGGGCAATTACTTAAATGCTTGAAATTTAGCTAACAACTAAATGGTCAATCCTCGGGGAAGCTGATAGCACGAATTATTAGCGAGTACTTTCATTTAAATCTTGCCGAACATGATGTTATTATCAAGGAGGTGAAAAGTGCCATTTAGAAGTTAGCGGAATTGCTAACTTTAAATGGTAAATATGAAAAAGTCAAAGTTCACAGAATCACAGATTGTCAAAGCACTTAAGCCAGGCCGATCTTCGGGGAAGCTGACAATACTTTTCTTACAAAGCATAATATTTTTATTTTCTTGCATGCCCTGCAAAAAAATTAGTATAGACGAGAATAAACTCTTTGAAATTCATTTTCAAGGCGGATTTCAAGGTGATAAAACCGAGTTATTTATTAATAACTGCCGAGTTTTTGACAATATTAGTTTAGTAAGCGATTCTAATGATGAAAGAGCAAATTTGACAATTAAAGTTTATCGAGGAAATACAAAAAGTCAAATTATCTTTTTTGAACAAAGAATATCATGTTCTAAGTTTAGCGAGCCAATAAAGCTATCATTAATCATTAACAATAGCAAAGATTCTTTTCTTGTGAACACTCAGGATTTTCCATACGTTGGATTTTATAAAAATGTAACTGGCAAAATAAATATTCGGATGTCAAAAATTCCCTTTGTTTATAACTAAATTTTATTGTGCAAGTTGTTGTAATTGTTGTTTAGTAAGGAGGGCATCAATAAAAGTTTTTACGATGTGCTTATCTTCCTGGTTTTCAAACTTCGCAATCGACATGGAATAATGGTAATTGTTTAAATGCTTAAAATCTGGGTAACAACTAAATGGCAGATCTTTGGGGAAGCTGTAAGAATGAATTAATGTTACGATACAATTATTTTTTAATCTGTCCTTTCATACTGATAAATGCTAAAACAAAAACACCTGCAAATATGATAGGTAACAATTCGGGTTGACTATCTGGCCATACGAGCTCTTTATATTTTTTATTCTTTAGCAATGTTACTTTTTGGCCTATTTTATAAAAACCTTCTCGACAATCGGCTTTGCTTATACTTACTTCATAGACCTCGCCTTTAAATAAAACGTTGATATGGTTGTACCTATCACATGATGATGGAACCTGGCTAATAATAGCCACTACCTTTTCGCCAGTGTACTTAATAAAAATGATTTTCCCAATCGAAATAATACCGAATGTAACTACCAAAACAATAGCAAAAAGCGCTATTCCATACTTAACTTTTTTCATGACAGTATAAATTTAAGATTAAAAATTTGCCCTGGCGAAAAGGTTCCAGAACGCCCATGAACTATCAAGAAAGTTTTAGAACTCGTAAGAATGACTACGAAAGTTCCAGGACGGTAAACGCCGTTCCGGAACAGTTGTACTACGGTTATTTAAAACCGTCCCGGAACAGCATCTACGCATTTGGAACTCCCTTTTGATTCGGCAATTAGGCCTCGGGCTCTTGTTTTTGTTTTTCTTTCAACTGCCTTGCCAACGATTGCTTCTCTCTCTCAAGGTTGTGGATTTTCTGCTTTTGCAAAGCATTTTCTTGTGTGAGCCGGGAATTGGCCTCACCTAGTTGGTTACGCTGATCTTTTAGTTGATCCATACTGTGGTTAAGCCATGATATTTTTTTGGCTCGTTCGTTGGCAAGTCGGTAGGTGATATACCAGCAACCACCAATAACAAGAGTTGTTACGATAAGGCCTGCAATTTGATTACTTTGATTATCCTGTTTACTTAGCTTACGGCCAACGGCCATGTATTCATATAAGTTCATATTTTTTCGATTTTGTGATTATTGAGTGTTGGATTGGAAGTTATTTTATATCCCAGCATTTCAGCGTAGAGAAGGCCAGAGTGATAGTGCCAACTGATACTTTCTCCGGGATTTATATTGTACGCAATAAGTACTTCTGTGGAGACTAGATCGCCATGCGCTGCAATTACTTTTTCAATTTGTCGCTTCGTCTCTCTTTGTTTGGCTGAGAAATCGAGTAGGACATCCTCTTGCAACTGTGTTTTGAGTTGATGTTTACGCCTTTTGCAATCGTGAATGACCCCAAACTCATCTCGGTACCTGGTGCAGTGGGTTTTTGAGGCTCGCTCCTGGTCGGCAATTGGCTCCCCGCAATGCTGGCAGACTCGGCCCAGTGCAAAGGTTTTTGCTGGGCCATTGGCAGTGTTGATTGTTTTACGTTTCATTGTTGTTGTTTTTATTGTAAATTGATGTTCTCGCAAATATGGGCTATCCTTTAACCTGCTTCGCAGTCTCCTTTGGATAGTTAGCTGGAATTGGGAAAAACCTTGCCGCAGTAGGCACAGGAACCGTACCGAACGGCTGGATTAAGGGGTTGAAAGATAATTTTTGCCATGTCACCTTAACTCCTAATTTTGTATCGAAGTTGGACAAAATAACACATAAAACCCCAAATTGCAAAATGCTTCCCAAAAAATTATCCCTGGAAATGTTCCAGCAACAGTACTTCCAGCCTGTTTTTGAGCTGGAAAAATTCATGAGCATCGATGGCGAGTCATCACTATATAAATTTTTGCCTTATTGGCGAAGGAATAAGTTACTGCCCTTTATCCCAAAAGGTGACTGGGGACTGAATGTGAGCCTCTCGCAACTTATATGGTTAAGAATACTGGATAATCTGCGGGCTTTGGGTTATCCAGTTGCCTCCACTGAAAAAGTGACCAATTACTTTTTTAAAGATGCATACTTTGATGAACTACCTAGTAAGAACCTGCTGGAATTAAAGAAGCAACTTGAAGAAAAAAGAGCAAAAGGCATAAGTGAGCCAGAGGATGAACAGGTGCTTGCAGAGGTTGAGTACATTCTTGGAGACAAGATGCTCTTATACGGGTTGAAGTTTGATGTTAGCTATTTATCAAACCTTGTTATATGGTGTGTCCGCGTTGGAAAGGAAGCAGGCATATTAATATTTCCGAAAGGGGAAGTGATTGAAAAGAGAGGCGAACAGTTTTTCAAACATACTGAATTAGTATCCGATGTTGAAAGACCACATATCTATATCTCAATAAAGGCACTACTAGATGAATTTGTTGACAACAAGGAGCTTGCAAACATTGTAATACCGCACTTGCTTGAAGACGAAGAGCGCATTGTCCTAAAAGAACTTCGCAAAAAAAATGTAAAAGAGTTACGCATTGTTGTACAATCAGAAAAAATAGTCCGCATTGACACTCAAACCAAGCAGACGATAACTGCGGATCAAGCTGAAGAAGTAAAAAGAATCCTTCGAATGAAAAACTATGAAGAGGTGACCATTAGTACACGAGATAACCGAACTATCAATTTTAATAGAACCAATAAGATAATGACTTCCGGTAAGCCCGGCTCCAAGGATTAACAAGATACTTACTCGCATCCCCTCATGGGGCCGGGTGGTGAATCTTTAAATCACGATGGCTCAAAATGGAAAGGCCTATGTAAAAGAAGCAACCCAAAAAGATCGAAAAAAGAAAAGCGAAGCAGAAACTACCATCAACTTCTTAACAGAGGAGGAACAGATAGATCAATTCGCTAACTTAATCATTGATATCTACCTGCAAACTGAACACAAGTATGAAAACGGCAAACATTCAAACAGCTCTTGAAACAATAACTCGCAACCGTTATCAGGACAGCTCTAAAAAACGCGGTGGTGACGGAGTGATCTACACCCGTGTGAGTAGCCAAGAGCAGGCGCAAAACAACGGAAGCCTTGAGGTACAAAGTAAGTACTGTAATAACTATGCTGCCACTCACAGTATCACAATCAAAGAGTATTTTGGGGGTACGTATGAATCCGCAAAGACAGATGGCCGTAAAGAGTTCCAACGCATGTTGGAATACGTAAAAAAGCACAAGAACATATCCTACATCATAGTTTTCAATTATGACCGCTTCTCCCGAAGCGGTGCTGCTGCTTCGCATTTAAGTGAGGAACTGAGCAAGCAAGGGATAACCGTAAAATCAGTTACGCAGGACATAGATACTTCTACGGCCATTGGTAGGTTGCAGGAGAACTTCTTTCACATGCTTAACAATTTTGACAACCGATTAAAAAGTGACAGAACTACGATCAATACTAGGGAGGTAATGCTAAAAGGCTATTGGCCTTATGCTACTCCGATGGGTTACAAAAACCTAAAGCCCAAGCATAGAGCCTGCTTCCATGAGTATGTAATCACCGAAGAAGGCAAACACTTAAAGCGAGGTTTTCAGATGGTAGCTGATGGTAAGTGTCAGTTTAAAGAAGTAGTAGAGTTTCTTAGCCGTAGAGGAGTTCGTATTACCAAAACAAGCTTTCGGCATGTATTCAGCAATCCCTTTTATGCAGGCTATGTAACCGGAAAACTTGTAGGGGGAAAGCTAATCAAAGGTCAACACCCAGCGCTGATAGATATCAAAACCTTTATGAGGGTTCAAGATATCCTAAACGATAACCCTATTGCGGGCGTACCAAAAGTTTCCCGCCATGATGAAGTGCCACTAAAAACATTTGCAAAAGATGAGGTGAGTAAGATGCCCTTTACGGGATATAAGACAAAAGGGAACTGGTATTACAAGATTAAGGAAGGAAAGCATCCTGTTAACGTGAGTGCTAAGAACTTGAACTCTTTATTTGTTACGCTGCTCAGCGGATTTGAGTATAACCCCAATCAAAGAACTAAAATCGTCAATGCGATAATGAAGCAGTTGAAGGAGCGTTTATTTGAAAGTAGCAGAGATGCCATGCTGACAAAAAAGAAGATCGCAGAGAAAAAAGCCTTGCTTGAAAAAATTGAACACAAGTTTATTACCGATCAGATAAGTGAGGATATCTATCAAAAGCATAGCAGCAAGATTCGAGAGGAAATAGCTGCATTATCCAAAGAAACTGATGCAACACAAATGATTGGTTCGAACCTCAATAGTACTGTGGAGAAATGTATGTCTATTGCGCAGAACCTAAGCCGGGCTTGGATTACATCAGAGTATGAAACAAAGCAACAAGTACAAAAGCTGGTGTTCCCCGAAGGAATCCTGTATAACAAGCAAAAAGGGGTAGTTCGAACTCCAAAAGTAAATAGCTTGTTCGAGGCAATCACTTTACTGGCAAGCGATACAAGCAAAAACAAAAAAGCCGATTCAGTAAAGAATCGGCTTCAGTCTAACAAAGT
>JBIKUX010000027.1:0-28891 GCA_044347345.1 Bdellovibrionota bacterium | reverse complement strand
CCAAGTAATCAAGTAGATAAATCTACACATCCATCTCTTATTTAACACCCAAACTTCCCCAAAATATAAAACAATCTCAAAAACAAACAGAGTCATTACCAGATTTTTACTATTTCCTTACTAATTCTCTGATACTTTATTCCCCTTTATTCCCCTTTATTCCCTTTATTCCTTATTCCATTACTATCTCTCTGATACTTTCTTACTTTCTTTCTTACTTTCTTACTTTCTTACTTTCTTACTTTCTTACTACTTCTCTGTTATCTACAATACTGCATCACCGTACACCGCCCAGGGTTGTAGTAATATTTGTGATAATTCAGTACTGTTGGAGAGAATGAATATCGGGTGTGGGGAAATATGTCGGCTATAAAATTACTTCGGTCGCAGGGGCAATCTATTTGGGTTGATTATCTATCTCGTGAAATGCTTGTAGATGGTACCAACAGCCCATCGGCTACTACAAGCACAGATAAGTTTAGTAGTAAATTAGATGATCTTATCGCTAGCGGTGTTCGTGGCCTCACTACAAATCCCAGCATTTTTAAGGCAGCTATCGCTGACACTGAAAACTATGACTCTGCGATACAGTTTTTGGCTAAACAAGGCAACTCTGCTCAGGAGATAGTTACAACATTGATGATTCAAGATGTAGCAGATGCTGCAAGAGCTTTAATTCCTATTTACGAACAATCAGGCCACCGAGATGGTTTTGCTAGTATTGAGGTTTCACCACTGCTTGCCCACTCTTCAGAGGATACAATCAAGGAGGCGGTGGCGCTGTGGGAGCGCATTGGTTTACCTAATGTTATGATTAAAATTCCCGCTACCAAGGCTGGCTTGCCAGCTATAAGGGAGGTGCTGGCTCATGGTATTAATGTGAATGTCACCTTAATTTTTGCACCAACTAGATACCAAGAAGTGCTAGAGCAGTTTGTATCCGGGATTACCGATAGACATAAAAGATCCAAAAGTACTGGCTCTAGCACTGAAGTAGCAGGTGGCTTACCATCACAATCCATAGCCTCGGTAGCAAGCTTTTTCGTCTCTCGCCTTGATGCTCTAGTAGAGAAGCTAGCAGGTCAGGAATTTGTTTCATTATCATCACTCTTTGGTAAAGTGGCCATAGCAAATTGTCGTAAAGCTTATGCTTATTTTGAGCGTAGAATGAGTGATGACGACATAAAAAATCTCGTGTCTCAAGGTATCGCAATGCAGCGTCCTTTATGGGCTAGTACTGGTGTAAAAAATCCGAAGTTAGGGGAGTTGTATTATGTTACAAACCTCGTAGCGCCAAATACGGTAAATACACTACCGTTAGCTACCTTAAACGCTCTGATGTTTAACGCAGACACTTCCTCATTTTCAATATCACCCCTTGTTTCTTTTGCTGAGAGTGAGGCAGATAACATATTGACTCTAATTGAAGGAAAAGGTGTTAATCTAAGGCTTGATGAGTTATTTTTTGAATTAGAGTGTCAGGGTGTTTCTTCATTTGTTGATTCATATAAAGCACTTGTTGACTCTGTAGAAACCGTTATTAACGCAACCTTGATTAACGAGTGATTATAATGAGCAAGCAGGTAAATGAGATTGAGGTAGTGACACTTCTTAAAATAAGAAGGGAAGAGGCTAATTGATGGATAATCCTTTTGAAGAGGGAGAACACCGTCTTCTACGGCCTCCCGCTACAGCTTTGGTGATATTTGGAGCCAGTGGTGACCTTACTCACAGAAAATTGTTACCTGCACTAGTAAATTTAGCGCAAGATGACTACCTCCCCAACAGCTTTATTGTCGTGGGTGCGGCACGCTCCAAATTTACTGATGAAGAGTTTCGAGCCTCTATTAAGGATTCCGTTGACCGTTTTTCTCGGCAAAGAATAACTTCTGAGGTATGGAATTCCTTTGCAGAGCGAATTTACTATCAGCCTTTAGATGGCAATAACAGTGCTGATTTCTTGCTGTTAAAAGATAGATTAAGGCTACTAGAAGCCGAGACTAATTGCCGGTATAACTATCTCTACTATTTTGCCACCGCGCCAAACTTTTTTGGACCTATTTCTGAAAATTTAAAAGTTGCCGGTCTCATTGAAAAACCCAGTGCATCCACATTCAAATCTATATCTACATCTATCCGAAGAACTGGAATAGTTGTAGAAAAGCCTTTTGGACATGATTTAACATCGGCTCGAGAACTCAATGATCAGCTTCGTGCAAATTTTGCTGAAGAGCAGATTTTTCGCATTGACCATTATTTAGGGAAGGAAACAGTCCAAAATATTCTGGTCTTCAGATTCGGCAATAGCATGTTTGAGCCATTATGGAACTCTCGATATATTGACTGCATTCAGATATCTGTTTGTGAGGATTTTGGTGTTGGTAGTCGCGCTGGATATTTTGATGAGAATGGAATTCTCAGAGATATTGTTCAAAATCATGTGCTTCAAATGCTTTCTTTATTGTGCATCGAGCCCCCTATCAGCTTAAATGATGCTGACAGTATTCGGGATGAAAAAGTTAAAGTGCTGAAGATGATGAAACGTATCAGCACATCCGAAGTAGCAAACCTTTCAGTCCGTGCTCGTTACTCAAGTGGTTATCTTAATGGAGCTGAAGTATCAGGATATCTTGCGGAGTCAGGCATTCCGCCAACCAGTAGTACTGAAACTTACGTTGCGTTAAAAGTAGAGATAGATAACTGGCGGTGGGCAGGGGTGCCTATTTTTATAAGGGCTGGTAAGTGCTTACCAAAGCGTATCACCGAGGTATCGGTCTTATTTAAACAACCGCCAAGTACTATTTTTAGGGGTCGTGAAATAGGTGCACTTGAACGAAATGTTTTATCCATACAGGTGCAGCCAAAAGAGGGCATCAGCCTTGATGTTAATTCAAAGCCACCTGGTCCGCGCATGAGAGTAAGACGGGTAGGCATGAATTTTACTTATGATGACTCATTCGGCGTACCTTCTCCTGATGCTTATGAACGACTACTTCTTGATGCAATGAAGGGTGATGCAACACTATTTACTAGAGATGACGAAATTGAAGAAGCCTGGAGCTTTTTAGCACCTATTTTTTCTTCATGGGAAAGTGTAAATCCTCCACCTTTGTATGAATATTCAGCTGGGACATGGGGGCCAGATGCTGCAAATAAGTTAATTGAGAGTGACGGGTTTTACTGGCGAAAATTGTAGGAGAAATAAGAGTGGCTTTACCTTTCATCACTCTGGAAAACATCAACAGAGAATTAAAGGTTCTTGATGCTACTCTTCGTAGTCAGGGTATTACGGAGTATCCCCGAGCAACTCTTGTAGTTGTATCGGATTTTTCAGTTCTAGAATCGCTCTCTCAAGTGAACCCGGTATCAGATAATGAGCGAATGCTCATCGAATTTATTAAACTATTTGTCACAATAGAGCCATGTCGAGTCTTCGTGTTAATTCCCAAAGTTAGGAGCAAAAAGTCGCCCGAGGCGATTGTTACGGCTGAGAGCATTGAGCTCGCTAATGGTCGAGTAAGTTCGGTAGAAATTGTTGAGATTCATTATTCATTAGAAGAACAAGGAGTAGGTATAGCTCAGATAGTTGAGGCTCAAGCTATATCAGGTGGGCGAAGGAGATTACTGGTATGGACTTCCGATATAAATGTTAGTGATGTTAACCGTTTCTACCATTTAGTTGATGAAATTTATTTTGATTCTCAAAGTTTTCCTGAAGGGCTTAAGTTAACGGATAGGCCGATTAGCAAGGATAGAGATATAGTTGACTTACAGTGGCTCAAGTTAGCTCCCTTACGACATCAAACCCGTTTAGCGTTTTCACTGCCTGAAAGTATTAGAGCATTAGATAAGCTTGAAAAAATCGAGATAACCATCTCTGAAGAACTAGAGTTTGTTACAGGGTATCTTCTCGCAGGATGGGTATTAGATAAACTAAATCTTCAGCCTCGGGCAGTCGGTTTCTCAGGTTTTGAATGCGTCAACAATAAATTATCACCTCAGAGGTTTAAGCGAACAAATGATCCTACTATACTTGAGATCAGGAAGAGTGGTGCCGGCACCGGGGAGATATCTGTAGGATTCGTTGTTGATAGACCGTCGATAGTTTGTAGCCCGACCCCTCTCGTTTTTATCAAGCAAATTTTAGAAGAAGAGTCTATGAAGCGCGAGCGTATTGTCCGTGTAGAAACAGAAGTGAAAGGGAAATCCATTCCATGGGCACTTGATCGTTTTAAAGATGATTCAATGACTACTTTACTTCGAAAGTATTTGGTAGTCGGCAATTCGTTGGCATCTTACCGACGAGCAGCTAAGCTTAGCTTGTCTTTAAGACAACTTAATCAAGCTTTTACTAGGTAAATTTTTTGAAAAATAGAGAGTCCTTTATAGATTAATTTAAAGGGTTAATTTTGATACGACATATTTATTCCGATGAGCTTTTTTCAGTCAGTGTAGCTAATGCTTTAGCTGAATCTTTTGTGCGAATAGTAAATGAACAAGGTAGAGCTACGGTTGCTTTAACTGGCGGATCCACTCCCCGTCCGGTATATCAGATGCTGGCAAATCATCCGCTTGTAACAAAGGACGTATGGCAAAAACTTATTTTTTTTCTGGGTGACGAAAGATTAGTTTCTCTTGAAAGCCCTCAATCTAATTACCGTATGGTTAAAGAATCTCTCATTGAGCCCTTACGAGCCAGAGATATTCAAATATCATGCTTAACAATAGATATATCTTCACGTGAGCTCCTTAGAGATTATGAGTTAAGTGTGGTCTCTGAACTCAATCAAGGTAGGCTTAATCAAGGGGTTATTGACCTTTTACTGCTTGGTATGGGAGAAGACGGTCATGTGGCGTCTCTTTTTCCTGAGTCTTTATTGTTGCAAGAAGATGGCTTGCAAGAACACAGTTCGCTCGAAAAGGGTACTTTCTTTGGAATTGCTAGTCATCCTAGTGATGGAACTAAGCGGGTGTCGCTTCTTGCAAAACCTTTGATAGAAGCCAGAGAGGTGCATTTTTTAGTTTCAGGAGCAAAAAAAGCTGAGATGGTTTATCGAGTTTTTCATACTGATAGTGTTCCTTTGAATCTCCCTGCTCGTATCGCAACAATTATGAAAGGAGTTGTTCAGTGGCACTTAGATCAATCAGCAGCTGGATACGATAAAATTATATAATATTATGCTCACACTTTCCGTTTCTCCTCGTACCGATCAGTTACGCATGGAAATTCGTGAGTGGCTTAAAGCTAATCCTCCTCCTGCGGTATCTGTAAGTGGCGATAGCCTTGATGCTTTAATCGTTACTGGTCGAAAGTGGCAAGCTCAGTTAGCGTCAGGCAGATGGGTAGGTGTTCATTGGCCAAAAGAATTTGGTGGTCGCGATGGTTCTCTTGTTGATGCAGCTATAGTTCAAGAAGAGCTGGCTCGAGTAAATTCCCCCCAAATTCTGGGTCTTTTTGGTTTGACAATGGTAGGGCCTGTCTTAATTAAGCATGGTACCGTAGCGCAGCAAGAGCGATTTTTGCCACGTATCCTTGATGCTTCTGAGATATGGTGTCAGGGATTTTCAGAGCCCCAAGCTGGGAGTGACCTTGCGGCTGTGGTAACTAAGGCATCATCTGGTTATAACTCAAAAGGTGAACAAGGCTTTTTTCTATCCGGTCGTAAGGTGTGGACAAGCTTTGCTCAGGTAGCTGATTGGTGTTTTGTCTTATGTCGTACTTCCCGAGAGACTCGACAACATGAGGGCTTAACCTATCTTTTAGTTCCCATGCGACAACAGGGAGAACTAGCTCAAGGAATCATGGTACGTCCTCTTAAGCAAATAACTGGAGATGAGGAGTTTAATGAAGTTACTTTTGAAGATGTTTTTGTTCCAGCTGCCAATGTTGTTGGTGCTATAGGAGACGGTTGGCGTATAGCTATCTCAACTCTAATGTATGAGAGGGTTATATTAACTTTTGCACGGCATGTTCAATCTGAAGCCATTCTTCGCTCTATTCTCAAAGAGCCAGGGAGCCTAACCATTTCGGAATTGGCTGAGGCCGTTAGTACCGCTCTAGCAGTGCGAGCCCTTGCATACGAACATCTCACCGCTTATGCAGGTGGTGGTAAAGAGCCTGGCGCAGAGGGTTCTCTCGATAAACTGTTTTGGTCAGAGTCATTTCAAGAATTAACGCGGTTGGCTTTAAAGCGTGATGGAAGAAATGGAGTAGTAACGCATGTTACTAGTACTACAAGCGGTAACGACGGCCGCTTTGATAATCCGTCGCTATCGGCACGTCTATATTTATATTCTCTAGGCCGTACTATTGCTGCAGGTACCTCAGAGATTCAAAAGAGTATTATTGCCGAGCGAGTGCTTAAACTGCCTCGTGGAGACAGATAATGGATTCTCAATATAGGTCATTCCCGTGCTACTCTGACAGTTCAGGAGCACCTGATTTCGTAGTTCTGGCAAGTGGTAGTAGGGCAAACTCAATTGCGATAATTGGCTCAAAATCTATCTTGCTAGTTGATTGTGGTTTATCTGACCGAGAGTTTCGCAGGCGTTTATCGCTGGTAGGATTATCGCACTTACCTATTGCTGGGATAGTGATAACCCACGAACATAGTGACCACGTTAAGGGAATTAAAAAAATATGGGAATCTTGTCGGGCCAGTGGTAACGCAAATACCCGCGCCTACATGACTTCTGGTACAGCAGAAGAATTGTCTCGGTCGTTTATTAGGCAATTTCCTTCTCGTCCAGGCATACTTTCATCTGGAATAACAGCTGTAATTGGAGAGTTTGAGGTTAGACCATTTAATATCTTGCATGATGCCGCAGAGCCAGTTGGGCTTGTAATTCAGATTGCCAATGGTACACGCATTGGAATAGCTACTGATCTTGGTAAAGTTACGCATTCCGTGCGAGATGCGTTACGCGGAGTAAATGGACTAATAATTGAATCAAATCATGACTTAGATAGATTATTAACTTGTCGTTATCCATGGAGCCTTAAACAAAGGATTGCATCTTCGCGGGGACATCTCAGTAATCAAGCGGCCGCCGCTCTTGTAGCAGAGCTACTTCATGAACGATTGCATTATGTGGTTTTGGGACATCTTAGCGAAGAGAGTAACACTCCTGAACTTGCCTTTGGCACCATGCAACAAGTACTTCAAACAGCGACTCCTTCTATGTCTATGCCAGCACCAATTTATCTTGCTACTGCTTGTCCAAAGATTCCATTAATACGAAATAATCTTAAATCAGGTGGAATTTTGTCTAGAACAGTCGCAACAAGTTCTGTTTGAATAGCAAATCGGCAGTGAATCTAGTAAGGAAAATTATTATTCTATAGGGTCTTTTTTGTATTTTTACCCCTTAATGAGTAAAGTTTTAAGCAACTATTTCTTATTGCTATAGGGCTTATGTAAGGTTGAGGGGATACTTAAAGTTCTCAAGTCTAGTTTCGGGGATTCTAATCAATGAATATTACTATTGTAGGAACAGGTTATGTTGGTCTAGTCGCTGGGGCGTGTTTTGCTGAACACGGTAATATAGTTGTGTGCGTAGATGTTGACCATACAAAAGTGGCGGCATTAAAAAGAGGCGAAATCCCCATTTATGAGCCAGGTCTGGAAGACTTAGTTGAACGGAACAGTCGAGCCGGGCGACTCACTTTTACTACTTCACTTAAAGACGGAGTTCAGGCTTCGGAGATTATTTTTATAGCAGTAGGAACGCCGCAAGATGAGGATGGATCTGCTGACCTTCGGTATGTTTTGCAAGTAGCTGAAGGCATCGGAAGTTACATGAATGGATCAAAAATAGTAGTTGATAAATCCACGGTCCCTGTCGGAACAGGCGCTAAGGTTAAGGCTACAATTTTATCTCGTACATCTTTTCCGGTAGAAATTGTAAGTAATCCCGAATTTTTGAAAGAGGGTGCGGCTATTGATGATTTTATGCGTCCTGACAGAGTTGTTGTGGGTGTGGAATCAGAGCGCTGCGCTGAAATAATGAGGGAATTGTACGCTCCTTTTGTACGCACTAATAATCCAATATTAGTTATGGACGTTGTTTCAGCTGAGATGACTAAGTACGCAGCTAATACGATGTTAGCCGTTCGGGTTTCATTTATGAATGAAATAGCTAATCTTTGTGAACAAGTTGGTGCTAATGTTGATAATGTACGTTTAGGTATGGGTACCGATAAACGAATTGGAACAAGTTTTTTATTTCCGGGCATTGGTTACGGTGGGAGCTGTTTCCCCAAGGATGTACAGGCATTAATTCGTACTGGGCATGATTTAGGAATAGATTTAGCTATTGCAAAGGCTGCTGAAACTGTTAACAGCGCTCAAAAACAGAAAATCATAGAAAAAGTTGTCGGGTATTATGATTCAAATGATTTAGCTGGCAAAATTTTCGCTGTGTGGGGTTTAGCATTTAAGCCTCGCACGGATGATACTCGAGAGGCTCCGGCTCTTTCTGTTTGTAAAGGTCTTCTAAATCTTGGGGCTAAGCTTGTGTGTTATGATCCTGAAGCAAATGAGAGTTTTTCCAAGCGACTAGGAGAACATGAAAGGATTCAGTATGTAGCATCTCGTGACGAGGCGTTAGTTTCAGCGGATGCATTAATCATTTGTACGGAGTGGAATGAATTTCGTAAACCAAATTATACTCAGATGATTGAATTGATGCGGAATTTGGTCATATTTGATGGTCGCAATATACTTTCTCCATCAGAAGTAGCCAGTCACGGAATCACTCATATAAGTATAGGTCGACCGCCGAAAATAGCGAATGTGATAAAAAATAGGCCTCGTCATTAAGTGGTTGCGAGGTTAAATATGGTAATAGGCATTACAGAAAAAGGACTAGGTGGAAATGAAACGAATAGTGGTAACTGGCGGAGCGGGTTTCATAGGTTCTCACTTATGTCAAAGGCTACTTGCAGATGGCGATGAAGTAGTTTGTATTGATAATTATTTTACTGGTACCAAGCGAAATATCTTACCTCTCCTACAAAATTCTCGTTTTGAAGCGATCAGGCACGACGTAACTCAACCACTTTTTATTGAAGCTGACCAAGTATACCACCTTGCTTGCCCTGCT
Source organism: Bdellovibrionota bacterium (assembly GCA_044347345.1). Taxonomy (GTDB): domain Bacteria; phylum Bdellovibrionota_C; class UBA2361; order UBA2361; family JBIKUX01; genus JBIKUX01. The sequence goes on along the minus strand of JBIKUX010000027.1, from coordinate 19,786 downwards.
TCTCCCAATCATTATCAATATAATCCCGTAAAAACCATAAAGACCAATGTGCTTGGCACTATTCACATGTTAGGAGTAGCAAAGCGAGTGCATGGCAGGTTTCTTCTTGCTTCAACCTCAGAGGTGTACGGTGATCCATTAGAGCACCCACAGGAGGAGTCTTATTGGGGGAATGTTAACCCTATAGGCCCAAGAAGTTGTTACGATGAAGGTAAGAGAGTTGCTGAAACTTTAGCCTATAATTATCGCACTCAAAACGGGGTCGATGCTAGGATAGTGAGAATATTTAATACTTATGGCCCAAGAATGTTATTTAATGATGGGCGTGTAGTATCTAATTTTGTGGTTCAAGCACTCACGGGAGAGCCGATAACGATTTATGGAGATGGATCTCAGACTCGTTCATTTTGTTTTGTAGAAGATCTGGTCGAAGGTCTGTATTTGGCGATGAATGTGGCTGATTTTTACGGTCCGGTTAATTTGGGGAATCCGGTGGAAACAACTATAATTGAGCTGGCTCAGCTAATAATTGAGCTTACTGGTTCAAGGAGTGCTATAATAAACAAACCGCTACCTGCTGACGATCCAGCAAGAAGGCGTCCTAACATAGCTATTGCAGAGAAAAAATTAAATTGGCGACCTCAGGTAGAATTAGAGAAAGGTTTAAAGCGTACTATTCAGGATTTCGATAAGCGATTACGAGATAATTAAATGATGAACTTTAATTGTTTGTCATAAACTCTCAGTAATGTTAACCAAGATTGATAAATTTTTAAGTAATTTTAAAACATGGGAATACCCCGCAATCAGATACGAAACTTTTGCATTATTGCCCATATTGATCACGGAAAATCTACTCTAGCAGATCGTATTCTTGAAGTTACTCGTGCTCTTGATCAGAGAGAGATGCAGAGTCAATTTTTAGACAAATTAGATTTAGAGCGAGAGCGTGGCATTACCATTAAAGCTCAAACGGTGAGGCTTTCGCATATGGGTGCCGACGGTAAATTGTATCAGTTAAATTTAATTGATACCCCGGGGCATGTTGATTTTCATTATGAGGTATCTCGTAGTCTTGCGGCTTGTGAGGGAGCATTATTAGTTGTTGATGCTTCTCAAGGAGTTGAAGCTCAGACCCTTGCAAATGTTTACGCAGCTCTTGATGCGAATTTAACCATAGTTCCAGTCCTAAATAAGATTGATCTACCAAATGCCAATGCAGAGAGGGTACGGCAGGACATTGAAGAGGTAATCGGTATTGAGGCGCATGATGCACTTGAAATTAGTGCTAAAACCGGTCTTGGAGTACCAGCAGTACTTGATGCAGTGATTTCTCGTATTCCTGAGCCTATGAGAGGTAATCCATCTGCATCGTTGAGAGCTCTTATTTATGATTCTTGGTTTGATGCTTATCTGGGCGCAGTTGTGCAGGTGCGAGTAATTGATGGTGAACTCAGCTCTGGTATGAAGGTTAAATTTGTTCAAACAGGGCGCGAGTATGAAGTTTATAAATTGGGAGTATTTACGCCTCATCCCACAGAAGTAGCTACACTTTCCAGTGGAGAGGTAGGATATTTTGCGGCATCGGTTAAAAATATTCGAGACGTAAAGATTGGTGACACTGTAGTAGATGCTTCTTATAAAGGAGAGCAAGAGGCTTTACCTGGGTTTAAAGAAGTAAAACCATCCGTGTTTGGTGGCTTATTTCCGGTAGATGCTGATGATTATACTGCATTGCGATCCGCCTTGGAAAAGTTAAGTTTAAATGACTCATCTTTCACCTTTGAACCAGAGAGTTCGGTAGCTCTTGGATTTGGTTTTCGGTGTGGATATCTAGGTCTTTTACACATGGAGATTATTAGAGAGCGTCTCGAAAGGGAGTTTGATTTGTCGTTAATCACTACTGCTCCTACAGTAGTGTACCGCGTAACTCTGGTGGGTGGTGAAGTTATATATGTAGAGAACCCTACGAAACTTCCAGAATCGAATCTTTTTGAGATGATTGAGGAACCTCTTGTTGAAGTTACAATTCACTCACCTAAGGAATTTTTGGGAGTTGTAATGAAGCTTTGTGAAGAAAAAAGAGGAGTACAAAAAAATCTCTCTTTCCATGGATCCGAGCGAGCTGTTCTCACTTATGAACTTCCATGGAATGAAGTAGTTTTAGATTTCCATGATAAAATTAAGAGCTTTACTCGTGGCTATGCTTCTTTTGATTATGAACCAAAGGGGTATCAGGTAGCTAAGCTTGTTAAACTCGATATCAAACTTAACGGCGAAGCAGTTGACGCTCTTAGTCTGATTGTTCATGACACTAAAGCTTACACCAAAGGGCGAGAATTATGTGATAAGCTGCAAGAACTAATCGATCGACAGATGTTTGATGTTGCTATTCAGGCAGCTATTGGAAACAAAATTATCGCGAGAACCACTGTAAAAGCTCTTCGTAAAAATGTTACGGCTAAATGTTACGGTGGTGATATCTCTAGAAAGAGAAAATTACTCGAAAAGCAAAAAGAAGGAAAAAAGAGAATGAAGCAAGTCGGTAGTGTTTCTCTCTCTCAGGAGGCTTTCTTGGCAGTTTTAAAGACTGGCGAGTAATGCATGTTTCTGTCTATATCTCCGCCATCATCGGCAAAAGTGTGGGTAGTAGGGGATATTCACGGTTGCCTGGGCGAACTTAATTCGCTTTTGTCTTTTTTGGAGCAATCTGGTGAATTGCTGCCAACGGACGTAATAGTTTTTTTGGGAGATTATATTGATAGGGGTAAAGATTCCAGAGGAGTAATTGAAAGGCTTTTAGAGTTAAGTTCAAGAATACCTCAAACGTATTTTATTAAGGGTAATCATGAGGAGATGTTTGCTAGTTTTATAGATGGAGCCTCTAGTTCAAACAGATATTTAGAGTGCGGAGGACTTGAGTGTATCCAAAGCTACGGAGGAACTGGTAATGAAGATATTAATAATCGAAAATCTTTGATTCCGGCGAGTCACTTACATTTTCTGAAAGAACTTCATATTGGAGTTCTGGTGGATAATTTTTTACTTGTCCATGCTGGTATTGACCCTAGTTGTTCATTAGAGCAGCAAACAGAGGATAAAATCCTTTGGATACGCGATGAGTTTTTGAACAGAGAAACGATCATCAACCAAACGGTAGTATTTGGTCATACGCCTATGGAGGAAATTTTCCTTGATCTACCCTGGAAAATAGGTATCGATACTGGGCTTGTGTTTGGTTATAAGTTAACGGCGTTGGAACTAAGGTCTATGTCTGTGCTCCAAATAAAGAAAGGAGAATCATTGCCTAAAAGGTCGCAAATCGCAGAGATAAATAAAGGTCAGGCAAAGTAAAAGATTTTGTTTGCGAGTAATATAAGAGGATTAATGAAACGACCTTTATTACCGGATTTTTTTTTACTAGAGGCTCTGATGGTAATATTATGCGGTTTTTTGGGTTGTGGTAAGATGGGTCCACCATTTCCACCGGAACGATTAAATCCCGAACCCGTTAAGTTTGTTTCTGCTGTTTCTGATGAAAGCGGCGTTTTGTTGTCATGGCTGGCTCCTCGCAATGATGAACTTGGCCGGCCACTTAAGGTGCTAAACTTATACCGAGTTTATAGGCGCTTAGCTGCTTTGACTTCTACTGATACTGATAGAATTGAGTTAGGCGATGATTTTAAATTAATAGGTGAAGTTAAAGATGTTACTATGCAACGTTTTGCCGATGCTCAGGCTCTTGCTTTATCGCAAGGAAAGCCGCTAAGGCGAGTGACCCTATCTGATGAAGATCGTTTGGTTGTGTATAAAGACAGCTCAGTAAAATTGGGTGGAGTATACATCTACTATATAGTCCCCGTTAATCAAACTCGCTTTGAGGGTCGATATCTTGAATTTATCAAGGTAATTTTTACAGGCAATAATTCAAGTATTGAAGTGGTTACTCGAAAGCAGGCAATGGAACCTTTAGAGGATGTTTTTGCAGGTACAGCATCACTCGCAGGTACAGTATCAAATGACCCTACTGGGCAAGGTTTCGTGGGACAGTAAAGAATACAGTAAGAGAGATGACACAGCGACATAAAAGTGAAGACTTAAAAATACCATTTTTAAAGTTACAAGGATGTGGAAATAGTTTTTTAATTATTGATGAATCTTGTATTCCTCAAACCTTAAAAGTTTCTGATTTAGTTGAGAGATGGTGCTCCTCTGCTTGGGGTCTAGGTACAGACGGACTTTTGCTTTGTGGTCGTATAGATGACATAGATGGGCATTCCGTTAGAACTATCAATATGTTTAATCCAGATGGTTCCTCAATGGGGATGTGTGGTAACGGCATCAGATGTATAGTTCGATTTGAATTTTTGGCAGGCCAAGTGCAAGTAAATCAGAGCCAAAAAGATCATGGGAATAGTCAACATCAAACTAAAAGTGATCTAAGACACGTTGTTGATCAAGAAGGCTGGCTACATTATGCAGTTGAGGGCAGGGCTATTCGGTGCCGCACTAATGATGAAGGTCTTACAGTTACTGTTGATATGGGGAGTCCTTCATTCCTACCTGAGGTGATTCCGCTATCAAGTGAAAAATCGATAATAGATGAAGCAGTTAATATTAATCTGCCAGATGGAAATGGTACGCTCTCTCTTAGAATGACAGCACTTTCTATGGGTAATCCTCATGGAGTTCTACTGGAGCTTCCTTATAAACTTATACCCGATGGATTAAACTGTAATTTACTTGAGCGGATGGCTAGGAAGTTTGGACCTATTCTTGAAAATGATAGATTATTTCCTAATCGAGCTAATATTGAATTTGTTGAAATTGAAAATAGAAAGCAAATTCATGTCGCAGTCTGGGAGAGGGCAGCAGGATTTACATTAGCATGTGGAACCGGTGCTTGCGCTGCTGTTGTAGCTTATGTTAAATCCGGGAAAATTGATCCTGATTGTACAGTCATTCTCCCTGGAGGTGCAGTTAACGTACTGTGGGATATGGAAAGTGATAAAGTTTATTTAACTGGCCAGGTTGGAGTTATTGCTGAAGGACTCCTTGTTGTTTGAAAATACTTGTCGGATTAGAAGAATTTGGTCTTCAAACAGAATTGTTAACAGAGTTATTTGTTGTTTATAGCTAAGGTTGTAATGTCAACGACCGGCGTTTTATAGTATATTTAGCGCATATAAAAACTATGTTTTTAGTCAGTCGTTTAATAAATACATTTTTGTTACATTTTGTAATTGGGAGAGCTTGAGGATAAGAGCTCCTTAGCGTAAAAGTGACTTGCGAGCTAACGGGTTTCCGTTGAAAATGAGATCTAGCTAGAAGTGTTCCTCAAAGAATATATTGAGGGCTAAATAGGTGTGTGCGAGGAATTTCCATCATGGTAAAACGAGACAAAGCAAATTACATGATTCAATCAGTGTCTCATGCAGTTGATGTCTTAGAGGAGCTTTGTAAATCCGGCGGTGAAGTAGGTGTCACTGAGCTAGCAAAGCGGCTTAAGCTTCATAAAAATAATGTCTTTCGGCTGTTGGCCACGTTAGAGCTTCGTGGTTATGTAGAGCAGAATAGGTCAACTGAGGATTACTGCTTAGCTGTGCGAGCTTTGCAGTTAGGTCAGGCTTATTTAGCACAGAATTCATTAGTAAAGAGAGCTCAAGGTCTTTTGGAAGCCTTAGTCGAAGATTCAGGTGAAACGGTTAGCCTAGCTGTATTGAGAAATTTTCACATTCAATACCCCGTAAGTGTTGAAGCCACTCAGCCTGTTCGGGTAGCTCCAAGATTAGCCGTTAGCTTTTCGGCTAAGCAGTGTGCCATTGGTCGACTTCTTTTAGCTCAGGAGTCAGATGCTGTTTTAGACGAATTTATGAGTAGTGGAGCAACAGTGGATTCAGGCACCAATGCTGTAGGGTTTAATGCGAAAAGTTTTAATGACCAGAAGGCAGAGCTCAGAGAGAAGGGGCTAATTGTAGATAAGGGGCAAATCGAGAAAGATGTGGTGTGTATCGGAAAAGTAGTGCGTGGTAACGGGGGCATCGTTATCGGAGCTGTAGAAATGTTGGCTCCGGTGTACCGAGCCTCTATCGACGAATTAGTGATGAAAGTTGATGCTACCGCTCAGAAATTATCGGTGGCATTGGGAGCAGAAACCAATTCTCTATCTTTAGCAATCGAGCGCGACATTGCAGGTGATGGGCTAGGAGCCGGTATCGTTAGAGTAAAGTAAGTCATGTGTAGCATGTATAGCATATTACTCTAAAAACTTTTTATGCTTAATGAAGAGCAGAATCTGATAATCAAGGAAGCAAAGCGCTTTGTTCAGGCTGAAGTGGTTTCAGCAGCCGCAGGCCTGGACGAGCGCGCGGAGTTTCCTGGTGATATTCTAGGTAAGGCTTACGATTTAGGCTATATCAATTTAGTGCAAGATATTGATTATGGCGGGGTGGGTTTATCTGTGTATGATTCCTGCCTGATAGTTGAGGAGTTTGCCGCCGGATGTGCAGGCATAACAACTTCTTTAGTAGCAAATGATTTGGCATTGTTGCCGATCAAGTTAGCAGGGTCATCTGAGCAGAAGTCTCGTTTTATTGGTGACCTCATTAAAAGAAAGCAGTACGCTTCTTTTTGTTTGAGTGAACCAAATGCTGGGTCTGATGCGGCAGGGCTTAGTACCACCTTAACTTACGATTCAGCTCGGCAAGTATACCTTCTAAATGGTTCAAAGCAGTGGATTACAAATGGTGGATACTCGTCTCAATTTACGGTTTTTGCCACAGTAAATAAGTCTCAACGTCACAAAGGAATTTGTTGCGTTGTGGTGGCTGCTGATGCTTCTGGGGTTTTGGTTGGCTCTCATGAGAATAAGCTTGGGCAGCGGTGCTCCAATACTGTACCGATAACTTTTACGGATGTAGTAGTTACGAAAGAACAGTTAATAGGAGCTGAGGGAGAGGGGTTTAAGATAGCTATGGAAACACTAGATTGGAGTCGTCCGATGACGGCTGCTATTGCAGTGGGTCTTGGTAGAGTTGCAACAGAACATGCCATCAGATATGCCAAGGATCGTAAACAGTTTGGGCAATCCATAGCAAACTTCCAAGCTATCCAGTTTATGTTGGCCGATATGGCAACAGCAGTCGATGCATCAAGGCTTTTAACTCTTAGGTCTGCTTCTCTTGTAGATCAGGGGAAGCAAGCGACCCTTGAATCTAGTATGGCAAAGAGATTTGCCGCAGATGCTGCAATGGAAGTAACTACTAATGCGGTGCAGATATTTGGAGGTTATGGATACACAAAAGAGTATCCCGTGGAGAAACTCATGAGGGATGCAAAACTTTTGCAAATCTATGAGGGGACCAGCCAAGTTCAAAGGATAGTTATTGCTCGAGAGCTTCTCGCAGGAACTTCTATCTAGGGGCGATAATTTTGCTTTTGATCAGTCGAAAAAGCCTCTTATGCCGAGTATTTTAAAATTTTTTACGAATGGAAGTGCCGTTACTGTGTTTATCAAAACAAAGCCACTCTTTACTAAACGTCAACCAAGTATCACGTTTTTTTAATACAGTTGCTGGGCAAGTAATAGGTCTTGATGATGTTTCCTTCTCTATTGTAAGAGGTGAATTTGTAGCACTTATGGGTCCTTCAGGGGGAGGGAAAAGCACTTTATTAGCCATTATAGGTGGAGCAGACCAACCTTCTTGTGGGAGCGTTACTATAGATGGAGAACGGGTACCTTATGAAAACGAAAGAGCGTTAGAAGAGTATCGTCGAACAAAGGTGAGTTTTGTCTTTCAAGCATTTCATTTGTTACCGACCCTGACTGTTGAAGAAAATATTATGTTTGGAGCATTATTAGGGGGGGACTCTCATCGTGATAGTCTTTTCAGGACTAAAGAGCTATTACTGAGAGTCGGATTAACAGACCGTGCACGTGTTTTTCCTGCCACGCTCTCAGGAGGAGAGATGCAGAGAGTAGCAGTGTGTAGAGCACTTGCCTCGCAGGCACCACTTATTCTAGCTGATGAACCTACCGGTAATCTTGATTCGTTAGCGGGGGAAGCTGTTTTAAATCTTCTTTCTGAAGCGGTAAATAGTGGCTCATCAATTTTAATGGCCACTCATAGTGAAGAGGCTCAAGCATGGGCCTCTAGAACAATTATATTACGTGATGGTCGAATAGAATCTATTCGTTTAAAAGATAAATATTGAGGAGAATTTGTGAAGCATCTCACTCTGTGGTTGCTTCGACGCATTGTTTTGCGCCGCTTCAAAAGAAACTTTCTTCGTTATTGTGTTCTAACTATTCTTATAGCTTGCAATACAGCGCTGGTATTAGCGGCCATTCAAGCAAGTATTAGTGCAGTCGCAAGTTTTCAAAGTAGTACTTCTGGAATAGCTGGAGGGGAAAGTATTGAATTAGTCAGTACTGTAGGTTCAATAAAAGCAAGTAAAGTTAGTGAATTCCTTCAGTCTGTATGTGAGGAGTATCAATGTACAGCAATTCGTAAAGCTGCTGTAAGTATTAAGAATGGTGATAAAGAGTTTGTAACTGAATTAACAGGTGTAGATTTTGCGGCGTTTGCTAGTCATCAGGGAGCAAATGCTTTTTCTGAAGGTTATTTTGCCTTTAAGGAAAAGGGTGCAAATGGAGCGTTTGTTCATTCCAGTCTCGCAAAGGTAATATCAACTAAACCTTCTGAGTCACTCCAATTATTAACCTCCAGAGGTGCGCTTTCATTGACTATTACAGATATAGTAGATAGCAGTGTGGGCGCACCTTTAATTGTTACAGATATCTCAGTTCTTTGGTCTCATCTCGGTGAAGAGGGCACATTTGATACTTTGGTATTATTCCCACGTTCGAGTGGACAAAAAAAATCTATCTCACCGGAATTTGTTTCTCAAAGTACCTCAGGGCTTTTGTCATTAATTTCTAATGATGACAAGCGAAGACAGGGAGATAATCTTCTTGCCGCTTTTCGCACTAATATTCTTGTAATGGTGATAATTACGATATTAGTAGGAGCTTTTGCGGTAGCAAATGGCATGATGATAGGTGTTTCATCGCTTATTCATGATTTAGCTATTCTTCGTAGTTACGGAGTATCTGCAAGGAGCGTGAAATTGATCATTTTGATCGAAGGGGCAATCTTGGGTCTTACTGGCAGTTTAGTTGGAATCTCTATTGGCCTACCACTTGTTCAACTGATCTCAGATCTACTATTGACTACCGTATCGCAAGTATATCTTCAGCAGAGCTCTTTTACTAGCGAACTTGTTAATAGTAATAGAATTGTACTTTCTCTAATAGCGATTATTCTTGGTACTTTATGTGCTTTGTTTGGTGCACTTTATCCAGCATGGCAAAGCAGCCGTTTTCCTTTGATTCAAGTTGTTAGGTCTGGATTTAGACGTGGCAAAGAGATTCATGTTAAGCAAAGAATTCGGTCTGCATTTTTTCTTTTCATTGTTACTGTAGGATGTTTTTTTATTTCGGTGCAGTATTCATCATTATCCTTTTGTTATGTGGGTATTTTCCTGTTGCTCTTTACTGTTATTGAGATTGCGCCACTTGTTGTAGGTTTAATCGTGACCCTTTTGGGTAGGTATCAGGATTCGTCGAATGGGTTAAAAAAACTACTGGTGGTTCGCACAATTTCTGGATATCTCGCCGTAGGTCAGATTGGTGAGAGCGTAAGAGCATCTGCTCGTGGTATAGCAATAGCAGCTGTAGGTGTGGCATTGATGGTTGGAGTAGAAGGGATGGTTACTAGCTTTAGACTTTCTCTTTTAGATTGGATGGAGAGGACTTTTGCCGCTGACATTTATATATCTTCTACTACTCAAAGCACGATGAACGCGGTGAACACATTACCAAAAATAGTTGAGCAAAGACTAAAAGAGTTTCCTTATGTAAAGAGTCTCCAGCCTAGTATTACATATACTGTTCCGCTCGGTGAGCTTTTGATATCAGTTACCGGTATTTTATTTGAAGCTAAGGAGATGCAAAAAGCTTACCAACTTAAGAGTGGTAGATATCCCAACAGTAAAAATTATGTATTTGAGTTGGTAGCATCAACGAGTGCATTACGTCGGCTTAAAAAGCGTATAGGTGATAAAATACATGTATTTGGTAAAGATTGGTTGATAGTTGGCAGTATAAATGATTTTACGCGAGATCGTGGCACACTTTTTATAAATTATGATGTTCTTACCAGCATAACTTCTGCCGAGTCTCCAGAAACAATTGGAGTATTTTTAAACACAGTATCTGAAGTTTTGGAAGTTAAGGAAAATTTAAAGCAAATTTTTAAGGATTTTAATCTTAGATTTACTGATTCTTTTGAATTAAAGCGGTCGGTCGAAAAATTATTTAACGATACTTTTAGAATTACTGACATACTACAAGTAATTATTGGAGCTTTGGGTGGAATTGGATTTTTTACCAATGTATTTCAACATTTACTCGAACGTAGGCATAGATATTCTCTGTTAAGAACTATGGGGGTTAGAGTTAGAGAATTAATGATTGCTCTTATAATCGAAGTTGTTTTGGTGTTGGTTCCAGCCTTAGGCGCTGGGGCTTTTGTGGGTGTAGTTTTGAGTAGCATTTTGGTTTTAATTGTAAATCCGCTGGCATTTGGTTGGGATCTCAATTTGATAATTTCATCAAGTCAGATACTCGTACCAGTTATCGTCATGGGATGCTCTGCTTTAGCAAGCACTCTTGCGGCCTTATTGTGGTGTTTCCCACCTCCTTCAGCTTGTCGTGATATGCACTAAGGTCAGGTGTAAAATTATTTTCGTGAAAAGTAATTTATGTAGGATTTATAAAGCAGCTTTTTTGTTTTATCTTAAAACATGTGCAAGGAGCGAGTTAAATTAGTGATAAGCAATTTCAGCAAGAGTTTTTTTTGTTTGTCGTTTATTTTACCTTTCATTATCTGTAGTACTGTTTCCTTAATAGCACTAAGAGCGTCTTCGGAATCTTTATCTGGACGTGAATTACAAGTATCAAAGAACAGTCCATCGAAATCCCACTTCTTAGATGCATCTCCTGATTATATCCTTTCTTTTCCTCGTGATCACGGATTACACCGTGGTTTCCAAACTGAATGGTGGTACTACACTGGTCATCTTGTGATACCTGATCAAGATCCCCTAAAGGGTACTACAAAGTATGGTATTCAGCTTACTTTTTTTCGTCGGCAAAATGCGCCTTCAGTTAGCTCTGATGGTGGACAAGTATATCTTGCCCATGCCGCTCTATTTGATGTGACTTCAGGTGTGTTTATTCATAGTGAAAGGAGTGTTCGTGGTGCGTTAGGTTTAGCCTATGCTAGAGACGAACAATTAGATTTATATAATCAAGGATGGTCAGTAAAGTCAGAACATGATGGTGTTAATGATCAATCTCTTAACTTCAGGTTGAGCAATAGCGATGGCTCATTGTGGTATGATGTTGCTTTGATCTTAAAGGCTGCCAGTAATGAGCCAATTCTTCAAGGTGACAAAGGTTTTAGCAAAAAAGGTGAATGTCAGACTTGTGCATCGCATTATTATTCTGTAGCACCGCTTTTAGCCAGAGGTACGGTACGAGTAGTCTCACGTTCGGGTTTGGTTAAAGATTCTACTAAAGTAGAGGGCATTTTTTGGATGGATCATGAGTGGATGTCTTCTGGTTTAGGTTCAGATCAAACTGGTTGGGATTGGTGTTGGTTCATTCTTTCTGATGGAACTATGATCATGGCTGCTCAAGTTAGAGGTCAAGATAGGCAAGAAAAGATAAACTACAGGTTTGCGACTGTTATCTCTAAATCTAATGGTACTTCTATAATAAATACATATAAGGGAGATGAAGTGCTGTTTAAGCCAATAAGGTGGTGGAAAAGTCCTCGCTCTGGAGCGAACTATCCTATTGAAGTGAAAGTCGCAATACCATTAGCAAATATAGACGCCCGACTTAAACCTCTAAGTGACAATCAAGAGATTGACTCTGTTTATGCCCCTACCTATTGGGAGGGTGCTATATTAGTAGCTACATCCAAGTCTTCGGGTAAAGGATTTTTAGAACTTACCGGTTACTCAGATAAAATTAATGACCTTTAGTTATTGGAGACTGTTTGCTGATGTAATGATTTTTTTGTGCAGAAGCCCATTTAGTTAAAGAAGTAGTTAAATTATGTTCAAAATCACTTACTGAATATCCGGTAGTTTCCTTAAATGAATCGGAAAAGGTTTTCCCCTTTGAGGTACTGGTTAAAAGTTTACGAATTGCTCGAATGCCTCGTTCTTTGATTAAATATTTTGTAGCGAACAGAGATTGTCCATAAGCCGCCGGTACCATGGATGATTCAAGCTTTGTAAAACCACCTTGAAGTATACTGAGAGGAAGAGGGGTGTTTTTTTGAAGCCAGGATTTAAGTGAATTACTTAATGCATCGTGCTCACTTCCCTCTATCCATTGAGCTAGGCCTTCATCGAGCCATCCGGGCACTTTTCCGTTACCTAAGTCGTATACAACGGCATGAAGTAATTCGTGTCGAATTGATCGAACGATCGTATCATCATCTAAAAGGCGTGCTTTTTCGATTGGAACAATAATTTTTTTTCTGAAAAATATTGCGTTTGTCCATGATGGAGTGCCGGTACGCCGATAAAATTCGTCAGAATTCATTAAAATTATTGTTGTATTAAGCTGAGATAAGTCTCCAAATAGGTGTGAATACTCCTTTTTTGTAATGGATGCTACTTCAAGAAATCTTTTTGCTAATCGATTGTGAGTGTTAGGGGTTAAGACGGTAATTCCACTAGATTTGTAAGTAACATTTCCTTCCGGTGAATCACCTATTGATATGAGGGCATCAATTTGAAAGTTCGAATCATTGTCAGAAGGTGAGTTAGTTTTAGGGTCTGGTAACCTCGCAGATTGAGCGACTACAGTGGCGGGAGGATGACCGAAAATTATTGTAATAACCAGAATAAAAGCTACTGTAAATGGTTGTTTAATGACATTTTCAGTCGGAAGGTCGACTTTTCTGTTAGTTGGGGAGCTGGTTTGATAAAGACGAGGATTATACGGGGCAAGTTTGCCACAGTGAGTACTGGTGCTATTTAATGAATGGTGACAGAGAAGTATCCAGAACATTTAAAGAGTTGTTCGTCATTTTTTAAGGCTGCCATAAGCGATTAAACTCGATTTTATTAAGATTTATTCGTGATATTCTTGTGGACTTGTTTTGCTGAGCGGGAGTAGTTATCCTAAGCCTATAATAAATATTTAAAAGATTCTTGGGATCTAAAAGATATGACTACTGAAAGTATACCAAGTGAAGAGCAGGACATTACTAACGAACAAGGTAGTAATGACGAAAACAGTGATTCTGACTCTGATTCTTTTATACCAACTGATGATGCTCCAATTTTTGTGACAGTAAAGGCAGCTAAAGCTTTTAAGCTAGCTATTGATAATGACGGGGAAGAGGGAGATGGTCTTCGAGTATCCGTTATTGGTGGAGGTTGCTCCGGATTTCAATATAATCTCGACTTTGAGAAAGAGGAGCGCCCTGATGACACTGTTATGTCATGTGGCGGAGTCACCGTTTATATCGATTCTGTGAGCGCAGGATATCTTCGTGGCACGGTTGTTGATTATGTTACATCGCTTCAAGGACAAGGCTTTAAATTTATAAATCCAAATGCCAAACGAACCTGTGGCTGTGGAGCTTCTTTTAGTTAGTTAAGAATGAGTTAGTAGGTATAACTCTTAGGTAGGCAAACTAATTCCAGTAAAATTGATCCTCTGATCTCGCACCAAGGGCATCAGTAAAAAGTCCCTTTAAGCTTTTGTAATTTTTAACGTCTAAGAAAAATACACTGTTTCAGGTAATGTTAATCATTACCTTTGCCGACCTCCCTTTCTAGTGGTTGTGATTAGAAGGGTGGTAGCTTTGAGTGCGGTAACTAAGTTAGTTATAAGTAGGTTTTATTCCAAATTTAAACTTGGGATATACGAAAGTTTTTTAAAAGTAATAAAATTTATTGTAGTATTTGCTACAATAGCTCCCGTAGAGAGCTTTTCTCAGCAGAGTAGTTTATCTCAAGTAATTTCTGGAGAATATGTAATTGAGATGCCTGATACGCCCCCCAGAGGAAGCGGGCGTAGTGCGCTTGAGACTACCAAGGTAGATAGGTTTGATTCACTACCTTTGGGTGGTTCGAGTCTGCTTCTATCTAAAACAGAGAAAGTTGGAAAGATAGCTAACAGTCGTCGTCGTGCGGCTTTAACGTCACGTAAAAAATCTAAATTAGTCCCTTATGATCCGAATGATACTTTTTGCGCAGAACTTATTGCCAAGGGTTTAGCAAAGACATGTAGCCCAAATTTTGTTGTACATGCGAGCAGTACGATAACTCCGAATGACGAATTTTTTGATAAACTTTGGGGATTAAATACTTTACAAGGTATTGGTGCACCAGAGGGATGGGAAGTTAAACGTACTTCTGAGGAAATTGTTGTAGCTGTCGTTGATACGGGTGTTGATTATTCCCATCCAGACCTGATGCAAAATATGTGGACTAATTTGGGCGAAATTCCAGCTAATGGAATTGATGATGATGCAAATGGCTACATAGATGATGTGTACGGAGTTAATACAAGTTCTTATTCGGGTGACCCCTTTGATGATAATTTTCACGGAACTCATGTAGCTGGAACTATAGCTGGAATTGGAAATAATTCTATCGGGATCACAGGAGTAGCTTGGAACGCTAAGATTATGGCTCTCAAATTTCTCGATAAAAATGGATCAGGGAGTATATCTAGTGCAATTGCAGCTCTTAACTACCTACTCGACATGAAGCAACGAGGTGTACCTGTAATGGTGGCAAATAATTCTTGGGGAGGAACTAATTACTCGGCTCCTCTTGAAAGTGTTATTCAGAAACTAGCAGAGGCTGGTATAGTTTTTGTAGCGGCAGCGGGTAATGATAGCGCTGATAATGACGCTGTTACTGCTTTTCCGGCTAATGCCAAAAGTGCCAATGTTATTTCAGTCGGAGCAATTGACCGCGAACAAAATTTAGCTTCATTTTCTAACTATGGAGCGACCTCTGTGCATATTGCTGCTCCAGGGGTAGGTATTCTAAGTACATCGCCGCGCGGAGAGTATCGAGTTTTAAGTGGCACATCAATGGCAGCACCGTATGTAAGCGGTGCTGCAGCGCTTCTTTTGGCGCAAAATCCGCAGCTTAGCCCTACTCAAGTGAAACAAGACCTGATTGAATCTGGCGCAGATAGAGCGGGTCTTGCAGGAATGTCTCTAAGTGGGAGAACATTACATTTAGCTCGGTTACTGAAAGGTGAAAGAGCTCCCGTGGTTCCAGCGAAAAATTTACCGAATTGTATTTATGAAGTAAGAAATTTAGAGGTTATAACGGATAGTTCATTAATTGAAGAGAATCCAATACTATCTGCCGATGAGCTCTCTTATACTGAAGTAAAGTTACCGTTTTCGTTTCCGTTTTATGGTTCACTTGTAGATAAAGTAACCATTTCTCCTAATGGAGTGTTATATCTTGGAACTCCTCCGGCAACCATGGATTTTAGGCCAGGTGTTTCAGCTCCTAAAAATTCTATAGCGGTTCTTCATTCTGACCTGTACTCGCGGCCACATTCCAAATCCGGCGTGAGAGTAAAGTTTACCGACGACTCAGTGACCTTTTTGTGGCGAGTATTTCATTATACTAATCGCGTTAGTGGTGAAGTAAAAGCTTGGCTTACCTTAAATCGTTCTGGCGCAATTGATATCAAATTGCAATTTGAAAATCGTTCGGTTGAGCGAGAGGTACGGAATGGAGCACTAGTGGGTATTTCAGGTTTAGCTGCAGATTCATCTGTAACATTTGCTAAAAGTAATGAGCTGATAGCTGACGGACTATCTATTCGATTTTCACCACTGTGTGGTGGAGAACCAGCTGCTATTAGTCCTCCGGTATCTGTAACAGAGATGGCAGTTATAGTCGCAAGAAGTGGTGGTAAGCATAGCTCTAGGGCTTTAAGTAGAATTGTTCCAGGTTCCAAGTTGAAAATTGAGTTAAAAGGTAGTGGTACAGGAGTGGTTCCCATTGCAATTTCGTTGGGAGAATACGCTTGTCCTCAGATATTTCAGCCACAATTAAAGTTTGGTGTAGCTCTAATTCAGGGGCGGATACCACCTGAGATAAGAAATGTTAGCTCAATTATATTTTCCTCTGGCTCGGTAAAGGAGAGAGTTAAATTGCGTGCTAAAGCACGTACTAGAGATAATTTTCGTAGAAAGTATCAGCAAGAAACTGACCGACTTTGCGAATCTTTTGTAGCAAGCTTTTCTCAGTTGTATTAACTTTTTTAATTAAAAAAGATTCAGAAAAAATATCTTAGATGAATACTTTTTAGGTTATAGAACATCAAATTAAAGGCTTGCGATTGATTATTCATGGTGGCAAGCTCGCCGATAGTTTTAGACCTTAGATGTTTTTATAGTCAGAAATTATCGAGCTAATCAAAAGTGCACTCAGTAAAAATAATCAAGACTGATATTTTTACTTCATGCATTGTGAATAGGCGAGGTAAACTATAGCAACATGTTAAGCGGCAACATCCGAAAATTTATCTTTTGAATATTGTTTCAGATGAAGAATAAAATCATTTATACTTTACTGATCAAATGTAGAGATAAAGATTCGGAAAATGTCAGAGTCATAAATTGTGATTCTGATTTTTAAAATGGATCGGATTGTTAAGGAGTGCGTAATTTCGACCGGTAAACCTTAAAAAAGCATATTTACTACGAAAGAAGTATTTAGTTGTTTCGAGGGTATCCCGTTCTAAGAGTTACGTGCAGATGGTTTCAGAAACATTTATAACTGAAGCTAAATGTTAAGTTAGGCGGGGATTACCCGCAAAATTGTGGAGATTAGCAATGGCTATTACAAAGAAAAGTACGGCAAAAAAGTCAGCCGTGAAGAAAAAAGTGACTCCGAAGAAAGTAGTGGCAAAAAAGCCAGTCACAAAAAAACCAGTTACAAAAAAACCGGTGACTAAAGCTACTAAAGGAGCCGCAAAGCGTGTGGTAAAAAAGGTTGCTACCAAGAAAAAGGTAGTTAAGAAAGCAGCCCCAAAAAAGAAAGTAGCCAAGAAAGCTACAGTAAAGAAAAAAGTTTCAAAACGAGCAGCTACCAAGAAAGCTCCTGTGTCCGGTAGTTCAACAACAGATGTTGCAAGCGCAACTCCTAGTCGAGCTCGCATCGTAAAGAAGGCGGCAATTACTGAGTAAGAGTAAGCTGGTCTAGCTAGCTTTTTGCTAAGTTATAAAGTAGCGGAGGATATTTAGCACTTTTAGTTAAATATCCTCCTTCAACAAAAAAAATATAGGTTAAAAGCTAAGTAAAGTTTGAGAACTAAACATGACTGACCAAAACTGTGAGTCAGATCCCAAATCAGCAAAAAAATTTAGTAATAGTGAGCATGACTACGATCCTTGGTTAAACCTGGAGATAGAAGAACTGGGAGAAGATAACCAAAAAAATCCTGAAGTCGACTCAGGTTTTGAAAGTCACCATTGTATTTCCAAAGATTTAGACCATTCCAAAATTTCACATCAAAACAAAGCTAGCTCGGGCAACAGCTCGGCCAGTCGCACTAGAAAAAATTCGTATAAATATAAGGCACCGTTTTCTGCTAATCTTTGGTTAGGTTTAGCTCTCCAGTGTGTCGTTGCGCTGATTCTTATAAAAAATGGATTAATATCGAGCTGGTTTTTTAGTTCAAGGAATACCTTGGCCATCCAGCGAGGCTTTGAAATCGCTTCAGTTAAGATACTTAAGGATATTAAACAAGAATTTGGTCGAGATAGTTCTAAAAATCTCCTACATAACGGCATTAATTCGATTGACGAGAATGATACTGGCAAAACAGTTAGGAAGACTGTTGGAGGCTTGATGCACACTGAGAGGCTTTTATCCTATGCTAGGATCTCGCAAGGAATACTACTCTTGGTAGCATTGTTTGGCTTGGTATGTAGATATCGTTGGGCATTTATTGTGTCGCTCGTGCTTTTAACTTTTAATTTGTGTGATGTAGCTTCGAGTGGGAAGTTATCATTTTTTAATCTGGCGCTTCCTTTACTAGCTGGAGGTGTTCTTTTTGTGAATAAGGAAGTTTTTGATTAAATAGCTTAGTGAGATCAATATAATTTGATAGTTACATAAAGTTATCTGCGATCTAACCCTACTTCAATATTTGTTCGGTCTGTCCCCAAATTCTCACTGCGAAGACGTGAGCCAAAAATTTGTCCTGCGCCTATTGTTATACGAGGAGCAAATTGATCGCTACCATCTCGAGCATTTCTAAGTGGTACAGCTAGGTCTAATCGAATAACGCCGCCACCAGAAGACCGAGGAAAACCTAATCGTAGTCCTACACCCGCATCGGTATAGACTCTATTAGTGAGAAGGTTCCCCAAAGATTGATTGGTAGCGCCGCCAGCATCGATGAATGCCGCCAAACCGAAACTTACCAAGCGTCCGACGTCATCAGCGATGTGAATGCGATCTTCTAAGTTTATTGAAAATCTTTTATTTCCAGAAAAGGCACGCGCTTTATAGCCACGGACACCATCATCTCCACCTAGGAGAAATTGTCGGTCTGGATCTATATCATAGCCGTAATCTATAAAACCTTGCGTTGCTAAAGTGTGTCTACCTAAGAATAACTTTTCTAAATAAGTACTACCTAGAACATTAAAATACTTAAGCTCTCCTCTTACCAAGGTGTTTTGTATATCCTCGCTTTGAATACGTGTACCAAAACCAAGTTCAGCTCTTAGAAAAGATTTATTGGAAAATCTTATACCTTTGGAATTATTACCGTTAAGTATTAAAGCATCGGTAGAGGATCCAAGACTTTTAGGTGCTAGCAGAAAAGTAACAGACCTTTCGTAGCCTAGGTTATAATCCTCATACCTGTCGAATCTATCGATATAGTTCATTGTGATAAAGTCTGGTTGAATTGTTTCAAAGCCAAACTCTGGACCAATAAATCGGCGATCCTTGGCAAGTCTATCTGGATTATTATCTACGGTTTTTGGGTCAAGGTCGGTAAGCTCATAATCATGATCACTGGCTTGTATGAACTCATCATCAAAGATTTGGAATCCGATGGAGTATCTAGTTCTCTTTTGCGCAGGATTACCTCGGGCAACAATATATCTACTGGTAAGGTCAAGAGAGCGACGACGAAATATATAATCTTCATCGCCATCTTCAAATAATCTCCCTATGCCGTTGCTGTAGTCGCTACTTAGAGTCCAAGAGTACTCATCTAGGAAAGACAAGAAGGGACGATTAAGAAGAATAATTGTTCTTTCACCATCACTTCTGTCAAAGTAACCAGCTAGAAAGCGATTATAGGTTCCAAGGAAGCGTGGATCGTCCCAAATTGTCTCTAAACTACTTCTATTATCTTCATCTCTCTTTAATACTTCTACTCGTTTGCCGTAGCCCAGTAGATTACTCTCGGCCATGCCGAAGCTTTGACCATTTTTCCCACTAGTGCGAGACAAGCTAGCTTGAGGAATAAGAGTCCAAGTGTCTTTTACAGTAACGACGATATCTACTTCGTGTTCACCGACGGGAAATCCTCTTATCATTGGGTTTTGGAAGAATCTGAGAGTTCTAAGCTGTCTTGCACTTTCTCTTACGGTAAATTCATCGTAGAGAGCGCCTACCTTAAATCTTAACT
>JBIKUX010000045.1:0-9544 GCA_044347345.1 Bdellovibrionota bacterium | reverse complement strand
CTTATAATGGAGCTTATTAATAATGTAGCTAAAGCTCATGGTGGTTACTCTGTATTTGGTGGCGTGGGAGAACGTACTCGCGAGGGTAATGACCTGTGGCATGAGATGAAAGAGTCGGGTGTGCTAGATAAGACCGTTCTAGTATACGGTCAGATGAATGAGCCACCTGGAGCACGTTTTAGAGTTGGTTTATCCGCTCTTACTTCTGCTGAATATTTTCGTGATCAAGAAGGACGCGACGTTCTTCTTTTTATTGATAATATATTTCGTTTTTTACAAGCTGGTTCAGAAGTGTCGTCGCTACTTGGTCGTATGCCAAGCGCGGTAGGATATCAGCCTACATTAGCTACTGATATGGGTCAGCTACAAGAGCGCATCACTTCTACTCGTAAAGGTTCTATTACTTCAGTTCAAGCAGTGTATGTTCCCGCAGATGATTATACTGATCCTGCGCCAGCTACGACCTTTGCACACCTTGATGCGACTACAGAACTTTCACGGTCTATTGCAGAAAAAGGAATATACCCGGCAGTCAATCCATTGACTTCAACATCAACTATTCTTGAGCCTGCAATCGTAGGAGAAGAGCATTATAGAGTTGCTAGAACCGTGCAGCAGACTCTTCAGCGATATAAAGAATTACAAGATATTATAGCAATTTTAGGGATGGATGAGCTGTCTGACCAAGACAAGCTGATCGTATCGCGTGCAAGAAAAATTGAAAGATTCTTATCTCAGCCGTTTCATGTAGCAGAGACTTTTACCGGAACCCCCGGAGTTTTTGTTAAAATAGATGATACCGTTCGAGGTTTTGGTGAGATAGTAGACGGTAAACACGATGACCTCCCTGAGCAGGCCTTTTATATGGTGGGTTCAATAGAAGAGGTTAAGCAAAAAGCTGAACGTCTAGCTAGAGAGTCTGCAAAGGCAGCGTAGCTATTTTTTTGAGTATTTGGTATGGCGAAATTGTCGTTTCCACTAACTATTGTTACACCGCGCGGAAATTATTTAATTCAGACAGATGAGTTTGGTCATGCTCAAAAAGATGATCTAGTGGAGCAAGTCGCATCGGTGACTCTGCCCACTACATCCGGAGAAATTCAAATTCTTCCAGGGCATTCTGAATTAGTTACATTACTGGGTACAGGGCTATTACAATACTATTTGTATGGGGACTCTCGTGGTGTAAATGTTAGTCGACCGGCAAATCTCATAGTGATGGGTGGTTCAGCGCAAGTAAGGCATGACGGTTCAGTGGTAGTGATAGCTGATGAAGTAGAGCTTCCTAGAGGTGATATTGGATTTATTGCAGCTCGTATTGCAACGCTCAGAGAAGCTACGCAAGCTGATTCTAGTTTAAATATTTATCAAAAGGTAATGAGACTCCATGCCGCTGCAGAACGAGTAGAAAAACAGTTTCAATAAAAAGATACGCTTTAGTAGTTTCGCATTTGGTACTAATAATTCACTTTTTAGTTGTTTAGTAACATTGGTTAGGTCATGATTTAGTAACAGTAAGGGTTAATCGCACAATGTAAAATCTAGTAAGTTCTGCTTTAAAATCATAGTAGTCTAATGTTATTACAGCACGATCCGAAGCTAGAAGACCTTATAGTAATCATGCTTGCTAAAAAGCCTGGACTAAGTGCTGAGCAGATACGCGCTAACCTTACAGGCCAAAATGTAAACTACACTCTACAAGCTGTTTATAAAGAGCTTAGTCGCCTTATTCGCGCTGATGTAGTTACTAAAATTAAATCAAAATATTTATTGCGTTTGTCATGGGTAATAAACTTGGCTTCTGTGGCTCAGGACACCATAGATAGGTATTCAACTGAACCGAATGGAGAGTTTCTACCGCCTATGCCACCGGTTAAACCGAATAAATTTGTATGGGAATTTAAGGATCTTTATAGTTTAGACAATCTTTGTGGCCATATAATTTTATTGTTAGCTAAAAATAGCCGTAAAAAAGAAGTATATTTATGGAGTAAATATCCGTGGCATCCATTGATGAATAAACATAATCGTCCGTTTTTTTTAAAAGCCTGGAAAAGTCTTGGTTGTGAACTAAGAATTGTTCTTGGTAGACGTTCACCATTAGGTGACTTTATAGTGAGTAAGTTTCCATCTGAGTATTCTGTTAAATATTTAGAAGAGACTGACAACTTCTTTTTACAAGAAAATAGTAACAAATTATTGGTGATGGCTCCTCCTTATGTCATGTGTATTGACTATCCTGATAAGATAGGAAACAGAATCAACGAGCTTTTTGAAGATACTCCTCTTGATCTTCCAATTATTGCGCGCCAAGTTCAGTATTCTTTTAGTGTAAAATCTAAAATTAAAGTAATTACAGAAGTTATGTGCAAGCGACTGCAGGGGAAGTTAGATTTTCTGATTGCAAAGAGTCAAAGTATTCCGCGTAGGCAGAAATAAGATTGTTTAAATCATCGTTAGCATTGTTTAGATTGGGTAAAGCTTGATTTGTAAGATTGTTCAAGTTCTGTATTTTCTGCATCCCAATATAAATGCCTTCCTTTGTTGGAATAAGACGTTCGAACAAAAATCCTTTTTGTAATAACTGATTAATTATTCTTTCCCCTTCGGGCTTGAAGGCCTCTACTATTAAAGATATATGTTGAAGAGTTCCGTTATCTAGTAACTGATCAATTTCTTTAAGTAAGTTGTTTAAATCATCTTCTGAACAATTACTTGGAATTACTAGCTCTGAAATACCAAACTCTTTTTCCTCATTTTTTAGAAGATCGGTGAGGTTGGTGTCAGGTAACTTATCTGTAGGTGACTTAACAGCGAATATTTGGCCATTTTGTTTAGGAGAAAAGGATAATTGGATGGATAAATTATTTGCTATTTTCTCTATTATATCTCTAAGTGGTTGGTCATCTGGAATATAAATTTCTGGACGGGTGTTATAAGAATCAGAAACTAGCTGAACTACTGTTTGTCGGCCCTCATTGTATAATTCTGGAGTTAAATTGAAAGATAATCCTACTGGAAAAAAGCCAGAACTTAACAGTAACTGTAAGCCGTAACCCCTACCTAATACGGCACTCGCAAGAATTTGTTTATCTTTGTTATTTGCCTGCTCACAAGCTTTTTCAATTAAAAGTTTTCCAAGTTTTAATAGGGAGTCAGGTTTAGCTACAAGGGCAAAGAGGTAAGTTACATTACCCCACTTCTTATTACGCCAAGCAATTACACCTTCAAGTAAGTTATCTGCTAAAATATTAAAAATTTTGTTGGCTAGTTCATTGGGAAGAAGTTCTAGGATATTGCGCACCAACTTTGTTGGAATGAGTGATACGGTAAGAATAGAGAAATCATTATCCTTAAGTGCCTTGGATAATGCATAAGGGTCTGTAAACTTTTGCGAGTATTCATTGTAAATCTGCTTAAAAAGCTTGCAGATATTGGTAGTTAAATCTTTAGTTGGGGTATTCTTATCATTAAAAACACGTAGCACTGCAGCACAAGTTACTTGTAAGAATTTATTGAATGGATTGGGATTTTTGAGTAATAACTTAGAAGCGTTAAGATAACTGGGGTTTGGTTCTTTTGGGTTATTGTTAGCAGTACTTGTTAAAGACATCTTTAGACATAAGTTAAATTAGGTAAGAAACAGTTGGAACATGCCCGCGATATATCTCTTTGAAGTAAAATCTGGAGAGATATGGTGACTAACAAGTGGAGTGTAGCACAAAACGATAATATTCAGGCCTCAGATGATGGAATTAAGTCTGCTAAAGATCTGGCTAAGCGTTCCTCTGAGGAAGCTAGGCAGTATATTCCAGTAGAGCTTGCTTTTAGGCTTAAGAGCTTACCGTTAAGCGCACTTCTTAAAAATAACACTATATATTTAACTGTAGCTATACCCATCCAAAAACAAAATACCATACTTCTAGAACTTAAGTTTTTAACCGGTACCAATATTATTCCGATCCCTCTTCCACAAGAGCTAATTGTAGAAGCAATCTTTGATGCTTATTACGGCGGAGTCACGGTATTTCCGGGAGTTTTACCCGACTCAAACCTAAATAATTCTTCTAATCAAAGTTCTTATCAGAATATCTCTAAAGAGGGAGATAACTTTATTGATAAAAAAGAGTTTGTTAATTCAGTAATTTGCCAAGCCATGCCATTAAAACTTGAGCAACTAGATCTGTTAGATAAATTGCTCTATTACGCTGTAGCTCGCCATGCAAGTGACCTTCACTTAACTCCTGCTGATAATGGATATTTTGTTAGGCTTAGAGTTGACGGTGAGCTACTTTCTCATCGTACGCCACTTTCGGATAGCGTAATTTACAAAAAGATGGTTAGACGTCTTAAATTACTTGGAGGTCTTTCTTTATCACCTTCTACTCAACCCGAAGAAAGCTCTTTTCAATATGCTCTTCCGAATAAGCAAATATCAATTCGTTTAAGTATCTTACCTACTTTGCTTGGTGAAAGGGTTACTTTAAGAATCTTATCTACTGAGCGCATGAGAATGGTATCTGAGCTAGGATATCCCCAAGAAATTAGTTCTTGGTTAGAGGAAGCATTATCTAATCATGATGGTCTGATACTTCTAGTTGGACCTACTGGTAGTGGTAAAACTACAACTCTTTATGCTTTAGCTTATCTCCTTCATCACCGCGGAAAGAGTGTTGTAACTCTTGAAGATCCTGTTGAGCGGGTTATTCCTGGAATAGTTCAGGTGCCAATTGATATTAAAAATGGCTTTTCATGGGAACAAGCTATTATAGCCGCTCTGCGACATGATCCAGATGTTTTAATTGTTGGAGAAGTTCGTTCACTAGCTGCGGCTCAAGCTATTGTACAAGCAAGCCTTTCAGGACACTTGGTTATAACCTCTTTTCATGGTGGCTCAGTAGCTAAAGGCTTAGCTAGAATGAGAGCTTTAGGAGTACCTTGGGAATTACTTTTAGAATCGTTACAGTTAGTTATCGCACAGAATTTAGTTCCAATCTTATGCGATTATTGCAAATTACCAAATTCTAAAGCCTTAAATTCGAAGATGTCTTCATTAGAAGGTTGTCATTATTGTTCATTTACTGGATATGATGGTCGGTCTGTAATTGCTGAAGCCATGCGCTGTGATGAAGTTGCAATGGAATCATTGCGAAACGTAGATTCAATGCATAAAGTTATACGATCACTAGGTCGTATGAGATATTTTCCTTGGCATACTTCTGAAGAAGCAATGAATAATCAAGATCAAGTAAGGTTGGTAAAACAAAAAAATAAAGCGCGAGATATTTAGACATTTATATAGATATATATGAGCACTGAATTTTTACCTTATCGACCGAATGTATGCATTTTGTTACGGAATCAATTAGGTGAATTATTATTGGGAGAGCGTTTGAGTTGTCCGGGTGCGTGGCAATTTCCTCAGGGTGGAGTTGAAATTGGTTCGTCCGTTGAGGATTCCGTATATCGAGAGATTGAAGAGGAATTAGGGATTATGCGAAAAGATGTTCGCATTGTATCTAAGTTACAAGCTACTCATACTTACGATTTTATTAAGCCGCCTACTTATGCTCTTAATCGCTGGCGCGGTCAGACACAAACTTTTTGGTTAGTAGACTTTTTAGGAAGTGACTCAGATATTACTGTTGCTACGGAGCATCCTGAGTTTCGAGCTTGGCAGTGGTGCCCGATTGAGTCGGTACTAGAAAGGGTTGAACCTATTCGTCGGAAAGGCTATGTAGCTCCACTCGAAGAGATAAAATAAAGATCAAAAAATCATCTGTTGCACAGTCTTCCAAATAGCAGTCAACTAAATAAATAATTAATTAAGTAGACAGTGTGTAAATAATGTTAACCCAAGTACTTCCCATTCCTACTCTGCTTGTCAGCGGAATCCTTCTTTTATCTGCATTGCAACTTTTTATTATAGTTGGGACATGTGCCTCTTTAAGAGCTCACACTCGAGAAAGAAAGCGACTAAACAAATTGCTTGAATTATTGTCCAGTTCAAGCGGTGAAGATATCTCATATTCTTTGCCAGAAGTACTAAATCGGCTAAAAACATCTCTACCTAGTGCTGTTGCCAAAGAGGTAGAAGCTGTGATTACAGTAACGCAAAAAGAATTATTTGCTCAATTTCTTGATAGCAATAGGGGAAGTAATTCTCCTAAGATTTCACCTGCTATGGCGCATCAAATTACGACACTTCGAGTAGCTCTTAGTGATGCAGTGGAGGCTATTATTATGGCATCTGTATCATCATCATCTTCTTCTTCGGCATCTGCTGGTAGCAGAGAAGAGCTTAAGGATAAGAAACGGAGCTCAACAACCTAGAGAGGTTAATAAGGGTGTAAAGATATTTTACTTGTAAGATATCTCGTCAAGCTCGCGCTGTAATTTTTTGTAATCAAAGTCCTTCAGTTATTTGGATTGTTGATGCAGCTTTTTTATCTGCCAAGATGCTTTGAATAAATGTTTGAGCATGTCGCTGGCGAAGTTGTTTGGAGGCGTTCTTTCGTTCAGAACTTATTTCGCTAAGTGTTGGGATTGAAATTTCTGTAACTACAGCAACAATCGGTAGGTTATTTTTTTCTCCAACATAGTCAATGACTGATGGAGTATCGTTAGTCTGGTTAATTAATTTGACTAATTCAGAGTCAACTATAGAGGTAGAAATTTCAGATGGTGAAGTTATAGTGTTTATTTCAAAACCTCTCTCTTTTGCGCGTTCAATAAATAAATTAGGGGTTGTTTTAACTGCTGATAAAAATTCTTTAGCAGTTTGCTTAGCTGAAGCAGAAGTAAGCTCGTTATAAAATATCTCTGTAAGTTTTGGTGTTACTTCTTTTAATTCTGGTTTGTACTCTTCTGTATATTTTAGAACTTCCACCAGTACAGGTGTTTCATTGAGATAAATTAATAGTTTTCCTTCTTCATGACGGTCAAGAACTTTAGCGGTCATGCCTGCAAATTCAGATTCAGGGTCTTTACTAGCCGGAAATTGGGATAATCCCGTAGATTTTAAGTTGTTTACAGCGTTAGAGTTTAAAGCACTATTTTCAACTAAGTACTTAACGAAATCAGCAAGAGATTTAGAATCATTTTTCCAAGAAGTCATAAACTCTTCTGCCTTAGCTGCTAAAAATGAAGGGGCAGCTTCTTTTTGAATCTCAGTTCGGATACTTTCTTCCACTTCAGGTAATTCTTTCACTCTCTCATCTTGGCGTTCAATTACTTGAAGTATGTGCTCTCCTTGAGCTGAGGTGAAAAGGGTAGGAGATTCGCTTACGGCAAGAGATAAAGCGTGAGTTGCCAAGTCTTTGTTGAAATAGGTTGCATCTATCCAACCTAACTCTCCTCCCTTATCTTTCGTAGCGGTATCATCTGAATACTTGGCAGCGAGTTTTTCAAACGATTCTCCTCCTTTTAATTCAGCAAGGACTTTTTCAGCTTTATTTTCTTTATTGGCTTCTTTTTTTGGAGCCTCTGAATTACCTAGAAGTATATGTCTAACTTTCACCTTTGCCGGTATGGTGAATTCATTTTGATGATCAACATAGTATAATTCTATCTCACTTTTATCTATTGAAACGAGGTTATTGAATTGCTCTGATGTAAGAGCAATAAACTGGTAAGATATCTTTGGTGGTTCAGTAAGATTAATCAATTCTCTATCATAAATGCGGGAGAGATCTTGGTCAGTTGGTGTGGTAGTTGGGTTAGAGTCTTTCTTTAAAGGTATTGTAGTGTAAGTAACGCTTCTTTTTGCTTTTGAGGTTTTAATATATGCATCAACTTCTTCAGTAGAAGGTTCACTAAAATCTTCCACTAAATTTTGTAAAGCTGTTCGAGAAAGATCCTCTCTAATTTTTTCTTGAAATGTTATAGCTGTCATTCCTTCTCGACGAAGAAAATTAGAGAAAGCCTCGCTACTGTATCCATTGGGAAAAAGATTTTCTCGCATCATTTGAGCAATACTTTGATTGTCAGCTCTTAGCCCAATATCCTTGGTTACTTGTAAAAGAAGCTCCTGACTTATTAATGATTCAATTACCGTCTGTCCTATTCCAGCCATTAAAGTCTCAGCAAATTGACCAAAGTTAGCTCCAAGCATTTGTTGATATTGCTCTTCAAGATTGCGCTTTGCTCGGTAAAATTCCGTTAAAGGAATTTCAGTATCATCTATTTTGACTGCATATTGGCTACTATTGTTACTGTCACCAAAAAATTGAACACCAAAACCGAGCATACTAATCGCAACGATAATGGTAAGGATAGAAGTTAGAAATGAGTTTCGATATTTAAAAAAGAATTGGAGCATATAACCTATTAATCTAAACAGTTATTAATCTAAACAGTACTGACTAGAAATTTAAGCACTTGCCGACATAAATCAGCCTGTGAAGCGTCAACATAAATTGCCACTATGTTTACATTCTCATCTTTAGAGCCGACCTCGACAGTACGAACAGTAGCGAGACCATCGTAATTTTCAATTATTGCCTGAAGTATCACTAGAGAAGAAGGTAAGATTTTAAGGGTGATACTGATGGTTCTGCCATCTTCTTCTAATTTTTCTTCATTGATAGAGCCATAACAGATGCCGTAATATTGGCTTTTTTGAGCATTTTTATCGAGATAATTGGTCGAAGAGTCAGACATCTTCTATTGGTTATTGTTAGACCTTTCTAGCCAGTAAGGCTTTTTTAAGTATTTCGTTCACTTTCTTTGGATCGGCATTGCCTCCCGTAGCCTTCATTGTTTGACCAACAAAAAATCCAAAAAGACGCTCCTGACCATTAAGATAATCTACTACATGACCAGAGTGCTTACTTAAAACCTCCTCAATGATAACAGAGATTTCATCTTCACCGGTGATTTGGCGCAGCCCTTTCTCTTTAACAATAGAACTAGGAGAGCGACCAGTTGACAATACTTCTTCAAAAACAGCCTTAGCCATTTTTCCGCTGAGAATATCTTTAGTAATAAGCGTAAGAAGCTCCCCTAGATATTTAGCGCTAATTGGTGATTCCTCTATGCTAATACTTTCTTTATTTAGTACAGCAAATAATTCTGAAGTGATCCAATTTGAACTAAGCTTGGGATTATTACATTCACTTAAAACTTCTCTAAAATAAGCTAGGTTAGCCGGCTCAGCACATAGAACGTCGGCATCATAAGAAGATAGCCCTAGCTCTCCTATTAATTCATCACGACACTGGTCTGGAAGTTTAGGCATTTTTGAGCGAATTTCCTCGATCCATTGTGAATCTACTACAACTGGAGGAAGGTCAGGATCCGGAAAATAGCGATATTCGGCCGATTCCTCTTTTGAGCGCATAGTTTTTGTGGTGCCAGAACTAGTGTCAAAGAGGCGGGTTTCTTGAACTACACGCTCGCCACTTCTAATGATGCTACTCTGACGAGCTATTTCGTATTCGAGAGCTTTTTCAACGAATCTAAACGAATTTATATTTTTTATTTCCGCCCGGGTACCCAACTCTGTGCAGCCTAAGGGTCGTAGAGAAATGTTAGCATCGCACCT
>JBIKUX010000015.1:0-68535 GCA_044347345.1 Bdellovibrionota bacterium | reverse complement strand
ATACCAAAAACAACTATAGTTACAGAAAAGACGCCTATAGCTTCTTGGTCTGAAGGCAATGGTCTTATTTTGTCACAAGGTTTACTTAACCAACTACGCTATGAAGATGACCTAGCTTTTATATTGGCTCATGAGTGGTGTCATATCTTGCTACACAATAATACGAATATAGATATCGAAAAAGAACGCTTAAGAATTGAAATTGAGGCTGATTATTGCGCCCTAGAAAGGGTTTACAATGCTGGTTTTTGTATAAATACGGCCGACTCTTTACTGACAAACCTTATGAAAAAAACTGATGATAAAAATAGTGACGAATTTATAGCTCGCAAGCGAGCTATAAATTCTCTACAACGCTCTATAAACAATAATATGAAGTATATCAGATGCAGTCTTACTCCTTTTCCGCGTCGGTTAAGACAACTATAGGCTTATTAAGCCAGTATCTTATTAAACCAGACTCTTATAAAAATTTGGCCATAGAGCAAATGATACTTAATTTGGTTGCCTTTATGAGGCCTGCCCTCGCAAATAGCTATCTAGTGAAGCAATATTTATCTCTTCAGCTATTTTTTTAAGTTTATCACCATTACCGCCAGACCTTGATTCTATCTTGAGGATACTGCCACTCTCTAAAAACACAGACAATGTTGGCTCAGAACCTTCTTCACTATTTTCCATTCGAGCAGTGAAGCCATTTATACGAATAGTCTCCTCTCCTGAATCCTGAGCTCCCATCAATGCTGCCATTTTTCCGAGCTGTGCCAGTGCTCCAACTCCTGCACCACCGCCTTGAGAATTATTCACTAAAGATACCATTACGTCGGTACCTTCACCCTGATAAGTTCGCTCTACAGTGCTCATTCCAAAGGCTCCCTGCACTTCGAACTTACCACCCTGCAATCCACCTAATTTTGCCGGAAAAAATTCCTTTAATTTTGCTAAATGTAATTTTTGAATCTCTTTTTCAGCCCAGGTTAATTCCTCTACTGCCTTTGGATAGTTTTTTGATTGAACAAGAGATTTAACTTTATCAAAAATTTTATCTAGCTCCTCTGTATGAGCCACATTTGTAGAGATAAATAAAGCCGAAATTACTAAACCAATAATAGGTATTTTTAAATATGCAATATAAAAATTGTTTTTCATTACTACTCTCATAAAAAAGTTATGATTAATATCAAAGGTATCAATGTTTACTGTTGACAAGTTTAAATCAACAAGATGGCGCGCGAAATAAAAATTTTACCCAAGCTAATCCTTCGTAAGCTGTTCGATAAGCTAACTGGATTCTCTCTGAAGTATTAACAAAATTTCCAAGTGAAAATGTGCGATCAGGCGCTACAATAACTCGCCCCTCTACACCACAATAGGTAAGTAAACTTCGGACTCTAGCGGAATGGTAAGGAGAGGTTACAATTAAAACATGTCGCCAATTTTTTTCCTTTATTAACCCTTTAACAAATCTTATTTCATCAAAAGTAGTATAAGCAGGACCTACCTTCTCGATATATTGCTTTAAATTCATTAGTTTTACTAATCGCTCAATATCAGCTTTTGGAGATGAAATATGAGGAGGAAGTGTAGTAACTACGAAATTAGAAGCTAATTCTTGTTGCATTAGTTCAACCCCGCCAATTAGCCGCTCGAGAGCTCGTGGTGATAACCTGCCATCGCTCGTAGCTGTGGCTGATAGCACAACCACAGCATCACTTTTTACGGGAGCATCACTATAAATCATGAAGGGATGAACTAACTTAAAAATGTCTGTGTACTGAAAAAGTGCAAAGTAACAGCCGGTCAACAGAATAGAAGTGATAAATAAGTATCGTACAAAAGTTAATGATAGCACTCCAGCAATTAACGAGAGTGGTAGCCACCACTCTATTATCTGAGTTTTACTTGCAACAACAGGTGACCAAATAGCTAGGAAAAAAGCAAAAGAAATTGAGCCTAGAGAAAACTCATTAATCTTAACTGTATGTTTCGATAGACAATGATTTATCACTTTATATCCTCAAATTTATCGCTAAAGATTTAATATTCCTCAACCTAACTAACATACTTGGTTTGCCTACCAATCTACCTACTGATAAGATTCAGAGATAACAGGTTTTTCTAATTCATTTAATGAGACTAAGCTAAATAAGTAATTATTCTTTTTAGATAAATTACCGGCTTTTTGATTTAATGGTAAAAGAGTTTCTTCGGAGTGGCGCATGGCAAAGGTACTGAAAACTCAGAAAGCAGTACACGCCGCTATAGAGAGCTTGGATGAAATTCAAGCATTTGTAATTAACCATCTCTTTGGCCTAAACTCCTGCTCAGCAACAAATTATGAGGAAATAGCTGAACTTCTCTCCAAAAAGCTCTCACCAGAGCAACTATTTGCGTTTAATTCTAAACCTAATCCCAATAATGATAAGGCTCTAATATCAGCCGATGATATTAAAGAAATAGAAGCTAATGCTCTGAGAGCGTTAGCATATAGTGCCACTAAAAGCAGTACCACTATGACTACTGCTGGCACAAACAGTGCTAGTGCAATTATAAAGAAAAGTAATCAGTCATGCGGAGTTACTCAGGCAGAAGGAGAATCTGAACCAACCGACAATTACAACCCTCACAAAAATGTAAAAATAAAAAGGTGATGAGACAATTAAGTCACGCTCAGTTACAAATTATTCAATTACAGATTATTCAGGCTCAGGTTATCTTGGAGCGGTGCAAGAAGAACCAGTATAACTTAATATCGCAAAATTTAAGAATTACGAATCGGAAGTAGCAAGGTGAATTTACTTCCTTGATCAACCATACTTTCAACTATGACCCTACCACCGTGAACCTGAGCAATATGCTTTACAATAGCCAATCCAAGACCTGTACCACCGCCATCGCTTCTACCACGCGATTGGTTTACCCTATAAAAACGCTCAAATATGCGGGTAAGATGGCTGTTATCTATTCCTTTGCCGTTATCCTTTACGCTTATTACTAGCTCCTGATTAATCTTTTCAGCAGATACAATTATTTGACCTCCCTGATGGCTGTATTTGATAGCATTATCAATAAGGTTAACAACAGCTTGATGAAGTAATCTCGGATTGACTAAGCTTTCTAAACAGTTTTCGCACTCAAGATTAACTACAACTTGCTTTACATCTGCCTTTTGCTCACATAATTCAATAGCTTCAATTAATAGTTCAGATATTAAAATATGCTCTAACTCAAGATGAGTTTTTTTCTCATCTTGCTCAATTTTCGATAGTGCAAGCATATCATCAAAGATCAAACTAAGCCTTTCAGCTTGTCGACCAATCATTTCCAAAAATTTTATCGCATCCTCCCTATTGTTCAAAGCACCATCAAGGAGAGTCTCAGCGGAACCACGAATAGATGTAATAGGTGTTTTAAGTTCATGTGATACATTGGCTATAAATTCTGTTCTCATTCTTTCAAGTTTACGAACAGTCGTAACGTCATAAAGCACTACAAGAAAAAGCTTGGGGTTTGACTTTAGCAATCTACCATAAAAATTTACGATAACTTCGCCGGTATTTTGGCAAAAAGTTGAAAACTCTCCCCCAACTTCATCCGTCACAAACTTAGTTTTTGCAAGTTTATCAAGCAAGCTTGGTAGATGGTTACTTTTTGATAAATTCGACTCTGAAAGGTTTAGCAACTTTGCGGCTGCTGTATTATAAAATCGGGGAGCTAAAGTAGATGGGTCAAGTAGTAAAATGCCATCTCGTAAATTTTGAATTATCTGGTCAGCTCCCAATAAATCTAAGGAATATTTTTGGGAAACACCATAATTTCCACCAATCTTTCCGTTAAGCCATCCGTTAAATAGCCTCAACTTGTTAAGTTTCCACAGCCTACGATGCAGAAATAAATTTAACCAACTCTTCATCTATCCATCACGAAACCGATATCCAACCCCTCGCACTGTTTCTACCCAAGAACCAAACCGACCAAGTTTCTTTCTCAGGCCGGCAATTTGCACATCCACAGACCTATCTGTAACCGGATAATCTTCTCCATGCACCTCGTCAACAATCTGGAATCGGGTAAATACCCAACCAGCTTTACGCATCAAGAGATGAAGGATTTTAAATTCGGTTGAGGTGAGTTCAACAAAACTTCCCGCAAGTATTAACTCATGTCTACGAGGATCTAAAACAAAAGGTTCGACTACCAAACTGGCATCAGAACTAATTTCTACGGCGTTTACTCTTCTCAGGATCGACTTTACCCGAGCTATTAATACCTTAGGGCTAAAAGGCTTAACTAAATAATCATCTGCTCCTAACTCCAATCCGCGAACTATATCTTCTTCTTCACCTTTTGCAGAAAGAATTAAAACTGGAATATCGTCTGTTTTTTGATCTCCTTTGATAAGTTTACAAATATCAAGTCCATCAATCCCAGGTAACATCAAGTCAAGAATTAAAAGTGCTGGTGATAGTGAACGAGAAAGTCGCAATCCTTCTTCGCCCGTTGCAGCCCGATACACTCTAAAACCCTCTTTAGTTAAGTTATAAGAAACAACCTCTGCGATATCATCTTCATCTTCTACAATAAGAATGGTAGCGAGCTTTGGCGAAAAAGTATTTTTTTCCATAAAGTAGTAGTGTCATATTCCATTATAATTATTCGTAAAGACATCGCAGGTTATTGCCTGAGCCAATATTATGTCAGATTGTAGTAAAATCATAAGATAAGGTAATACTATGAAAAAAATCTCAAGTGTCATCAATGCACCCAACGCTATTGGTCCATACTCAGTAGCTGTGTCTGCCAACGGTTTTGCTTTTTGTTCAGGTCAAATTGCTATAAATCCAACAACCGGACAATTAGTTGATGGAGGTATTAAAGAACAGACTACTCAAGTACTAGAAAATCTTAGCGCAATTCTAACACATCTCGGTCGTTCATTTGCTGATGTGGTAAAAACCACCATATTTCTTCTAGATCTAAATGACTTTACCGTTGTAAATGAAATTTACAGTGAAATACTAGGCGATAATAAGCCAGCTCGGTCTACAATACAGGTGGCACGTCTTCCACTAGATGCTAAAATAGAGATTGAAATGATTGTTTCCTTAGAATAATGAACATTTACATTTTTTGTAAAAATTTGTGCGATTAGAAACTGAAAAACTAGAAGCAAAAAAAAGGCTTGAGGGTAGCAGGATAGTTGTAAAAGTGGGTAGTAGCTCACTTACTTCGGTTGAATGTGGCCTCAGAACTGATCAAGTAGAGCGTGTTGCTAAACTATTAGCTGAATCACACTCAGCTGGCATTCAGGTAGTTCTGGTAACCTCCGGAGCCGTAGCCTCTGGCGCTCCCAGCCTAGGACTTCCCTTGCCGGTTCGACAACAACCGCTTCGCCGAGCAGCAGCGTCAGTGGGACAAATGCGCCTCATGCAAGAATATGCTAAGGCTTGCGCCAACTTTAATATTGGCGTAGGACAAATTTTATTGACAAGACGAGATTTTGCCCTTCGGACTGCTTATGATTCGGTGCGTGAAACAATCGAAACACTTCTATCTCAAGGAGTTTTACCAATAATTAATGAGAACGATTCAGTATCGCTACATACTGACTCTTTTGGTGACAATGATATGCTTAGCGCGCTGCTTGCGTCGCTACTCCATGCAGATCTCCTAGTCATATTTACCGATACCGACGGAGTTTATACCGATAATCCACACACCAACCCTTCTGCACAAAAACTCTCGTCCATCTCTGAAATCAATAATTCTATTTATAATGGTGCTAGAGGAGAAGGAATTAGTAGAGCCGGGACTGGTGGAATGTCAGCAAAACTTAAAGCTGCCGACCAAGCTCTAATACTTGGTGTTAGAAGTTATATCGGTTCTTTTGAGGCAACCTCCTCCATTATTACAATTATAAACGGAGATGGTACCGGCACATATATCGGGGCACTTCAAGAGAGCAGAAGAAACAGAAAATATCAGTGGATTGCTTTTCACTCTCCGGTACTTGGATCAGTTAGTATCGACAATGGAGCAATGATAGCCTTAATCGAACATAGTCGCAGCTTACTTCCTGCCGGAGTAATAGGTGTACAGGGTCATTTTGCAGCCGGAGGAGTTATTACAGTTACCGACACTGAGGGAAGAGTTATAGCCAAGGGTATCAGTAATTATACTTCGGCACAGATCACTTCAGCGCTCGGTAAACCGACATCATATGCGAGGGAGACACTTAAAGTAGAAAAAGATGAGATCATTCACCGTAATAATCTAATAATGTTTGTATGATACCTAGTGATTATTTGTACCAAAATAGCCAGAAAATTAAAGTTGCAGCTCATTCATTATCTACTTTGTCTCACAAAATAAGAACGGAGTTATTATTAAATATTGCCAGCAATCTAGAAGCTTCATTGCCTGAAATTATCAGTGCAAACAATGAGGATCTAGCTCAAGCTAAAAAAAAAGGGCTCAGTAACGCGATACTAGATAGGCTAATTTTTACAGAAACAAGGATATTAGCTTCAGCAAAAGCAGTTAGAGACCTAGTCGAATTACCAGACGTATTAAATAAGGTTCTTACTAATTTTAGTCGACCAAATGGACTGAGTATTACAAAGGTATCAGTACCTATTGGGGTAATAGGTATAATTTATGAGAACAGACCGAATGTAACAGTTGACTCTATTGCTATCGCAATAAAAACTGGTAACGGCCTTATTCTCAGGGGGAGTAGTGATGCAATAAACTCCAATAAAGCCATCGTTAGCGCGCTAAGTCCTGTACTTACCAAATTCAATATACCTGCCGAGGCTCTTATTTACTTAGATGATATCGACCGTTCTGGTGTAGAGGCTATGCTCACAGCTACCGGTATCATTGATATTTTAATACCAAGAGGAAGTGCTAGCTTCATTAACTACGCCAGAGCTAACTCTAGAGTACCTTTAATTGAAACAGGATCCGGTAATTGCCATCTTTATGTAGCACAGGATGCTAAGTTAGATATGGCGACTAAAATTGCCATAAATAGCAAAGCAAGTAGGCCTTCTGTATGCAATGCTATTGAAACTATACTTATTCATCATTCTTGGCCACATGATAATATATTAAGTTTGCTAAATGAATTAGTAGCTAATGGAATCAGTTTACGAGGATGCGAACAAACAAAAAAACTTTTCCCATCCGTAGATCTTGCTACAAATGAAGATTACAACACTGAATTTCTTGACCTAATAGTTGCGATAAAATTAGTTCAAGGTGACCTAGAAGCAATAAATCATATCAATAACTATTCAACAAAACACTCTGAGGCCATAATCACAGAGTCAAGCGCAAGAGCCGAACTATTTATGAAATTGATTGATTCAGCGGTCGTTTATCATAATGCTTCTACACGATTTACAGACGGAGGAGAGTTTGGTTTTGGTGCCGAAATAGGTATTAGTACTCAAAAATTACATGCCCGCGGTCCGTTGGGGCTTTCTGAGTTAACTAGCTATAAGTACATAGTTAAAGGAAATGGTCAGACTCGGTAAAATAAATTTAACCGTGAAAAACCATCCCGTTAAAAATTTATTTTTTAAAAAATTAATTTTTTGTTTAAAATAAATTTATGTTCATCTTTTAACTGTTCTAGCTGTTTTGCTACTTTTTTCCTACATTCTTTTTCTCAGAAGTAGTTTTTCTTTGTGAGCTCTTTCCGTATGATGCCATAAAAGCACGAATTGCCTTGATGCTTCCCGGGCTCACATGATGCTCTAATCCTTCTACATCAAGCTCGGCTTGTTTTTGTGAAACACCGATTATTTTGAAAAATTCAATCAAAAGCTCGTGTCGTTCTTTTGCAAACACAGCTAACCTTTTCCCCTTAGGTGTGAGGTGCACAGGCTTATGGGGCAACGTAGCAAGAAATCCCTCTGAAGTAAGACGCCTAATAGTACGAAGAGCAGTTACATGAGACACTCCTAACTCTTCAGCTATCGTGCAGGTTCTGGCTTGCCCCTGCTCGGCGATTAAATCAGCCACCAACTCAGTGTAATCTTCAGCGGCTTCTGATGTTCTCTGTTTTCTTGCAGCTATAAATGCTGCTTTTCGCTGTCTTGCCATGTAACTTATTCCTACTTAATTTCTGCTATCATAAAAATATACCTTTTAAAAAAGGTCTTAAAAAGTTGTATCTTATGCTACTGTTTGTGTGTATACTGAAAACAATGAAAAAAATCAAATCTATATTGTACTTTTTTTCTTTTTTTAGCATTAGCTTAATAATAAATGCTGTTGTATGCAAAGTTTCGACAGCAGAACAGGCAACAATCTATGTAACCACCACCACAGGTATGCTTGCCGACGCTACTAAACAGATTTTTAAAGGCTACGCTAATGTTACTAGTATCATGGGAGTGGGAGTAGACCCTCACTTATATCAGCCAACGAGGTCCGATATCGCACTTCTCTATAATGCGTCTCTCATAATTGCAAATGGTCTGCTACTTGAGGGTAGAATGACTGAAGCTTTAACTAGAATTTCCAACGCTTCATCAAGACAAAACTTTAAAAGTCCTCGCATAATTTTTGCTGGCTCACTTATTGATAAGTCTAAATTGCTGACTCCGGAGGGAATCGCTTCCTCTGGCCACTACGACCCCCATATTTGGATGGATCCAGTATTATGGTCAGAGGTTGTTGAAAATCTGACGATTGAAATCGTCAGGTTATACCCCTCTTATGCAAAAGAGATACGAGAAAATTCTGCAGAATATCAGAAAAAACTCAGCTCACTTGACCAGTATGCTAAAAAAGCTCTTAGCTCTATCCCTAAAACTTCAAAAATTCTAATCACCGCACATGACGCATTTCATTATTTTGCCAGGAGATACGGGCTTGAAGTGCGAAGCTTACAAGGAATAAGCACAGAATCAGAGGCATCAGTACGAGACATAGAAGGCTTGGTAAAGGAAAGTGTTAATCGCAACGTAAAAGCTGTTTTCGTAGAATCAACGATATCTCAGCGCAACATAAATGCGCTCATTGAGGGAGCATCGAAGCTCAACCATCCATTAAAAATCGGTGGTAATTTATACTCGGACGCTATGGGTCCCCCTGGAACATACGAAGGAACTTATTTAGGTATGCTTGACCATAATATCACCACTATTAGTCGTTCTCTCGGTGGCGAAGCTCCTAAAAAAGGTTGGCAAGGATTAATAAGTGTCGAATAATGCCATTAAAGATTAATTAAGTAAGAAGAAACTTTTTGAACTAGTGAACAATGTACTCAGATAATCTCGCTGGCACCGATATTTTTTAAATCATAGATTTAATGAGCATTCCTTTTTTTTCTACCATTACCCAAATTTTTTCTAATAGCACTAAGGTTTTTTCCTCTATCAATCAAACTTCTAGTCTTTTAAATCATCCAGAACATTCTATTACCAGCCCTCTATCTGTGCACTCTCTTTCAGTAGCATACCAAAGTACTCCGGTATTATGGGATATAGACTATGATGCGCCATCATCTCCTGCACTAATAGCAGTAGTAGGTCCAAACGGTGCTGGTAAATCGACATTTATAAAAGCCTGCTTAGGTCTTATCCCTAATGTAATTGGTACAATTGAGTTTTGGGGCAAGCCACTCAAAGTAGTGCGAGATGCAGTTGGATATGTGCCGCAACGTGAATCCGTAGACTGGGATTTTCCAATTTCAGCTCTTGAGGTTGTTACAATGGGAAGATACGGCAAAGTTGGGTGGTGTCACAGAGTAGGACGAGGCCATATCGAACGGGCTCGCGAGTTCCTAAATCAAGTTGGATTATCAGAGTTAGCAGACCGTCAAATTAATCAACTATCAGGAGGACAACAGCAGAGAATATTTATTGCTAGAGCTCTTGCCCAAGAAGCAAAACTCTACTTTATGGATGAACCTTTTGCAGGAATTGATGCAAGCACTGAGCAAACTATCATAGAAATTCTTCGTAAAATGCGCTCTAATGGCACTACTGTAATATGTGTGCATCATGATATTACGACAGTACCTGAATACTTTGATCACGTTTTACTCTTAAACTCTCATGTTGTGGCAGCAGGTTCAGTAGAAAAAACTTTTACACCGGATAACCTTAAACGAACTTACGGTGGCAAGCTTACCCTTCTATCCAAAGCTACAGAATCAATGGGACGTGCACGTCGAGGCGAAGAAACAAGCAAGTAGCAAAACAAGCTATGAGTAACTCATTAAGCGAATTTCTGCGCATTCTCTGCTTTAACAGCGGATACAATACTAATATAGTTTTAATTGGCACTATTTGTCTCGGTATTGGAGCGAGTATAGTAGGTACATTTACAGTACTACGAAAAAGGGCTCTCATCGGCGATGCTTTAGCTCATAGTACACTACCAGGCTTATGTAGCGCATTTTTTGTCGGT
Source organism: Bdellovibrionota bacterium (assembly GCA_044347345.1). Taxonomy (GTDB): domain Bacteria; phylum Bdellovibrionota_C; class UBA2361; order UBA2361; family JBIKUX01; genus JBIKUX01. The sequence goes on along the minus strand of JBIKUX010000015.1, from coordinate 58,107 downwards.
CCTGTTTTAGGAATAAACCAACGCTCTTTACCCTTATTACTTCTGGGCGCAACATGTTCCGGAGTGCTAGGAATGCTATCAGTACAAGCAATAAGTAAATACACTCGCCTAACTCAAGATGCAGCTATAGGAATCGTACTAAGTGTTTTTTTTGGTGCTGGCACCGTTGGACTCAGTATAGTTCAACAATCTCAAACTGGTAACGAAGGTGGCTTACAAAATTTCATCTTTGGACAAGCAGCATCAATGACTGCATCTGATGCAACTTTAGTAGCTTGTGTTGCCGTGCTTTCAATAATAATAACTTTTCTCTTTCTAAAAGAGTTTAGATGTGTCTGTTTTGACAGTGATTATACCCTATCTCTTGGTTGGTCGGTAACTTTAATTGATTCAATCATGTTATTTTTACTTGTACTAGTTACTGTTATTGGACTACAAGTCGTAGGTCTTCTTATGATCGTAGCCCTGCTAATTATACCACCTGCTGGTGCTAGATTCTGGACAGATAACCTGCTTAAGTTGACTTTTATTAGTGGCAGCATAGGTGGAATAAGTGCATACATTGGAGCAAGCACATCTGCTTTAATTCCAAATATGCCTACGGGTGCTGTTATAGTTATATGTGCAAGCTTCATATTTTTCTTTAGTTTAATGTTCTCTCCTAAGCGCGGTATTATCGCCAAGAGTTGGACTAAAAATTAATTATCAAGTTATTCAATCAAATTTATGATAAGTGTCGACGATATAATCGCACTAGATATTCCACCACTGTTAACAGCTCTTTCGAGTAGTATTATATGTGCTCTACTTGGAAATTATCTTATTTTAAGACGTCAGAGCCTTCTTGGTGACTCAATTTCGCACTCTGTTCTACCAGGTATCGTGGTAGCTTTTTTATTGTTTGAGAGCAGAGACACCTATGTAATGCTACTTGGAGCAAGCGTTGCAGGTATTCTTTCCATGCTTTTAGTCGATTTTCTCAAGCAATGGGGTCGTCTTCATCCCGACACTGCTTTGGGAGTAGTATTCTCTACTTTTTTTGCTTTAGGCGTCATTCTTATCGAAAAAACCGGAGCTCGCTCAATTGATCTCGATGCAAACTGCGTACTTTATGGTCAATTAGAAGCTCTTTTTTGGATACCGCCTGAACAACTTTTTTCATTGCATACTTTTTCAGCTCTTCCTGAAGAAGTTCTTACAAGTTTTGTAGTTCTAATTTTAACTATCTTAACAATTTACCTCTTCTATAAAGAACTTCTAATTGCCACATTTGATCCATCCCTTGGAAATTCTTTGGGTTATTCAAGCTCTATTATTCATTATGGATTGGGGTTTTTTGTAGCTATCGCGGTAGTTATTTCATTCAAAGCTGTAGGCTCAATTCTAGTGATTTCCATGCTCATTTGTCCGGCGGCAACCGGCAGGCTCTTAACAGATAAACTCACTAATCAACTTATTATCAGCGGTGTTGTTGCTTTCTTAAATTGTATAATAGGTTACTTAGTTGCTACTCAAGGTATAAAAATTTTAGGCTATAATACCACAGTTAGTGCTGCAGGAATGATGACTGTTGTTTCTGGTTGTACTTTATCTTTAACAATTCTACTAGCTCCTCGTTACGGCATTATAGGACGAAGGCTACGTCAACATAAACTTGCTGTACAAATCACCGCAGAGGATATGCTAGGAGCTTTAGTACGTGCTCAAGAGAGCGCTGAATCAACTTCATTTTCTCTTGCCCCATCTCCTATAACAGAGGCTCGATTACGTCATTTATCAGCTAATAATTTTATCGGGTGGCGTGCATTACGAATGCTCAAAAAAAACGGTAATATCCGAAAAGATCAGAATCAAGTTATCTCTCTGACTCCTAAGGGAGCGACCAAAGGTCGTGCCGTTGTCAGATCTCATCGTCTATGGGAAGTGTACTTATATCAACTTGTTGGAATTAGACCAGATCACGTCCATTCAGTCGCCGAACGACTTGAACACTTTACAGCAAAAGATATGGTTAATCTTCTTGAAAAAGAAGGAGGGCAAAGTGTATCTGACCCTCATGGCAAAAAGATTCCACAAGAATAGCTTCTTGAACAAATAAAAAATTCCGATTAATTCAGCAAAACGACAGCTAAGCTAAAAGTTATATATATCCACACTGATGTCTATAATTATGAAGAGCATCAAGAGTGATACCAGCACCTCCACAAACAATTACTACAACTTGCTCACATTGAGAGAAAAATTTATGGCTGTCATATAGTGGAGATAGCGCAGCCCCACATGCTGGTTCTACTAATACCCGATGATCATCAAGAAACCGGTAACAACTTTCAACTGCATGACAATCTGAAACGGTAATATTCTCAATAGGATGCTTCTTTGTCCATTCAAGTGCAGATAATGCTACTCTCTTGGCTCCGAGAGTAGTGGCCACTGATGTAATTTTGTCAAGCATTACTAATTTTCCAGCTTCGCGAGCGGCGGCAAAAGATGCAGCACCCTCTGTTTCAATAGCTAAAATAGGAATATCATTCCAACCTACTCTTGCCATTCCTTCACATACTCCGCTAAGAAGTCCCCCTCCGCCTACTGAAAGAACAAAAGCTGAAGGAACTGAAGAAAGATCCTCAGCTATTTCCTCAACCATCCGTGCATGTCCTGCCCAGATTAGCGGATGATCGAAGGGATGAATGTAAGCAGAATCAGCATCAAGAAGTGTTTGAGCATACTCATGCGCTTCTTGCCAACTTGCTCCATGAACAAGCACCTCAGCATTAAAAGCTGTCATGAGTTCTCTTGCTCGTACTCCTGTAGCTTCAGGTACAACCACGCTGGCTGATACACCAAGACAATGAGCAGCGTAAGCCACAGCTAAACCAGCATTACCTCCAGATGAGGCTACTAATCGCTTTTTTCCGCTATGAACTTCATACTGTGCTAAATGACCAATACCTCTGGCCTTAAATGAACCGGTAGGCTGATAACACTCCATCTTCAGCCAAACCTTACACTTTAGTATTTTTTCAAATGCAGAGGAGAAAATTAAAGGTGTACGAAGTGATAAACTTAACATATCGGTATGTTAGTTTAGCACCATAAAAATGACTACTACCTATTATATTAAATTATCACTTTTTAAGAACCACAAAGAGTTCGCATAAGCGAAACCATTTCAACGGCCGCCACCGCAGCATCAGACCCCTTATTACCAGCTTTGGTTCCACACCTTTCCATCGCTTGTTCTAAAGAATCTGCCGTTACTACCCCAAATATTACTGGTATATTTAGCTCTCTGCTAACAGAAGCTATACCTTTAGCGGCCTCGTTGCATACAAGATCAAAATGATTTGTAGCTCCACGAACAATCACGCCCAAGGCCACAATAGCATCATATTGCTTACTCAAAGCGAGCGTCTGACAGATTAATGGAAGCTCAAAACTACCTGGAACACGCACTATCAAAATGTCACTTTCAGCTACGCCAAGCTGCTTAAGCGAACTGGTCGCACCGGTTATTAAGTGAGATACCAAAAACTCATTGAAACGCGCGGCAACTACAGCTATACGCATACCACTACCTAAAAAAGTCCCAGAAATTACTTTCATAATCACCTACAAAAAATGCCCTAATTTTTCGCGCTTTGTTAATAAATAATTTTTTGAATGAGTGGTTGGCTGAATTATCAAAGGTATTCTTTCAACCACCTTAATACCGCCTGCGGTAAGAGTACTAACTTTATTTGGATTGTTTGTGAGAAGATTTATATGTAAATGACCTTTTGCTTTGAGAATGGAGGTTGCTACAGAAAAATCTCTCTGATCAGCGGCAAAACCCAAAGCTTCATTAGCTTCAACAGTATCTAATCCTTTATCTTGCAGAGAATAAGCTCTAAGTTTATTAGATAATCCTATTCCTCTGCCTTCTTGTCGAAGATAAATAACAATTCCATAACCAGAATTAATAATTGCTTTCATGGCTTGATCAAGCTGGGGGCCACAATCACATCGCTCACTCTGAAGTAGATCACCGGTAAGACACTCGGAATGAATTCGCACTAAAGGATATGTGTGCTTATCTGAAGGAGCACCATGTGTCAAAACCAGATGCTCTTTGTTAGATGCCTCATCTTCAACTACTTCTGTCCTAAAAATACCATAGTCAGAGACAACTTCAGCAGACGCAGTAATATGAACCCAAGGCTCCCGCTTATTCCTCTCTTGCAGAACAGATACAACAGAAGTTATCGGAAGATCATAGTCTCGACAAAAGCGCCACAAATCCTCTCCTCTCCTTACACAACCATTTTCATCTAGGATCTCACAAATCACGGCAGAAGCTACTCCACCAGCCAGTCGAGCAAGGTCAAATGAACCCTCAGTTTGACCTCGACGGCCAAAAACACCTCTTGGATGAGCAACAAGTGGAAAGACATTACCCGGAGTAATAAATTCCTTAGCTTGAGAATCAGATGATACAAGTCGTCTAATTGTAGTAGCTCTACCGGAAGCTGACCCACCAAATTCACCGACAGATACGTGATCAATACTAACAGCGAATGGCGTTTGAAATGCTGACCTATTATCACATACCTGATAGGGCAATACTTTTGTGCGAGCAACTTCACCTGAAATTGTGATACACGGAAGACCTCGACAATGGCGAATCATAAAAGCTATCTGATCTGCTCTGATATGCTCTGAAGCAACAACTAAATCACCCTCATTTTCTCTAGTAGATTCATCGACCATCACAATCGGTCGTCCTTCAGAAAAGGCATTAAGAACCTCTTCAAACGATGATAATTCAAATTTACTCACGATTCACCAACTACATTTGAAATTTGAACTGTTTCCTGAAGGGAGGAAAGTATATCTAAAAATTGATCAATAGTTGAAAAAGCTCCATATACTGATGCAAACCTAACATAAGCAATTTGATCAACACTCCTCAGTAACACAAGCACATTCATGCCGATCTCGTTTGTAGTAATCTCCTTTCCGCCTCGCTCAGCCACCTGTACTTCAAGACATTCGAGTAACCGACCTATAGTTTCTGAACTAATGGGGCGCTTTTCACACGCTCGTTCAAGACCTTTTCTTACTTTTTCGGAAGAGAAAGCTTCCCGACGACCGTCTTTTTTTACTACCATTGGAAGTACGAGCTCGATTCTCTCAAGAGTTGAGAAACGATAACCACACTGATTACATTCTCTACGACGACGAATTAATGCCCCATCAGCCCTAGAATCTATAACGGAATTCTTGTCAGCACCACACCGCAAACATCTCATAAGGCACTATTTAGAGAATACCCTAGTTTTTCTCTCGATAACTACCGTCGAAAATTAAGGTCTTATTTTACAAAAATCCTAATAAGTTATGCGCTATCTTACTAATCTATGAGGATATAGAGGGAATCTTTTACTTATCTCTCTCACCTCATCTCTCACAGAATTCAACACCTTATCTGGCACTGCTTGAGAGCTATCTTTAGCAGCGGAGAGAACTTCTTTTATAAGCTGAGCAATACGTTTCATCTCATCATGTCCCATACCCCTAGATGTGAGAGCAGGAGTACCAAGGCGAATCCCACTACATATAGTAGGGGGTTGCGGATCATAAGGTAATCCATTCTTGTTACCAGTGATCCCGACCAAATCAAGAACCTCCTGAGCTATCTTACCAGTAGTACCAACTGGACGAAGATCAACAACAAGAAGATGGGAATCTGTTCCTCCAGAAACGATGGCAAACCCCTGTGCTTGAAGTTCTCCAGCCAGAACACGCGCATTACTGATGACTTTTTGTTGATATTCCTTAAAGGAAGGCTGCAAGGCTTCAAGGAAAGCTACTGCTTTTGCGGCTATGGTGTGCATGTGTGGACCACCCTGTAATCCAGGGAAAACAGCCTTATTGATAGCCTTTTTAAACTGCTCTCGAGCCATAACTATGCCGGATCTAGGCCCCCGAAGAGTTTTATGAGTGGTAGTAGTCACTACATCACAAACAGGTACCGGATTGGGATATTCACCAGCAGCTACTAAACCGGAATAATGAGCGATATCAGCCAGCAAAAATGCACCTACTTCATCAGCAATCTGACGAAAAGCGGCAAAATCAATGTGACGAGAATAAGAAGATGCGCCAGTTACGATTATTTTAGGTTTATGAGCTTTAGCTATATCTCGCACTTGATCCATATCTATTAAGTGCGTGTCCTCTCTTACCCCATAGGCTACCACCTTGTAGTAGATACCGGAAAAATTTACCGGACTTCCATGAGTTAAATGACCGCCGTGGTCAAGACGCATACCCATCAAGGTATCTCCAGGCGAAAGAAGCGCGTGATATACAGCTTGATTGGCCTGAGCACCAGAGTGAGGTTGTGAATTTACAAAGTCACAACCAAACAATTTCTTAGCTCTTTCGTTGGCAAGCTCTTCAACTTTATCTACAACCTCACACCCCCCATAATAACGCTTATGAGGCAAACCTTCCGCATACTTGTTAGTGAGGCATGAGCCATTAACTTCAAGCACCGCCTCACTCACGAAATTTTCAGATGGAATCATCTCAAGCCCATACTCTTGACGCTCAGTCTCTTCACGAATCAAAGCGGCGATTTCTGGGTCTACCTGAGATAACGGTCGTATATCAACCATTGATTTTCTCTTTTGTAACTATGTGTAACTTTTCAGTAGAAACTGTTTACAATTTCTACTGAGACTTTTCACTTTTTCAGAGTGTTATGCAGATACCTTATCAATAATGTACGTTAAAACATCATTGAAAGTTTGCATTTTTTCTGCATCTTCATCAGGAATCTCAATTCCGTACTCTTCTTCGAGCGCCATAATAAGCTCGACTATATCAAGAGAATCCGCCCCGAGATCTTCGATGAATGACGCTACATTAGTGACTTCTTCTTTGGAAACACCAAGCTGCTCGACAACAATACTTTTAAGGCGTTCCGTTATTTCTTCTGCTGAGGCCATGAAGCTACTCCCGTTGTTCGCATGTTCCTATACCATCTTTTGTGTACTCTATTGTAGATTAAACCACTAAGTTTTGCCTAATGGTTCTAAACAATAAATTAAAGCCTTAATGAATTTAATACCAATGTGAATTTAATACCACTGTGACTTTAATACACGATAATCTGCTAAAATAGTGAAGGCAGTATTGGAACGCAAGTCACCGTCTTAAAAGATTAGCTATAATCAGCTCAATACAAAGTAGTACCTGAACTATATTACCAGCGTTCCCTACCTTACTTATAAAAGCAATCTTTTGTTAAAAACCTACTAATTACAATATTATCAATAATCTAATTCACTAATAGTCTAGTTTACCAAGCTAGTCACATTATATTTATAAATACATTCCACCATTAACACGGATAGTTTGACCAGTGATATAAGCGGCGGCCGGACTTGATAAAAAGGAAACTACAGCAGCCACCTCAGAAGCTGACCCGAAACGCTTAAGAGGAATGTGAGATAGGTGAGCCTCTTTGGTCTTATCGTCAAGGACGTCTGTCATCTCAGTCTCAATAAATCCAGGAGCAACTGCATTTACAGTTATTGACCGAGACGCTAACTCAACAGCTAATGACTTTGTAAAGCCTATTAATCCTGCCTTAGAAGTAACGTAAGATGCTTGTCCTGCGTTGCCCATTTCACCCACCACAGATGATATGTTTATTATTCTACCCCCACGAGCCTTCATCATCGGTTTAGTAACGGCTCGAGCGAAATAAAAAGCCCCGTTTAGATTAGTAGCAAGAGTAAGATTCCAATCTTCATCCTTCATTCGAACGAACAAACCATCACGAGAAATGCCAGCATTATTGACTAAAATATCCACTCGACCAAAATCAGTAACAACTCGGTCAACGCTCTCCTGAACTTGCTCACTATTTATCACATCACACTGAAAAGCTGTGGCGGTGCCATCTACTGCCGCACATGCGGCTATTGTCTCTTGAGCGGCATCACTACGGCTAATGTAACTAAATGCTACTTTAGCACCACGACGAGCAAGCTCTATGGCTATGGCTCTACCGATTCCACGTGAACCTCCGGTAACTATTGCTACCGACCCCTCAAGATAACGCTCCATTCTCAATTCCTTTTTTTTTATTGCTGTCTTGTTCTTCAGTTGTCTTCGAGACTTTATTAGATTTTGGCTTTGAAGCTATGCTTTGTCTGGCTCCGCTCCACATCCCTCCATCTTCAAAATCAACAGACTCAGTAGATTCAAGAGCGGCAAGAGAAACATCAAGAGCTTCAATCAGATTTTTTTCACCAAACTGTTGAGCAACGCGAATAGCATTTTTAATGGCTCGTGCATCAGAAGCACCATGACAAACAATTGCAATACAATTAAGACCAAGTAATGGAGCTCCGCCGTAAGCCGAAGGATGAAGCTTATCTTGAAACACCCGACGCATCTGTCGACGAGCTAACATAAACCCTAGCTTAGCTAAAATAGACTTGGATATGTAACTGCGCATTGATTCAACTACAAGCTCAACAGTACCCTCCATTGCCTTCAAGACAACATTTCCGACAAATCCATCGCACACAACTACATCAACTACATCATGAGAAATATCACGCCCTTCAACATAACCAATAAAATTAATGTCTTTACACTGCTTGAGCAAAACAGCGGCAGAGCGAAGCGTGTCCGTTCCTTTCGATGACTCACTTCCATTTGATAAAAGACCAACTCTTGGAGACTCAATTCCAAGCGCCGACCGAGCGTAAAAACTACCCATGTAACCAAACTGCACCAATTGGTGAGCTGAGCAGTCAATATTGGCACCGCTATCAATCAAAACTGTTGGTAATCCGTCCCCCACCTTAGGAATCAAAGTACCGATGGCTGGTCTTAAAATACCAGTAAGAGAACCCACAGCAAACAAACCAGCAGCCATCATTGCGCCAGTATTGCCGGCGCTTATCACACTTGAGGCCTCTCCTCGTGCAACAAGCTCAAAAGCAACCCGCACGGAAGCTAAAGGCTTTTTACGAACTACAACTGATGGGCTTTCTTCCATCCCAATCACATCTGGGGCATGGACTACCTGGAGACTTACACTCTCTATCAATCTATGACGATAAAACTCGTGTCTAATAACTTTTTCGTCGCCTACCACCACTATTGGAGGAGCCCCAGTCTCTATAGCTTGCTTAATACCAGCTATTACTTCACCAGGACCACGATCACCTCCCATGGCATCGATGGCGATTGGAGCTTTATTATCAAAATTTCTGATCGGCTTCATAAGATTATAGCGAACCTTTTTTCAATAAAAGGACCTGGTAAATAACCGATACATTTAAAAATGATACAAACCTAACGTAGTACGCTAGTTTTTAGTGCTGTTTTTTAAACTTTTTCAGCACCTGATTTTTATAATTACTTCTTTAAGCTGAACTCTTTAAGCTGAAGTAGCCTGAGCTTCTTTACTTTCAACAGTTTTTACTAATCTACCTCGGTAAAAACCACAGCTAGGGCAGACTCTATGTCGCTTTTTTGGAGCACCGCAATTTGAGCATAACACTGTAAATCGTTGCTCAAGAGCATGATGAGACCTACGCATATCACGCTTAGATTTAGAAGTTCGTTTTTTTGGCACCGCCATAGCACAATCCTTTTAGGGTAGAATTTTTTACTCTTTCCCCTTATTTGCTTTATTTTTTTGCTTTTTGAACACAGCTTTTATCTTAACAACTAAAGGTAGCATAGGTGATTAATGGAATAAACACCTACGCTACTCCTAATTTTGCTCAAAGAAATCTTTAAGAAATGAGGCGATTAAGAGCACTTAGATAGGCTTGAGCACTAGCCACTACCACATCCGTATGACTTCCTTTACCTAAACTCTCTTTATCGTTGAGCCGCAGGTTGATTACAACATGAGCCTGAGCATCTATACCTTCTGTCACCCCGTGGACATCAAAAAGCTCAAGATTTGGAGTATGACCAACTATTTTATTAATTACTTCGCAAACAGCATCAATGGGACCTGCGCCCGTAGCAGACTCGACAATCTCGACTCCATCAGGAGATTTTAACTTAACAATTGCAGATGGAATGATATTTATTCCAGCAAAAACCTGACAGGACAAAATTTCCCATCCCGACCTTGTGATACCACCAGCATTGGAAGACACAAGAGACTCTAAATCCCTGTCATCTATTTCCTTCTTTCTTGCGGTTAGATCTTTAAACGCCGTGAGAACACGCGTAAGGTCGTCTTCAGAGAGCTGGTATCCTAATCTCTCTAGATGTTGGCGTAATCCATTTCGCCCTGAAAGTTTGCCGAGTATTAATTGAGTACCTGAGGGTATTCCTATATTACTCGGATCCATAATTTCCCAACTTTCCCTTAACTTTATAATGCCATCTTGATGAATACCAGAACTGTGCCTAAAGGCATTTTTTCCAACAATCGCCTTATTCTGCTGAACAGCTAACCCAGAAAGACGTGAAACTAAAGTACTAGTCTTAAATATTTCTTCTGTTTTTATTTTAGTGTTAAATTTAAATTTATCTTGACGAGTATGAATCGCCATTATGACTTCTTCGAGAGCAGTATTCCCGGCTCTCTCTCCAATACCGTTAATGGTGCCCTCAATTTGACGCGCCCCGTTTTGAATTGCCGCTAATGCATTAGCAGTCGCAAGACCAAAATCATTATGACCATGAAAGCTTAAAATGACGTTATCGATACCATCAATGTTAGCTTTAAGCTTAGAAAATATCGATGCGATGTCAGATGGTAACGCATACCCTACCGAATCGGGAATATTTATTCTGGTCGCTCCGACTGCTATTACCTCACGTACAATTTGCACTAAGAAATTAAGGTCGCTCCTTGTTGCGTCCATGGGACTAAATTCAACGTCATCTACAAAAGTTAACGCTCTCTTCACCATCTCACAAGCTCTATCAAGTACTTGCTGTCGAGTCATGCGAAGCTGATGTTCTATTTGAATGTCACTGGTATTAATAAAGGTATGAATGCATGGCTTAGTAGCTCCCTCAAGAGCCTTAGCGGCTATCTCAATATCGCTAGTAATGGCTCGAGCCAAACCACAGATTGTAGGACCTTTTATTTCCTTAGCGATAGTTGCAACGCATTCAAAATCCTGCGGAGATGAACACGGAAATCCGGCTTCGATAACATCTACTCCAAGACTCGCCAGTTGCAAGGCTATCTCCATTTTCTGTTCTAAAGAAAACGAAACTCCGGCCGACTGTTCTCCATCTCTGAGAGTTGTATCAAAAAAGATGACCGATTGTTCCATCAGAGCTCCTATTTTCAATTTATAAACGAGACACTTATTTTAATCTTACGGATTTAAGAAGCTAGGTATAGGCAATTTTATTTTCTTTAGAGTACATTAGTCACAAAGTTTATATCTTTCGATAAGACTATATGACATACAACTCCTACTCCCAGAATAAAAAAAATATTTCCACTAATCAAAAAATTGTCGTCCTATTCACTAGATGTATTAAGCTAGTAATACTCTTTAGTTTGGTAAGTTGTGCAGCTCCACCTCCGCCAATACCCAATCGCGTAACAACCATAGATGGAGCTCAGTACTTCATACATCAAGTTAAACATGCTGGAGAAAGTGCTTCAATCATAGCTTCCTGGTATCTGGGAGCCAGCGATCAAACAGTTTTTATCTTAGCAGCTAATCCACACATAAGTGATGCAAAAAAAACTTTAGTAGTGGGAACACCTGTACTTCTTCCTTATACAAAAATAACTCAAAAGGAGCCAATCCCTGAGCAGTATGTTCAGGCTATGAAGCCAAAAACGACAAAAATTGCGCCAAAAAAATGGAGAAGACCACAAAAAAAATTCCCATCAACTAAAAGTTCTCCATCATTAAAATCCTTCCCGACTCCAACCTCAAAAACTGAGTTAAACTCCTCAGCTCCACCAACTGTCCAACCAACAGCCATGCCGGAATCAATACCAACCAACCCGGCGCCGATGTTGCAAGAAAAATCACCATCAACCACGAGTACCAACACTCAAAGTGATAAAAGTATTCAATCAAACAGTAAAACTGGAACGGTCGAAGACGATTTACTTAAAGAACTTTTAGGCCAGTAATGAAAGGATTATTCTATCAGTAAGTTTCACTCATATATTAAGCTCTCTGCTAATAACCTTAGAAGGAATTTAGCTTTTATTAAATCTCTGATTCCTTCTGAGGCTAAAGTTATTGGTGTCATAAAAGCTAATGCATATGGGCACGGAGTAATTCCAGTAGTAGAGTCGCTTGATAAGCATGTCGACGCTTTTCAGATAGATGACATTCAAGAACTTGAATTGGTTCGAAACAAAACTGCAAAAAAAATTTACATCTTAGGATACGTTAGTCCTGATGAACTTGAATTAATATACCTCCTGAAAGGTGATACTGTAGTTACTGTGTTAGATATCAATCATGCTCAGTCTATTGCTCATAATTGGCAAAAAATTTGTAATGGCAACAAGACTCTCTCGGTAACCTTAGCCCTTGATCTAAGATTTGGGCGCGAGGGCACTCTTATCAATAAACTTGCTGAAACAATTTCAATAATAAAAAATCTGCCAGCACTGAAACTAGAAAGTATGTACGCTCACTATAGTAGTGCAGACGATAACTTATCCGAAGAATCTTTAATTCAGGAACAACTATTTCTTCAAGCTTCAGTTCAGATTAAAGAAAATTTACCAACCTACCTTCACAATACCGCTGGTGTGATTCGAAATCATTACTTAATTCGAGATCATGGTTTATTCAGCAATATAAACATAAAAGCCGTACGAATTGGACTCGGGTTATACGGCATTTCACCAATGAAAACTGGCCAATTTGACGATTCTTTAACACCTGTACTTAGTTGGATTAGCACCATTGCTCAAGTCAAAGAGCTACCTAGTAAATACCCAATTGGCTATAACTGCACCTACTGGACCCGTCGCCCTACAACAGTTGCTCTAGTTCCACAAGGTTATTCAGATGGACTAGACAGGCGCATGAGCAACCAAGGATGTGTATTAATCAGTGGCTATAAGTGTCCTATCCTTGGAAGAGTCTCAATGAATATGATAACTGTAGATATCTCGGAAATACCTGATGTAAAAAGCGGCGACCCAGTCGTCCTTATTGGAACTCAAGGCAAAGAAACAATAACAGCGTCAGCTATCGCTAAAACAATTAATAGTATTAGCTACGAAGTCCTAGCAAAAATATCCCCAACTCTTCCAAGATTGGTAACTAACTAAATTCAATCAAGATAATTCTTAAATCAGCTAACCTTTTTTACCAGCCGTATTCACCTCGACTCAAAGGATGACCAATAGCAAGCCTAGGTGTACGAGAGAGAAAAAACCGAATTGATAAGCCGTACAAACCAAAAAATCCTAAGAACAGTCCAATATCAAGCAAGCCAAACGGAATCCTATTAGGGCTTACATGGGGCATGATGACAAAGAACTTTTCACTCCATACTCCGATTAAAATCACTGAACATACTGCTGCTAAAAAACAAGATCTTCGCTTAACTTCTCGACTTAGCAAAGTGATAAAAGGAAACACCCAGGCACATCCAAACATAAAATACAAAAAGTACTTCCAAGGGTACTCCCTAGCCCTCAATATTAGCCATTGGGTCTCCTCGGGTAAATTGCCGTACCACTGAGGGAGAAATTGACTAAGGGAAAAGTAACCCCACACCATACAGAAACCGAAAGTCAGTTTTCCAAGATCCCAACGTACCTGCTCATCTATTAAAGAGCCAAACCTGCTATCCTGCGCTGAAAAATATACTGCTAATATTGCAAGCGCCGCCCAACCTATATAGACATTACCAACAAAATAGTAGGCACCGAATAAATTAGAGATCCAAGCTGTATCCATAGCCATGACCATCTCAAAAGCAAAGAATGAATAAGCAAGGCCATACACAATGATTAAGAGTGGTGCAAAACGAGACATAGAGCGTTGCAAATCAACAATCTCCGATGAAGAGAATTTAGGATTATTCGAAGAATTTATCTCGTTAACTATCTTGCGATCTCCCCGAAGAGACATAGAAACAAATCGCCACATCAAATAAAAAGTAAACGCAAGAAAAATACCATTTCGTACATAAACAAAGCCTGGCTGCATCCACCATTCAGAACCAGGCTTTGGAGATCGAGCCCATGGAAAAAGCTCAAGCCTACCAAACCAAGTAAGTAAAAGACCAACTAACGCTATGGGAAGGAATGCAATATTCGCCTCAGCTATCCTACGAAGCGAAGCTGACCAAGTCGCCCGAACAATCTGGAATATTGCTGAAAGTATCACTCCACCAGCCGCTAAACCCATAAAAAATACTAAAGATACAAAATAGCTAGCCCACACGCGTGCTGCTGAAGTCAAAAGCAGTCCAAGAAAAAAAGTTGCGATACCAATCCCAGTGGCAACTTTAAAGGCCACGACCACACCTGAATTAAAGGAAAGAGGAGGAAGTTTAGCTTCCTCAACGATATCGATAGGAGGAACGTGAGCGTGCATAAAATATCTCTCCTGTAATCTGTGTCTATAAAATCTCTGTAACTCTAATATGACTGAACTTTAATATTTCTTAAATATTACTGTGCTTTATCGGGATTAGTGGAAACGGATTGCACCGACCGAATGTAATTTACGATATCCCAGTGCTCTTCTATAGAAAATTTCCATCCGTAGGCCGGCATTATAGCCATACCTCCAAAGTAAATGAACTGAAAGAAATGATTGTCAGGCCGGTCTTTATAAAATGCCATAAATAAATTAGGACCAGGAACCTGCTGCGATACAGCTCCGGGCACATACTCACCTTCTAACATTCTACCGTGACAGGGAGAGCAGTTGATGTGATAAAGACGCTTTCCCTTAGAAACAGACTCTACTGAAGGTGGAACCGTATTAGTCAGCGCTAAGGCATCCTCACGCTTTTTACCAACCCATCGATTAGCCTCAGCTACACTTACAGCTCCTTCAGGTGCTGGTCGCATTATTGTTCCGTTAGAATACTGTGTGTTAACCATGTCTTGGTTAAAAGGCAATGCTTCAGCCAACTCACATGTTATCGTCAACACACAACACCAAAGCAATTTAGCGAAGGTGGACAAACCCTTTTGTAACGATGCTCCGTTCATACCATTAAATCCCGTCGCGTACTTGTACTTCATCGGCACCAATCTGTTTCAAACCTGTAACTATGTCATCCACTTGTTCAGTATTACAACCAATCACAACACCAAACTTATCCTGAGTAAAACGAGGATCGAAACCCACCTTACGTAAGACATCTGGCAACCGACAAAAAAACAGTAATGCTAAAAAGGTGAATACACCTCCAAAAAGTATCGTGCACTCAAACCCGACTACTATAAATGATGGAACAGCAGCTATTTCTTTTGCACTTACCCTCAGTGGATAATCAAGCGAGGTAAGGATAGCCAACGAAAATCCGAATGTAATACCAGTTAATGCCCCTAAAAACGTAATGAACCTCACTGGACTTTTGTTAGGATATGTAACTTCTTCTATCTCATGCCTCGGAACTGGAGAGTAAACACGGTAGTCAAAGCCTTCGTCCTTAGCCCTAGCTACTGCCTCGAGCGTATCATCAATATAAGTAAACACTCCGACCACGGCCTTAGCTCTACCAGATGTGCTAGGTGATATATTATTTATTCTGCTGTTCGGTACCATTAGCCTCCTAACTCTCCTACCCCTTTAATGGTGCTCTTTAACTACTCGAGTGGGAGGATTTAATATCTCTTTAATCTCGGTAATAGAAACAGCTGGAAAAAACTTAACAAAGATAGTCATCCACATACCAAACCAACCAAAAGAGCCGATAATGATACCAACATCCACCCATGAGAAATTATAGAAACCCCATGAATATGGAATGTATTCGTGCACGAGGGATTGAACGATAATATTAAATCTTTCAAGCCACATCCCTATATTGATGATTATTGACAGTATAAACAAGAAAACCAAATTGGTTCTGAGAGGCTTCCACCACAAAGCTAACGGAGCTATACAGTTACAAAACACCATACCCCAAAAGGCTACTGCTTGGTCTCCGAAAGGACGATACCAGAATTGCGCTCTCTCGAACGGGTTGTTACTAAACCAAGCGATAAAAAACTCCGTTGCGTATGCGTAAAAAAGTACCGTACTTGTCAGCAATATGAGCTTACTCATCGCGTCAAAATGTATCGGTTCAACTATGCGCTCCAGCCCAAAAATCTTTCTTATCGGGATAATGAGAGTTATCACCATCGCAACTCCCGAAAAGATCGCTCCTGCAACAAAGTACGGCGGGAATATAGTAGCATGCCATCCGGGAACTATACTCATCGCGAAATCCCAAGATACCACACTATGAACAGAAACAACCAAGGGAGTAGCTAAAGCTGCGAAAAATAAATAAGCGGATGTGTAATGTTTCCATTGTACATGGTTACCGCTCCATCCAAGAGATGCAACTCCGTACAAAAGTTTTCTAAAACGAGTTTTGGCAGCATCTCTTGCTACAGCTATATCGGGTATCAGACCCACTATAAAAAAGGTAGTCGAAATGGTTAAGTATGTTGATACTGCAAAAACATCCCACAAGAGAGGAGACTTAAAATTTGGCCATATTGCACGCTGGTTTGGGTAAGGCATAAGCCAGTAAAAATACCAAACTCGTCCTAGATGAATTAAAGGGAACAAACCAGCTGTTAGTACTGCAAATACAGTCATTGCTTCAGCAAGACGATAAATTGGCATCCGAAACTTAGCTCGAAAAAGGTACAGTACGGCTGAGATCAATGTTCCAGAATGAGCTATACCTACCCAAAACACGAAAGTAGTAATGTAAACACCCCACATACTAGGATGTGATTTTCCAGACTCTCCTATTCCTCGTAAAATCTGCCTAGTCCATGAAAAAGCTCCAACTGCTACAAGAATTAGATTCACCGCTAACAGTAGATACCACCTCCAAGTTGGTGGCTTAAGCATATTTAATACTGAGTTATTTACCTCAGCATAGGTAAGCGGTACTTCATCAGTTGATGGTACCGATTCTCTATTCAAATTTGCATTCCCCATATCACTTGCTTGGTTGACCTTATCGTTTTTTTTATCATTAGAATATTTCAAAAAAGTTATCTTAATTGAATATATTCACGGCGCCCTTATTTTTTATTTTCAAGTTAGCTGATATTTTTTTCGCTCTATATAAGCCACAGCAGGCTGAGTATTTATAAAAGGATCTAGCACTTTATACGCACCCGAAGCAGCATGGGCTTTACTCACACCACTATTTGGATCGTTTAAATTACCAAATACAATCGCCTCAGTAGGACAACTTTGCACGCATGCAGGTTGAATTTCTCCGTCCATTACAAAGCGACCTTCATCCTTGGCTCTATCTTGAGCTTCATGGATCCGTTGTACGCAGAAAGTACACTTTTCCATAACTCCACCTGTACGCTTAGTTACATATGGATTAAGTTGCCAGCTTAAAGGCTCTGGGAATTCGATATCCACCCAGTTAAACCGCCTTACTTTATAAGAGCAGTTATTTGAACAATAACGTGTTCCCACACATCTATTGTATACCATTGCATTTAAGCCCTCTTCATTGTGATAAGTGGCATAAACAGGGCACACTGGCTCACAAGGAGCATTATTACAGTGTTGACACAACATTGGTAAATAACTGACCTGTAATTCTTCATCAGGCTCACTGTCTATATAACGCTCAATGCGTAGCCAAGACATTTCACGACCCATAGCATTCATCTCTTTGCCTACTACAGGAATATTGTTCTCGGCGTAACAAGCTACCACGCAGGCACTACAGCCGGTACATGCATTTAGATCAATAGACATGCCCCAACGGTAAACAGGATGCTCACGCTGATGGTACATTTGCTTAACCGGACCATGATGATGATGACCCCCATCATGGCCTTTATGATCGTGAGAATGTAGTTTTTCGCCGGGAGGTGGAATGAGTTTGGTTTTAGCTAGACCTCTATCTTCTTGCGACCTACTACCGGTAGTAGAAACCAAAGTATGAGATCCAGAACCCCTAAACACTTTTACTTTGGTATTTAAAAGAGGTGCACTCTCACTGCTTCCACTAACTGATTTATTGATTAAGGAAAAAACATTGCCGTTACCTACTGCCTGAGCAAATCGACCGTAAGCTTCGTGTCCTTGTCCTGTAGGTACTGCTACAATATTCGGAGTAACGTATGGAGTGATATAGAGAGGAACCCTGACCTCACCGAAAGTAGTTCTTAAATTAATAAGGTCACCCTGCTCAACACCTAATTCCTTAGCTGTCAGCGGATGCAGCTCAGCCCATGTATCCCAAACTAATTGAGTTATGGGATCTGGAAGTTCTTGCAGCCAAGGACGATTTGCCGACCTACCATCAAAAGTCTTAATTGATGGATAAGGGTACAACAAAAGCTCATTTTTTTCTTCAGTAACAAATAATTGAGAAAACTGCTCAGTTGCAACACTGACCCTAGCACGAAGACTTTCAGCAGAGGGAACATCTACCTTAGCTCGATAATTAGAACCAATCTTGCTCTTACGAGCTGCTTCACCAAATATTCCGCCAGTCGCTAAAATCTTTACCCAACTCTTAAAAATATCCGCCTCTTGGGTAGAATTTGAAGAAACCACAAGATCAGGAGAAAATTGAGCAAAAACAAAGTCTTTCATTGTTTTTTGCGGAGCTAAATCTTTTCCAGTAGCACTTGCTAGCTGTAGCAGTATATCTCCTACATCTCGTGTATCAAAAACAGGTGCCATTGAAGGCTGAATAGTAGAGATAGAGTCAACAGATGACCTATGATATCCCCAACTTTCTAACCCAGTGTGAACCGGCAAAATAAAATCAGCGAGAGAAGTTGTCTCATCAAGATGGCTACTTAAAGCGACAGTAAGCTCACTTTTTCTAGCTGCGATACCGAATTGAAATTCTCCGGCGCAAGTAAAGGCTTGATTACCGCCATGGGTAAACATTACTCCAATTTTTTCATCGTTAAGGTCATTTACTAATTCAGCAAATTGAGTTTGCGATGAAAAAACTTCGCGAGTTTCATTTGGGAAAACAGTTTTACCAACTCCACCCACAATTCGATTTAATACCTGCACAGCAACAAGTAACGCAAGAGGGTCAGCAGTAGCGGCAGCAACACCTCCAGCTATAATCAGCGGTGATTTAGCTTTCAGCAATAACTGAACTACTCGTTCAATGTCATTCTTGTTTACACCTGATATCTTTGATGCATCATCAGTGCTGGTGTCCGGTATATCTACCGTTAACAAACTTTTTGCTGAAGGGTTTTCTTCTAGTATTCTTGAAATAATTGCTCTTACAATTGCAAGCTCACTCCCAGGAGTGATATTTCGCCAAAGGTCTGCATTAGCCCCAGTAAGAGATAAACGAGGCTCAAAATGCACATACATGAGTGGCGGATCAGCTCGCTTTGCTCGAGACCATCCACGCGCGAATTCACACGGAGAAATCCAAGTCTCTAAAAAATCTGCCCCAAAGTTTAAGATAAAATCAGCATTCTCAAATTTATATTTAGGAACCCCATACTCACCAAATACGGCAAGATTTGCTTCAGCAAGTGCCACAGGCTCAGAAATATCAGCATAAACCGGACGAACCCCTACCTTCTCACTGAGCAAAGAAAATAAATCAACAGAAGATGTAGAGAGCGTACCTAAAAGTGACACATGCTTCTTATCTGTCTTTTTTAAAGCTTGCCCTACTTCACCAATTACCTCATCCCAACTTATAGGAATAAATTGCGGTTTACCACGACGGTCTAAAGTACGCTTCAAAGGCTGTCTTACTCTGTCAGGATCGTAAAGATGCTGTAGCGAAGCTTGTCCCAATGCACATAAGCCTCCTCGGTTGATAGGGTGCTCTTTGTTGCCTTCAACTTTTATAGTCCTACCATCAACGGATTTAACCATTGTACCGCATCCTGCACTACATTCTGTACAGGTGCTTTTATACCAAACAGGCTCACCAGGTATTGAACCATTTTGACCTTTAACGTGAGGAAAAATATCGTGTCGCTTGTCGGGAGCACAGGCTACAGCAGTAGTTGCAGCAGACGCTGTACCCAAAATCTTTAAAAAGCCTCTTCTACTAACAGTTTCGCCCTCTTTGGAAGCACCTTCAGTCACTGATTCGGCTACATCGGAACAAACAGATAAATCCGAAGACATTTTTGACTGAATCTCTTCGAGTCCATTATCGAGAATAACTAGACTGTTTCGTTTTTGCGTTATGGTCATAAACTCTCACAACCGAATCAAATATCACAATCTTTAATAGTGGCAGGTAGCACAATCAATACTCGTGCCCTGTTCACGATGGCAATCTATACACCAGCCCATTTTCATTGAACTTGTTCGCTCTACTACAGCCATTTCCCCGACCTGGCCATGACATTGGTGGCAAGTAACACCAGCTTTGACATGACGCTTATGATTAAACTTGTAATGATTTGGCATCACATGAACCTTTTCCCAAGGAATAGGCTCTCCACGTTTGTAGTAATCTTCCAATTTAGCGATCTCTTTACGACTAGCTTCATCACTACCTTTTACCAAATTATGACAGCCCATACATGACTCTACTTCAGGAATTGCAGCATAGTTGGACTTGTTAACATTCCAATGACAATACTGGCACTCCATCTTGTTTTTTTGGACATGAACTATGTGGCTAAAATTTATTGGCTGTTCAGGACGATAGCCATCAGCTCTTTCCTCAGCACCAACATACTTGTAGTGGTCAATGATTGATAAGTCCCACAATGCAGCCTTTCCGTCGTTCCATACGCCAGACTCAATGCCAGCCGCCGGATAATCTGGATAACTAGTCTCAGGAATACCGCTTCCAGTATTAGCAGCGTTTGTTCCACCATCTGGCTGTGCCAATGCTTCATTTACACCCACCAGAGAACTCAAACCGGCATTTTTCGATAATTTAGGAGTTGGTACTACTTCAGAGTTTTTCGATACTTCAACTCTCCTTACGATAGCGAATGACGCAACTATGACTACAGTCAGAGCTACGGTACTAAGTACCAGCAGCCGTGTAGGCATCAACCGCCTCCTAAGCTCTGAAAACCTCGTAAGCATCAAAAAGACTGATGGCTTCAAAGCTATTCTTGGAAAATTACCTCTTCGACTCTTCATGTAATAATTTTAATTGGCATTTCCCTCAAAAAAAAAGAGATAGAGTCGCAAAATAAATATTTTACTAATTTGCCTTTCTCTAAATTTGCTTTTTTTGTAGAGATACTTTTCTTTTCTAAAACACAAAAAAATATATCCCTCACTTCTTTACCCTGAATTTAGTCAAGATGAAACCCTCCAAGTGACGAAAGTAGATTTTTTCCACTTAAGTGGGTTAATTATCTTCAGGCTAAGGAGCTTACACATACTAAAAAAGAAAAGAACCCGATTGCATCAAGAATGGTAGTCAAAAGCGGCCCGCTTATAAGCGCAGGGTCTAATTTGTACCTTTTTAGCAACATCGGTAAAAGAGTGCCTAGTGTAGCGGCTATAAAAACATTTAGACACATTATCGCGGCCGCAATTGCGGCTAACCAGATAGCCCCTTCTGAAGACCAAAGCAAAGAAAGCATTCCTAGTGCTGCACCGAGTCCTAAAGCTAAACCACAAGCGGCAATAAGTTCTTTTTGGACAAGCTTTAGAGTATCTGCTGTGGTAATCTCTCCCACACCCAGCCCCCTTACTGTTACAGCTAGCGACTGTATAGCAACATTTCCGCTAGTATTTGACAATATAGGCATAATTACTGCTATAACTGGAACCATCGATATAGTTCGCTGAAACGGAGCAACGGCACTGGCTGCCCCAATATATAAAAAGATATTTCCCAACAACCAAGGGAGGCGCTTTTGAATTGTAACTAAAGGATGACATAACGCTTGTTCATCTCCCGAGCCACCGACAATTTTTTGTACGTCCTCGGTAGCTTCTTCGTCAACGACATCAATTATATCATCAATAGTTACAAGACCTACCAACCTTGATTCTTTATCAACAACCGGCAAAGCAATTAAATCATATCTTTTCATCATTCGGGCCACATCTTCCTGAGGAGTATCAGTAGCCACTTTAATAATTTTTGTACTAGCTATATCGCGAACTAACACATCTGGTAATGAAAAAATAAGTTGCCGCAACGATACTACACCAACAAGCATCCTGTTTTCGTCAGTAACGTAAGCATAATATATAGTCTCTTTATCTCTATCCTGAAGTTTCATTTTCGCAGTTGCTTGCTCAACAGTTAAGCCTTCAGTTAACCGAACGTATTCTGTTGTCATTATTCGGCCAGCAGTGCCCTCCAAATATCCCAGTATGGTAGCAGTATCTTGCCTAGCCGCAGGACTCAGTTGAGCAAGAAGCCTCTGAACAACAGAAGCTGGAAGCTCATCAAATAGAAGCGCTCTGTCATCTGGACTCATCGATTCAACCAGATGAAGAACCTGAGAATCGTACAAAGATTCGATAAGCTCTTGTTGTACCTCAGGAGTCAAATATTCAAACACTTGAGTTGCATGGTTTTTTTCTAACAACCGGAACGCTAATGCACGACGCTCAGCAGGAAGGTGAACGATCAACTCTCCAGTATCAACAGGGGCAAGTGAGTTGAGTTCTTCTTTAAACTGAGTTAGCTGAGATATATCAGCATTAAAAATTGAACGAGCAAGTAGGCTATCCATCGTCAGTCTCTATTATGTTTGCTAAAATTTTGCGAAGATACCCTTCCAACAGCAAAGTACACGAATCAATGAACTCTAGTATTTCACCAAACAACTCTCTAGATAAACAAGAAAGGACAATTCCCCAAAACGACTCTCACTTACCTAACTCAAGTTCATCTATCCCTCTATGTGTTGATCTTGATGGAACACTGTGTCGCTCAGACCTGCTTTATGAGGGATTACTCGCGATAATTCGAACAAACCCTACACTACTTTTCAATCTTATTCCTGCTCTCATTAAAGGAAAGACATTCATTAAAGAATTTATAGCCCGTAATGCTCATCTAAATTTAGCAGAGCTTCCTTGGCGAGAAGAGGTTATACATAAAATAAAGAGCGCAAAAAAAGAAGGTCGTCATATTGTTCTTGCTACTGCCAGCCATAAAATAATCGCTCAGCAGGCAGCTGACCACCTTGGTTTATTTGATGAGGTA
This sequence comes from Bdellovibrionota bacterium, assembly GCA_044347345.1. GTDB lineage: Bacteria > Bdellovibrionota_C > UBA2361 > UBA2361 > JBIKUX01 > JBIKUX01. Next base: position 34,770 of record JBIKUX010000015.1, on the reverse strand, counting down.
ATCGCTACTTCCAATGAAACAAACTTAAAAGGTAGCAGAAAGGCAGATGAGCTATCAAAACGATTTAATCAAAAAGGTTTTGATTATATTGGCGATTGTAAAGCAGATATTCCTGTATGGAAAAATTCTCACAAGAGCTTCGTAGTAAATAGTAACTTCATATTTAGCAACAGAATAAAAAATTTACCAACTGAACTTAATATTCAAGTGTTAAGTTCAGCTAATGATACCCCTAATAATAGTAATAATAATAATGGCGATCAGACACTAAAGGCACTTAATGCAGATAATGCCGCGGGTGCAGATAATGCCGCGGGTGCAGATAATACTGCGGGTGCAGATAATACTGCGGGTGCCCATCTTATACCTGATACAAGCAGATTTCATGTTCTTAGCAAAGCGCTTCGCATTCATCAATGGTCAAAAAATCTCTTACTTTTTGTTCCTCTTATCTTTGCACATAAGCTAAATAATTTTAGCTTACTTTTTTCAGCACTAATTGCAGCGCTATCTTTTAGTTTATGCGCATCAGCAGTATATTTAATAAATGACCTCTTAGATTTACCATCAGACCGCCGTCATCCTATCAAACGTTTTCGCCCTTTAGCTCGTGGAACTCTTGATATAACTGATGCTCTAAAATTAACAGTCATCCTCATATTTTCGGCAGTAGTTTTAGCCCAGACTATTTCAAGCAAAGTTATACTAGTGCTCACTCTTTATTTCACTGTAACCTTACTTTATTCGTCTGTGCTAAAACGTCTTTTAGTTATAGACATCCTCACCCTTGCTCTACTTTACACAACTCGCATATTTGCTGGATGCGTAGCTACTAATCTCAACTCATCTCCTTGGCTACTTGCATTTTCAGTATTCTTTTTCCTAAGTCTCGGTGCAGTAAAAAGGTTTGTTGAACTTCAAAGCTTAAACGAAAGAGGAGAAACAAAGGCTACCGGACGAGGTTATCTAGCATCTGACGCTAGTGCTATGCAAAGCATTGGTCTTTCAAGTGGGGTCACAGCCGTTATGGTACTTGCGCTGTATGTAACCAGCCCTGCCGTAACTCAATTTTATCATACACCTGATCTACTATTACTCTCAGGACCACTGGCACTTTACTGGATTCTCCGAGTGTGGTTTTTAGCGGCTCGTGGCGAACTGGTAGAAGATCCAGTACTATTTGCACTAACTGATTTTCAAAGCTACGTTGTAGCCAGTTTGGGATTGCTAATATTATTAGTCGCAACTTTTTAATAATAATTAATCATACTAAGTATTTATTTATGACATCTCCAGAAACATTTTCAGCGGTATCTCCTCTTCATTCTTTTAAGAGAATTGTAATCTTTGGAGCTACCTCAGGTATAGCTATAGCTACAGCACAAGCGCTAGCTGGCCAAGGCATAACAATTACTTTAGTAGGCCGTTCAGCCGAAAAGTTAAAAACCTTATCACAAGACTTGTCTGTACGTCAGGCTACAGTTTCAACTGAGTTATTTGACTTCTGTAATATAGATGCTATTCCTGATTTCATAAACAAAATGTTTAATGATGAGCCTGTCGATCTAGTGTTAGTTGCTCACGGTAATCTCACCAGCGAAACAACCCCTCAAGGTAGACTTAATCTAGTTACTACAAACTTTCTAAGCACTGCTCTAATTACAGAACAATGTGCTCAGTTAATGGCAAAGCAAAGTATAAAAGGTGTTGTAGGCGTCATTAGTTCGGTTGCTGGCGATAGAGGAAGAAGGAAGAAATATTGGTATTGTGCGACTAAAGGCGCTCTTACTACTTTTCTTTCGGGATTACGTAGTGAATACAGCTCATCAAATGTGCATATTTTGACTATTAAACCTGGATTTGTCGACACACCTATGACAGCAGATATGCGTAAAGGAATCTTATTTGCTCAGCCCAGTAGAGTAGCACAAGATATTGTGCGTGCCGCAGTTAAGCGCCGTAATGTTATTTATACTCCTTGGTTTTGGGAGATAATTATGAAAATTCTTGGCTTAATTCCTGAGGTATTGTTTAAACGTCTTCCAGTTTAAAAAAGAGTACCATATTTTGTGGAACACGTTTCAGATTTTCTTGTAATAGGAGGGGGCATTGCGGGGCTTACCTTTGCCCTTGAAGCTGCAAAGCACGGTCAAGTGCAAGTGCTATGTAAAAAAGAAGCATCGATATCGTCTACGGCATGGGCTCAAGGTGGAATAGCAGCAGTGAGCGAGCAGGAGGAGGATTCTCTTGACTTGCACATTGAAGATACGCTTAAAACAGGTGGTGGAATTGCTAACAGAGAAATTGTTGAATTAGTAATCCGAGAAGGTCCTGCTCGTGTAAACGAGCTTATACGTCTTGGCACAAACTTCGACCAAGATAAAAACGGCCGTTTTCATCTCCACCGAGAAGGCGGACATTCTCGACGCCGAATATATCATGCGGCAGATGCTACGGGTCGAGTCATTCATGAAGCTTTGCTCAAGCAGGCTAAACAGAATGAGCGAATAATTTTTATTGAAAATGCTTTTGCCATCGATCTCATATCGAATCATCATTTATCCAGCAATAATGTTGACCAATCAAAAAAAGAGGTGTTTGGAGCCTACGTACTTCTTCCCGACGGCAAAATTAGTCGCTTTTTGGCTCGCAAAGTGCTTGTAGCAACTGGTGGTGCTGGGAAAGTTTATAAGTATACTTCCAACCCCGACATTGCCACCGGAGATGGCATAGCTATGTGCTTCCGCGCAGGAGCACCCGTAGCAAATATGGAATTCTTCCAATTTCATCCTACTTGTCTTTTTCATCCAGACGCCAAGTCTTTTCTCATTTCCGAAGCTTTACGGGGAGAAGGAGCAACTTTGCGACTCCGAAGTGGAGAAAGATTTATGGCGAGGTATGACTCTCTTCTGGAGCTAGCTCCGCGTGACATAGTTGCACGAGCCATTGATAACGAGCTAAAGCGAACTGGAGATGACTATGTGTTCCTAGATATTAGTCATCGAGAAAATAGTTTTATTTGCTCTCACTTTCCCACCATTTATGAGAAATGCAAGACATTTGGTATTGATATTACAAAAGAACCCATTCCTGTTGTGCCAGCCGCACATTTTCTTTGTGGCGGTGTAGTAGCAGATAAGTGGGGGAAAACAGAGCTACAGAATCTTTATGTAGCTGGTGAATGCGCTTCTTCTGGGCTCCATGGAGCTAATCGACTCGCTTCCAATAGTCTTTTGGAGGGGGTGGTATTTGGATACCGTGCTGCATGTGATGCAATACAATCGCTCAATACAAGCCTCTCACCAGAAGACCTTATTCCAAGTATACCTAAATGGAACGTGGGAGACGCAGCACCAAGTGATGAAGCCGTAATTGTTAGCCAAAACTGGGACGAACTTAGACAGTGCATGTGGAACTATGTTGGGATTGTTCGAAGCAATAAAAGACTTGAACGTGCTTTAAGGAGAGTAAACTTAATTCAACATGAAATACATGAGTATTTCTGGAATCATTTTGTCACTTCAGATCTTCTCGAACTTAGAAATTTGAGTTTAGTTGCTGAGCTGGTAATTAAATCGAGCATAGCTCGCAAGGAGAGTAGGGGTCTTCATTATAACATCGACTATTTACACACTTCAAAAGACTTTTGTAAGGATACTATTATTTATCCTACGTCAATATCGTTTGATGGTAAGTATTTTTAAGATAGGGAGCCCCGTCGCCTAAAAAAATTGCTCCAGTAATTATAAGGTTTGTAAAATAACGAATTAGTTACTCATTATGCCATGTTATGTTTTCCCAAGGGAAATAAATTCTACTATACAGAGTAGTAAATCCTTTTTTTTGAGAGTTAAGTCTTATAGCCAATCGTTACAAACAGAGCTTTTATGATAAATTGTTATGCAGGTCCTGCTATCCTTCCAGAATCAGCAGTTTTAGCTACTAAAAAAGCTTTAGATAATTTTGATGGTACTGGTGTTGGCTTAATGGAGATAAGTCATCGGGAGCCTGTTTCTCTGGCTATTATCAGTGACAGCGAAAAGCTTTTAGCGGATCTTCTAGGTATATCCTTAGATGAATGGTGCGTCATGTTTTGTGTAGGTGGGGCTACCGCTCAATTCTCTATGGTACCAATGAATCTTCTTGAGAAGGGTAAAGTTGCAGGATATATCAATACCGGAGTGTGGGCCAGTAAAGCTTTGGCTGAAGCTAGTAAATTTGGCGAAACAATTGTTCTCGGTACTTCTGAAGATAACAAATTTCGTAATCTTCCAGAAATAGCTGAATTACCAGAAAACTGCGGATATGTGCATATAACCAGCAACAACACAATAATTGGCTCACAATGGCCTACCCTGCCGAAACTATCTGATGATATAACACTAGTAGTCGACGCATCGTCCGATTTTTTATCACGTCCAATTGACCTTTCTCAGGTAGGATTAATCTATGCTTCAGCACAAAAAAACTTAGGTCCTGCTGGAGTCACGGTTGTTGTTGCTCGTCGCGCACTCTTAAACAAAAGCTCAAACTCACTTCCAATTATGCTAAATTACCGAACCTTCAGAGATAATCAGTCTGTCTACAATACACCTCCAGTTCTTCCCATCTTTGTAGTCAGAGAGGTACTGCGTTGGATAAAAGATGAAGGTGGCTTAGCGGAGATGGAACAAAGAAATCTAAAAAAAGCCAAAATAATCTACGAAGCAATTGACGGTAACTCCCTGTGTATTCCGTATACAGACCGTAATGTAAGAAGTATAATGAATGCTACATTTAATATCAGTTCTTCCGATGGAGAAGCTAAGTTCATCAGAAATGCTAAACATGAGGGAATACTGGGTCTTTCTGGTCACAAAATGCTGGGAGGAATTCGCGTAAATTTATACAATGCATTTTCCATAAATTCAGCTCTAAGAGTGGCAGAATATATAAGAGAATTTCAAAGTTAAAATTGTGCCTTAAATATGAATATCATCTTTGGCATGATAACTACAAAGCCCTCAAGCGTTTACACGGAAAATGCTCTCAACTCTTTTATGCAATTTACGCCAGAGGCTGTAAGAAATGCAGCGAAATTTATTTTAATTGACAACGACAATTCATTTCATTCATCTATTGATACTCAAGATTTAAATATTTCAATTATTCGTAATCAAGAACCGAAAGGGTTTGCCCATAATGTCAATCAGATTATCCTCAAGGCTTTAGATACCGGCTCTGACCTTATTATGATGAACAACGATCTTGAGTTTAGTCAGGGTTGGTTTAGTCCTTTATCTAATAATGAACCAGTAATACTCTCGCCTCTTTCAAATCAACAAGTTCCTTATGTTGTGTCCAATATCGCTCTAACGACACAAAAAGTGGTGGAGACTTTAATATGTCATGCTCAACTAAATCTGCATGATTACCTCAGTTTTCCAAGTGCATACCAATTTATGGCTTTGTCTCATGTACGCAACATTCAAAAAGGCTTACAGATACCACAAATAGTCCTTCCTTACTTTTGCATCAAAATCCCCTACTCTATATTACTAGCAGTTGGCCTCTTTGACGAAAGATATGGACAAGGTGGAGGTGAAGATTACGACTATTCGCTCCGAGCTCTTTTAGCTGGATTTGAAACTCGTTACGCGGCAGATTCTTATATTTTTCACTTTGGAGGAAAATCAAGTTGGGATGGTCCTGAATCTGCGGAAGAACGTGAAGTACGAGAGAATAAGTTTAAGCAGCATTTCAGAGGAATTTGGGGTAGCTCTTTATTTAATTTTGTTCTCCATGAAAATATTGCGAGCTTAACAGAGCTTGGAATAACAGAATTAAATCCAGCACCCGGCCAGCTTAGGAATTTTTTATTACGAATCCTACAGGCTAGTAGCGATAAAGGCGAGCCGTTATCCAAAGATTGGAGACATTAATTAAGCTATTATGCTTATCATAAAATATCTAATGCACTAATTTTTGTTATGTTTTTTAAGAGATCTTTTTTTTCAACCAAATGATTGAACACATTGAAACACACACTGATAGAAAGCATCTTCAGTCATGTATTGAATTAGCTCAGAAGGGAGATAGAGCAGTATTTCCTAATCCATTTGTTGGAGCAGTTCTTGCCCGAGGTGAACAATTACTAGCGCAAGGGTATCATATTAAATATGGGTCAGACCATGCTGAAGTAGAGGCTCTGCGAGCTTTTGGCAATGAAGAAACAGTGCCCCCAGATGCCACACTCTACGTTAATCTTGAACCGTGTTGTCATCACGGCAAAACTCCTCCGTGCACTGAATTAATCATTCAGCGAGGGATACGTCGGGTAGTAATTGGGGCACTTGACCCTAATCCTATTGTAGGTGGGAAAGGAGTTCAGTACCTCAGATCTAACGGAGTAGATGTTATAGAGGCAGCAGACCCCTCACCTTTTCGCATTCTTAATTGTCGTTTTTATACTTTTCATCAGCTTCGTCGTCCTTATGTAATACTTAAATGGGCAGAGACTGCGGATGGTTTCTTAGCTCGGTCGGATAATACTTCCAGATGGATTAGCAGTGAATCATCTCGTGATTTAGTTCATAAATGGCGTAATGAAGAAGCTAGTATTTTAGTGGGTACTAAAACCGTAATGATAGACAATCCTCAACTGACGGTTAGAGGTAGACAATCAACGCTAGTTCCCCCTCTTAGAATTGTACTTGATCGCTCTGGAGTTATAAGTCGAGCAGCAAGGGTTTTTGATGATTCTGCTCCAACAATGGTCATCACTGAAGTAGAAGACTTAAAAGTATTCCCACAGCATGTAAAGGTCGTAAAAGTCTCATCATTAGACGATATAAAAGGTGTTCTTAATGTTCTAAGAGATCAAGGAATAATCTCTGTAATAATTGAAGGTGGGTCTTTACTACTACAATCGTTTTTGCAATCTGGCTACTGGGACGAAATACGTCGCTTTAAGTGTCCATTAGAGTTTAAGGCAGGCATACCAGCTCCATTACTCATTAATCTTCCGGCATCGCAACATAATACCGAAAAAAAATTTGGATGTCGTGAACAACTATACATAGACCGAAAAGATGGAGAGGGCATCGATTTGTGCCAAACACTAGTAAATCCAACTACTCTAAACTTTCTAGGTGGTGAAAGTTGAAGTTTCTAACTTTCTTATCACTGCATTTATAAAACCTTGCATTTCTTAAACACTGCCCGTCATAAGAACAGTGCCTTTGATCAAAGTGTAGACAAGACCATGCTTATCTTTTCCATACAGAGTTTATCTCAGAAGACTTTTAAACAGATGGGGTAAAGGGCGCGACACAAGGGTTAGAGATTTATTTATTCACTCCCAAAAACCCCAAGTAAACGAGCTAGTAAAAAAACTAATAACTCAGCTGAGTGACAATGAATATAAACCGGAATTATTTAAACCGGTATTAAAGATTATTAAACACCCTGAATTTAGGGTCACCGACGAATCGAAAGTCAAAGCTAAAGATGGTAGCGGATTAAAATTACACGAAGATTGGATTAGCGGTTTGATAAAAAAAGATGACCGTGGTAACCCAATCAGGGTCGATATAAGAACTATGCCAGATTCACTAACGCTACCCCGCTGGGTTGTTTCCAATAACTTGCCACTATACTTTCGCGTCCTTGATATAAGTAACAAGTCAATGGACTTAGCCAGTGAACATACAAGGCAATGCGCAGGGGAGGTAAGTAAGTTTCTAAATAATCGTGGCAAATCGGCTACATTAAAATATGAATTTTCTCTTAACAGTGCGGGTATTTACTTATCTATTCCAGGTAATCATTGGACTTACAGGGTACCCGGCGCTGAGATCTTCTTTGAACCCGGGCCAATGCCTTTATGAAAGACCGAGTGAGCTTACATTAATTAATTAGATAAACAAAGTTGAGTAAAATATTATAAAAGCTTGGCATAAAAGCGTGGTTTGACGTAAAAGCGTGGTACACCCTAGAAATAAAACTGAGTTCATCTTGCTATCGCGGGTCAGTAATTATATAACAAAGTACTATTTGAAAAAGTAGTAAAATAATCTTTCAGTTTTATAGCTACCCGCAAATCAAAAATACTAAGAAGTTTTAGAGTTAGGATATAAATACGATGAGTCAATTATCACAGCAACAGCAACAGCTACTGCAACAGCAACAGCAACAGCAACAGGAACTGCAACAGGAACTGCAAGCTCAGTATAACCCCTTTCAGCTAGTACAATTGCCGCAGGCGGGGGAGACCCGTCGAGATGTGATTGATAGATTACTAATGACTGGCCAGGCAGCTGGTGCTAACTTAAAGGGTGCTAACTTAGAGGGTGCTAACTTAGAGGGTGCTAACTTAGAGGGTGCTAACTTAGAGGGTGCTAACTTAGAGCGTGCTAACTTAAAGGGTGCTAACTTAGAGGGTGCTAACTTAAAGGGTGCTAATCTAAGGTTATCTAATGTAACTGGTGCTAACTTACAGGGTGCTGACGTAGAAGGTGCTTTTATATTTTGGTCTAACGATAGAAATTCGGCCGTATCTCCATATCTGAAAGCTAAAAACTTAAATAAAGCTATTAGCTAGTGCGACCTTTTATGATGCTGACTTAGAGCGTGCTAACTTACAGGGTGCTAACTTAACTAATGCTAAGTTAACTCCTAAACGCCATGCTAATGCCAAGTTTACAGGTTGCCGAGTACGGGGTAAGTTATTTTGTTATACAAATATAGAGCACCTCTTAAAAAACACTCGTGTATTTCGACCAGCGAATAAGTAACAATCAATTTGCGCGGAATTGAGGGTCAGTATAAAAGCGTGGTTTAAAAGCGTAATTAAAAGTGTGGTACACCCTAGAAATAAAACTCAGTTCATCTTGCTATCGCGGGTCAGTAATTATATAACAAAGTATTATTTGAAAAAGTAGTAAAATAATCTTTCAGTTTTATAGCTACCCGCAAATCAAAAATACGAAGAAGTTTAAGAGTTAGCAGATAAACATGATGGGTTCACTATCACCGAAACTGCAACTGCAACTGCAACTGCAACTGCTACATACCCCATAACCGATGATAGCGCAAATGATCCTCTTAACGGTTTCTTTTAATTGGAGACTTTTTATGAAAAAGTCTCCGTCAGAAGCTCAGCTAACTTCAGATCACCAGCATTAAAATGGAATATCATCATCATCAAAAGCAACGTCATCAGCGGCTTTAAGGCCTACAGCATTAAGTATGCTTGAAGAAGAGTAAGGCGCCTTGTTTTTAGCACCCAAGCCTGCTCCCCTACCACCATCATTATCAATATCATCTCCTCCTGAAAAATTACTCTGATAATGACCTGCTACAGCTGAGCTGCCAGAAGAAAAATCCATGACATCATGTTGTTGCAAACTCTCTCCAGCAGAATCACCTCGTCCTCCACCAAGAAATTGGACGTTCATTGCAATTACTTCTGTGGTGTATCTGTCTTTACCTTCCTTATCTTGCCACTTTCTAGTTTGAAGACGTCCTTCAATGAATACTTGACGCCCCTTTTTCAAAAATCGACCACAGTTGTCAGCAACGGTGCCAAAAGTAACCACTGAATGCCATTCTGTATGGTCTACCCACTGACCAGAGGCATCTTTTCGGCGCTCAGCAGTAGCTAAACGTAAAGTACAAACCGAAGCACCTGAACTAGTACGACGCACCTCTGGATCCTGACCAAGATTGCCGATTAAAATGACTTTATTTACTCCAGAACTCATACTATCTCCTCGAATTGCATCTTAAAGTAAGATAAAAAAATGGTAACTCATAATTTAAAAGTATGCATCAGCACCCTACCTAGAAGTGGAAAGTCCATTGAAGGAGAGCTGTGCATAAAAGCGTTTAATAAACTCCTAAACCGCTCTGATATACTTTTTACTCAAGCGCCGTGCATTGTCGGTGTGCTTGAACATAAATTAAACGGTGCTCTACTAAGAGCAAACATTACCGCTGACTACGAGCAACAATGCGGCGTATGCTCTGTGTTTCAACATCGCCGTACTAAAGTTCCTATTAACATCAAATTTCAGCCCCGTCCAAACGAACACGTTACGAACGGCAACTACATTGATGATGATATAGACATTTCTTACTATGACAATGATATTATTGATATCGAGTCATTGGCTGAAGAGTTTCTTATAATTAGTCTTGACCTATGGTGGAAATGCGAGTGTTCAACTGAACAAAACAGCACTTAAAACTATTTGTCTACCTCTCGACGGAACGGATACGAACATCTTGTTTGGTACGCGCTTTTTTTTCTCGACTAATTGATAAAGTACCTGGAGCACGAGTAGAGCGCTCCCTAGGAAGTAGCGCAACATCTAATACCTCACTTATATATCTTACAGGTATAAACTGTATTTTATTGCGCTGTTCTTTCGGCACCTCTTCAAGATCTTTCATATTTTCATACGGTACAATCACAGTACTAATACCGTTTCTGAGAGCGGCTAAAGCCTTTTCTTTTAATCCCCCTACCGCAAGCACGTTACCACGTAATGTTATTTCGCCCGTCATCGCTACCTTACTTGACACCTTGCGACCAGATAATACAGATACTAAAGCACAGGCTATAGTTATGCCGGCTGATGGCCCGTCTTTAGGTGTTGCTCCGCCTGGTACATGAACATGCACATCAAATTTTTGATAAAAGCTCGGTGATAAACCAAGAGACTCTGCGTTTGAACGAGCATAAAACACCGCCGCTTGAGCAGATTCCTGCATTATTGAACCAAGCTGGCCAGTTAAGGAAAGATTGCCACTCCCTTTAGCAATAGATACTTCAACTGGCATCATCTCCCCGCCATTTATAGTCCAAGCTAATCCACGCGCCAAACCAACTAAATCTCTGGTATCTCGCGCCTCTGGATCATACTTGGTTGGCCCCAGAAGTTTAGTTACTATACTTGGAGTAACCCGACGCACAGCTTTATTGTGCTCAACAAACTTTCGAGCTAACTTACGAAATAGTGATGCTATCTCTCTCTCAAGATTTCGAACTCCAGCTTCTGCCGTATACCGCTCAATTAAATACCTTACGGCATCCTCATTTATACTAATTTGCCTTTCAGCCAAACCATTTTCTTGCAACTGTCTTGGTATAATAAAACGTTTAGCGATTTTCTCTTTTTCTTCTACGGTGTAGCCAGATAGAAAGATAATTTCAAGCCGATCAACTAAAGCCTCAGGGATAGTATCGATGGTGTTAGCAGTAGCTATAAACAATACTTCAGAAAGATCAAAAGCAAGGTTTAAGTAATGATCGCGAAATTCCTTATTCTGATGAGGGTCTAGCACTTCCAGTAAGGCTGAAGCCGGATCACCGCGAAAATCATTCCCTACCTTATCAAGTTCATCAAGCACAATCACAGGGTTTCTGGTTCCTGCTTGTTTCATCCCCTGTATAATTCGACCTGGAAGAGCACCTACATAAGTTCGTCTATGACCCCTAATCTCAGCTTCATCTCTTACTCCTCCAAGTGACATACGAATACACTTACGCCCAAGTGCCTCAGATATTGCTCGGGCTAATGAGGTTTTTCCTACCCCAGGAGGACCAACAAAACAAAGAATCGGGCCACGCGAAGTTCTGTGAAGCTTACGCACAGCCAAGTACTCAAGAATCCGATCTTTGGCCTTATCAAGTCCAAAATGATCTCTATCAAGAATTTCCTTGGCTTCTTTTGGATCATACTTTTCTCGAGAACGCCCACTCCAAGGAAGGTCGGCAATCCATTCAAGATAGGTTCTAAGTAACGCATGCTCTGTCGATTCAGCGGGGATTCTCTCCAATCGACTAACCTGACGATCTACCTCAAGACGGGCCTCTTTAGATAACTTGAGACTCTGCATCCTTTCCTTTAATTGAGCTACTTCCTGAGCAGTAGCATCTACTTCGCCTAACTCCTCTTGGATCTGCTTAATTTGTTCACGAAGATAATACTCTCGCTGTCCACGATTAAGTTCAATTTGAGTTTTATCGGCTATCTTCTCCGAGATAATTAACTGATTAAGATCATCTGCTATGATGGTATCGGCAAGTTTTAAACGCTTTGTAGAATCCAGCTCTTCTAAAGCTGTCTGAGCTCTAGCTACATCAAGCCGGTAGTGAGCCAATAAACTATCAGCTAAAGCAGATAGATCACTGCTTTCATCCGTCAATAGAAGAATCTCCTCAGGTATATGCTCTCTTTCAACTAAGACCTGAAGATTTTCACGAATATGTGCAAGTATGCTTAAAGATTCCTTAGTAGTTTTTCTTGGATTTATTACTTTTACTGACGCCTTTAATATTCCATTCTTTTTGATTTTTCCAATACGAGCACGAAACAACCCTTTTAGAAGAATTTTAACCCGCTCATCCGGTAATTTAAGAGTGCGTCTCACCTGAGCGATTACACCGACTTTATAGAAATCGCTTGGCTCAGGGTCAGCTATTACCGCATTACGTTGCGCAACGATCACAACTAGTGCATCCTCCTCATCACCTGCTGTCATAAGCAACTGATCAACAAGATGTCGCTCTACATACAAAGCCATCATTATACTAGGAAAGGGAACAAGATCTCTTGCTGGAAGAACAGGAAGTTCGGCAGGAATGTCCGTCGGTAGCACTTCGCCACCAGAACGCTTTGTCAAACTCCCTGCATTATCCATATATAAACCCTTTAAATACCCTTGGGTTGCACACAAGGCTTAATCAATATTTATCAATTAAGATTCAGTAGTCTCTTTAAAAAACGGTAAAAAAATAAGCTGCTAATTCTTAAAACATCATTCAGATAATTTTCAAATAGATTTCTATCTATTCGGTGACAAGATCCCTCAGGCGCTTAACTGCTCCTGATGAGTTACTTTGAGGCTCACTTTTAATTGAAATAGGGTCAGATTGCTCGGCCACTGAGGTTGAAATTGACTTATTATCAAAAGCGCCGCGAATAGGATTTATAGCAGTACCAAACTGCTCACCATCTCTACGACGCTCAAGAAAAGCCCCGTTTATAAATTCTAAAACTGCGTATTTTCTCTCTATTTCGCCATTAGGAGAAATAGATAAACTTCCCGTAGTACCTTCTACCGCATTTAAAAGTTGTAAAGCCGAAGAGAAAGATCGTCCTTCTGCCGTGGCACGTCTCAGAGCTAATGCAGCAAGAAGTGCAGCATCATACCCTTGAGCAGCCAGAAAATCTGGAGCCTTTCCGTAGTTAGCGCGATAAAATTCAACAAATCGCTTGACTTCAATTCGTTCGCTCTCAGCATAAAAAGGCGATACCACTAGAGCACCTTGTAGAGCCATTTGCGATTGCTTAAGCTCCCGCACATTACTCCAAGTTACAAACCCGAGAGGTCTTAAATTCATACGAGCGTCACTACCAATGGAAGAAAAAAGAACACCAGCATCTCTGGGCTTGCCGGGGAAAATTACTCCTCCAACATTGGTTGTCTCAATCATAGAAGCATGATGAGCTAGAGAAGCACTAACCCCCTCTTGATAGCCTCCTTCATACGCTATTGTTAGTCCGCGTGATAATAATTCTTTGCGAGCAGCTTCAGCATACTCTCGCCCAAAATCGGTTTCTGGATATATGATAGCGTATCTGGTAATCCCACTACCGATATAAGCTTCATCCACAAGGCGAGCTACTTGACTAGGAACGGTAACTCCAAGTCTAAATATACCATTACCTATTGTTACCGAAGTTCGCTTTGACAAAGTAAGGACTGGAATTCCTAATGAACGAGCCTTTTCGGTTACTGTTTCGGTAATCTCTGAAATTAATGGACCAATCACCGCTCCAATTTGTCCTTGCAAAGCCACCTTCTCGATTTTACCCGCCGCCACTGCACCGTCGAGAGTAGAATCCTCTACAACAAGAGCAACACTACTTCCATCAACAAGGCTACCATATTCCTTAAAAGCTAATTCTACTCCTTGCTTAGTTGCAATTCCCAACTGACCGTATTTTCCACTAAGAGGAAGTAAAACAACTGCTTGTAAAGGGCCACTACTATTTTGCACGTCAGCAGTTAACTCTCTCTCACTAATAGATTGTGTAGCCAAAGAACTATTCTTTGGCATGAAGGGTCTTCTAGCAGTATGAATATACCCTGACTGAGCACGCCTTCGCCTTTCAAGAGCAAAGGCTTCACGTATCAAATCACTCTCTGACCACTTTACAGCTATCTCTTCAAATTTTTCAGGATGAAGAGATTTCACAACCTCTGCCACCCCACTTTTGATAATATAACGAAAGTTTTTATCTCTTGATCTCTCAGCCGCATTTAAAAACCAAGCAAGCGATTGGTCAATTTCTCCGGCTTGTCCGTATGTATAAGCAAGAAACAAACTTCTTAAGCCATCAAGTGCTTTTGCCTCAATTCTTTCCTTGCTAAAGAAGCTACTTAAGGTAGACAGTGCTGATTCAGCTTTACCCTCGCGCAAATAAGAAGAGGCTATTCGGTAGGTAACTGCTTCGCGCTCTTTAGGCGCTAACGGCAAATTAAGCGAAGCCTTATACTGGTCTCGCGCTCGAATAGTCTCGTTTTGCTGTAAAAGTGTATCTCCTTCTCTTATACTAGCTGTTCCAACTTGAATCCGTTCAAAAGTACTACCAAATTGCCACAACTCCCAAGGATATTTTTCACCAAGCGTTTGGCCATCATCTAGACCCTCGCCATCCTTTTCACCAAGTAAGGAGCTGTTGGTTTGCCTAACATATCCCTTACCACCGTTGGTAGAAGTGCCACTACTAGTACTGCTACACCCGTTTAAATATCCAACAGCTAGTAAAAGTGATTTAGCTAAAAGTAACTTTTTTATTAGCTGAACTCTCACCAATTTTTTTTTCACTACACGCATCTCCTAGGTGAGCAAATTTACCGACGATTATATACTTTTGAAATTATAAACTGTCGACTAACTTTTAAGCATATTAACCGCATGAGATTTAAATGACATACTGCCGAAATGATTGAAACTAACTCCTTATTCACAGAAACAACTTCAAAGATACCGACATCTTTATCCAATGACACCCTCGTCCGAACAAAGAACTAATAGCGCTCAATCTAATTACACCGTTTTATTGCAGCGATTAACCTTGTTTATTCTGCGAGAGATTGCCTTTCCGATTCGTTTAATGAAGTACCTTCGCCCTCCACTAATGATGCTAGTTATTTTTTTATGGACGTTAGGTACCACTGTAAGTTTAGCGGCTATCTTTGGTACTCTATACGGACTAGAAGAATTTGCCAAACATCAATTTCTACCTTACCGCATAAGATATGAAATCGGACCGATTATCGCGGCGCTTTCCAGTATTATTGGTTTTCCCTTCTTACTGGCAGCTACAGCTCTTCCTGCTCGTCTGTCTTTCCTCTACCGACCTCGGATTCCAGCGCTAGTTTTTCTGAAAAACTTACCAACGGCGATACTCTTCGGATTTAAAGCCACAATTGTTGCAGCTATACGGACTCTATACGCAGGTTTGGTAATAATTGCACTATCAATAGCCTATGATGCCATCGGAACAACAAAGAGTCATGAGTCACTTATCCTAATTTATAGAAGCACTCTTGGTATTGCTACAATTATAGTAGCTAACATTTATCTAGCCTATCTCTTGATGCCTTTAGTCTCTATCATCGGAATGTATGAACCAAATTCAGCCGTAGCTATTGCTAAACAAGCTGTTAAACATGTTCGCATAAGACTACTATTACAGATTAGCATTGGAGCACTGTTATGCTACCTAGTCTGGCATCAAATTGGGCTAAATCAGACTATTGGTAAAGTACTAGTTAGTAGCATTTGCTGGTACTTTATGTCGCTTGTTTGTGGCACCTTAACTCAAAGAGTTGCTAACCTTGAAACAGAAGCTAAAAAACGAACTTAGGTAAAAATCTCTCGCACTTTATCAAAAAAGCCTTTACCCTCTTCCTGAGAAGCACCGCCTTCATAAGCGCCGCCTTCATGAGCACCACCTTGATGAGCACCGCTACCTTCGCCTTGATATGAAGAGCTAGACCCTTGAAGATCGGCTAATTGTTCAAGTAAATGGCGCTGCTCTTCAGTAACACGGTCGGGAACATGCACATAAACTCTAGTATGCTGGTCACCACGACGATTTGTACCTAAAACCTGAATACCTCTATTTCTTAGCCTAAATACCTTACCCGAAGGAGTTCCAGCTGGAATTTTTATTTTTACTTTTCCCTCGAGAGTCGGAACCTCAATTTCACCTCCTAATACAGCGGTGGTAAATGAAATTGGGACGTCACACAAAATTTCACTTTCTTCGCGATGAAAAACTGGATGCTCTTGTACGCTAACCTGAATATAAAGGTCTCCTGGCTGACCTCCTGCGACACCTCCTTCGCCTTCAGCGCGTAATTTAAGGCGCTGACCATCGTCTATACCAGGAGGGATTCGCACTTGCACTTTGGTGGTCTGTAAAGTTAATCCCGATCCACTACACGAATGGCAAGGAGTTTTTATAACCTGACCAGAGCCATTACAAGCGGAACAAGTCCTACTGAGCGTAAAAAACCCTTGTTGCATTCTTACTTGACCAGTACCACCGCACTGGCCACATCGCTCTGGTGCAGTTCCCGGCTTTGCACCTGAACCGTTACATGTAGCGCATCCGCGTCTACGTGATATCTCAACTTCTTTCTCACAACCAAACGCAGCTTCCTCAAAGGTTATAGCAAGATTGTACTTTAAATCCCGCCCACTTCGCCCGGATGAACGCTTACTGCTGGACGTACCCCCAAAAAAAGAGCTGAATATGTCACCAAAAATATCCTCAAATTGGGAAGGGTCTACTCCTGAAAAACCACCAGCACCACCATTTTCAAAGGCAGCATGGCCAAATTGGTCATATTTAGCCCGCGTATCAGCATCACTTAACACTGAATAGGCTTCAGATAAGAGTTTAAACTTATCTTCAGCCTCCTTATTTCCGGGGTTTTTATCAGGATGGTATTTAATGGCAAGCTTACGATAAGCTTTTTTAATTTCTTCCGCAGAGGCACTGCGAGCCACTCCTAAAAGCTCATAATAATCAGACTTTGCCACCTAACTTACTCCTAATCTACTTACATGATATTTACTTTGGTGGCTACTATTCTCTAACTTCTTCGAAATCAGCATCAACAACCCCATCATCATCGTCATGCTTTGAAGCACCACCTTTGATGTCACCTGACTGTTGAGCCTGTTCAGCCACTTTGCGATACATCTCTTCAGATAACTTGTGACTAGCACTGGTGAGCTCTTCTATAGCCTTATTCAGTGCATCTATGTCATCACTTTGACCTTCGAGTACTTTTTTAGCATTTTCTATTGCTGTATCAAGAGAACCGCGGTCAACTGCTGAGAGAGACTCACCAGACTCCTTGAGCGTCCTTTCAGTTGAGTAGAGCAAGGTATCTAGCCTGTTACGAAGCTCGATCAACTCTCGGCGCTTTTTGTCTTCATCAGCATGAAGCTCAGCATCTTTCACCATGCGATCAATTTCTTCCTTGTTCAGACCTGAGCTAGCGGTAATCTTAATCGATTGCTCTTTACCTGTTCCAAGATCCTTAGCCGATACATGAACGATACCGTTAGCGTCGATGTCAAATGTTACTTCAATCTGCGGAATACCTCTTGGTGCGGGTGGAATACCAACCAGCTCAAAACGGCCTAGAGTTTTATTGTCTACTGCCATCTCTCGTTCACCTTGTAAAACATGAATCGATACAGCTGGCTGATTATCGGAGGCTGTTGAAAAAGTCTGCGATTTCTTAGTAGGGATAGTTGTATTTTTTTCAATTAACTTTGTAAGTACTCCACCGTAAGTCTCAATACCTAAACTTAGTGGAGTTACATCGAGAAGGAGGACATCTTTAACATCTCCTTGCAAAACTCCAGCTTGAACAGCGGCACCTACCGCCACGGCTTCGTCAGGATTAACATTCTTTGAAGGTTCTCTACCAAAGATTTCCTTGACCCTTTGTTGTACGGCAGGCATACGAGTCATCCCACCCACCAAAATTACATCGTTTACTTGAGATGCTGACAAACCAGCATCCCGAAGTGCTGTACGACATGGGTCGGCAAGTCTTTGTAAAAGATCCGAGCAAATAGCTTCAAATTTTGCTCGTGAAATTTTCATATTCAAATGCTTAGGACCTGATGGGTCAGACGAAATAAATGGCAGATTCACATCTGTTTCCATCGTGCTTGATAACTCATGCTTGGCTTTCTCAGCGGCATCTTTTAATCGCTGTAGAGCATGAATATCATTTCGTAAATCAATTCCTTGGTCTTTTTTAAATTCATCTGCTAAATAATTTACTATTGCAAGATCAAAATCTTCTCCACCCAAGAATGTATCGCCGTTAGTGGCTTTAACTTCAAATACTCCGTCACCAAGCTCAAGTATCGAAATATCGAATGTTCCTCCGCCTAGATCAAATACTGCTATAATTTTGTCTTGTTTTTTATCTAAACCATAAGCTAGAGCGGCAGCGGTCGGCTCATTAATTATACGTTGGACATTTAAGCCGGCTATCTTACCAGCGTCTTTAGTTGCTTGCCTTTGAGCATCATCAAAATAAGCTGGAACTGTAATGACAGCATCAGTAACTTTTTCTCCAAGATAATCCTCAGCAGTCTGCTTCATTTTGCCGAGTATCATCGCTGAAATTTCTTGAGGGCTCTTGCTCTCACCACGAACCTTTACCCATGCATCACCGTTGGGGGCGGTGGCAATTTCATAAGGAAGAACTTTCTTAGCCCTCTCTACCTCAGGCGAACCACCCTTACGACCGATGAGCCTCTTGACCGCGAAAATAGTATTTTTAGGATTGGTAACACCCTGCCTCTTGGCTACCTGCCCAACAAGTCGGTCTCCTGCATCATTAACAGCCACTACAGAAGGAGTGGTACGAGCACCTTCGCTGTTTGCAATAACCACTGCTGACCCGCCTTCCATAACGGCTACACAAGAATTAGTGGTTCCAAGATCGATTCCTATTGTTTTTCCCATAATTAAATTGTCCCGTGCTTTCTAAAAGCTTTTCTTGATGAGATGACGCTCGAATTAAAGAGCGTTTTTTCTGCGCTTGAAAGGAAATAACCACACCTTTTGACTATATCAAGATCTAAAAAGTGCATTTAGTACCGTCATTTTCCTATTTTGCTGAAATTTAATGCTACTAAGTTAGTGCGTTACTGCTGATCACTAGGAGACGCGGCCACCACTACTTCGCCTGGCCTAATAACCTTATCTTTGTAATGAAAACATTTCTTTAGCTCATCGATAACGACTCCTGACGGTACCGTATCTGTTGGAACTCGACTGAGAGCATTATGACGGTACGGATCAAATGGTTGCCCAATCGCTGACTCTCCCCTAACTTCCCATTTTTTAAGAAATTCTTGGAAAGCCTTGTGGATAAGTTGTATACCTGCCTTAAGCTGGTCAGAATCAGCGTCCAGATGCGCTATAGCTCTGTCGAAATTATCAACAATATCAAGCAAATCTACAAATATCCTTTCACCTTGATATTTAATGATCTCAGCTCGCTCCTTAAATACGCGCTTTTTATAATTTTCAAACTCAGCTAATGTCCTCAGGTGCTTATCCTTAGCGTCTGCAAGCTCAGCTCTGAGAGCCTTATTATCGTCATCCTCATCATCGCTATCTGACTTAGGAGATTGTTGTTCCTGTTTCGCCAAAACTTCGCCGTTTTTGGTACTATCACAGGAAGTGTCAAACATTGGCGGAGCGTCTTGTAAACATGCCTTTAATTTTTCACCATTTTCTTCACTTTTTGTCACACGTTTTCTCCACATTAACTTCATTTAACTTTACCGTATCACCTCATGAATAATGAAATTATAACTCTCATTCTTCGCTCTACTTCTTTTGGTGATGCACATCGAATTGTAACTTTACTTACCGATGAGGGTACTAAAATCAACGCTGTTGCTCATAACTCACGCAAAAGTAGCAAACGCTTCAGTGGCGGTTTAGAACCTTTTGATATCGGTAAAGCCACCCTGAAACTGTCAAATTCGCGAGGTCGAAGTCGCTCAATCATTTGGTCACTTGAATCATTCCTTCTTACTTCTCCGCTTCCCAATCTGCTTCCAACTTTACGTACAGACCTTGAAGCTTTTATTTTTGGTGCCACACTGCTAGAAATTACAGAGGCATTAGTGGTTGAAACCGAAACCTTACCGCAATCAAGCTACGTAGTCACCGAATCTTCTCAAACTGAAACGCCTTTCTCACTTTTAATTACTGCACTGACGAAACTATCTGCTCCCAAATTATCCTCTCAAAGTAACTCGTTAGAGCGCTCTAAAAACACTTACTTTTTTATTGTAAATTTACTTACAGTTTTAGGCTTTCTAAATAGGGAGTCTATGCCGCCACGCTCTTTAAATGGACTACTAAGCCTTATAAATGAGGTTGAAGATCTCATCCATCGTCCGCTAAGGACTAAGCCAGAATTATTAACTATCTTAAAGCGCGTTAAGCTCACCCACTAAAAGCTTTACCACTTTTACTTTCTAACACTGACACTTTCTAACACTGACACTTTCTCAATAGTAAAAAGTAACCGATAATAAAAAGTCACCAGAAGTTAACTAAAACTACGAAATTTGTAAGTGCCAAAACGATTAATGACAGGCGCAAGCTGTACCGCATCCCCCCTTAGAGGATGTGCCTTCACCACTATTACCACTACCATTACTGGCTGCAGGGCCACTTGAGTCTGTAGCCTTGGTATCTCCCGCTTTGCTAGCTTCAAGATTAGACTCACTCTTTACCGGTTTACTACTTGAAGAAGATGCATAATCAGTCTTGTACCATCCCCCACCTTTCAGATGAAATGCAGCCGCTGAAATACATTTTACCACGGGAGTGCTTAATGAATTTCTTGCACAGATCGGGCAGTAAACGATATCAGCTTCTCCAACACGCTGAATATGTTCAAACCTACCATGAATTTCGCATTCGTATTCGTAAATAGGCATATACTCTTTATCCTTTAAAAAACTATTAATTGTTAGCCATCCATCCAATGGCTTTCAAGAAGGCAAACTTACTTTTATGGCCTTCCCAAGGATTGTAATATTAATTGCGATGCATAATCAGATAAAGATTTAACCAAAACCATATCTATAAATTGTAAAGCAAATAGTAATAGAACAGGGGTTAAATCAATAGATCCAAAAACTAAGGGTACTCGAGACCGAACAAGACGATAAATAGGTTCAGTAAACTCTCTAATCGCACGAACTATGGGATTATACGGATCGGCGTTTAGCCAAGAAATAACCACTGACGCTAACACCGATATTTTCAATAATAGTAACATTCCACTAAGTAGTACAGCAATGGCGCTCATTACGTTTGCAAGTATAATCATAGATGTACTCTAAATTTACTGTATTATTCTCATATTATTTTTTATCTCAACATAAAACTTCAATCTTCAAAAAGTGCCGTTCCTAGACGCACCACATCAGCACCCTCTTCAATCGCAATAGTAAAATCCTGAGACATTCCCATACTAAGGTATATCGAATTAGGAGCAATTAACCCTAACTCTACCATCTTATTCCGTAAACTATTTAGTGCCCGATAATCAGGGCGTACTTCCTCTGGTGTCGGATAGTGCCGCGTAATAGTCATGAGGCCTTGAAGACATAAAAACGGCATCTCTTTGAACATAGGAACCACCTTAACTACCTCTTCAGAGGTAAATCCCTGCTTGGCCTCATCAGCGGAAATATTAACTTGAAGATAAACACCTATTACCTTCTTAATACGAGCTGCCTCTACACTAATTAAACGAAGATGCTTTTCAGAGGCTACTGACTCTACTACACTAAAATTTTGTACAATGCCGCGTAGCTTATTCGACTGAAGAGGTCCAATAAAATGAAACGGGCATTGTTGTAAAGATGCCCATGCGCCACTTTCAGAGCACTGGCGATGCAAATATTCTTTTAGATAATTTTCACCAAGTGACGGTAATTTTTCCGCATATATGCCACTAACTGCAAATTGTTCAACAACTGAGACTATGTCCGGAATAGATCTGCCTTTGATCGCTATAACTACAGAAACCGAAGAAGGCAAACGACCCACACGTTCACAAGCTAAAGCAATTTGAGAAAGAACAGTAGCTGCTCTGTTCGTCATTACTAATTTACTGCCAGAACGCCTGCACGCTCTAGCAGCCCAATGATAGACGACAATGGCAACCCGATTACAGTTGAGGGTGCACCAATAATGGATTCCACAAAAGCACTACCTATACCCTGAAGAGCGTAAGCTCCAGCTTTATCGAGGGGCTCACCTGTAGCTATGTAAGCACTTATAATATGCGGAGAGAGTTCAGAAAAAGTAACCTTAGCTTCTTCAGTGGCCACTTGGGGACGGTAAGAGTTGCTTAAGTTATTAAAAGTAACTTGCAAATCAGAGGGACCAATAAGCGCGTAGCCTGTAATAACAGTATGCATCCGACCGGAGATTTTCATTAACATTCTCTCTGCATCTTTCTCGTCTTGTGGCTTCCCCAAAACCTCATCATCAATTACTACTACAGTATCTGCCGCGAGAACCCATGACTTCTTGTACCGCGCCGATATTGTGGTAGCTTTTAATAAAGTTACTCTTTTAACAAGATTTATCGGATCTTCATTATCTTGAGGGGATTCATCAACATCAGCTGGATAAATATCTGGGAAAATTCCCACAGAAGCTAAAAGCTCACGACGTCGTGGCGAAGCAGAAGCAAGTATCAAAGGTGCCGTCAACTTCCACATTATCGTCCTTTCATATGAAACTAAGTTGATACTAATCTCAGCCCACGTCCACTCTTCTTGCTGAGCGGGTTACCGGAAATAGACTGAGTTTTTGTTTTCAATTCACCCAAACAAAAAGCTTTAAAACAAGCTAAGCTTAGGGCAAAAAGTAAATCTCTATCTTGAATCACGATTAAAGAATCAGCTTTATTCACAAGCCTGACACACCAATCTCTTAAATCAACCCGCTCTATGGAACTTACTTTACCTCCCATCTCTTCACACCAAAATACCAATCGCTCAACTGACGGTACTATAAACAAACTAGCCTCATCATCAGTTGGTATTGCAGTAATCGTACCTGACAGCATCGACACCATTTTCCCCTGAGGGAGAACCAGAAATTCTTCATAACCAACGTCAGCAAAGCGTCTTGCTACACGCTCACCAAATTGTGGATTATTCCATCCTGCATGGCGTGAAATATTCTCAAAAAGAACCATCTTTTCACTATAGCCATTTAGAATATCCATACTAATCGTTAATCACGCTCACTGTGAATGCGATCAAGCTGTTCAACTGAGGATGTTCCGCCTTCAATCAGAGTCATCTCAGAAATCCTCGTTAATATCGCTTTGTCATGAAATTCCTTTACCGAAAGCGCGCCACAGTTACACATAGTTTCACGGAGCTTAGCCATCGAAACGTCAACCTTATCACCTAACGAGCCACTGTAAGGAACATATGCGTCAACTCCCTCTTCAAAGTGTCCTTCATTGTCATCAATGCGACCATCTTTGTACCGATGCCAATTTCTGGCTCTATTTGAGCCCTCTCCCCAATAAGGCTTATATAAGCGACCTCTATAGTTAATTTTTTGCGTTGGGCTTTCTTCAGTCATAGCGAAATATTTGCCCATCATCACAAAATCAGCGCCCATTGCAAGAGCCATGATTATGTGAGTGTCAGTCCTTAACCCGCCGTCTGAACATATTGGAACGTAAATTCCGGTCTCTCTAAAATATTCATCACGAGCAGCGGCCACTTCAAGGACTGCTGATGCTTGGCCTCGACCAATACCCTTCTGTTCACGAGTGATACAAATAGAGCCTCCGCCAATGCCAACTTTCACAAAATCAATTGAGGCTTCCTTAACTAGATATCTAAATCCTTCCTTAGTAACGACATTTCCCCCACCAATAACAACATCCTGACCACACTCTAATCTTATGGCTTTTGCCGCCTCCTTTTGCCATTCTGAAAATCCATCGGAAGAATCAAGACATACACAATCTGCCCCCGCATCAAAAACAGCTGAAGCGCGCTCAATGTAATCATGAGTATTTAGAGCCGCTCCAACAAAAAGTCGCTTCCGCGAATCAGTCAATTCAAGCGGATTAGATTTGTGATCAAAATAGTCGCGACGAAATACAAGATATTTGAGATTTCCTTCAATATCTATTATTGGTAAGCACTCTTTTTTATTGCGCCATAAAAGCTCTGTTGCTTCTTGAAGTGATGCTCCCTCTTTGGCCAGTATCAATCTCTCTACTGGAGTGAAATATTTACTGACCGAACTGGATAAATCATCCTTAAATTCCCAAAAATCTTTACTAGTAAGAAGCCCTAATAATTTTGAATTTAATTTTCCATTCTCAGTAATTGCGATTGTAGAGTGACCGGTCTTGCTTCTAAGCTCAACAGCATCGGCGAGAGTTGCTGTTGGTGGCAAGTTAGAATCAGACTCAACAAAACCAGCCTTATGCTCTTTTACTAATCTGACCATATTTGCTTGCGACTCAATCGACTGAGAGCAAAAAATAAAGCTTGAGCCACCTTTTCTTGCTAAAGCTACAGCTAATCTTGAACCTGAAACCGACTGCATAGCTGACGACACAATCGGCAAATTAAGAGACGCTCTTGACTGCTCTCCACTATGAAACTTGGCAAGAGGAACTTTTAGAGATACGCGAGAAGGAGTGTGCTCCTTGGATGTTAAACCAGGAAGAAGCAAGAATTCATCGAAAGTACGAGAGATATCACTGAGGATAATCGCCACAAAAAACCTCCATTCTCTTGGCTACTTTAAACAATATTCATCACTAGTTGTATTCAAGTGACGGCGAGCATACTAAGCTTGTTCTAAGTACTATGCAATCACTGAGAAAAAGGTAAATTAATAATCTGCCAAATGAAAAATAACAAATACTACTGCGTCAACCAATTAAACTTTAAAAAATCTTTTGGGAAATTATCAAGAAAAGTATTTAGTGTAACTTCTGCGGTAAATATCTTTATCTCCTTACTGTTTGTCTCCTGCGCATCTAAGCAATTAGGTCATACTCAAGGAGTAACTGAAATTATAAAGCCAATCGAAAACCCAACAGAGGCTCTAGCTAAGAGCTCTTGGTATGTAACTTATCTTGCTCTGGCTGACGAAAGTGTGATTGATCTCTCCCAAACTAATCGCAATCCAACATTACTAATAGATACAACCGGTAAAATTAGTGGCAGTACAGGTTGTAACCGATATTTTGCATCAATTAAAAAAATTGATAATTATTTCAAAATAGAAAATATTGGTACAACTAGAATGGCTTGCAAAGGCGCTTTAATGACGCAAGAATCGGTGTTTTTAAAGGCTTTGGGACTAGTAGTTTTCTTTGAACAACAAAATGACATCCTGCTTCTGGGAGAGAGAAATCGCAATATAATTATGAAATTACGTCCAGCGTCATCTATATCCAAGCCCGCAAGTTAAGTAAGCCAATAAAGCTGTTAGCTTGTCTTATGAATTATCACCTTCCTTAAGACGCCTAAGGGCGCGACGAGCTTCACCGAAGGGACGTTTTTCAGGTGGCCTAGATTGTAGATGATTTTTTATAGATTTTGTGGCCTCTCTAGCAGTCATACTTTCTGCTGTTTCGGTGTACATATCCTGAGCGTATGAGGCTGAGCGACGTACCTTAGAAAGAGCCATTACAATCACAGTTATTTGTCCAGATGGAAGACTAATCGAGATAATTTGACCTACATCAACTATTTTACCCGGCTTTGCTCTTGCTCCATCAACAAAGACTTTACCTGCCTCAATCGCCGTGTGAGCAATATTTCGCGTTTTATAAAATCTAGCGACCCAAAGCCATTTATCAAGTCTAACCTGTACTTGCTCATCATCATTATTCTGGCTATCAGTCTCTTTTTTTATTCGTCCCATGAATCCTTTGTGCATTTTTCTCTTCAATCCAACGTGAGAAATACTCAGTGCTACGAATCTGCTGTTGCCATAGAGCAGCCCCTATAACATTCTTGAAGCGATGCGAAGATAATTCTCTATGGTTATGTTTAATCAGGCTTTTCCACTTTTTTACAACTAAGTCTACGGAAAAAAGCTCTTTGATTACTGAAATAGCGGTAGATTGATAGCTATTCCATTTAATTTTATCAGTATAGAGAGTAACCGCTCTTTCAACCATCTCATCCGGATTGGCAGCTAGTAGCTCACAATAAAATTCATCAGGTATTACTAGTTTATCGGGCGTTAGACCTTCTACGCCTATGGCTGTAGTTACACAAGGTGTACCACTAGCCCAACTATCCAAAACTTTTCCTTTGATCCCTGCACCAAATCGCAAAGGAGCGAGGGTTAATCTAAAATTAGCTAACGTTTTAGTAGCATCTTCTACTCTACCTAAAACATCGACACCATCAGGAACTTCCTTAAAAAGTCCTGATGGAAGATAGGCTCCAAAAATATGCAATCGTGGGCTACCTACACCATGGCTCTCTAACTCAACTTTGAGTTTAGGCCATACAGCCTGAAGCAGTATATGCAAAGAATCAACATTAGGAGGATGCTTACCATTTCCAATCCAAGCGATATTTTTTCGAGATTCAAAGTCAGGAGCACCTTCAAGAGGATCTAATCCAATAGGAATAACTGCAAACTGATCAGATGGAAAACTAAAATGGCGAATAAGACATTCATATTCATACCAAGAGACTAATACCGCCAAATCCGAGCGAAATATGGCAGAAATTTCTCTCAATCTTGTGGGTGAATGATCTAAGGGCAATGTAAAATTTTCTATATTTGACCAATCCTCTACCACACTTGCAGTCTTATTCTGTCGCTCTACACGAAGGAAATGCAAATCAATGGTATCCAAAATGCGTAAAGCATTTGGTGCATGAAGAGCTACTCGCCACCCAAATTGTTCCTCAATCATAAAGCGATCAAATATAACAACCTCTGGCTTGTAATAGAGAATAAACTCATCAAATTTCGGGTCATTGGCAGGAAGCACACAAGTATCAACTCCTTCCAATTCAAGAAGCTCTCGGTATATATTAGTCTTACAGGGCGACACAACCTTAACAGTATGTTCAGATTGCATACCTTTAATTAATTGAAAAAGCCGTAGACCCGCCGCCGACGAATTAGGCTCTGGCCAGACTAAAGTAATCCACATAATTTTAATGACACGCCCTCCAAACAATTTAATAAATAGAAATTGGACTAACCTTAAAACTTAAGTCCACAGTACCGTACCCTGTCATGCATAGTTCTCTTCCAATACTTGAGCATCAAGCAACCATTATAAATGCAATTAAGGCACATCAAGTTATTATTGTAGCCGGAGAAACTGGATCAGGGAAAACCACCCAGCTACCAAAATTCTGTCTTAAAGCCGGCCTAACAAATCGTGGTATCATTGGCTGTACGCAACCTCGTCGTCTTGCTGCGCTATCTATTTCTCAACGTATAGCCTCAGAACTTGAAGTTCCTTGGGGAACAATAGTTGGTTGCAAAACGAGATTTCACAATAATTTATCCCGAGAAACTGTTATAAAGGTAATGACAGACGGGATTTTGCTCACCGAGATTCGTCATGATCCAAAACTTAAGCAGTACAGTGCGATTATTATTGATGAGGCTCATGAAAGGTCTCTCAATATAGATTTCATTCTTGGCTACCTCAGAAGATTACGAAAAGAACGCACTGATCTAAAAATAATAATAACTAGTGCTACAATAGACACACACTTATTTTCTAAATCATTTGACGGTGCACCTGTTTTCGAGATATCTGGACGCACCTATCCTGTTGAGATTAAGTATTGTCCAATAGGTTCAGATGAAGCAGAAGACAGCTCAAACCCAGACAATGATGAGCGCTTTACTGTGCCTTATGTAGAAGCGGCTATTCGTACCGTTCGTAAAATCCTAGACTCCTCAAATGAGGGAGATATTCTGGTATTTATGCCCTCTGAACGAGACATCCGCGATACTCTACAACGTCTGCGAGGCGACTACTCAATAATAGCTAAAAGTAAAAACATAATACTGCCGCTATACGGAAATTTAAGTAAAAACGAACAGGAAGCGATCTTTCAAAATACACAGCTACGCAAAGTAATTATTGCTACAAATATAGCTGAAACCTCTATCACAATACCAAATGTCAAATATGTGGTAGATACTGGGCTAGCTCGTACAAGTCGTTATGTTCCTCGTTCTCGAACTAAAAAATTGCCTATAGAACGAGTAGCACAAAGTAGCGCAAATCAAAGAGCTGGCAGAGCAGGTAGAGTTAAAGAAGGGATATGCATCAGACTTTATTCAGAGGAAGATTTTCTTGCGCGAGCTCCCTTTGCTGATCCAGAAATTAATCGTGCAAATCTTGCTGAAGTTATCTTATTAATGAAAGCGTATAATATCGGCGCTATTGAGGATTTTCCTTTTTTAGAACCACCAAATTCTCGCTCAATAAGAGCCGGACTACAACTTTTGTCAGAATTAGGGGCGCTTAACTCAGATAAATCCTTAACTCCTCTTGGTCTGAAACTTGCGAACCTTCCAGTAGACCCAACAATTGGACGTATGCTTATTCAAGCTGAAAAAGAGCAAGCTATAGCTGATTGTTTGGTAATTGCCGCGGGGCTAAGCATTCCTGACCCTCGAGAAAGACCAATTGAACAACAAGAAAAGGCCGCCCAAGCTCATCGCGAATTACAACATAATTCTTCTGATTTTCTCACTCTACTGATTATATGGAACGAAGCTCAGAAAGCTCGAGAATCGGCAAAAAACTTAAGTTCTCTCAGAAAATTTTGTAAATCTAAATTTCTCTCCTTTCAACGTATGCGAGAATGGATAGATATCCATGAAGAACTGACAAAGATAATGATTTTTAAAAAACATCGTAATGCCTCTTTAATTATAAATAACGCTTCTACTTCCGTGAGTAATGGTAGAAGTATTACGCGATTTGATGGTCAATATCGAGCTATCCATCGAGCAATTTTAAGCGGTTTTATTGCTCAAATTGCTTTCCGAATCCAACAAAATGTTTACAGAGGCTTAGCAGGTCGTACCTTGACTCTCATAAAAGGAAGTGCCCTTTATGAAACAAGAAAGCATCTAAAATTAAATGAAGTAAATAATAGGAAGCGTCATAAAAAAAGGAAAAACATTTGGATTGTAGCAGGAGATACAATTGAAACTGATAGACTATATGCAAAGCTTACAGCAGAAGTTCTTCCATCTTGGATAGAAGATCTTGGTCAACATCTTTTACGACGTTCAGTCAGTGATCCAAATTGGGATGACTGTAAAAAAGCTGTCACTGCAACTGAGCAAGTTATAATTTTTGGATTACCCCTACAGAAGAGACCAATTTTTTATTCAAAAATTGACGCAACTAAAGCCAAGGATCTATTAATTCGCTCACTTTTAATCATTGAACAAGAATCTTTAGAATCATTACCATTTGTTCAAAAAAATTTGTTACTATGTGAACAAGTATCAAATAAGCTGGCAATAACTAGACGTTATTCTTCATATTTTATTCTTGAGCGTTTAATTAATTTTTATCACTCAATACTACCAGCAATTTCTTCTTTGCGAGAATTAGAAGGTCTTTTAAGACGTGCGAATGAGGATTGGAATAGCAAACTTCTGGCAAAAATAGAAGATCTTACTGAAGAAGATTTGAATATATCGCCGAGTACAGAATTTCCAAATAAAATTATTATTGATAATTACGAGTGTCCTATTTTTTATCGATATGAGGCTAATAGCGAACGTGATGGAATTACAATTAAAATCCCTTATCACCTAGCCATGCATATTCCGCCGCGAATGCTCGATGGGATAGTTCCAGGAATAAGATACGAACAAGTCTTATCATTACTCCGGCTTCTTCCGAAGGAATACAGGACTCAACTGCATCCTATTCGGGAAACGGCGGAAATAATTGCTAAAGAAAGCCTTAGTAGCAATCTACCTTTAATTGAAGCAATCAATCATCTTGTTGAATTGCGCCTTGGAAATAAGATTAATTCGGACAGCATAACCTTCGAAAGACTGCCGACACACTTACAACCAAGAATAGAGGTAATTGATGACGATGGAAGATCCTTATTGTTTGCCGGTAGAAATCTCTCGAATTTTCAAAAGTTACAATCAGAAGATACTCCGGCTACTCTTAAGCAAACAGCTTGGGACAAGCTACGGAATGAATGGGAAGTCACCATTGAAAAAATTGACGACATACCACATATTCCCACAGAAATTGAAGTCCTATCAATCGGAAGTCTCTCTACCTTCTGTTTTGTCGCACTTGTTTTAGAGGGAAAATATATAAAATTAAAATTAGTCGATGAACAAAAGATAGCTTATGACTTATCTCAGGAGGGGTGTAAATTACTCCTAATGAAAACCTTACATAGAGAAATTAAGGATCTTGAGAAACAGGTCAAATCTACAACTCAGCATCTCTTACCTTTAATCGCTTTCTGGATATCTAAGGAAGATCTATTAAGCAGCTTAACAGATCAAGCACTAATGCAAGTGATCAATGTCCCATCTGAATATCCCCCAACAAAGGAAGTACTTTATAGAGCTTTTTATGAGGCAAAGGGTAAAATTTCCAATATAATGGGGTCTCTAGTAACCGTTGCCAATACTATTTTGACGTTGAGAAAAAACGTTATCGAAAAAAAATATAATAATCCAATTATTCAAAGAGAATTAGATAATTTAGTACCTCAGAATGTATTTTCAACTACTCCACCTAATGCATTACTAGAAATACCCAGATACCTAAAGGCTCTGATAGTTCGTTCGGAAAGAGCCAGACTTGATCTTGGTAAAGATAGGAAAAAGGAAGAACAAATTATCCCTTTTACGAATAAATTTACCAGCCTTGCTAATTGGTCACGCAGTCATCCCTTATTTTGGCTATTAGAAGAGTATAAGGTTGCTATTTTTGCTCCAGAGTTAGGAACTAAACAGTCTATTTCAGCTAAGCGATTGCAACTAGCCCTTGATAACTACTTAAACGCTTGATGTATTTTTTGATATCTTAGTGTAACTACAAGTTAACTTACGGAATTATCCAAAGTGCTGCCTGTTTTTTTTATTATCAGCGAGAGAATAACGGCAATCATTAAAGCACTCGCAATAATCGCTAGAGACCAACCTTGAGGAAAATGACCACCAAACAACCAATTTAGAAAAGATAGTTTAAGCCCAACAAAAACTAGGATAAATCCTAGTGCATATTTCAGAAAATGAAAAAGATGCATAACTGCAGCAAGTAAAAAGTACAGCGCTCTAAGTCCAAGAATAGCGAATACATTCGAAGTGAAAACAATAAATGGCTCACGCGTAATAGCAAAAATAGCTGGTACTGAATCGAAAGCAAAAACAATATCGGTAAGCTCTACAAATATAAGTGCTACGAGGATTGGAGTTGCTACCCTCCTGCCATTTTCAATCGTAAAAAATTTCTGACCGTCAAAATGTGCTGAAACAGGGAGATATTTATGAAGCAATTTAAGAATTCTATTTTTACTTGGATCAATCGGTTTATCTGAAGAAAAAAATAACTTTACACCTGTATAAATAAGCAGAGCACCAAGCGCTACTGAAACAAAGTGAAAACGCATGACAAAAGATCCAAGGGCTATAAACAGTGCTCTAAATAATAAAGCGCCCAGAATACCAAAAAATAATATGCGATGCTGATACTCTTCTTTTATTGAGAAATAGTTAAACAATACGATAAATACGAAAATATTATCGACAGATAAGGCTTTCTCTATGATGTAGCCGGTAAGAAACTCCAGACTAAGAGTAGTCGCTACAGTTTCTGGGGAACCCCAAAGAGCTTGAAGTTCAGGAGAGAAAGCTACTTTTGAGAAAACATATTGATAAAGAATATAATTAAAGGTTAGAGCGATAGCTATCCACACAAAAGACCATGAGATAGCCTCTTTTATTTCAACTTTATGAGCTTTACGGTGAAAAACTCCCAAATCTAGTGCTAGTAAAAGAAGCACAAACAGAGTAAACCCTAAATAAAATGGCCAGTAGTTATCAAAACTAAAAAATAGTTGCTGATTAGAATTAGAGAGATTTGATGGCATATTAAGGCTAGGTAATAGTTAGACCGCTGTCTTTGGTAACAGATAATTAAAAATTTCGAAAGAACAAGAAACACTTTCATCTATTCATCGAAATATTATCCCAGATGAATCAGATAGTCGTTATCATAAAACTCTGCCATTTAACTCTCATTCCACTTTTTTTTCGCTTCTGGAAAGCTGGAGTGAGTAGTAATGAACTAGGCCAAATTGGGGAGCTTATTGCTAGATGGTACCTAAGGTTCAAGGGATGGCAGATTATCGCAAACAATATTAGATATGGAGCTTATGAAATAGATATTATTGCAAAAAGTAAACTCTATCTACATATTGTCGAAGTAAAAACGCGCACGGTAATTAATCCGTCTTATATAAAAACCTATTGGCCTATTAGTCATAAAAAAAGCAATTCATTGAGAACTGCGGCGTACATCTTAAAGGAAGACACTTTGTATCTCCGCTACCGCTCACCTATACGATATGACGCTATTATTGTAGAATATCAAGTCAGCGGTCGTTGGAGGTGGAGAGTAAATTTTTATCCTCACGGGGGACTTATAGACTAAGGTCGTGCAGATTAGAGGACTTCTGATTAGTACGCCTACACTTACTTAGTAATTACATTATCACTTAATAATGCGACTATTGACCTATAAAAGTCTTAAGAAAGCGGGTTTCAACTACTTGCCAATCGACGATGCTCCACCATTTTGAAAGATATTCTGCACGACGATTTCTATACATCAGATAATAAGCATGCTCCCATAAGTCGTTACCCAGTAGTGGCACATAACCCTTTGCAAGAGGCGTATCTTGATTAGCAGTGGTAATAATTGACAACTGTTTTTTCTGATTTATGACTAACCATACCCAACCGCTGCCAAAGTGGGATACTCCAGCATTTTCGAATGCTTTTTGAAAATCAGTAAAACTACCAAAAGTGGTGTCAATAGACTGAGCTAATTTTCCGGTAGGAAATTTTATACCTTTAGGGCTCATCGATTCCCAAAATAAGCAATGGTTGTAATGACCACCACCTTGATTGCCAACTTGAGTTTTCAAAGCTTCAGGAATTTTATTGATGGAGGATAACAAACTTACGAGAGGCGCTAGTCTAAAAATCTCGTCAGCATTTTTAAGGGCATTTTTTAATTTATCTAAGTATCCAGCATGATGAACATCGTGATGCAGCTTCATTGTCTCTTCATTAATTACTGCACTCAGAGAATCGTACCCATATTTAAGCGGTGGTAAATCTAAGGTAACGGCGGGCGCCACAGAAGCTGGAAATTTCTCAGAAGAGAATTCATTAATCGAAGATGTAACACTGCTGGGTAATTCCGCTTTATCTTCTAACTTAGGAGGGTCTGCTTTAGCGGCTCTAGTTGCATATAGCGCAGCTATTGTTACTGAAGCACTACCTAATACTAGTGACCGGCGACCCATTAATTCTTTAGTTGGCTTCATACAATCTATTCTAAAAATCACTGACTGAAAGTAGTCTATAACTAAGATTAGCTCTTTTTGAAGTTATAACTACGTAAAGATATTTAGTACAGGCATATTTAATAATCATCCAGTTCTAACAAATGAAAAATGATAACGGCACCAAAAATAAAGAAAATCGTGAGATTAAAACTTCAGATTTACAAACAGGAGCAATATCTGATCAGAAGTTCTCTAATCTTCGACGTGATTATCAGCGGAATTGTCTAAATGAGGAGCATTGTCCAGCCGATCCAAATTTACTTTTTAGCCGATGGTTTGATGAGGCTTGTCAAGCAAATATCCAAGAACCTAACGGCATGTGCTTATGTACCGTAGATGAAAAGGGCATGCCGCACGCTAGAATTGTTTTAATGAAAAAGTATTCAAGTGAGGGAATTTTTTTCTTTACCAATTACGAAAGTCGTAAGGGACAGGATCTTTCAATACATCCTCAAGTTGCTGTGGTGTTTTGGTGGGAGCAACTTGAAAGACAGGTTCGTATCGAGGGAGACGTCAGTAAATTACAAGAGCATCTTTCGGACCAATACTTTGCTTCACGACCTAGGGAAGCACAAATTGCGGCTGTTGCATCACCTCAAAGTAAAGTAATTTCTGGTCGTGATGAATTAGAGAATAAATTTATTGATACGGAATATTTTTGGAAAGACAAAGAGATTGTCAGACCCAATTATTGGGGTGGTTATCAGCTAACACCCTTTTATTTTGAATTCTGGCAAGGTCGAAAAAGCCGCCTTCATGACAGATTAACCTATCGCAAAACACCAACCAAACCCAACCATTGGCACCTCTCTCGCCTCGCCCCCTGAAAATAGTGTCAGAGACGCTGTGGTGCCAGGAGCGCCCCTAAAAATAGTGTCCCCTAAAAATAGTGTCAGAGACGCTGTGGTGCCAGGAGCGAGGAGAATATCTAGCAACTTATTGCGAAGTCTCTCGAGTATAAGAGGAAACATTGTCGTTCTCATTACTCAGGAGTTTGTAATATG
>JBIKUX010000026.1:0-31777 GCA_044347345.1 Bdellovibrionota bacterium | reverse complement strand
TCTACCTGACTCATCACAACCAAAAATCTCTCTAAATTATACTAATAGCTCACTTCTCATTACATCACTGCCTCTTCCTCTCATACCTATCCCTACTCCAATACACAGCAGCCTAGAGACTACGGATCGGGAGGGGGGATTGCTCGAAAGCGAGAAGCACTGAGGGCGCCGTAAAAAACAGAATGGGATCGATTCTGTAATATCTACCGTCACTGAATTGATGAGCCACTTCAAAATGAAGATGGGATCCGGTTACCCTTCCAGTAGTGCCTACACTTCCAATGACGTCACCAGCACTAACTTCTTCGCCTTTTGATACAAACATTTTTCCAAGATGAGCATACCGAGTTTCAATTGATCCTCGCCTAATAACCAACAAATTACCATAAGCACCACTGTATTTTGAAACTACAATCTCACCATCATGAGCCGCAAAAACAGGTGTATTCTCCGGTGCAGGAATATCTACTCCTCGATGGGGACGACCCCATCTCTCACCAAATGGCGAACCTGGTTCGCCCCCTAGAACAGGCCAAAGAAGCGCCCCTGCTTTACGACGAAACTCACCAATCGCTAACCTAATTGTGCTCGGACTAAGCACCCCAATCCGGATCAAATAATCTAAGCTAGCACTTGTTGCAGAATGACCGCTGACTTCTGACCGAAATACCGGATATAAGTCCCTATCACGAGGTACCCTTACGCTAGTCCCAGTGGTAACTACCGCGTGACGCTGTCGCCCATTAACGACAGCCATCACTCCAACAGGAACACCGTAGATCCTAGCTAAAGTCGCTATACCAGATGACTTTTTCACGCTAAAGTTTTGAAAAACTAATGACTGAGGAGCACTCCGCGATATGTCCAATAAACGACCCTCATCAAATTTAGAGGGTCTTCTTCTATCAGAAACAACTCCACATGCACTACAATAACCGAGACCAAGTAGCACACCAATTATGACGGCTACCCAAGACGACCTATATCGCATTCTTTCCGTTCCTCCCAGCGCTTCTGCTGAAGAAATTCGACGTGCATATCGAATACTCGCAAGAAGATATCACCCCGATATTAACACCCAAAACGATGCCGCCGAACGCTTTGCCAAGATTGCCTTTGCATACCGCACTCTTGGAAATCCACACCTTCGACGCAAATACGACCAAGCAAAGGTAATTCAAAGACAAGACAAAACTCCCAACCAAAAAAAAGCTACGAGTTCAAAAACAAGCAATTTCTCTAAACACTACACTCAAACCAAAGTCGATCCAATAAAACCGTTAAGCTTACCAACACTCTTACAGTTTCTCTTAAAAACAATAGTTAGGCTTTTTTTCCCTTCTTCCAACATTAAAAAAACACTCAAAACAAACGAGCGTCAAGTAGCAGTGATTGAAGTACCTCTCTCAATTAACGATGCCATCTTCGGCACAATAAAATCAGTAGAAATAGACGAAAATTCTAAGAAAAAAAATATCAAAGTTCGGGTTCCTCCAGCCGTTAGAACCGGTAGCGTGGTTCATCTTCGAGCAAAAAATCCACCTGGAGATGAAATAGTAATGGTTGTAAAAGTGCTCCCTGAACCAGGTATAACAATAGAAGCTCAAAGGATCATAATAGACCTTCCAATAACCATCAAAGAAGCCCTAGAAGGTGCAGTTATCGCCGTCCCAACATTTAGCACGCAAACTATGCTCTCTATACCTCCACGCTCACAAAGCGGCGAATTGATACCATTAAGAGGGAAAGGAGGCCCATTAAAGAACGGAGAGCGCGGGGATCTTTGGTACAGGATTCTAATCACCTTACCAACAACATCCGAACCAATTAATTTGATCAACTTAATACGCGATCTAGAATCTCATTATCAGGAGTCGCCTCGAAAATCTCTCCCACAATGCTTACTAAAAAAATCTAACTAACCTGTTTTCTCGACTCTATTCACGGTAAATACTTACAAATCAACCACAGAAAATAAACTTTTAAATTGCTCTAAAAGCCTCCGAAGATTTTCCGACACCGGAACTGATGTCCTATCTAGCAAGTTACCTACCTGTAGTAAAACCCAAGAACGAACTGCTGGAGTCTGAATCATAGAATTTAAGAAAAATATCAGCTCATCACAACGAACAGACCCAAACTTTAAAGCATCGCCGGGTGTCATGTTTACATCTGTGGCCACTACTTCTCTAATCCATTCTAATCTATCTATTAAATACCTATCCAAGGGCACTTCGTTACGCCAATGCCCAACACCACCTTCAAAACTATTCTGAAGCTCCTCAACTATAAATTTGCAGCTCTCATCAGTGACAAAAATGAGGAGAATAACATCAATTACCGCTTCATCGTCGTCAGGCATACGCTCGAGCGCGAGAAATGAAGATAAATCTAAATCTGAAATACTAATTGTAGCCAAGGTAGCTTCTATAATTGAACGATCTAATACACACCATTTTTTACAGTATCCGAAACGTGTAATACCCGAAATTCCTTTTATTATACAAGCTCAGCGCCCCCTCTAAATCTGTGCCACGCTAAAACAACAGGCGAGGCAATGTAAATGGTGGAGTATCCACCTACAACTACACCAACGCAAAGAAAGAAACTTAAATCACTGATAGCACCGCCACCAAACAAATAAAGAGCGAGACAAGAAAGAAGCGTTAACAAAGATGTTAAGATAGTTCGAGATAAAGTATTGTTGATTCCCGAGTTCATAACCGATACTAAGGTTCTTGGCTGAGTATTACCCACCTCTATATCCTCACGAATGCGATCAAACACCACTATCGTATCATTTATTGAATACCCTACGATAGTCAGAGCTCCAGCAATGGTAGCCATTGTAACAGGGTATCCAGCCCAGAGATAAATTCCCAACGATACCAACACGTCATGAAAAATAGCAACTACGGCACCAACAGCAAAAGCTAGTTCAAACCTTAGAGTCACATAAACGAGCATCGCGAGAAGACCCAAAGCTACAGCTATGATGGCTTTAATCCGAAGCTCCCTGCCCACCGTTGGTCCAACAAAATCAGATCTGACAATAGTAAAATTTTCGCCAAAAGACGCTCTCAAGGCGTCTTGCACAGACAACCGTGTTGAAGCTTCATTTTCACTAGGTAATCTCAAAGAAAATTGTCTACTGGCAGCCTCAAAAGCTTGAACGCTAACTTCATTCATCCCTCTTGAACCTAGTGCAGCTCTAATCTCGTCGGCTCCCTGAGCCTCCCCTTTACCCACCTCAGCACTTAACTCAATAACAAATTCGCTACCACCAAGAAAATCTGTCCCATATTTTGCGTCACCTAAGGAAATCCAACGAGCAACTCCCGCTAGAATTAGCAATATTGATAAAATAAAAAAGAATCGACGCTTTGCTAGAAAATCTATTGATGTATCACGCGGAAGAATTTCAAACATTTCTAACATCCCTCGGAAAATGTAGTTTATGCGAATCAGATAGACAGACCATCCCTGCCGCGAAGTGAAAAAGTATCAAAAGCTATTCTCGCCACAAACACCGCACAAAAAAGTGTCGAAACCATCCCAATTGTGGTGGTAACAGCAAATCCCCTAATCGGTCCAGTGCCGATAAAATAAAGGATCAGTCCAGATATGAGGCCAGTAACATTTGCGTCGATAATAGCGCTACTTGCTTTGTCAAATCCTGCACTCACAGCGACATCGCGCGCCCGACCGTTAATTAACTCATCCCTAATTCGCTCAAAAATTATTATACTTGAATCAACAGCCATTCCCACCGTCAAAGCAAGCCCTGCTAAACCCGGCAGAGTAAGGGTTGCCCCAAAGAAAGACAGACAAGCAAGCACTAGAATCACATTTAATACCAAGCATCCAACAGCAACAAAACCAGATTTTTTGTAGTAAATTATCATAAATAAAGCTACAGCCAACAGACTTATCACAATTGCGGCTATACCTTTACGAATCGATTCAGCTCCAAGACTCGGTCCAACAATTCTCTCCTCTAAAACTTCCAGTGAAGCAGGTAAAGCTCCCGCTTTCAAAACTACCGCTAATTGCTGTGCCTCTTCCACCTGAAAACCACCTGAAATACTGGCTGTTCCCCCACCTATCACTTCTCTAATAACAGGGTCAGAATAAACTATGTCGTCCAAAACAATAGCTAATCGTTTTCCAACCAATTCCTTCGTAATATCCCGAAACATCCGCCCACCCTCAGGGGTAAACTGAAGAAGCACCTCCACTTGACCAGAACCGAGTGACAATTGTGCATTCTCAACTACATCCCCGGTCATCAGCACATCGTCAGATAATCTAACAGACTCGCCCGACCTTCGCTTCCTAACTATGCCACCTACAGCCCCATCAAGTGCCTGTCTAAATTCAAGACGCGCTACCTTCCCCACAATTCGCTTAACTTTCTCTGCATCATTTACGCCAGGCATCTGAAGTGAAAGCCTATTCTGACCCACTCGATGTAATATCGGCTCTGCTACACCAAATTGATCCACTCTCGTGCGAACTGTTTCAAGCGATTGCTGAACAGTGCGCTCTGCCACTTCGATTACTGATTCTTTTGCCAGCGCAAAAAGAAACGATGTCGAAGTACTCGAATGCAGAATCAAATCAGGATACTCCTTGTCGACCCATTCTTTAGCCTGCCGAGCAACAGTTTCATTAACTAAAATCAATTCAAGTAAATTTTGCTCATTCACACGAGAGGAACGAACAGCCATCTTTTCGCGACGAAGCCGAGAGCGAATTTCATTTGCTGTTGTTCTGAGCAAACTATCAATCGCTTCGTCAGTCTTTACCTCGTAAACCAAATGCACCCCACCCCTTAAATCTAAACCGAGTGATAGGGGGCGAGATAGAGGCCATTTATCTCCAATCTGCTGACGAAAAGCAGTGGGAGCGAGAAGGAGTAACGCTCCTATTATAACTGCACTCAAAATAATGATTCGCTGAGTATTCATAAATTTATGGGAATTTCTCTCTTTATCAAATCAAGCTGGCTTCGAATCGACCACAGTGGATTTCGAATCTATCTGAGCCTCGTGTATCTGAACGACTGTACCCTTAGCAATCTCAACACTAAAAAACTCTCCACTGCGACTTATAATTTTTCCGAGTATCCCACCAGATGTCACTACCGTATCACCACGAACTAAGCCATCAACCAGCGATTTATGCGCTCTTTCTTCACCCACTTTAGGTCTAAGTACCATAAGATAGTAAATAACCATCACAATGGTAAACATTGGAATAAGTTGCACAAACTGCTGATAAAATGACGGGCGGGTCGTTAAAGGTTGGGATGGGCTAACCATCGATCCTCCAATATCTGCTGAACCTTGAGCAAAAGCTATTGAAACAGTAATTAAGAATACCAGTACCAATATTACAATACAGTAACCGCCTCTAACAGACCACGAAAAGGTTCTTGATTTCATATCATCACTCATACGACACTATGTTGATGTAGCTATCATTTATTAAACCTTGGTGCCACTATTTTGTTTTAAATTTGTTTCAAATTTGTTTCAAAATCGTTGTTACTTTTTTATTTATCAGTACGTCGTTTTACGACAACTTATTGTAAGCTATATTTTTGGATCTAAGATTACGCCGTTTTGTTTTATCTTACATTCTACTATGTGGCCAAACAAACCAATAAGTCCTTTTAACCTAATCATCATAACAACAAAAGGTAAAACAAGCTTTGCAAACATCAGAGGAAGTGCATTTCTTGAGCTCGCAGTTGTTCTTGCAATGTTGGTTTTACCATTGATCTGCTTCTTCCCCCTTCTGTATGAACATATTCAAAGATTAAATCTAGTCGAAGAGGCTCTACAGAAAGTTAGACTTGATAACAGAGAGCCAGCATTCTGGATAGTAGCTGGCCTTCACGGCTCCTTTATACGCAGCAATTACACAACAATTAAAAAAAGTAGCGAATCTTCTAATACTAGCTCATATTTGGACGTACTAAGTAATCAAGCAAATGAATTACACGATGAAATAACGGCTATCGCATCTGGTACAAAGGCTATCGTGGAAGCAGGTGTAGTTGTGCCTTTAATTAATCAACAAACCGGCTCAGCTTTTCATCATGCTAGTGCACTATTCGAAAGAAATTTCAAAAACAACCCTGACACTTCTACTTCCCAAGCATTCCCCACAAACTGCATGCATCTTTCAAGCAATATAGGGAATTCCACTAACAATAACGTTCACTCAACGGCCGTAATATGCAGAAACTTCCTCGCTGCCCGCCCCACTCTCACCACATCTTATCTTTGGAAAAAAGTTTTTGCTCGCCACTTTGCTACTGATTTCGTCCAACCCACTATTTTTCTCGGAAGTGTTCCTCTCGCCAGATTAGGACGCACAGTTCACGCTATATATGGACCAAGTTATTGGCTCAAAAACCCCGATATTCGTTCGAATAACTCAAACTTAATCGATTATGCGTATGGTAATTTTGCTCGATTTGGGACAGCTTTCGGCTTTTATGTGAAAGTGAATTTTCCTGTGTCTACTTTTTCTTCAACAATTAGCCGATGGATTGGGATAGAATCAATGTTTACGCCCTATGAAGCCTCTGTTTTATTTCTTCCGGTTCGTGACCTATAAAAGCGTTAAAAAGTAGCTATATGGAGATATCTCGGCACCAAAAAGGGTACGGCATGCTCGAAGTAGCTCTAGTATTAATGGTGACAGTATCGCTCTTTTTAGCTATCGTCGACATCTTTATACTGTTGCGGGCTCGCTCTGTGCTTCAGCGCGAAGCAACTATTCTTTCTGAAAATTCGAATCTCTTAACAACAGCTTCATTTCCGTCAACTCAAAGAAAGATAATATCTTACTTACAAAAAGTTATCACAATTGACGGTATCTCCTGCCGAAGCACGCAAGCTCCTCAACAATGTTGTAGTCATGACTCTCCCAACTGCTTAACTGTTGAAGTAATCCCAAATCAAGGAGTACTCGACCGCGCTAATTCACAAAATTTGACCGTAGCATCTATTATCCTTACCTATAACTGCTCACTATGGATTCTCGATAAATGGACAAATTGGACCTCGAACTCAACAGTCTCTCACAAGGTCATTCCACCCATAATTATTGAAAAAAGAATCA
The DNA here is from genome assembly GCA_044347345.1 of Bdellovibrionota bacterium. Lineage (GTDB taxonomy): Bacteria > Bdellovibrionota_C > UBA2361 > UBA2361 > JBIKUX01 > JBIKUX01. The sequence continues at coordinate 24,640 of JBIKUX010000026.1, read as the reverse complement.
AACAGGCCAATAATGAATCGGCCATGCCTCCTCCAGTCATCGAAAGTTATCGAGGTGTTAGTCCTAATGCCCCCTAAGAAAAAAGCAAGATAATGAAACTCCCAGTCTCGCACCTTCTCTACACTAAGCGATTTTGGCCTCTTTTTGTAACGCAATTTTTAGGAGCATTTAATGATAACCTGTTTAAAACAGGCATCGTGATGCTAATCACGTATCATCTGTCTGCTCACAATCCCAAAAATGCTGCAATTTTAACAAACATAGTTCTTGCACTTTTCATTTTACCATTTACAGTTTTCTCCGCTCTAGCAGGAGAAATCGCTGAAAAATATGAAAAACCTCTATTAGTAAGAATAATAAAAAGCGCTGAGGTTATCATTATTATTCTCGGAGCATTGGGACTAATTGGTCAAAACTTGTACCTAATGCTAATCACAATATTTTTATTGGGAGTACATTCTTCTTTTTTCGGACCGCTAAAATACAGCTTGCTTCCCGAGCTACTCGAACAAAAAGAACTTATTGAAGCAAACGCACTCTTCGAAGGTGGAACCTTTATCGCCATTCTTCTCGGAACTATTATCGCTGGCTTAGTTATTGTGCATGACTCCGGTATTCTGGCGGTATCAGCTCTAGTCATCTCTGTATCAATTATTGGCTTACTTGCAAGTTTGCTTATTCCAAACAGTCCCGCCGCTACTCCCCAGTTAAAAGTATCAAGAAACCCCCTAACCGCAACTTTGCGACTAATTTCTTCAGCAAAAAATGATAAAGTAATTAAACTAGCAATTATTGGTATCTCTTGGTTTTGGACAGTAGGAGCGATATTTTTATCTCAATTCCCAAATTTTGCAGTAAATATCTTAAGTGCAGACGACCAAGTTAGCACACTATTTCTAGCTTTATTTTCAATTGGAATTGGTGTCGGCTCTTATCTTTGTCACAAAATTCTAAAGGGAGAAATTTCACCTAGACTGGTTCCCCTAGGCGCATTTGGGATTTCTATATTCACAACTGATTTAATTTTTGCCAGCTCAAACGTAATCCCCTTAAATCAAGGCACAAAACGAACTGTTCTAATGCTACTATCATCATTTAGTGGTATCAGAATTTCACTTGATATATTTCTCACTTCCTTATCAGGCGCTTTTTATATTGTCCCTCTTTACGCATTAATCCAAAGTCGAAGTATCGCTGGCAATAGAGCTCAAAATATCGCTGCAAATAATGTAGTCAATGCTATATTTATGGTTGTAGGTTCTTTGGTAGCTGTCATTTTATATAAACTCGGCTCAGACGTTCTTGGAGTATTTGCAACTCTTGCTTTCGCAAATATCTTGGCAACCCTGCTTATTTTAAAAATACTTCCACATGAAATCGTAAGAAGTTGCATTAGAGCCTTGGCCACTTTTTTTTTCAGAGTAGAAGTTCGTGGCATGGATAATTATCGAAACGCCGGTTCAAAAGGTGTTGTTATAGTAAATCATCTAAGTTTTCTTGATGCACCGCTACTAGGCGCATTCTTGCCTGACATACCCCTGTTTGCAGTGAATTCTCTAATTGCTAGAAAATGGTGGGTTACGCCTGCCAGATTTATCTTTGATCTATTTCCAATCGATACAAAGAACCCCCTGGCGATAAAACATTTGATCCATGAAGTAAATAAGGGGAAAAAGTGCGTCATATTTCCTGAAGGTCGAATCAGCATAACCGGTTCTCTCATGAAAATTCATGAGGGGCCAGCACTTATAGCAACAGCGACTGGAGCACCACTAATTCCAATACGGATAGAGGGAGCTCAATTTTCTTTATTTTCGAAATTAAAAGGAAAAGTAAACAGGCGGCTGTTTCCAAAAATTACTGTTACTATTTCACCAGCTCAATATTTAATCCTTCCAAACGATGTAGACCGACGTACACGCCGCAGGCTAGCAGGCAGTGCTTTGTATAACTTAATGACCGAACTTATTTTTCAATCAAGCAACCGACACGAAACACTTTACCATTCATTGTGTAGAGCACAAAAACTTCATGGTGGCAACTTCTTAGTAGCTATGGATACGGCTTGGCAACCACTTTCATACAATAAGCTTATAGCTGCATCAAACGCTTTAGGAGCTCAAATAGCCAAATTTACCCTCAAAGGAGAGCATGTTGGCTTCCTCCTTCCAAACTCATCTGGAGCTCTTATCACTTTTTTCGCGTTACAGGCATATAGTCGCATACCTGCAATGTTAAATTTCTCAAGTGGAGCTGACTCTATTAAATACTGCTGTGAATTAGCTCAGATTAGCACAATTATTACTTCTCAGCACTTTGTAAAATATGCAAAATTAGAATCACTGATAGATGAATTAAAAACCAGCATAAAGATAGTCTATCTTGAAGAGCTCTCCTGTAAAATTACCCGGGTGCATAAAATATTTTTTCTTTTATCTGTGCCACTACTTGTTCATAAAAATTTATTAAGGGCTTCAGATGAAAATAACGCTAAAGAAAAAGCAGTGCTTCTTTTCACTTCAGGATCTGAGGGGAAACCAAAAGGAGTAGTTCTTACCCATGAAAATATTCAGGCAAATCGCTTTCAAGTAGCAGCAAGAATAGATTTTAACTCTTCTGACAAAGTATTTAATGCCCTACCAATGTTTCATTCCTTTGGGCTAACAATAGGAACACTATTACCTGTTCTTTCAGGAATGAAAACTTTTCTCTACCCTTCTCCACTACACTACAGAGTCATCCCTGAATTAGTTTATGAATCAGATTCGACGATACTTTTTGGCACGGATACTTTTCTGAGAGGATACGGTTTAGCCGCTCATCCTTATGATTTTCATCATACCCGGCTAGTGTTTGCTGGTGCCGAACCGCTAAGGCCAAGCACTCGAGCGATGTGGGCTGAAAAATTTGGGATAAGAATTTTAGAAGGGTACGGAGCTACTGAAACAGCTCCAGTACTTTCTATGCTCACTCCAATGCACTACAAATCAGGAAGCGTAGGGAAACTTCTACCCCAAATTGAATACAGAATTGAGCCCATATCGGGAGTTGAAGAAGATGGTCGACTGTTTGTTAAAGGTCCAAACGTTATGGCTGGATATCTGCGCAATGACCAACAACTCGATACTCCACCTGAAGGTTGGTATGATACAGGAGATATAGTAAATATTGACTCCGATGGATTCCTTTACATTAGAGGCAGGGCAAAACGCTTCGCGAAAGTTGGTGGAGAAATGGTATCTCTACCTAGAATTGAAGAAATAATGGCAGCAGAGTGGCCTTCAAAAAAACATGCGATTATTGCAATAAGCGATGAAAAAAAAGGTGAGCAACTAATAATTTTTTCTGAGCATCCCCAGCTTGATAAAAATGTTGTTGCCAAGCTACTTCGTGACAAGGGTTTACCGGAAATTGCGCTTCCTCGCAGAGTAATTAATATAAATGTAATGCCTATTCTAGGGAGCGGAAAAATAAATTATCAAGAGCTCTCTCAACATCTTACCCGAGGGACTATTTAGCTATTTTGCTGATTTTTTCGAACGCGAGCCGTGGCGTCTATATACTTCTTTTGCTATTTCAAATCCGAGTGCCGATTTTTTTCTTTTGTAAATCTCGGAGATCATTATTTTAGAGGATGTAGTATATTCTGCTAAAGGAGATGGATAGTTTACTACTTGTAATGAAGCGTGTTTAGCGAGTCTTGATGGTGATATATCCCTGAGTTCTGGACACCATTTATAAACAAAACTACCTTTTGGATCATGATCCTGTAATTGCTTATCAGGACTGTATAAACGTACAGTATTAATACCCACTACCCCCGCTTGCATCTGCACTTGGCTAATATGTATTCCTGGTTCAAAATCATAAAACACTCTGGCAAAAGGGTTTAAGATTGATCTCCATGAAAGATGCAGGACATGGCAGGCATAACTTACCAACATGGCTCTCATTCTAAAGTTTAGGAATCCGGTTTCACGAAGTGCACGCATACAAGCATCAACCATAGGCACTCCTGTCATGCCATGCACCCAAGCCATCAATCTTGCATTAAAAAGCGGATTATTTTCCGTTATGTAGGGCAAATCATCGAATACTTTTGAGAGAGGTTTAAACTCCATTTGAGGCTCACATTCTAGGCGTTGAATGAAGTGATCACGCCAATGAAGACGACTTAAAAACGCCCGAAGAGACTGTTGCCACTGTTTAGATTCATAAGAAGCAAAATAAGTACCTGATTCTTTTATGTTATTTAGTTGTGCAAGGGTAGCTTGATATAGCACTCGAAGCGAAATAGTACCCCATGCAAGATGAGGCGAAAGACGAGACCCGTGCACCGTAGCCAGCTCCGGTGCACTTATACCTCCACTGTAGAATCTCACTCTATCTGATAAAAATGATTCTAATGTCTGATGTGCCGCCGACTCATGTACCCGCTGCAAAGAATTAGTGCTAAACAATAAGTCTCGTTCAGCTTCAAGCTCAATCCAACGCCCTTTTGTGATTGGACAAACAGCATGATTTGACAATCCACTGGCTAACCGTTCTACCGTCGCTCGGTTTGAAATAGATGAAGGAGGTTTTAGAATAGGAGAAGACATTCTTTGACGCCAAATAACTTCTCGATTATCCCGAGAATCTAGGCATCTAATTACACCATTTTGTGGTAACTCATCCCAAACAATTCCATTAACTTTACACCATCTCTTTACTGCACGATCACGGGCGTAAGTTAGTTCAGTCCCAGTTTCTTGATGACTAACTAACCTAAATCTTTTGGTCTTTTCTAAAATATACTCAAAGGTAGTTATCACCTCTTGCTCAAAAGCCAGCAAAGCTCCCCCAATTCGGGCAAGCGATTTTCTGAGAGAAATAACTGAGTCAAGGATAGCAGCTCTGTGAAATGAAGATGTTTCATTGGCTGAAAAAAAGTGTGGCTCGAGTATTACTAGAGGGATAACTACTCCTGTCCCCAATGACAAAGCGTGTATCAACGCCGGATTATCCGCTAAACGAGCATCTCGCTTGACCCACCAAAAAATAAGTGAGCATGCCTCTGAGGTTAAGACAGTGCTGTTAGACGTCGTAGTAAACATCAAATTTAGGCATTAACTAGCAGACAAATAGTCTCGTAAATAAGCTACTTGCCCATAAAAAACAAATAGCACTGCCTGCACTAGCCGACCACAGCAGCTCCGACACCATATAGTAGGTGCAGGGGGTGGAGTTGTTCTAACACTGGCTGCTACCTACGCACTGGTCGGCTTGAACTGGGCCGTAACAAATATCGCCGAAGTCGAAGTATATCTCGTCACTGCCGCTCCCTTGGCGAGCAAGCGCTGCTACTCTACTTCCATTGAAAGGATATTTTCCGCCGCAGCCAATTCCAGCGTAGTATCTGGCCGACCATCCTCCTCCTACAGCATACCTGCCAAGAGCAGATACCTCCCCTCCGTCCCGATCTAAAACAGGTACACAACTTGGCCACGACCCAAGCCTTACTCCAGGCTTTACGACCAGTCCAATAGCATTACGGCGAACATCCCCGGCCGAAAAGTGCGTTGAACCAATAGTTTTATATATGAAACTTCCAGGAAAAGACTTTATACCACCACTGCCGCACTTAGCTCGTAGAGAAGACGGTGCACTAGTATTATTATCGTCACCCTCTAAATTAGGTGATTGGGCTTGAGCTACCGGAAAATGCACTTCAGATAGAGCGATCTGCTCCGTGGGTGCATCCATCGTTACTCGACCAAATAATAACGTGACTCCCTGTCCATTGGTGGCACAACCTAAATACTCGTATCTCTTAGGCAAACGAAACGAACCACGATTAAGAGATGACGGACGAACCGAAAGAAGCCGACCTCCGCGCTGCACTTTTACGCTAGCAACTCCAGAGAAAATCGGGCAATTTACCATAATGCGATCACGACTTTTAGTATAAAGTAAGGTGACAGTCGTCTGAGCTTGAGCAGAAGAAACCTGCGCTAGAAATAAAAAGATTAACCACAATTTTATATTCCAGCCGTAAGGTAGAATTCTAAGCACCATCAACCTACTCATTGACTTGTTTCCTTCTAAAGTAACTGTGTGACAGCATCTTTCCACCTACATAACCTAAATGCCATAAACTAAATGGCGCCCCCTTTGTTTTAGATGGTAGAAGGAAACAAAAGATCCGAATTACAAAATCTCGAGTAACTATTAAAGAGATTACGGGATAATACTATAAAGATTAAGCGGCTTTATCCACTGTAACTGGCGTTACAAAAGGGTTAGTAAACTGAGGGGGTGGTGCAACTAAAGGTTGGCCTCTATTAAAGTCTTCCTGAGTATAAAGAGGAGTCGCAGAATTAAATTGTCTGAAAATTTCGTAAGAAGCTTCACCACTAACTCCACCCGTAACAGCTCCCCATAAATTTTCAGACATATTTTGACCATCAGATCCAAAGGCTTGCTTCCATACCTCGTTACCTTGGGTAATTGCATACTGAAGCTCATCACCAATAGCTGCAGGCCGGTACCTATCAGCAACAGCCTCCCCCCCATACCGAGACTGAAGCTCAGAAGTCATTCCATACAACCACTCACCGTAAGCGCCAGTTGCCGGATCTGAATAGCGAGCAGCCTCCTGAAAAGGCACTCCCATCTGCCCCTCAAAACTCATCCCAGTTAGATCCTTAGCCTTAGATGAAGGGGTAAATTTAGGGTCACTAATACCCTGAGCTCCCATATATCCTGAAACTTGATTGGCAAAATCACGCTGCGCTGCCCACACAGCATCAGAGGCCTTCTGCTCTGCAGCCTTTTCATACTTACCCGCTGAATCTCGCAAACCCCTTGCTTCACCACCGTAAAAGAAACCACTTACAGCGGCCTGTGCTTGCTGAGCATCATATAAAATTTGCGCTTGCCGATTTACCTCATTACGACCATAACTTCCTACAGACTGAGCGATACTCGATGCTTGACCAAAAGCAGTCATAGCTATAGCACCATAGTTTCCCAGCTGATTCATGCCATTAGCTAAGGGACCGGATCCTCCGTTTCTTGAAGCCCACTTACCAAAAGCGCCTAAAATACTCCCGGCACTATTAGCTACTGCCGGCAATGCTCTTTCTCCCACGGTAGCCGCTCCCGAAAGCACCGCCATTCCAGCCGTTAACGCATCTTGACGAGAATCCCGATAAAGCCCCGCTACCCTTGACATTTGGCCTAACGCAGAAGATTGAACGCCGGTTGCATCCTTCCATGCCTCACCTCGCAGTGAACGATTTCCAAGCTGAAGCGCACCTAACCCCAAACCTTCACCATCCTGTCGCATTGATTTAGCGTAGGCTGCCTGCCCTAGTGACGCTGTATTTGCTACTCCGAGATTCCCTATTTGCGCAGTATGGGAAGTCCCGACAGAACGTCCTACCTCCTGAGCTGTACCCTGAATAGCTTGAGTGGCAAGAGATGCCGCTCCTGATTTAGCTCCCAAAACTATCTGCCCCGTCACAGCAGGCACAGCAAAATATAAAGCTGACATTATATAAATGTACCAGCCGTTCGCTAAATCTAAATCCATAGCCGGACCAAGAGTTAACGCTTTGTCAAAAATTCGCAAAGTGTCAAACCAAGGTATTAGCGACTGAGCATCCGAAGAGCGGCTCAAAATCACATCTGGCACGACACCAGGTCGACAAACACCAAAAGGAGGAGAAAGAGAGAATTGAATTAAAGATTGAGGACAGTCAATTGCAACCCGTCCATGCTCCTGCATAGACCATACTCGCGAAAAAAGTCGCACAGCATCAGTGTTACTCCCTAACATGGTCCAAACACTACGCTCTAAAACAACTACTATAGCAAACCCAACATCCCACAATTTTACCCACGCCCAAAAGGTCATCCATGTAAAGATAATTTTGTGCCATCCCGGAATTAAAATAAAAAGACACACAAACGGGTAGGCAATCGCCAGAAGGTACAAAAGAACACCCTGCACATAAGGTAAGAGAGTTGCCCATGTATAAACCTCACCAAACTTAGTCTTTGATCCAAGAGTAGCTTGATAAATGCGAGACCAATCTATCGCCTCTTGAGAAGAGCTCTGTCTTTTGGTGAAAGGTTTTGGCGCTATCGCAAACTCATTGCGCAACAAATGAACCAGAATTAGGTCAGTAGTAAAAGCTGCAAGCTGCCTAAGATCATACTGGCCAATAAATGTGCGGGGACTCGCTATCCGCCTTAAAAAATCCAGATCAAAAATGTTATCTCCATCCAGATTTCTAAATTCCCAACCATAAAACAACGTATAAAGAAGAGTAGCTGGAGTAACACCAGCCGGCAAACCACTGATCATTTGGTAAAACTGATGGCCAGCTTCCCATCGAAACATCTGCACAAGAAGATACAGATACTGGTCACACCGAACTGTCTCAAACATATTTTGCTCACGAAACGCTTCAGTCTCTATGAACGGAAACGCCTTACGAAAGCTCCCTACGCCATCTTCTCTCAGTATTGACCGCATTGACTTGGGAGTAGGCATAGCTACACTTGACATATATCGTGTAGCCTCAACATATAATCCCTCCTGAGGCAATCCTGTAATTTGCGAAATCGTACCCGGAGCTGTAAATACACTTGCTGGTATGTTAGCTCCTTTAGCTGTTGCCGAAGCAAGAAACGCCGCCTCATCTAAGCCGGCCTCAAAAGCGTCTCCACACTCGCTGGAGAGAAACGTAGTAAAAGCATCTCTAACATCCCCACTGTGGAGATGTGCGCCTGTAATATCTTGCAAATATTCCCACTTGAGCGTGGATAGTGACCAGTGCTGGTCATCTTCACGATTGGAGTCTTCTACTCCAATGACTCCTATGGCACCTGCCGTACGAACAATCTCAGGTGGCAAACTACTGATGCCGTCGGCTAAAATAGAATTGTTGGCTCCAGCAAGATAAAAAACTCCAGTCCACTCAATAAACCATTCGGCTAAATCACTAAGAAGAGTGTCATACCAAAGAAATAAATTCGAGACTTCAACTTTACCAAAATCATTTCCGAGAAACCCGGATAAATCAGTTATTGAGCCAGGCGCAAGACTATGCCCTCCCCTCAGGATACTAGCATTTGCTAACCCAGCTTCAGCCAGCCGAAACACTTCTCTTTGAGCTCGCTCTTGCCGATCTCTGTCATCGGATGTTTGAGGCCCCACATTCCATCGGACGCCCAAAACCGGCACTGTGTCTTGCACAAGCCAATGATAAATTCCCGGCCCGATAAGGAACCAAAGGTAAAGCTTCGGCGGAAATCCCATCGCCATACTAATAAGGCCGCTAATTGCAGCTATAACATAAATAAGAATAGCCCACGTACCCATGCCGGTATTATTTAGGTACCAAAGAATATCAGCTTGAATCCAATACCCTTGAGTAGCAAAAGCAGCTGTTACGGAATTAAATACAGATGCAGGACAGGCACTTGACCCACCTGGTACTACCGGAATGCAGTTTGGTGCATCTGCAATCGACTGTGCGCTAAAAAGTACTGATAAAATTCTTTCTAGCAAAATAAATTCCGCCTGAAATTAATAACACAATATCTAAAAGGGCTAAGAACACAAAACCATATACGCTACAAATATGCGATATATTGCAAGGATATGAATCGATTTAGAAAAATCTGAGCATAATTTCATAAAAAATGCCCTGGTCTTAAAATATGGTGGTACGGCGACGCGCTGTTAAAAAGTTGTTGGTTTAAAAAGTTACTGTGTTAAAAAGTTACCCTACAGTCATTACTGTGTTGTAAATTACTGTGTTGTAAATTACTGTGTTGTAGTTACTCTACAGTTTAAGTAAGGCGTCTGCATTTACTATCCTACATCTTCATCTTCCGGTCTACTCGACTTAACGATACGAGCTCGCGATATGTTTGCAACTTCTACAGCCAGAGAAAATGCCATAGCAAAATAGATATAAGACCGTTCAATCTCCTTACCTGCCCCCTCCATGGTGAGTAACACTCCAATTAGCAAGATAAAAGATAGGGCTAACATTTTTAAGGTAGGGTAAGTGTGAATAAATCGCACTATTACGCCCGAAAAGGCCAGCATCACAGCAACTGCTACGATTATAGATACTACCATTACAGACTGAGCCTTAGCTACCCCTACTGCTGTGATCACAGAATCAAAAGAAAATACCAGATCCACTAGCAGAATTTGCCCTAATACCCCCCAAAAACTTGGACCTCCTCCCTTACTGGATGCTGACCCATTCTTAGCTTGGTCACTATCATGAACCACATAGTTGTGTATTTCATGAGTAGCCTTGTAAATTAAAAAAGCTCCACCAATAAATAAAATAAGTGACCGTAAGGAAACATCATGCCCCGCAACAACGAATAACGGAGCAGTAAGGCCAATGAAAAATGATAACATTAAAAGCAGAAGAATTCGAGTAATTACAGCTAGTGACAAACCAATCACTCGCGCCTTTTCTTGCAAAGCTAATGGAAGCTTTCCACAAACAATAGCTATAAAAATAATATTATCTATCCCTAAAATTATTTCTAGAGAAGTAAGAGCCAGTAGAGATATGAGTCCCTCTAAGGAAAATAATTCTGCCATTCGACATCCAGAAAAGTGTAACGTATAGGTTGTACCCTGAGCTTTAGCTTAAGGCAATTATGGTAACTTTATGAATTCTTTTCCTTACCCTCCCTTGTCGTCAGAATCCAAGTCTGGTTCACCGAGCCCAATAGTAGCTGTTATTATGGGTTCAAAGTCAGACTGGACATGTATGCAACATGTCACAGATACTTTAACCCTGCTGAACATTCCGTACGAAGCTCGAGTAGTGTCTGCTCATCGCACTCCAGACCTACTATTTGAGTACGTTAGCCAACTGGAAGCTAGACAAATAAAAGTATTGATAGCCGGAGCCGGTGGCGCCGCACATCTACCCGGCATGGCCGCTTCAAAGACCCTTCTACCTGTTATCGGTGTTCCAATTTTATCACATGCATTAAGAGGTCTTGATTCGCTACTTTCAATTGTGCAGATGCCAGCCGGAGTTCCGGTTGCAACAGTTGCAATCGGTGATGCTGGAGCTAAAAATGCAGCTCTTTTAGCAGCCCAGATTTTAAGTGGCGAATATCCCGATATTCGCCAATCAGTGCGACAATACCGAACTCAACAGACAGAACAAGTGTTACAACAATCGTTTCTAGAAATCCCATAATCCATGCTTTAAAACACTAATCAGTAAAAATCAGAAAAAAAAGATAAATTGAGAAATTACCTATGACAAAAATCGGCATTCTTGGCGGCGGACAACTGGGCATGATGATAGCTGAAGAAGGTTTACGACTCGGAATAGCAATGGCAATTTTAGGTGATTCTGCGGTTGCTCCAGCGAGCCGTTTTTTTGGATATCAGCACGGTTTGCTCACTACAGAAAATGTGCGTCAATTTGTACAATCAGTCGATATTGTAACCTTTGAATTTGAAAATATCCCTATAGCTGTGCTTGACCTGCTCGAAGAAGAATTTGCCGATAAATGTCGCCCAAACATTTCTGCCATTAGAATTTTTCAAGATCGCCTACTAGAGAAAGAGTTTCTTGAATGTTGCGGAATTCCTGTGGCACCGTACAAAGCAATCAATAACGTAGCAGAAATCAGAGAATTTATCCTAAATGGTGATACTAAACAGGGTGCAATAGTTAAAACTCGCCGGTCAGGCTACGACGGCAAAGGTCAAATCAGAATATCAGCAGAAGATTTAATTTTAGATCACTCAAAAATTACTGACCAATGCACCACCTTATTACAAAACTCCCCGTGCATTATCGAAAAAATTGTATCCTTTGATGAAGAGCTCTCGGTCATCGCCGGGTGTAGCCTTGATAATCCACCTGTGCAATATCCGCTAATTAAAAATTATCACCAAGACGGTATACTAAGGGAAAGTTGTCCAGATTGTTCTTTAGAACAATACGTTCCTCAAGCAAAAGAAATTATTGCTAAAATAGCTAAATCTCTCAACTACATTGGAGTTTTAACTGTAGAATTTTTTTTAACATCATCAGGATTAATTGCCAATGAAGTAGCCCCACGAGTTCACAACAGTGGCCACTGGACTATAGAAGGAGCACATACAAGCCAATTTAATCAAGCTGTAAGAGCAGCGGCGGGTCTTCCACTCGGAAGTCCCGAGATTATTGGTTATCCGTGGATGGGTAATATAATTGGGAGCGCGCCTAGTAAGTCAAAAATTTTAAGTATACCAAAAACCGTTCTCCATCTTTACGGTAAAGAGCCTAGGTCTGCTCGTAAGTTAGGTCACGTTACAGCGGTGAGCAGCACTCTAGATGAACGAGAATTAATTAGGAATAAAGTATTATCGATATTAAATAACTAAGCTATATGAGTTGAGCAAAAAACTGTTCAACATGTGTAATCAATTAATAAGGCCATGGTGCACAGGGCACCCTTTTCTTAATCTTTTGAAGGGTAGCCTAGACTCTTCACAAAATGAGATAGAAAAGCGGTATTTAGGAGCCTAACTATGCCTTTTTAAGTTGTGCAAAAAAAACCGATTTTTTCGCCATGACATTCAGAGATGAGTATCCACAGGGTGGGAGCCATCTCACCTCCGCCGTTAATAAATATTAACAAATAAAACCCCACTACAATTACAATTGGGTAGTGTCGAGAGAAATATGAAAAAGTCACTTTTGGAGCGTCAGCTAATTAGCAGTCCTAGCATTTTTTTGCAGACCATTAGGAAACCTGTTTCCTACTCAGTCTTGTGATACCTAACCTGCAAAAGCATCCTTTTAATTCCTAAAAGCGACGTGATCTTGTGCCTATAGGAAGCCTAGTCACAAAAAATAATTAAATTGGCATGCCCCATGCCCCTAGCTCTCGTTAACAAAAAGGCACTAAAAATCAAGTTAACTCAATGAGCGGAGAGGAAGAGAAAGAAAAAGAGGATATTATATGGAAACCCTAATACGATTGCTGAGTAACCTACCTGAAGCAAAACTAATCCAACAACCCTTACATCTGTTACATAAAACTTTCTCTCAAAAAAATCTGAGCAGAACCTATGCATTACTAACGAAAAAAAGTTGTAAAAGTGTGCTTACCAGTCATAAACGGGCCCGGACGCCCGCTCACCACCCCAGCGTTACAAAACACAGCCAATTTACCCTTGAAGGGATACTAAAACATGGCACCAACACCCTTTTTGCCATAAATGGCATAGATCTGATTACTACAAACAATACTTGGATATTTGGTGAACTAACCATAGGCTGTCATGCTAAAGTCAAAGGCATAATCAAACAGGAGGATAAAAAGAAGAGGTTTTGTATCTCTATAATTGCATCACCACTAGTTAGCGATGCAGGTTAGCTTTCATAGACCCACTCAGAAGACAAACGTATAAAACTTATAAATGATAAAAAGGATCCCTTGGTGTAATCCCGTAAATTAGTATACGTTATCGTCTCTTACGATTACGGAAACTATTAAGCCATGAGTGAGTCCTCTTCTAGCGATTACACAGAAAAAGAGCGTTGCAATAATGAAACTATCGTTACTGCTTCAAGTTTAACCTCTTCAGACAGGAATATCGATAATTCAAGTAACACCCAGCACAATCTGCACTCTCAGTATTTTGAGTCTAAAGAATGGAAGGTAGATAACAGTAGCGACTTATACAGGGTGCGCGATTGGGGCGAACATTACTTTAGCATCAACGAGCTCGGTCATGTTGTAGTAAGATCAGAGCCAAATGGGCCATGTTGCGACCTCTTCGAACTAACTAAATCGCTCGAACAACGTGGAATTGATGCTCCAATTCTATTTAGATTTGATGGAATAATTCGTAACAGAACTAGAAAACTACAAGACGCTTTTCAAAAAGCATTAGCAGACTACGGCTACCACGGCACTTACACAGTCGCTTTTCCACTCAAAGTTAACCCTCAGGGACACGTTGTTGAGGCAATTCGTAAATCAGGAGTCCATCAACCGATTGGCTTAGAAGTAGGCAGCAAGCCAGAATTACTGGCAGTTTTATCGCTTCAATGGGAGCCAAATTCGTTACTCTTATGTAATGGCTATAAAGATGATGAATACATTGAACTTGCCCTTATGGCTCGCAAACTTGGGCGACGGTCTATTATAATAATAGAGCAATTTTATGAACTAGATAAGGTATTAGCGATAGCTGAGCGATTACATGTTGAAGCAGAATTAGGAGTGCGCATTAAACCATCATCAAAAAGTGCTGGACTGTGGTCAGCATCTAGTGGTGATAAAGCGAAGTTTGGCCTCACTACTACACAAATTTTAAAACTTTTAACTCTACTTGAATCCCGCAATAAACTAGGGTGGCTCTCGCTCTTACATTTTCATATCGGCAGCCAGATTCCAGCTATCCATACATATCGAAAGGTATTAAAAGAAGCCACGCGAATGTATGTAGAATTAGCAAAGAGGTGCCCATCAATGTCACTTCTGGATGTTGGAGGTGGTTTGGGAGTCGATTATGATGGATCTAGCTCAAATTTTGAATCCTCCATGAACTACTCGGTGCAAGAGTATGCTGACAGTATTGTAGCGGCAGTCTATGAAGCTTGTGAAGAGGCAGGAGTTCGCCATCCTGATCTAGTGAGCGAATCAGGCCGAGCTTTAGTGGCACATCACGCAATTTTGGTAACCGAAGTAATTGATGTAGCACCAGGAATAAACGGTACCCCTCCGCCGGAAGAGTGCCCGTTTGATGATGATCTGTTGCAAAGACTACATGAATTATACACAGGCGTTGTGCTCAAAAATTTTCAAGAAACACTCAATGAAATGTTGGGACTTCGTGAGGACATAATTGAACACTTTGTTCAGGGAAAATTAGGCATAGAGGAGCGAGCTTACGCAGAGCAAGTACTCAAATATCTCAGCCAAAAATTAGTTAATCTATCACAAAATTTGCGATATATTCCTGACGAACTAAAATCTCTCGAAGATACTCTGCGCGATACCTATTTTTGTAATTTTTCTCTTTTTCAATCGATGCTAGATTCATGGGCTATTGATCAACTTTTTCCAATCATGCCCATTCAGCGACTTGGCGAAAGGCCAAAACGACGTGCAACTCTTGCTGACCTTACTTGCGATAGCGACGGTGAAATATCACGCTTTATCGACCTTAGAGATGTAAATAACTACTTATTATGTCATGAGCCTCGCTGGGATGAGGGTGGATATTATATTGGTGTATTTCTAGTCGGTGCTTATCAAGAAATATTAGGTGGTCTTCATAATTTGTTTGGAGACACAAATGTTGTTCATGTTGATGTAGCACCTGATGGTTCTGTCGAAATAAATGAAATAGTTCAAGGTGACACGATAAGAGAAGTATTAGATTATGTGGAGTACACTGTCCCCACCTTAACAAGTCAATTTCGTCTGTCTCTTGAGCTCGCAATTAGACAAGGAGCTATAACCTTAGAAGAGTCAGCTCAATTTCAGCGAAAGTACCGACAAGTGCTAGATGGCTATACCTACCTAGTTCGTTAAGTAAGTAGGTATATACCTATTTATTTAAGCTTATCTTGTTGCTGGGCAGCGAGGAGAACTTGGTGGTTCTGAGGTTTCGGCAACTCTCCAGTTGTTATACGCTTGCCGAAACGCATTACCTATCTCCGCAGGTGTTAGGGATGGGGATCCTCCAGCACCTACCAAATCAGAGCCTATAGATGGAGGCCGCACTTTATAGTATTCCGGCCCTGTCAGCTGTTGGGGGGGGTCTGGAACATAACCTTCTGGGAAATCATCAAGTGGAAACCTTATTTTCATGCCTTCTTCTATTCCCTGGCTTCTCAGTTCTTGTTTTATCATTTCTATCCACAAATCTCTTGGGATACCGGTATACCATCATCAACTAGAGGAATCCTTGGTTTCTGGCCCTCTTCTATCGCTTCCGGTATCAATTTCTCTATAGATGGAACTGCGCAACTAGACATATTTTACTCACTTAAAAACACTCTTGTGTTAAATTTTTTTCGCTCACTTACTTTTTTTTTAAAGCCAGTTGAAACGTTTTATAGTTATCGTTTCCAAAAAAATTCTAAATAATAAAAAAATAGGCACTATTGCTCATTCGATATACAAAAAAAGACTATATAAAACGATACTTTTTAATATTAACTCTTAATTAACCGTTCCCGAATTAGTGGTAAGCCTTTTCCACTCGCGCAGATAATCAGTAAGGTGTGGCTGAGACAATGAATGAATAACATCTTTTACGAGTTCTTCTTCTTTATTGTATTGTTCAAGATCTATGAGGCCAGAAACAAGTGCAACTCTTAACCAGAGTAGATAAGTTGTTAAGGCATCGCATTCATTATACTGCCTAATAATGTCAATCTTCCCTTCTAACCACAGTGAGGGCACCATGAATCCATCTAGTCCAAGCTTACCAGGAATACCAGAAAGTGTAGCGATTTCATGAAGAGATGGTGCCCCTTTACCCCATCCACCAAGCAGTTGAAACAAGTCAATATGAAACTCTGACTCCTTGGCAAAATAATCTACTCCTTCCCAGGGTTTATCTGGACGAGCACAAAATTCAGGCAGTGAAATGCCGTGAATTACAGCTCTTTGAATAAATATTCTGAGATCACTCTGCACAGAATTAAATCCAACTAACTGAGGCTTATACTTACCAACAGCCGAGAGAAAACGAGAAATAATATCAGCCTCTGTATCCTCACTTGACCTCGGTAAAGAAAGGAGCTCAATCTTAAGTTCACCATCTGAAGAAACTCGTCTTAAAACAGCAGCTACAGAAACAATTCTACATAAAGCTACCTTTAAAAAAGGCTGGGGATTCTCATCGGTAGCACCTCCGCGCCGCCACATTTCACGAATGACTTCTTCATCAGAAATATACGAAGGAATCCTATAAAGAGCTCTACCTGCATTTGGATCAGGTACCCACTCCGCATCAAATGCCCACACCTGAGATTGAATTGTTTTAAACATGCGAACTGTCTTACCAAAGTGATAAAAATTTAATAGTCATTATACTTGCGCCACCAATTATTCTGGTCTCACAACGAATAAAGCATTAGCAGTAATTTGCGCGACAATTTGTCGCATTGAAAGTTATATTTCAAAAAATATATCGTCTCGCCTTAGGATTCTATGCAAACCCAGCCTTAGAGAAAATTATGAAAACTTACCGTTGCGATATTTTCAGTTATTTAGCCAAGATTTTATTTATATCGTTTTTGTTACCTTCTTATACCCCAAGCGCCATAGCTCAAGAAGACGGAATCAACCTAGAGCCCCTTCAAGTATCAAGCGAGCAACTAGAAGAAACTGAGCCAAAAACTGTAACTAGTAACGAAAAAACTCGAGAGATAATGACACGAACGCCCGGAGGTATTGCATTAGTTGAAAATAAGGAATTTAGTGATAAATATTCGCTAAACTTTGAAGATACTCTCGCTTTAACACCCGGTGTATTCGCTCAAAAACGTTTTGGTGAAGAGGTGCGTCTCTCAATTCGTGGCTCAGGATTGTCAAGAGGATTTCATCTTAGAGGTTTAACTCTTCTTCAGGATGGTATTCCTTTTAATTTAGCTGATAGCTCCGCTGACTTTCAAGAAGCAGACCCTATATCATTTGAACGTTTAGAAGTTTACAAAGGAGCTAACGGACTGCAATACGGTGGAGCTTCCCTAGGTGGTGCCATAAACATGATAACCAAAACCGGATTTACCCAATCAGGTAATCAACTTCGCATGGAGATGGGGTCTGACGCTACATACCGGGTAAATATGCAATCAGGCGGAGTATTTGATAACTCCGATGCTTTTTTAAATATTACTGGCACAACAAGTGACGGCTTTCGTCAACATGAAGACCAAGAAAATATCAAATTAAACACCAATATCGGCCTAGCTTTATCAGATGCTGTTGAAACTCGCTTTTATTTAAGCGGTAATATTATCAATCAAGACCTACCAGGAACAGTAGACCTTGCTACAGCTTTAAACTCACCACGAAGGTCTGATCAATCAGCTATACAACAAAAGTGGGCTCGCGATATCCGCTCTTTAAGAGTATCAAACAAGACAACAATAGAAATTGGTGAAGCAAGTAAAGTTGATATTGGCGGATTCATCAACGGAAAAGACTTGTATCATCCAATCACCGCTTTCGTAGGGGTAATTGATCAACAAACACTAGATTACGGTATTTTTTCTACCATCACAGGCGATTACGATACCTTCGGAAAGCTAAATAACTACCGATTAGGGTTTACCACTCATTCTGGAAGTACTGATGCAAAACTATATAAAAATGAAGCTGGCACAAAAGGAGCCATTATCTCTGATAGTGAGCAAAGCTCGGATAATGGCATTATTTTTGGAGAAAACAGCCTTTTCTTAAATAATTCACTAGCGATAATTTTAGGCGGCCAACTAGTTTGGTCAAAACGACAAATAGAAGACGAAAAAAATGTAGTACCAGATGACCGCGCCATTTTTCGAACAGCAAATCCAAAGGTCGGCTTACTTTATGAAACATCCAATAAACTGCAACTATACACTAACCTAAGTAAAAGCTTTGAAGCACCAACATTTAGTGAATTAACTCAAGGGGGAGCGGCAAACTTTGTCCCTGTAGATGCTCAGGATGCTTGGACAGCTGAGATAGGCACCAGAAAAAATTATGGAGAAAGTTTATCGTGGGATATAAGCCTCTACCGAGCTTGGATTAACGGTGAACTTCTGCAATTTACCCCGGCACCTGGTATACCGGCGGCTACCTTTAATGCAGATAAAACCATCCATCAAGGAGTTGAATTAGGCACAACGATTCGGCTTATAGAAAGTATATTTTTACCTTCTGACAAAATCTCTTGGCGCCACTCTTACACTTTTAGTGATTATCAATTCAAGCAGGATCTGCAATATGCAAACAATAGAATTCCAGGACAACCTCGAAATTTTTACCAGAGTGAATTAAGATATGATTCAAGATCTGATTGGTTTTTTGCTTTTAATTGGGAAGCATCAGATAAAGCAGATGTTGACTTTACCAATACTGTAACCGCTCCCGGGTATGGAATCATTGGAGCAAACGCTGGGCTTACATTAGCAAAAAATATCGACTTATTTTTTGAGGGAAGAAATCTTCTGGATCGTAGATTTGTATCTACTTTTAGTACTATCGTAAATGCAAACGGTAACGCTAGCTCTCCGGTATTCTATCCTGGCGATGGCCAACGGTTTTTTAGTGGCTTTCGTTTTCGATGGTAGAAGAGAAAATTTTCAACGTTAACAATTAATGAACCTGTGATAAAAACCACATTTAAAATTCATCGCTCACTTGCATGGCTAGGAGGCTTAACCCTAATAATATTTGCTGTATCTGGAATAACTCATCCAGTAATTACTTGGTCTGGCCCACAAGCAGTGGTTTTTTATCCACCTCAAGGTGTAATAGACTCATCAGTCTTAGAGAAGATAGCACCCGTTCTAAATACTGCCAATTTAACGTCAGCTACTTCTATTAAACTGGTACCAAAAGAAGATGTCGGAGTACTTCTTCAAATAACGACAGATGCTAATCATCCACGCAGATATTTTAATTTATCGACAGGACAAGAATTACCCAATCACGATGAAAAATATGCAATCTGGCTTGCCAGATACTACTCTGGTTTACCGGCGACAAATGTTTTATCAGCTACATTTCAGTCTAGTTTCTCCGCAGATTATCCTAAGGTTAATCGGATACTACCAGTCTATAAAGTAGCATTTAATACAGAAGACAATCTTACTCTCTTCATCCATACTGAACTACTTGCCCTTGGTGATCTAACCAATGATTGGAAACGACTTTTACAAAAAATATTTAAAATAGGTCACACTTGGAATTTTCTTAATCAGTCGCCCAATCTTAAGGTATTAATAATTTCTGCAATGATATTGTCACTGCTTACTATAACTATCTCAGGGGCTATCTTACTACGGCGACTTAGAGCCCGCTCTATGCCTAAGTATCGAAAGGCACATAGATACCTAGGTATAGTTGTTTTAATTCCGCTTATTATGCTCTCCTCAAGTGGATTATTTCATTTACTCCACTCTCACCTAATTGGAAGAAAAAGTAATATAAAAGATACTCTCTCTTCATCTCATACTCCTAATCTGTTACTAAACGCTCAAACATTTAGCAGTAAGTGGGATTTACCAGCCACTAAAATAAATGGTGCCAATCTGGTAGAAGGGCCTGATAAGGAATTGTTTCTTAGGATTGGTATATCACCCCTGTCAAATAATCAAAATCTTGACTATAAATCCAGGAATCAACGGTTTAACGGTGTCCCTACAGAAACCTCACCAGCAATGTACCTCTCAGTTAAAAGTGGAGCAATTTCAACAATATCAGATAAAGACGTAGTGCTTCATCACGCAAATAATTATTTTAATGTACCTAACAATAAAATTTCTCAAACGCAAATCATCACTAGATTTAACGCTGAATATGACTTTAGAAATAAACGACTCCCAGTATGGCGAGTAGACACACTCTTACCTGAAAAACCCAGTTTATTTATTGACCCAGTTGACGGCGCACTAGTAGACGAGTTAACGCCAAGTTACTCCTTAGAAAGATGGTCATTTTCAATTTTTCATAAATGGAACTTTTTAACTCCGTTTATTGGTAGACAAGCCCGAGACATAATACTAGTTATAATACTTATTCTAGCTATAGCTACAACATTTCTCGGCTTTAGAATGTTGCTTATTCGTTTTTCTCCAAGAAAAAAATAGTACGAAGATGATAAATCTTTAAATAAGTTTCCTGACTAGCATAATGATAATACTAGCTATTTAAGCCTAAGTTTTAGATACAATCATCGCTTACTAAATGAGGATAGGTAGGTAAGCTCTTATTAGGCATAAACACCGAGAAACCTTTACTATTATTCCCCTCTTTGAAAACTCTGCACCACTCTGGGGCTTCAAGCAAGAGAGCTACCAATGGGCTACCGTTTCTCCAAAGTATAACTTCTGGCTGTATAATTGATAAATATGACCGCCAGTTGCTATTACCATAAAGTGCCTCGTAGTATAGCTCTGTAACTTTTACGTTATTAACATTTGTACGGCCGTCAATAACCACTCGAAAGTTAGGTGATTTCATAAAACGATACAAAAGATAGCCGCCATCACCGAAACTATTGGCTAACTTTAAAGGAAATTTCTCATTTTGAATGAAATCAATTGATGCGGCGGGAATTCTTTCATTAACTAAGGGATTTGCAAATAGTTGATGTCCCCTAACGATAATAAGAGCGAGTAGTAAAAATCCTGCCCCTACTCCAGCTAATCCTGAGAGCAATTTAGATAATCTTGTTATACCTTCAGCTACACCACCAAAGGCTTTACCAGACGTACTACCCCATAACGAAGCAATAAGCACCATCTCGAGTACGATGGCAAAAGGTAAAAACTTAACTACAGTTAAACCCGCCAAAACAAATAATCCACAGATAATTGACAGCGGATAAGGCATTAAGCTCTCATCTGCTCGGATTAAACCAAGTGCCAACAAAACGGAAAAAATTAAGAGAATACCTGTAGCTGGTTCACGAATTGTAGCAGGCCCAAACTCAATAATAGACGAATAAATAAAAGGATGAGAGCTCTTTTGCGTAGCGAGTACAAGATGAGCTCCGCCGTACGGAGTACATAGAAGTGCCAAGCAAATAAGAGAGAAGATTATTAACCTCTCCTTATGGGATAAAATTCCTGATACAAGCAGCCAAGTGCCTGCGATAAACGGAATAAAAATAGCGGTAATATGGGTGTTAGACCATATAATCACTGATAAGCATATAAGGATGACTTTATACCACGACCAACCAAACCGCCTTATTAATTCTAACAGCGCAACCATGACTGCCGCAGTAAGCCACGTGATAGTCTGCGGGCGTATATGAAAATGCTGCGCCATGCCAAATGTAGCTCCAACGCTCAGCAAAAGAGCAGCGCCATGCGGATGAGCATAATTGCTAGATTTAGCAGAACAACCTCTAATTAAATAGTAACAAACAAGAGTAAAAACTAGAGAAACGCCTGCGCCATAAAGTAATTGTAAAGAGACAAGCCCGTTTATTGGATCTAACCGGTTTGCTAAGGCATATAAAATCTCCTGACTCCAGGAATAAGCTAACCATGGTTTTCCGGCTGAAAAACGATTCCAATAGTCAACATAAGGCACAGTTTTATTCTGTAATATCCACTCACCTATAACGATGTGCCACCATAAATCAGGATCGCCTATGGGTCCAGCGATATATATCCCTGATAAAAGAACGATAAGCCAAAAACATACCTGCACCATAACCTGTAAAGTAACCCTACCAAAGTGCTACCTACAAGGGTGCGATTACTGAAAGCGAGCCTCAATACGACTTACAATGTTTCCACCCACACCTATAAATGGCTGGGAAGTAATTTTTTCATATGAGCTAATGTAATGTCGTGCTAGCTCACATCGGTAATTATCAGAAAATGGCGGCACCTCTCCCACTCCTGTGTATCCGTTATCTAAGAGCCATCTACGCACTGGCTCTTTATCTAGCATTTCTGGAATAAGGCCACTATCAAGTCGTGATTGGTAGGTATCTGATAACCAGTAACGAGATGAGTCTAGCGTTAATATCTCATCAACCAGTATCACTTCATCATTAAACAGAGCAAACTCAAATTTAGTATCAGCAAGTAAAAGTCCTTGCCTTTTTGCTTGCTCACTCCCTAGCTGAAAAAGAGTAAGAGCATATTCAGTTATTGTTGCCCACTGCCCTGCCGACACAAGCCCTCGACCAATTACCTCTTCAGATGAAATAGGAATATCGTGCTCACCTTTTGGAGCTTTCGTTGAAGGAGTAATAATTGGTTGCGGCAATTTTTGAAATTCCTTCATTCCGTCAGGCAATACTAAACCACTGACCGATCCAGATTTTAAATACTCTCGCCAGCCTCCCCCGGCTAAATATCCTCTAACAACTACCTCAACCGGAATAACACGACCATTTTTAACCACCATCACTTGCGGATCAGGAACATCGATAACATGGTGTGGTATAAGACCAGTAATAAGGCGAAACCAATGAGCAGCCAACTGAGTAAGTACCTCACCTTTAAAAGGTACAGAAGTAACACATTGGTCAAAACAGCTAAGCCTATCAGAGGCTACAAGATAACGAGTATCTCCCTTAACATAGCAATCTCTCACCTTTCCACTATATTTTTCCCCAAAAAGTGAAGAAAAATTGCTATTTTCAAGCACAAAAGGCAGCTGCTTCAGCACATCGTCGTTTGAAATTGTCATATAAAAAATTGAGCTCAGTAGTTATTGCACACAATGTTACCTTACGAAGTCCATATAATGGCAAACTTGTCAAATAATGTAGACTCAGAGAGAGAGAAATAAGTCCCGAAAAAATTCCAGAAAGAGATGAAGACGGGGTGGAGAGAAATTATCACCGCCCCTAGCCATGGTGCGAAAAATTGATGACCCTCGAGAAATTGATACCCCGCTTACCCCGAAGGGAGGAGTTGAGATACCCCCACCCCGAAGTCCCCACCCCGAAGTCTCTGAGACTTAGTTGAGGGGGATCCTTAGTTGAGGGGGACTTAGTTGAGGGGTCTTACTCCTGAAAGGCTACGTTTTAAGATTATGTGCCAGACTGATGAGTAGGTACAAAATTAATTACTTTATCCCTAAACATACTAAGCATACCAAAAACTCCAGTTTGTAAATTTTCGTCGGTATATCCATAGGCCATAATTTGTGCCTTTATTTTTGGGGGAAGATCTGAAGGTATTATAACTTTGCTCCGGTCAGTATCTCCCAAGGGATTAGGAATTTCAAAAATATAAAAATTATTAAGATCAAGCGTCACACAAGTAAGAACCGCAGCCATGACTTCTATTCTTTGTATGTGCGACATATTCATAAAACTCATTCGATGTAATTAATTAGCTAAGTTTCTAGTAAAATTGTGCTGTCTAACAATGGTAGAGCCCCCACCCCGAAGTCCCCCCACCCCGAAGTCTCTGAGACTTAGTTGAGGGAGACTTAGTTGAGGGAGAAATAAAGAGTATTTTAAAATTCTTACAAATTTTTTAAAAGTGAACCAAAATACCTGCTCTTAATGACTAGACGGTAATTATGCTACTTTAACAATTTAGCTTAAGTTTCAAATTTAAGGTTGTATGAACTCTACTCTTAATCTTGCCTTCACCGCCGCCGCCGCCGCCCCCCCCCCAAACAAACACACACACACTCTCTCTCTCTCGCAAATAAACCCACCTAACACTACCGACCACCAACAAGTAACGGGTTTATTTCTCAAACAAACTCCTAAGGATAAGCTAGAGAGTTACCAAAAAGATTTAAGCTTTGATAACACGGCTACTACTACTACTACTACTACTACTACGAATACTAATACTAGTCCTGTTACCATTGACGACTTTGGACAAATTTTCGAAGAACCTCACTTCGCACTGGAATACAATAGACAAGTCATCCCGATTTA
>JBIKUX010000014.1:0-73433 GCA_044347345.1 Bdellovibrionota bacterium | reverse complement strand
AATTCACTTAAATACTCTCTACCTGACTCATCACAACCAAAAATCTCTCTAAATTATACTAATAGCTCACTTCTCATAACATCACTGCCTCTTCCTCTCATACCTATCCCTACTCCAATACACAGCAGCCTAGAGACTACGGATCGGGAGGCGAGAGAGTTTCGAGGGCAGTTTGGGCGTTTTTATGGTAGGGGTTTTTTTTCAAGGTCTGTTTGAACAGTTTCTCAGCTTGCGATAACTTACCGGCTCGATAAGCAGAGACCCCAGCAGCGTAAAAAATTTCTGGGTCACGCGCTCCAGCTGCGATAGCTTTATCATATGCGCGTAGCGACCTCTCATAATGCTTTAAAGAATAAGCTAATTGGCCAGCATTTAAAGCATAATTAACATTACTAGATGCTACATTACTGGCTTCTTCAAAACTTGTAAGAGCATTATCCTCATCACTCATTTTCAAATATGTATTAGCCAAAAATGCCCAAACTTTTTCATTGTGAGGAGACATCTCTCGCATACTTAAAAGAACTGGAAGAGCTTGACCATATAAACCAGATTTAAAGTAACTTTCGGCTAACGATAAGCCAATTTCAAAAACTCTCTCCTTTTCGTAGACTACCTCAAGATACTTAATAGCTTCCGCATAAATACCCTTTCTAAAAGCTACAACACCAAGTGCTCTATTTATTACCACATCCTTTAAATCACTATTTAAAGCTTTTTCTAAAAGAACCCTAACTTCATCACGTGGATGCTCATAGTAATAGTTAGCTAAATCATGAGCTAACCCTACATCACTAGGATTTTCCAATAATGCTTTTTCAAATTCTTTAATAACTTCATCTTCCCTACCACTACTACTCATCAATGCTCTTAAATAGCCCACAGTAAACTCTCTGGTTGACTTATCGGAGAGAGCAGAGCGGAAGTGAGTTAAAGCTTCATCATTACGTCCAAGACGCGATAGTGCTACACCCAGATTATACGATACTTCCGGTACACCTGGGCATTCAACAAGAGCTGCTAATAAAACTTCCGCTGCCTTAGATGGATTAGTTTCAATACTCCCTACGGCTTTAACAGCAAGAATATTTGAAGTTAAACACTTATCATTAGTATTGGCTCTGAGAGACTCGGCAAAAGAAACTGGTATTAAAGCTAGAGTAAAAACTATTGCAAAAAAAAAGAATATAACTCCAACTCTTACAAAAAATTTACGCTGATTTTGCGGTTGTGACTGTAACTGACCGCAATTGTTCAGCAAGAGAGTCCAGTAACTTAACTTGAGCATCCTGAATAGCTGAATACTGCTTCGCCTTCTTATGACGTCTGGCAAGAATTTTATTGTCACGGTTCCCACGTTTTGTTTTATTAATCTTCTTTAACGACGCCATGACACACACCCTCGATGCTAAAAATAACAGTAAAAAACATCAAAAAACTAAGACTCCAGCGTGCCTAATGATTTATTAGTAGTCAAGCACACTTCAGAACACAGCACTTACAACAGGAGACACATAAAATGTATTAAATATCAAGATTTCGAGTCTTTAACGCGTTAGTCTCAATAAATTGGCGACGAGGCTCGACCTCATCTCCCATTAATACTGTAAAAATTCCATCTGCATCAAGAGCATCAGCCACTCTTACTTGAAGCAATCTCCTAGCTCCAGGATCCATGGTAGTCTCCCATAACTGCTCAGGATTCATTTCACCTAATCCTTTATAACGGGTGATGGAAAGCCCTTTTTTTCCTCTAGCCTCTATAATCTCAAAAAGCTCATCTAAAGAGTTCGCTGTTCCAATATTTTTATCTTTATCAAGCTCAGTAACAATAAATGACGACTCACCTAAAATACGAGCTTTTTCTAAAATCCCTACTAACCGACGCAAATCAGTTCGATGAACAAATATCGCTCCAATTGGAGTAATCCTTCTAACACCACGATGAATTGATGAGACCCTCAAACTCAACTCACCTTTTTCATCACGCCGCACAAACTGAAGGAATTGCGACTGCTGTTCTGAATCAAAACTACCGCCGTGCTTCAATAGAGACTCCTTAATCGCCTGTTCAAACCGGCTAATAAGTTCGTCTGTCAGGGGATAATCAGCATAATTGGGAATTAAAGCTAAAACATCACCCACAGCTCTAACTACCCTTGGATCCATACGGTCATCAATCCAACCTTTCTCCAAAGATGAAAGCTCTGATAACTGGAGTAAAAGCTCTTTTAAGACCTCTCCTCTTGTATCTATACCATCACTGCTTACTACCTTAATCCCCTCAACTCCTCCTCCAATCACTATCTCAGCAAACTCAGATTCATCTTTTACATAACGCTCTGCACGCCCTTTCTTAATCCTATATAAAGGAGGTTGACCTATATACAGATGACCGCGCAAAACTAACTCATGCATTTGTCGATAAAAGAAAGTCAAAAGTAATGTTCGAATATGACTGCCATCAACATCAGCATCAGTCATAATTATTATTTTATGATATCTTAACTTATCTATATCAAAATCATCTGAACCAATACCTGTACCTAACGCGGTAATAATTGTACGAATCTCCTCAAAAGCAAGCATTTTATCAAAACGCGCTTTTTCGACGTTCAATATTTTACCTCTTAACGGCAGTATCGCTTGGTTTTTCTTGTCTCTTCCCTGTTTAGCCGAACCACCAGCAGAATCTCCCTCGACTAAAAAAAGTTCTGCCTCTAGAGGATTTTCATTCTGACAGTCAGCGAGCTTTCCAGGAAGAGCCATTGAATCTAATGCGCCCTTCCGTCGTACTAACTCTCTTGCCTTCTTTGCAGCGGCGCGAGCACGTGCTGCCTCAATCGATTTTCCTACTATCAACCGACCTTCATTGGGATGCTCTTCTAAATAAGTTGATAGCTGCTCCCCTACCATTTGCTCAACAAGACCTTTAACTTCACTATTTCCCAGCTTAGTTTTTGTCTGTCCTTCAAATTGAGGCTCAGGAATTTTAACATTAATCACCGCTGTGAGGCCCTCACGCACATCATCACCGGAAATTCCTTCTTTTATACCTTTGAACAAATCATTCTTATTTCCATAATTGTTAATAGTGCGAGTTAAAGCGGCTCTAAATCCAGATAAATGAGTACCACCCTCCGTAGTATTTATATTATTGGCATAGGTAAAAATATTCTCTTGATACTCTTTGGTATATTGAAATGCAACTTCAAGAAAAATACCGTCCTTTTTAGCTGATAAATAAATAGGTTCAGAGAAAAGCGGATTCTTAGCACGATTTACATGCTGTACAAAACTCTTAATACCACCCTCGAAAAAAAATTCATGACTACGCCCAGATTTTTTATTTTCTCCATCTCCAAGCTGTTCTTCAAGACGAGCATCACAAACAATAATAAGTAATCCAGCATTCAAAAATGCTAACTCTCTTGCACGATGTATAAGCGTTTCCGCTACAAAACCCTTTGTTTCCTTAAAAATTGTATGATCTGGATAAAAAGTTACCTTAGTTCCATTACCATCCGCTTCACCTACTATAGCTAAAGGTGCTATCGGATCACCTCTACGAAATTCCATCGCAAAAAGTTTTCCTTGTTGCTTAATTTCAACTTTAAGCCACTCTGAAAGAGCATTAACAACTGAAACACCTACTCCGTGCAAACCACCAGAAACTTTATAAGCTTCCTTTTCAAATTTTCCACCAGCATGAAGCTTGGTCATTACCACTTCAACGCCACTCACTCCTTCAGTTGGATGAATACTAGTTGGAATTCCGCGACCATTATCCTCAACAGTAAGAGACCCATCTTTGTTAATAGTGATGTAAATCTTAGTACAATATCCAGCTAACGATTCATCAACAGAATTATCTAAAATTTCATATGCTAAATGATGATACCCTCTATCTCCGGTGTCACCAATGTACATGCTTGGACGAACTCTTACTGCTTCAAGCCCTTCCAATACACGAATTTGCTCAGCACCGTAATTATCTGGATCTACATAGTCACGCTGCGCGTTGTTACTATTTTCTAATGTAGCCGAAGTATTTGCCTGCGCGGCGCTCTCCTCACTGGATGAAGTCATGAATTATTATCTCGTATCGTATTTAATACACCCTAAAGTAACCTACCTAAGCTCATAAAATCGATTACTAAAGTATATTTAACGTTAATAAATACTTCAATTTATCGAACTTGGGTTAATAGTACCACTAATTATCTCATAAAAAACATTGCCTTTTGTTGGTACATCAAAACTAGAGTAAGATAAATCAGTAGTAGTTACAAATACTTGACAAGAACTAGCGATAAGTTGCGCTCCAAGAGCCCTAACACGAAATAAATCAAGTTCCGAAAGTACGTCATCGAGAAAAACTAATGGAGGCTCACCTCTAGCTTGCTCAATCTGACCAACTGAAGCTAGTTTTAATGCAAGAGCAGCCGTCCTAAGTTGACCTTGAGAGGCAAAAACACGCATATCATGTGAATCAAGAAGAAAATTTAAATCATCTCGATGAGGTCCTATTAGGACTCTACCAGTCGAAATTTCCTTTAAAACTCCTTCTTGTAATTTATTTTGAAAAAAAGCCTCAATCTCAGAATCTAAAATATCAGATGCAAGCTGAGATACAATTTTTACTTCTAGATTCTCTTCTGATGGAGCTAAAATTTTGTACATTAATGAAGTTCTTTCACAAATCCCCCTCAGTATTTTTCGCTTTACCCGCCAAATAATTGCTCCCTCTCTAGCAAGAACTAAATTCCATGGCAAAATATTTATTGAATTAGCATTTCCACTTTTCAATAATGATAATTTTTGACGAACAGCTCTCCGATATCTAACCACAGAATCAATAATTCGTGGCTCTACATCTACTATATGCTTATCAAGTAGATTACGCCTAGCCAAAGAAGACCCTTTAACCAAATCAGAATCTGATGGAGTAAAAAGCACAAATGGTAACAATCCAACGACAGAGGAAGCCTTAACTTCTTCCTTACCATCTACTTCCACTAATCTTGAACTTCGATGCCCCCAAGTTGTCCCAACACACCTAAGACCTATAGCATCGTTAAAGCTTACCCGAACCGTTGCTAACTTACTACCAAATGTAATCGCTTCACTTAGACGAGATGTGCGAAAAGATCGACCAGCAGCCGCAATAATACAAGCTTCAATTAGGCTGGTTTTTCCTTGCCCATTAGCCCCTATAAATACATTTACACCGGGACCAAAACAATAATTACCAGATCTTAAATTACGAAAATTACAAACTGATAGACTTTTTATTTGCACACGACTTAATCAATACGCATAGGCATGACAATTCCAAAAGCATTTTGATCATCTGGAGAAAAAAACTTGGTTGCTGCAAACGGGCCTCTAAGTTCTATATGAAGAGGTCCGGTCTCACCATAAGCTTGAACAAGATCAGATAAATAACGTGCATTAAATCCGATAGTTAAGGGAGCACCACTATAATTTATAGGTACTTCATCTTCAGCGTCTCCCAATTCAGCTGATGAAGCCGATAACAAAAGAGTGTTACCTTCAAAATGAAACTTAGCTCCTTTACCTTTATCGGTAATTACTAAAGAAACTCTTCTTAGAGCATTACTAAATAAAGTAGCATCTACTACTACTAATTCACATTGACCTTGAGGTATAGCTTGCTGATATTCAGGAAACTCACTATCAATTAATCTTATAGCAAGTTTTGCATCTGGTGTTTCAAGAATCAAAAATTCCTTAGTTACTCCTATTTTTATATCTTTTTTATTTATTTCATCTCCTAGTAATTTCCTTAATTCGATTATTCCTTTTCTAGGGACAAGAATTTGTTCTAAGATCTGTAGATCTTCAATATTTTGAATAGCAACCGCAAGTCTATATCCATCAGTTGCAACCATCTTTAAAGAATTTTCATCTTTTAAAGATACCATACAAACAGCATTTAAATTAAATCTAGTTTCATCAACGGATGCAGCGAAAATAGTTTTTCGCAACATTTGTTCAAATCGTTTTCCATCAATTAATGATGAAGTAAAAAGATCAATACCTGGCGGAGTTGGATATTCATTTGCAGAATATCCAACAAACTTAAGAGAAGTAGATTCACATTCTACAAGTAATCTATTTCTATCAATTACCTGTATTGAAACAAGCCCTTCAGGAAGTTCGTTAATTCCTTCAGTAAATGTTTTTGCGTTAACTGCTATAGCACCATTTTGTGCTTCAGAGACATTAATTTGTTGAACTAACGTTACTTCAAGATCGGAAGCTATAATTTTTAATAATCCGTCAAAAACTTCCAATTTAAAATTATACAAAATTGGCATTGTATTTCTTTTATCTGCCACACTTTGTCCAAGATTTACAATTTTAGATAAACTAACTTGTGGAATTAAAAATTTCATTACCCTATTCCTAATTAATAATATTAATATTTATAAATAGTTGTTGTAGTAGAGAGAAAAGAACTCAGGTAAAAGTCACTTAATTATTTGAATTTAATACAAATGTTTTTTATTTTATTGTGGAAAACGTGTTTAAATCTAACTTACTTTTACCATTTTAAAAAGGTAATTCGAACTTCCTTCTAAAACTTTAAATCTATTGTGAATAACTTAGAGTAGAAATTACAGTTTATTCCTAATTATCCACAAGATTTACCGGAAATTAAAGTGTAATAAAAACTACTTACGGAAGATTTCCACAGATAATAACACCTGTGATTAATAATTTTTATTAATCAGGTAATTAATTTATTTTGAGCATCCTATGATGTTAAACTTATGTTTAAGTTTCTTTAAAGTTTTTTATCAGATTTATTTTCTTTCCAATTAAATTTTAACAATAGATGTTTCTGTTATCCTAACTCTGGAGACTGTACTCTTTTACATCAAGGTACTTCAAGGTCAGTAAAAACTTTTTACAAAAATTTAAAATAAAAAAGAATAACCT
This sequence comes from Bdellovibrionota bacterium, assembly GCA_044347345.1. Classification (GTDB taxonomy): domain Bacteria; phylum Bdellovibrionota_C; class UBA2361; order UBA2361; family JBIKUX01; genus JBIKUX01. The sequence continues at coordinate 66,464 of JBIKUX010000014.1, read as the reverse complement.
TATGTGTTAATTTATTTTCAATAACGAACAATGGTTTATTTATACTAACTATCTCTTGAAAAACTAACTATCTCTTGAAAAAAGGCGACGCTCTATAATTTCGATTACTTCTTTTAATTGAGGATCGTTTGGTAGCTTTGTAGCTACTACATGCGCCGCATGTATAACACTAGAGTGATCCCTTCCTCCAAATTGCTCACCAATTTCTGGATAAGAAGCCGTAGTGTGTTTTCTACACAAGTACATTGCTATATGTCGTGGAAAAGATAAATTTCTTGTACGACGTTTGGAAACAATGTCTGAAACCTTTAGTCTAAACTGCTCTGCCACCTGGACTTTTATATCCTCTACAGTAAGCTGAATAGGCTTTCCAACAAGAATTGGTGAAAGAGCATTTTTAGCTACATCCAAGGATATTTTTACATTACGAAGGCTACATACCGCATGTAGACGAGTAAGAGCACCCTCTAGCTCTCTAACGTTAGATGATATCTGATCAGCGATAAAATGTGCTACTTCCTCTGGTATTATAAAAGATTCAGATTCAGCTTTGCGTTTTAAAATGGCTACTCTGGTCTCAAAATCTGGCGCTTGAATGTCAGCAGTTAGTCCCCATGAAAATCTAGTTTGAAGTCTCTCTTCTATTCCATGAATTTCTGAGGGCATTTTGTCAGATGTTAAAACTATCTGATGTTTAGCTCCGTAAAGAGTATTGAAAGTATGAAAAAATTCCTCTTGAGTGCGTTCCTTGCCACTAATGAATTGAATATCATCAATTAAAAGAACTTCTATTGTTCTTAATTTTTTTTTAAATTCATCCATTTTAGCGTGTCGTAAAGCTAAAATTAGCTCGTTTGTAAAAGCTTCAGCTGATAGATATAAAACTTTCTTTTTTGGGTCGCGACGAAGAACTTCATTGCCAATAGCATGAAGAAGATGAGTTTTACCTAATCCGACACCACCATAGATGAATAACGGATTGTAACTTTGTCCGGGTCGCTCAGCGACACGTAGAGAGGCGGCATGGCAAAATTGATTGCTATTTCCAACGACAAAATTTTCAAAATGATAACGATTGTTAAGTTGAGAGTCAGCTATGGAAGCAGATGATACCTCTGATACACCATTAGGCAGTTCTACAGATGTGGAGTTTTTAGCAGGTGAAATATTAGGTTGATTTGATAGATTTTGTTCTGAATTACTTGAAACAGGGAATTTTTTTACGACCATATAGCGTTGATTACGCTCTTGGGGTGCTTCTTCAGCAATAACAAAATTTATTAAAAATTCTGCTTTCAGAATCGAACTGAGAATATTACTAATCTTTGTTGAAAAATTTTTTTCAACTTGCCCAATTATAAATCTGCTTGGACCTCTAAGAGTTAGAATGCCAGACTCGACATCGACAAAGCCGAAATGAATAGGGCTTATGTAGCCATGAAATATTTGTTCATCTAGCTCTTGTCTTAACTGGTCTTTAGTTTTCTCCCACGCTTGAAGTATATTTTTGCTGAAAGAGTCTGGTTGGTTAGAGGGTAATTCGTTATCTGTTGCTAGGGCAGTATTAGCATAAATTGTAACATCATCAGGAATTTTGGGTTTTGAATTCTCCATATAAAATTTAAAGAAGAAAATTAAACTTAAAACTAATAAACTGAAAACTAATAAAGTGTAGGCACTTCGATTACAAAAACTTCAGATAATAAAAAAGTCCAAATCAGAATACTACTATTTTAATAAGTACATCTTAGTTAAAACATCTTAGTGTTTATCGACCCTGAGACCTTATAGGAATATTACTCGTTATTACAAGTGAGGCTCTCTAACTAGCAAATTAAGTTCTGTTGCTTTTGCAAGCTGTATACATTAACCTAACTCGCCATAACATCTAATTAGAGATGTTATATAAACATTAATCAAATCATTTAATATACATTGAAATGCTAACTAAGCATTTACACCTAAAATTTATATTTTGACTACAGTATGGCGTCAGACCATCCAACTTATTTAACCCCATTAATTCCCGAAACAAACATGCAGGCTGTTTTAGTAGCCATGTTGATAGGAACCGGTCTTGTTGGGTTAGGAGTTAAATTTGCAAAGATTGCTCGGCAGAGAAGTCAAAGCGATGAAGGAATAATTCCTTCCGCCGGTATATCTCTGTTTGGTTTAGTAGATCTGTTTACTGAAACATTTTTATCATTTCAAGATTCTGTCATGGGAAGGGAAAATAGAAGGTATTTCCCCTTTATGGCAACGCTTTTTTTGTTTTTGCTATGTGGTAATATTATCGGTCTGATTCCTGGAATGCCAGTGACTACTGGTTCAATTGGAATAACACTAGGATTTGCTTTAGCAAGCTTTGTTTATTTTAATTTTCATGGACTCCGGGAAAACGGATTTTTTGGATATTGTAAACACTTTTCGTGTGGAATTCGTATTGTTTTTTTAGCTGTACCGATATTTTTTCTAGAGCTTCTCAGTACGGTGTTACGAGTTCTGACTCTCAATCTACGCCTGTACTGGAATATTACAGCCGACCATTTAGTTCTTGGAGTATTTACTGAGCTACTTGGTTTTGCTGCGATTCCTGCGTATATTCTGGGCACCTTTGTGGCGTTAATTCAAGCTTTTGTGTTTACAACGCTCTCTATGGTGTATGTGCAGCTCGCTACTCAACATAGTGATACTCACGAAGAGGAACATGGTTAGAGGTAGTTGCTCCTTCTACTAAGGAGTAATGATAATTAGTTTTTTTGATAGTGGTCAGCTCGTTTCTTTTAGAAACATTAAAGTGGCTGAAACTGCAAAATAATGTAAAATATATTGTTGAAGATGGAATGTGCTATGAATCGATTTATTACTTTGGCTGCTGTTATTCTTGCTACTCCTTCAGTAGCTTTAGCTCAATCTGCAGATGTGTCTAGCTCTGCTGGTTTGATAGCTATTGCAGCAGCAGTAGTTCTTGGTCTTGCTGCTGCTGCTGGAACTTATTCGCAAGGTAAAGCTGTAAGTGCTGCCTTAGATGCAATTGGTAGAAATCCTGGAGCATCTGGGAGTTTATTTGTTCCTTTAATTTTGGGTTTGGCCTTAATTGAATCACTAGTGATTTTTGCTTTTGTTATTGCTTTTCGATTGCTCGGAAAATTCTAATTTAGAATAAGATAACTTTTGCATGCAGTGAAGAAAAAGGCAGTAAAGTAAGAGGCAGTGAGCACTAGGCAGAATTTTTTCGCTTCATTTTGCTTCACTGTCTCTTTCTTTACCTTTTAATGACCTAAGCTCTCCAAATATCTTTCAGCTTCGATTGCAGCCATACAACCTGAGCCGGCGGCCGTAATTGCTTGGCGAAAAACATGGTCTTGAACATCTCCGCAAACAAATACTCCTTTTATATTGGTTTTAGTAGTGACATTTTCGCCAATATCACGCCTAGGCACTAAGTACCCATTGTGATCTGTATCAAGTTTATCTACAAAAAGACTAGATGAAGGGATATGTCCTATTGCAACAAAAAGAGCATCACATTTAATACTAGATACTTCTCTTGTATTGGTATCTACTAATTCTAGACCTGTTACTCCTTCTGTTTTAGATCCGTTTACTTTTGTTACCAATGTATTCCACTTCATTTCTATCTTGGAATGATTAAGAACACGTTCCTGCATAATTTTAGAAGCTCTAAGTGAATCTCTACGATGGATTAGTATTACTTTACTGCCAAATCGGGTGAGAAATAGTGCCTCTTCGCATGCTGAATCTCCGCCACCTACAACAGTAATAATCTTATCGCGAAAAAATGCCCCATCGCAGGTAGCGCAAGTAGACACTCCGTATCCCCAAAGTTCAGTTTCGCCTGGGATGTTTAATGTTCTAGGTGATGCTCCTGTAGCTATAATTAGCGCATCAGTATGATATGTTGTTTTATTACCTTGAAGTGTGAAAGGATGCTTATTAAGTTCAACTGTTGTAATTGTATCTTGGATAATTTGAGTGCCAAAACGACTGGCTTGTTTAGCCATAAGTTCCATCAACTCTGGCCCCATTATTCCTTCAGGGAATCCAGGAAAATTTTCTACGTCTGTTGTAAGAGATAGTTGTCCGTAAGGTGTAGGACCATGGACAAGTATCGGTTGTAAATTAGCTCGAGACGCATATATTGCCGCTGTAAGTCCGGCTGGTCCGGAGCCAAGTATAAGAATTTTTGAGTGCATCTAAAAATAGCTCCTTATGCATTTATTAATCGTTTATATCTCTCTACAGTACTGTGAACTGATTGAACTCGCAAAATAGTGATGTACAATTTTTTGAAATTTATTCGGTAATGGTATCTCTATTTTAAGACTATCCAGACTGGAAGGTAAGAATATTTGATAAGAATGGAGGAAAAAACTAGGAGTTGGATAAATTTCATCATAAAAATTATAAGATTTACCACCGTATATAGTATCTCCTAGTAAAGGATGACCTATGGCTTGAGCAAATGCACGTACTTGGTGGCGGGCACCAGTAAAAGTAGAAACAGATATAAATGAAAATAAACCATCAAGGCTAACTGCTAGGGGTTGATAAACTCCCTCGCAGAATTGGCTTCTTTTTTTTATAATCTGCGATCCTTTTGAGCTAAGTATTACTGATACTTTTTTACTTCTATTATATCTTCCGTATAAAAGACCTGAAACGTTTTTTAATTCTGTTAGAGAACCAGTTACAAGTAAGAGATATGTTTTTCGAATTTGGTGTTCTGAGTATTTTTGTCGTAATAGTTTCCATAAGGTAGGAGTTGTGGCAGCAAGAAGAATACCGCTTGTTTCAAAATCAAGACGATTTACTAGCCCAGCTTCATCTGACTTATCACTAATACCATTAAGTTCTGGATAATTTTCTAGGAGTTCCTCTGCAATGGATGGAAGATCACTGTTTTTAGACGTACTTGGAACGGAATGTCTATTTGAAGGTTTAGCTATAATTAAGAGCTCTCCGAGTTTTAAGGAGATTCTTCTAATTGATAAATTCATTCACTAATGAATGATTGTATCATTATATTTTTTTTCTTCATTAGAAGAACCTCCATGAGTCCCTTGGAGTATCATTGATATTATTTCGTTTAGTGTCGCGCGAATTTCTCGCATATTTAGAGTTAATTCTTGGTTTGTTTCAGCGAGCATATTCAACATCTCTTGATGAGCCCAATCAGTATTTTTATTGTAAGCTGTTTTTTTGTAACATGCGTCCCTTGGCGAGGGGTTTACTTCATTGGTTGCATGCTTTTGAGCTGAATATTTGGATTTTTGATCTGATACTTTTTGCTTAGCTCTAATGCGTTGAAGTTTACGGAGATTGTCCACACGAATCTTCACTAAATTTATACGTCGTTCAAAAAGTCCATCGAGGTTAGTAAGATTAGTGATTGGAATCCCGAATTGGTCAACAACTTGTAAAAAGCTTCTTATTACTTCGTAGTTGTGTTCAGTCCACTCATCAAGATCACCTTGACTACATGGAAAGAAGATAAAGCACTGAGCCAGTTCGGTCAAAGTAGTTTTTGATCTATTATTTACTAGGGCTTCTTTTGCGCGATTAAGTTTCCGATATCGCCTCCAACGGAGTATTTTCTGAAAAATAAGAGAGGGTAATACTTTTATATCAAGTTCGGTATTTTTACGATTTGGTGATAAGGTGAGCATTAAAGCATGCCAGAACAAATAGATGAGCGTTATGCTTAAAATACAACCAATCGTAAGAAGAATAAGGCTTAAGATTATAGTTGGCATATTAAAATTATATTTTTAAGCTTAAATAGCTTATAAGCATTCACTACTTTTTATTCCGCATTTTAAAACATTCAACTTTAGATAGTATACTGGTGAATGAAATCAGCCATGAATTACATTACATCTTCGTCACTTTCACCTGATTCAGATATTAAACTACAAAGGGTTTTAGATCGGTACACAGATGGGCCAATCACGGGTGTGTTTACCGATGGTGGCGCATCTCCTAACCCAGGGCCTGGAGGTTGGGGCTATGTCCATGTTGAAAGTAATAGAATCATTACTAGAGGTCATGGTGGTTCTTCAGATACTACTAATAATCGGATGGAGTTAACTGCATTAATTAATGCGTATCAGTCGTTAGGAGGCGATGCAGAGATTAATATATACTCAGATAGTAATTTATGTGTTCAAACTATTAATCAGTGGGCAAAGGGATGGGCAGCAAAAGGATGGCGACGAAGTGGTGGCCCGATTGCTAATTTAGAACTTGTTCAGCTTCTTTATTCAGAAGCACTTAAGCGTCCAAAAGTTAGGTTACAATGGATTAAGGCTCATAATGGCTGGAGGTGGAACGAATACGTCGATACTTTAAGTAGATTAGCTCACCCATAATTTTAAGTTTTTGCCTAATAACGATTCGTTCGTTAATTTTCGTACTGAAACTATCGCCTTTTACGCCTTACACAAACACATTTTAAGCGCTTTCTATTTAGGGAACAGCGACGTCGCTTATTGGTTTTTGCACGACAGGCTAATTTTTTTGCGTTAATAATGTCACTCTGAGAAGGAGTTATGATTGATGGAGGGAGTATTACCGTGCAAGGAGGAGCTCCAGGAGGTAGAAGTTCTAGGGGAATACAAGTTGAAGATGGGATTGGTGTTATATTAACGCCAGGTGTAATTATTGGTGCTGTAGGTTCACCAGGGACTGGAGTAGGGGTTGTAACTGGAATGCTGCCATTACTATTTTGGACTGCTCCTCTTATCGTTCCGTCATGGGCGGTATTTTGAAATTGTGGATTTCTTGGGAAAAAACCCTCTCGAATAAAAGTTAAAAGATCTTCAATCGCTCCCGGAGCAGTGGTATTTAGGCGAAAAAGACGTTCTATACCTCCTAAAATGGAATTGGATCCACCTCTAGCACTACTCCATCTGGCAAAGGATCGGGTGGGATCAACAAATTCAGGATTTGAATTTAAGTCGTTTACACCATGAGGTGAGGTTGTAAAAGAAAGAAAAGGATAGAACTGACTTAAAAGATACCCGGCATTATGTGATAAAGAAGATGCGCTAATTACATCAGCTATTGGTTGAGCTGATTGGCTGCTTCCGCCAAGAATAAATCCTCCAGGCATCTCTGGAATATTCCACGCTATGTTAGACCGAAAGCTCATTATGAGGTCTTTGTGTCCGGCATAGGCTTCTCCAACAACTGCTCCTTGGTTTCCTGTAAAATAGGTGTTGTGCTCAGCATTAACAAATACATTCTCGTTACCAATAGATGAAAAAAGAGTACCCGTGCTCTGCATGCCCTTATTGGGCAAGACTATGGAGTATTTCAGCGAGACTATCTGTTTTGCCGTGATATTACTGTTTAATAGTATTGTATCACCATCTCCAGTTGTTCCAGTGAACTCAAAAATATCACCTTCAATGGAAATATCCCCTAAAGCTGGTGGTTGAATGAAATGAACATTAGCCTCTTGCGGAGCGTCATAGAGCCAGTAATTATTTTTTGAATCTCCTGAAAGTCTTAACGCTGTCCCACCTGAACCGGTTAGCCTGATTACATTTGAGTTAAAGGAACTCCACCGTTCAGATGAGAGATTTTCTATGCCACCATGAAAAAAGTTTTTCTCAATAATGAATTGCTTGGCGGGAAGTAGCCTGACAGTTTTCTCAAAGACATTACCGCGAATAACGCGGCTAGCTTTTGCTGAATCATCTTTGTCAGTTATCGCACTTACGGCCAGATTAATCAGACTGCGGGAGCGCGCAAAAGTGTTCCGAATGAATTGAAGAGATAGTGATGGCGTAATCCCACCAGAGGAAAGAAAATCTCCTATGATTACAGAACCGGTTTCATTAAACTTACAGTTTATAATATTTAGGCGTGATAAATTTGCTGGAAAATTTGTTGAAGGTGTAAGAAATTCAATAGCGGGTTGTGAGCTGGAGCCAAGTGATTCAAAATTAACATAGGATGAGTTAAAAGTCTCTCCTCCAAAACGGATAAACCCGCTGCCATTACTTTGAATAACGCAGGGCTCATTTAAGGTACATTCCGCTTTAAACTGAGAACTATCAGAAAAAATAAGGCGAGCATTATTTTCAAGCGATATTTTGCTTCCAGAAAGCATGGTAAATGTTCCGGAGCTATGAGTGACAGAATTTGTCGAAGTTAGAAAATGTTTAACCACAACGGAATCAAATTGAGTTGGTATTTTACCACCCACCCAAGTATCAGGAGAGTTCCAAGCTCCGCTTTTTGCTGACTCACTAAATGTAGCTAGTGCTAAATTAGGAGTAATTATTGTTGGAATTATGAGCGACAAAAATATACTCAATGCGTCGATTTTTTTTAACATACCTCTTTCGAATAAAAAATTATTTAATTTCAGAAAGGATTTTTTAAAGTTTATAAAATGACGACACATTCCGATTTTTTGATAATTATTCTTAGCTTCTTCAAATCATCCTAATATCGACATATTTTTGTCAAACATTGCTAAGATTTTAATAATTGGAAATTATTTGTAGAGCGTTTTGTAGAGTTCTGGCCTACGTGCTGATAAAAATCCCCACTCTGCCCGAAGGCGTGCTTGTTCAGCACGGTCAATCTTGGCAAGTATTACCTCTTCGCTTGCACTGGCTTTAGCTACTACAACTCCAAAATGGTTGGTGATAAATGAGCCCCCCCAAAAAGTTGAGTGTCCCTCTATTCCTATTCTATTTGCTGCTGCTACTACTATAGAATTTGCTATGGAATGACCTCTCTGAATCGTCTCCCAAGCATCGTGCCAGCTACCTTCCTTTTGCGGATCTTCTAACACAGACCCTATAGCGGTAGGGTAAAAAATGTATTCAGCTCCCTGAAGTGCAAGAGCTCTGGCTGCTTCAGGAAACCACTGGTCAAAGCATATAAGTACTCCTATTTTACCAAAACTAGTTTGGACGGGTTTGAAGTCATTTGTGCCAGGAGTGAAATAATCCTTTTCATAAAAACCGAGGTCATGAGGGATGTGACTCTTTCGGTAAATACCTTTAATTTCTCCATTAGTGTCAATTACCGCAGAGGTGTTGTAATAACAATTGGTGGAGCTATCGTGCTCATATACTGAGCCTGCTACAATAACTATCTTATGAGCTCGAGCTAGGTCGCAAAGAGGCGGAAGCACCGCTCCTGGTAAAGATTCTCCGTAATGAGATGCAGCACTATTTTTATTTGTTTCAGCACAAATACCTGAAACAGTATAGCCTGAAAAAGTATAAGTGGATTCAGTACAAAAATACGGTGACCGAAATAATTCTGGAAGACACAAAATTTGAGCTCCGCGAGATATACCTTCTTTAATAAGCTTGATAGCTTTATAAAGGTTTTCATCAGGTGAATTGCTCATCTTCATCTGTATCACTGCGATGGTAATACAGTTAAGTGTACTACTGTTTGATGTACTACTGTCAGATGTATTGCTAGATGTATTGCTGTCAGGTGATGTGGTCATAAAGTGATGTGGTCATAGTGGTGTAGTCATAGCAACCCAGCTTTTTTAAACTGCACGGCCTCGGAGTTCAATTGGAAATTGTCTTCATATCGTTTGGTGTTAGTCAAATATGTTATGAAAAATAGGAGTATGGTATGGACAATACATCAAAATTTCGTTTTCCAGCTGAATGGGAACCACATCTAGCTACTTGGCTTGCATGGAATTTTTCTTCCAGTGAATACAATAGACTCGATATTCAACTAGAAATACAAGTTTCATACTTGTCTTTTATTGCGGCTCTTAGTCGCTACGAGACTGTTAAGATTCTCATTCCTGAAGCTGGATCACCGACTTTATGGTATCAGTCAATCCTAGATAAAATAGGAGTCTCTCTGGAACGATGCTTATTCATTCCAGCAAATTTTTCAGAACCTTTTTTGCGAGATACTGGGCCTACTTGGGTAAAAACTAGCCATAAAAGCGAGCGAAAAGCTTTGCACTGGACTTTTTCAGGTTGGAGCAGGTTTGCGGTAGGATCAGGAGATTCTACTATTGGAAGCTTAGTAGCGTCTCATTCAGGTGTGCCAGTTATTTGCCCTGTTAGACAAGATGGGATTACGGGCTTTGTTTGTGAGGGTGGGGCTATAGAGACGGATGGTGCTGGAACTTTGATGGTTACTGAAGAGTGTTTATTAAGCCATATACAAGAGCGAAATTCCGGAGCTACTCGGGAAGAGTATGAGGCAATCTTTGCTAGATGGCTTGGTATTCAACAAGTTATTTGGCTTGGACAAGGAGCTGTCGGTGATGATACTCATGGCCACATTGATGATATCGCTCGATTTATCCGGCCGGGTGCTGTATTTCTATCAGTGTCACATAATCCTGAGCATGTTAATTATGCGTCCTCACAAGATAATTTACGACGTCTTTCGTTAGCTCGGGATGCAAGTGGATCTCATATTGAAGTAATCGAACTTCCTTTCCCTGATGTAGTGCGTCTTAACGGCGAGATAGTACCAGCATCCTACGCAAATTTTTGTTTTGTTGACGGTGCAGTAATAGTACCTACTTTTAATGTTCCTCAGGATGAGGAAGCTATCAGAATTTTTGAACACAATTTTCCTGATAAAAAAGTAGAAACTGTTTACTCAACTCCATTTCTGTATGGTGGTGGTACACTTCATTGTCTTTCTCAACAAGAGCCGGCTTAAAGAAGATTTAATCGTTTAAAAGTAGTCAGGTAAGTAAAGTATGACAGCCATTCATTTAATAGTTATCGGTGGTGGACATGCCGGTGTTGAAGCAGCTTATGCAGCAGCTAGACTTGGAGTTAAGACAACGCTTGTTTCCTTACGTAGAGATGCAATAGGACAAATGTCATGCAATCCGGCCATTGGGGGTCTTGGTAAGGGTCATCTTGTGAAAGAGATAGATGCCTTGGGAGGATTGATGGCGCGAGCTATCGATGTAGCTGGCATTCAGTTTCGCACTCTTAATACCAGTAAAGGACCAGCAGTTCATGCATCCAGAGCTCAAGCTGATAGAGACCTTTACCCAAAAGCGATACAGAATTTACTGAGTAGCAATCCTAATATTTCAGTGGTAGAAGGCGAAGTTGCTAGTTTACATGTAGAGAAAGATCGCATCTTAGGGATTTTCCTGAAAGATGGTAGTTTTATGGCCGCTGATGCCGTTGTGCTTACTACTGGAACTTTTCTTCGTGGATTGATGCATACCGGTGCAGAGCAAACTATTGGCGGTCGTCGAGGTGATTTGTCAAGCAATAAATTGAGTGATTCTTTACGGTCGCTAGGGTTTGTATTAGGGCGACTTAAAACAGGAACTCCTCCTAGAATTCATCGTAAGTCAATAAACTACGATCTATTAGACGAGCAACCAGGAGAAATGCCTCCGCGACCTTTTTCCATGATGACTGATAGAATTACTCAGTCTCAATTACCATGTTGGCTTACAAAGACTAATTCTTCTGTTCATGCTCTTATTGAGGCAAATAAGAGCAGAAGTCCGATGTTTAATGGCCAAATTACCTCCGGTGGACCGAGATATTGTCCTTCCATTGAAGATAAAGTCTTTCGCTTTCCTGATCGTGAGAGTCATACGATATTTCTCGAACCAGAGGGTTATTTATCAGATCTAGTTTATCCTAATGGCATTTCAACGAGCTTACCGTTGGATGTTCAGCAAGAGATGATTCATTTAATTCGTGGTCTTGAATCCGCACAGATTGTACAGGCAGGTTATGCAGTTGAGTATGATTGTATAGACCCAAGGTATCTAACTCACTGTCTTGAGAGTAAGGATATACAAGGACTCTTTTTTGCAGGCCAAATAAATGGTACTTCAGGATACGAGGAAGCGGCTGGGCAGGGCATAATGGCTGGCATAAATGCAGCTCATCGATGTCTTGAAAGAGAGCCCTTTGTTATATCGAGATGTGAAGGGTATCTTGGGGTGATGATTGATGATCTAGTGACTCTTGGCGTAGATGAGCCATATCGAATGTTTACATCGCGCGCAGAGTTTAGACTTACTTTACGTGAGGATAATGCATGTGAGCGACTCTGCCCTAGAGCCAAGAAAGTCGGCCTTCTTTCCGAATCGCAACAACGTAAATATGAGGCGCGAGAAGTGGCGTTAGCTCGAGGTCGAGAATTTTTAGAGACTACTCGTGCAAAACCGACTGCTACGACAAACGATTGGCTAAAATCAAAAAATAGTGCTGAATTAAAAGATAGCATTGCACTAGCTGTTTTAGTTCGTCGCCCTGAGTTACGCTTGAGTGATGTCCTTAATTATTTCCCCTCACCTTTTACTCTTGAACAAGATATAAGTACTTCTTTAGAAACAGAACTGAAGTTTAGTGGTTATTTAGGTCGGCAACAAGAAGATATTGATAGAATTAAAAAGATTGAGAATGAGGAGATACCTTCAGATTTCTCTTTTGATTCAATACCGAGTCTGAGAACCGAAGCTCTACAAAAGTTAAAAGCATATCGGCCTACGTCATTAGCTCAGGCTAAACGGATACCTGGAATACCAGCTGGCGCACTTTCTTTAGTTGCTATACATCTGAAAAAGCACAAGATGCTGGCTAAGGGAGAAAAAAAAGAAGTGAAGGAGCAGATAAAAGAAGGTTGCCTCTCAGCTTAATCTATGCGATACGCTCCATCGCAAGCTTGATTGGAGAAAGCTTAGGTTATAAAAAGTTATATGTCGAAGTCTCTTATTATTGTCGAGTCGCCTACGAAAGCGAAAACTATCAGTAAGTTCTTGGGAAAAGAATTTGAGATAATCGCCTCGTATGGTCATGTGCGCGATCTTCCAAATAATGCATCTGAGATTCCAGTAGAGGTAAAAAAAGAAAAGTGGGCTCGGCTGGGTATTAATATTGATGCAAATTTTGAGCCCCTTTACATTATTCCTGAAGAAAAAAAGAAGCGTGTAGTAGAGCTAAAAAAACTTGTTAGAGAAGTTGACAGTATATATTTGGCAACTGATGAAGATCGAGAGGGAGAATCTATAAGCTGGCATCTTTTAGAGGTTCTTAAACCTAAAGTTCCAGTGAAACGTTTGGTTTTTCATGAGATTACCAAAAGTGCTATTGATTCAGCTCTGAAAGCACCACGTTCTATTGATCAAAATCTGGTAAAAGCTCAAGAAACTCGTCGTATAATTGATCGTTTATTTGGATACACAGTAAGCCCACTGTTATGGAAAAAAATGGCACCTCGTCTCAGTGCTGGTCGAGTGCAGAGTGTTGCTATGCGTCTTTTAGCCGAGCGAGAGGCAGAACGGATGAGCTTCCGTTCAGGAAAATATTGGGATTTAAAAGGAATATTTTCAACTAATTTAAAAAACAAGGATGAGGCCGAATGTTTTGAAGCTGAACTGACTCATATTGATAGTAAACGCATAGCTTCTGGTCGAGATTTCGATCCTAAAACTGGAGCTCTTTTCCAAAATGTTTCGGATGTTCTTCTTTTAGATCAAATCGGAGCAGAGGAATTAAAGAAAGCATTATTAACGCAAAATGCTATTGTTTCTGAGATTGAAGAGAAGCCATTTACGCAGAAGCCTCCTCCTCCTTTTACAACTAGTACTCTACAGCAAGATGCTGGACGTAAGCTTTACTATACAGCCAAGCGTACTATGCAAGTAGCGCAATCGTTGTATGAAAATGGCTTTATTACTTATATGCGTACTGACTCAACCAATCTTTCTGAGGAGGCGATAGCTGCGTCTCGTGCTCTTATAAAGCAAGAGTTTGGAGCTCAATATTTACCATCAGAGCCTCGGATTTATCGAACTAAGGTAAAAAATGCTCAGGAAGCTCATGAGGCAATTCGTCCGGCGGGTAGTTCTTTTTCTCACCCTGACGAAGTGCGGACAAAGTTAGGTGCTGAGAGCGCTAGACTGTATGAGCTGATTTGGAAGCGAGCCATTGCATGTCAGATGAAAGATGCAACTGGTATGCGAGTTATTGTCGGGATATCAGTGGGAACAGCAAGATTTCGTGCATCTGGTAGAACTATTTCTTTTCCAGGGTACCTTAGAGCTTATGTGGAGGGTGCTGATGACCCTGAGGCTGAGTTAGCCGATAAAGAGAAGATTTTACCACCATTAAAAGTTGGGCAAAGAATTGATATTTGTGAAATATCAACGCATGGTCACGAGACTCAACCACCTGCTCGGTATAGTGAGGGGACTTTAATAAAGCAACTAGAAGCCTTGGGTATTGGTCGTCCAAGTACTTGGGCAACTATTGTTGATGTGGTTATGCAGAGAACCTATGCCTTTAAAAAGGGTACAGCACTTGTTCCAACTTTCTTGGCATTAGCTCTTTCTAAATTAATGAGCAGATATTTCGCAAATGTTGTTGACTATGAATATACCGCTAATTTAGAGGAAGACCTTGATAAAATATCCAGAGGTGAAGCTGATAATTTACTTTATTTAACCGATTTCTATTCTGGAGGTCGTCCTGGACTAGCCGGATTGGTGAGACGTGGAGAGGAAATTATTGACCCTAGAGAAGTTTGTGGTATTTCCCTTGGAACTTGTTTAGATGGACGAAGTATTGAAGTCAGGATTGGAAGATACGGACCTTTTTTAACAGATGGTGAAACTAGAGCAAGTTTGCCTAATGAGCTACCACCCGATGAACTCAATCTTGATAGAGCTAAAAGTTTACTCGAAGAAGCAAAAAGAGGACCAGAAAGCCTAGGAATTCACCCGAGCTCTGGTAAAGCGGTTTATTTAAAGGTAGGTAGATTTGGTCCTTATGTTCAAGAGGGAGAAGTAGTCGCAGGAGAACAAGAGAAGCCAAAGATGGCCTCGTTATTGGCCGGTATGAAGCCCGAGTCAGTTACACTAGATATAGCGGTCAAACTACTTAGTTTACCGAAAACAATAGGTTTGTTTCCCGATAATGGTGCTCAAATAGAAGTTCATAATGGTAGATATGGTCCTTATGTTAAAGCCGGATCAGTAACTCGTACCATAACCGGAGTAGGAGACTTATCGCCTTTAAGTATTACTCAAGAGCAGGCAATCGAGTTGCTCAGAGCTCCAAAAATAAGAGGGCGTAATGCAGGAGGAGCTACTTCAACCACGCAACTGAGAAACCTTGGATTACATCCAGAAACTAAAAAAGACCTTATAGTAAAACAGGGCAGGTTTGGCCCCTACGTCACAGATGGGGTTATTAACGCCTCTCTTCCTAGAGGAACTACCCCTGAGGAGCTTTCAATTGGAGAAGCTATTAGCTTACTTGATGCTCGAGCTGCTAAAATTGCAAGCGAAGAGGTAATACCTAGATCACGAAAATCATCAGGAAGAGCGAAATCCAAACGCTCTCCAAAAACCAAGTAGTTTATTTTTCAAAAAGAGTTTATTGCTTAGTCAATCCTTCCACTACTGTGGAAGGATTGACTAAGGTACAGTTAACCCACCTTAGAATTTACTGTCGATAAACTGATTTACCACTTCATGATGAAATAGCACTTCTTCTGTTTTTACTAGTTTACCTAATTCACGAGGACATCGATGAGCAGAATAAATTTTTCTATTTATAAATTTTTCTTTTGACTCTTCACCAAAAAGCTCACTAATAAACGTACTTTGTTTGAAATACCTTATAGAGTCATAAATATTACCTGGAAGGTATTTTGTACGAGTCTTTCGCTCTTCCGCCGAAATAGATTCTCGCATTGGTCCATTTAGACCAGTTTGTAATATAGCAAAAAAGGCTAAATAAGGATTTACATCAGGTGCAACTGTACGTACTTCAATCCTAGAAGATTTTGCGTTTCCTAATGGTATTCGAATCATGGAAGTTCTATCAACCGCAGATGATTTAATCTGATTTGGGGCTTCAAATGCAGGATCTAACCGACGGTAAGAATTTACACTGGAATTTAAAACCAAACAGATATCATTAGCGTTGTTTAGAATGCGATCTATAAACTCCCATGCAAATTGTGAAAGATTTTCTTCTCCTCTTTCATCGTAAAAGAGATTTTTAGAATCTTTTGAAATAGAAATATTTGTATGCATACCACTGCCATTTATACCAGCTATAGGTTTTGGTAGAAACGAAGCGGTAAGTCCTAAGTTAGCGGCAACTTGTCTAGCGGTTAGTTTATAAAGTTGCACCAAGTCAGCTGCTAGTAGCGCGTCACAGTATGTATAGTTGAGTTCGAATTGCGATGGTGCGACTTCTGGATGATCTTTTTCATTTTCAAACGCCAGAGCTCTTTGTGCTTCTGCAAGTTTGTCCATGAAAAGTCTTAGTGGATCGTTTGGAAGAGAGTGAAAATATCCTCCAGTGGAAACAAGTTCAAACCCTGCACGAGAAGTATAATCTTGTTCGGCATTTCTTCCTTTAAAAACAAAACCTTCACATTCAACAGCTAAGTTAACTGAGTATCTATTTGAATTATAAATAGAGTCTAAAAGCTCTTTAAGTCGTCCTCGGAAATCAGATGTATAAGGTGAACCATCGCGATCTTTAATAAAAGCAAATACGATAACTTTTCCTGGTCCAAACACATCGGCTGGTAGCCATCTAATAGAGCCCCAATCTACTTCTAATCGAAGGTCTGATTGACTAACTGCTGTAAAGCCTCGAACGGAAGAGCCGTCAAAAGTTAGATTGTCAAAAGATTTTAAAAGAAATTTTTTATCGTAATCAAGCATGTGAAACCGCCCTTCAATATCTGAAAAGCAAACGGTTACAGCTTTTAGATTTTTACAATCAGTCAGCTCTTTAATTACATCTTCCTGAAGTGTACCTGGATTAGTTCGATTCTTTAGCTTTTCTTTGGCTAAAAGGTTTTTTTCTTCGAGAGTTGCGTAAGGAATTTCTAGAAAGTCCTTAAGAGGACGGTCACTAGTTGATGATGACATGCAGATAATCCCTAAAATGTATTAAATTAGCCTAATTTGGGTATCAGGAATTTTAGCGAATGTCTACATCTGATTATTTTTTTGCGATTATTTTATCTATTCAAAGAATATTGTTCCATCAGAGTATTAGTCGCTGTATCCATGAATTGTAAGGTTTTAATACCTTCTAATCCGGGATATTTTGCTATATTCGATAAGAATTTTTGACGTGCAACTGTAGGCATTCCTTGCATGGGAAAATCTCGAAAAAAAAGTATCAGAGTATCTTCTTTGCGTTCAATAGAAACTATTTTGCTTCCGGCAATAGGATGATTTCTAATTGCCATTAGGAATGGATCTTGTTTCTCACTTGAGTTAGCAGATGCAGTAATTGTTGCTACTGGTTGACTCGTTATCGTTGATCCTTTGGAATTGGAGATTATTTTATTTAAAAATTCCGCAAATCTGCCTCTTTCTTGCTCACTAGGTGCCGCTAGAAGCGCTTTTTCACCGATTGATTTTACTCGTTCAATATGACCAAGTTGCGATTCTGCAATTGCTAGGTAAGCAAGAGCTTGAAAATCATTAGGTTGTTCAAATAAGACTTTTTCTAGCACTGAAACGGATTGGTCTGCCTTTCCAATAAAGGTGAGAGCGCTAGCGTAGCGCTTGTGGTAATTCATGTCCGTTGGGCGCTCATTGAGGTACTTATAGTAGTAGTTAGCAGCTTGAAAAAATGCTTGTGTTTCAAAAGCAATATCTCCTACTGCGGCAAGCGATTCAGGGTCATTTGGTTCTACCGATAGGACAGTTCTGAATGCGTCTAATGCTTCAACTAATGCTTCCTGTTTATCTTCAGGAGCGTTCATGGCGGATGCTTTGTTTATTAATTCATGCCCTAAAGCTCGCCACTTACCTGCATCCTCTTTGGAAATCTTTTGAAGCTCAGATTGTTCGGCAGATTTTTGAGAGTTAAGAGTCGGCGTGGAATAAGGTAATGTTGGCTTAACTCGACCTCCGCTGGTAATAAGAGCTTTTGAACTAAACCATGCTAAAGGCCAGATCAAAGCGGTGGCCAGTATGCTAACAAAGAGTGTCCTCATATTAAATCTCGTTTATAGTAGGAGAGTCGCAGTACCATTAGCGTACTAGTTTGGTTTAAACTCAGCTACAAATTTCTCTATCACCGAATCAAGCAATTTCATTCCTTTAGATGTAGTTGCAAATCTTTGTCCGTCATCATTTATAAGATTATTTTGTTTTAGTTCGTTTAGTACTCCTGGAAAGTATTGCTCGATATCGAAATTAAATTGAGACTTAAAATCTGAGTGATTAGCTCCATCTGTAAGACGAAGACGAAGTAGAAGAAATTCCTCTATTTCTCGCTCTAATGATAGCGTTTCTTTCCAAGCAACAGGCGTTACATTGGTATTTACTCGTTTAACGTAAGGTTCCCAAAGACGCACGTTTGCCCATCTTTTACTTGGATACCCTTTCACGTAACTATGAGCACCAGCACCTATCCCCAGATAGTCTTTTCCCTCCCAGTAAGCTCGATTATGCCTTGATTCGTAATTAGGAGTTGCAAAATTGCTTACCTCATAACGATACCACGGAGTTGTTGAGAAAATAGTGCTGATTAAATCAAATTGCTCTGCGACAATGTCGTCATCAAGTGGTATCACAGTTTTATTAAAAACATGCGAAGCTAGGGGAGTCCCTTGCTCAATTGTGAGACTATAGGCTGATAAATGAGTGATACACAGCGAGCGAGCAGTATTTAGGTCAGCCATTAATTCATTAGTAGTTTGAGATGGTAGTCCGTAAATAAGGTCAAGAGATACGTTTGTAATGTTACTTTCTATTAAATATTCTATCGCATATTTCGATTGTTTAGGAGAATGATGTCTGCCAAGTTGATTAAGGTGCCTCTCTGAAAATGATTGTACTCCTAAACTTACTCTATTAATGCCAATAGACTTCCAGTCTTGAGCTTTGGTTTTATCAACAGTTTCAGGATTTGCCTCAAGAGTGATTTCAACATCACTAGCGATATTCCACAGGTTGTAAATTGACTGAAGCACTCTTTCAATTCCCTGAAAAGATAGTAAGGAGGGAGTGCCTCCACCAAAAAATATTGTTGTTATTAAACGGTCACACCATTCACTTTGGTTAATGTAATAACTAAGCTCACTGAGGATAGCATTTAGGTAAAGATCCTCTGGAATTGCTTTGCTAGCCTCTGTCGCAAAGTCACAATAAGGACATTTGCGCATACAAAACGGAATATGAATATAAAGTGAAAATGGTGAGAGGCTGGCCACGGTCACCTTATTTTTTAGGTTAACTAATTGCTAATATTAACTGAGTGCTGATATCAACGGTGCTTGCGTCTCTCTCGTTTTAATTGTTCACGTCGAGCACGAGCATCATCTAAGCTTTCCTGATATGTTATTGTATTTGATGAAGTATCCTCATCGTTAATGTCAGTGTGAGATGCAGTATCACCATGAGATAGCGAGCTTTCTGCAAGAAGGTTATGTCGTCGTTTTTCTTCTTCGGCAATATGATTTAAAAGAACATTCACATCTAGGATCTGCTCGTAGAATAATCGACGTAATACGGATTCCTTGATGGAAGCTAAAGTCGTTTCAAATAAAGAAAAACCCTCTTTTTGATATTCGTAAAGAGGATTCTTCTGACCATAACCTCTCAGCCCGATTCCTTCACGTAGCGTCTCCATATCTTGAAGATGATTGTTCCAAAAGTAATCAACTGCTTCTAAGATCGTACGACGTTCAATTTCATTATAGGTCGGAATGTTATCGCTAAACTGAATTACATTTTGCTCTGATTGAGAAAAATCACGTAGTGCTAAAAGTTTTGACTCTTTTTCTTCCGTAATTTTATTATAGTGAGCCTTTGCTTCTGAGCGAAGTTTATTAAAAATTTCTTGAGAATCAAGCTTTCTGTTTGATTCAGTAATTTCGTTCTTTGTTTCAAATGGGCTAGGTATATTAAAAAGAAAAGAAAATCGCTCGTTAAGTTTTGAAACATCCCATTGAGATGGTTTTATTTTATCATCACATATTTCAAGGACTAATTCTTCAAGGATATCATCAATCATCAGGTGTATTTCATTCTCAAGTGATGATTCAGTAAGTATTCTGTGTCTCAGTTGATAAATTATGTTTCGTTGACGATTCATTACGTCATCGTATTCTGTGACGTGTTTTCGACTCTCAAAATGCATCGCTTCAACACGTTTCTGAGCTGTTTCAATTGAGTGACTAATGAGTCTACCGTCCATGGCTGCTCCCTCTTCCCAGCCTAGTTTTTGCAGGAGCATTTGTAGTTTATCTCCTGCAAAGCGTCGCATGAGATCGTCTTCTAGAGAGATATAGAATCGACTCATGCCAGGGTCGCCTTGTCTTCCAGCACGACCACGAAGCTGGTTATCTATTCGGCGGGATTCATGACGCTCAGTGCCTATAATCGCTAAACCACCGACCTGAAGGACTTGTTCTCGTTCTTGTAAGCACTGATCTTGATATTTGTTATAAGCAGCACAAAAGTTAGGATCTAGCCTATCTTTTGTGCCAGTTTCGGCGGCCGCAAGAAATTCAGGATTTCCTCCCAGTACAATATCTGTACCTCTTCCAGCCATATTTGTAGAAATAGTTACGGCATTTAATCTGCCGGCTTGAGCAACAATTTCAGCCTCATGCTCATGTTTTTTTGCATTAAGCACATTGTGCTTAATGCCTTTTTTTTGAAGGACTGTTGAAAGAGCCTCACTTTGCTCAATGCTGATAGTTCCAACTAGGACTGGCTGACCCGTAGAGTGGATAGATGCTATATCTTCGACCACAGCTTCATATTTCTCAGCACGATTGCGAAATACTAAATCGCTTTCATCGCATCTGACCATAGGTCGATTAGTTGGAATAACTATTACTTCTAGTTTATAAATTTGTTGAAATTCGACCGCTTCGGTATCAGCAGTACCTGTCATTCCAGAAAGTTTTTCGTACATACGAAAATAATTTTGGAAAGTAATACTGGCTAGAGTCTGATTTTCTCTTTGAACTTTTACTCCTTCTTTTGCTTCTACTGCTTGGTGCAAACCATTAGACCAGCGTCGTCCAGCCATTAATCTACCGGTGAACTCATCTACAATTATGATTTGTCCATTTTTAACCACATAATCTACATCTCGGACAAATACAGTATGTGCTTTGAGTGCTTGGTTTACATGATGAACAATTTCTATGTTTTGCGGGTCATAGAGATTGTCAATATTGAGCAAGCGCTCAGCTGTTGCTACACCTTCTTCTGTTAGAATTGGGTTTTTGGTGCGTAAGTCTACTTCATAATGTTGGTCTTTCTTTAATTGAGGAATAATGCGGTTAATTTCGTAATATTTGTCCGTTGATTCATCTATTGGCCCTGATATTATTAAAGGAGTTCTTGCTTCATCAATTAGAATTGAATCTACTTCATCAACGATTGCGTAGTAGTGTTGTCGCTGGCACATTTCGTCTAGCGAGTGTTTCATGTTATCGCGTAAGTAGTCGAAACCGAATTCGTTATTTTGACCATACGTGATATCAGAATGATATTGCTGGCGCTTCTCGAATTCAGCGAGACCTGGGTGAACACATCCTACAGTCAGACCTAGAAAGCGAAAAATTTGTCCCATCCATTCCGCATCTCTCTTTGCAAGATAATCATTTACAGTAACGATATGTACTCCTCTGCCTGAGAGAGCATTAAGATAAGCAGGAAGGGTTGCTACGAGAGTTTTTCCTTCGCCAGTTTTCATCTCAGCGATGTTTCCTCTATGAAGGACTGCCCCTCCAATAATTTGAGTATCAAAATGGCGCATGCGTAGCACTCGGTAAGCTGCTTCCCGCACAGTAGCGTAAGCTTCTGATTCTATCATATCGAGCGAAGCACCTTGATTTAATTTCTCTTTAAGCATGCTAGTGCGATTTATAAGCTCAACATCTGAGAGATTTTCAAGATTAGTTCCAATTTCTTTTACTTGATTGACAATGGGTCGTAATGATCTAACAACCCTATCGTTACGAGTGCCAAATATTTTTCGAGCAACACTGAGGACCATAATTATCCTAATTAAGAAGCAGTAGACATTAAGAAGTAGTAGACTCTGGCGACTTATATCTTAATGCACATTTTTCGGCAGTTTCCGCCCATCTAATATCTCTTGTTGTTATACCTCCTACATCAAAGCTAGTGAGACGTATAGTAACATGATTATAGGAGAAAGTTATCGATGGATGATGATCAAACTTTTCAGAGATGAGCACACATTCAGTAACAAACGCAAACGCTTCTCGAAAGTTTTGAAATTTTAAATGTCGTTCTAAATAAGAACTTGTCCTTTGCCACTCGGGAAGAGCAGTGAGGGCAGCTATGACTGCTGTGTCATCAAGAATCAATGATGGTTGAGATTTTTTCATATTGGTTAGGTTAACTTAAATAATCGTATCGAGGAAACCTATTCACGGCGCCTTCGCAATAAGCTACCCGATGGTTTGCTAAGT
The DNA here is from genome assembly GCA_044347345.1 of Bdellovibrionota bacterium. GTDB lineage: Bacteria > Bdellovibrionota_C > UBA2361 > UBA2361 > JBIKUX01 > JBIKUX01. Next base: position 43,997 of record JBIKUX010000014.1, on the reverse strand, counting down.
ACTTCTTTTATTAAAGGTAACCACTGTTTAGGTGGAGTCATTTTTGAAATCCAACCATCGGCACCACTATCTAAAGTTAATTTTGCAAGCATTCCAGAATCCAGAGTAGAAAAAAGGATCACTCTAAGGTTTGGAAGCGAGGCTTTGAGCATCTTACATACTTTCCACCCAGGCATATCTGGCATCTGTACATCAGTTATCAATAAATCTACTTGTTCATGTACCAAAAATCTATGCGTTTCTGTCACGTTACTAGCTGTAAATACTTCGTATCCAGCAAGTTGCAAGATATGAGAAGTAAGAGTAAGCAAAGTGTCTTCGTCATCTAGAATAAGGATACGTGAAACTACTGTGCCTGTTTGATTGTTAGTTTGTGCTTTTTCTTCATTTGAGGATGAGGATTTAACGACGGGGTCTGGATGAATAATTAAGATATCCTGTTGGGAAGTATCCAATTTAACATTTATCCTTGAAAGAGCGTTAGTTTCAGTCAATAAAGAAAGAGCGTTTGTGAGCTCTTGTTTAAATGCAGTGGCAGAACTAAATCTTTTCTGTCTCGATTTTTCCATACCTTTGAAGACTAGCTTTTCAAGAATTGTTGGTAAGCCTAATCGAGCAGCAAAAGGGTCAGGTAGTTTGGTTACATGTGCAAGTAATATTTCCTCTGGCGAATCTCCACTATAGGGTGGAACACCGGTTAACATCTCATAAGCTATAATTGCGGTGGCATATATGTCGACACGATGATCTAGGTCTCTTTCTCCATAGGCTTGCTCTGGTGACATATAGCCAGGGGTGCCAACAGTTAGTTCTTCGTTATAATCCTCGCTATTGTTGTCATCTTTAGACCGATCAAGTTCAAGTAATTGTGCAATACCAAAATCCAGTACTTTGATTATCTCTTTTCCTTGATATCCGGCTTCTATGATGATGTTATCGGGTTTAATATCTCTGTGGATTATTCCCCGTGCATGAGCGGCACTTAGTACATCAAGGAGTTGAATTAGCAGATTAAGAGCATGTTCAGTATCAAGTGCGCCACCTCTTTTAAGCCTATTCTTTAAAGTTTCTCCTTCACAGTAGTCTGTAGCCATGAAATATGAACCACTTTCAAGCCGTCCAAAATCTCGAAGTTGTACACATCCTTCGTGAGTAAAACGAAGGAGAAGCTCCGCTTCTCGTTTAAATTGTTCGACGAATAAAGGATTATCAGAAAAGGTATTATGTAGAACCTTGAGGGCATATTTTACATTAAGGTCTGGGTGTTGAACGAGAAATACCTTACCCGTACTACCTTCACCTAGTTCTCCTATAAGTTGATATTTACCTGCAAGTATTGTCACGTTCTATTATTAATTTATTTAGCCCTTAGTGATCACTGACCTTTATTTTGTTCTGACGTAGCCCCAACAACTGCTGACTTGGTATCTACTGGTGAAGTAACTGTTGATACTATGTCTTGAATGGGAAGTTCGATATGATCCTTGATCCAGTGCGGATCTAACCATTCAAAGGGTGATACAGCTTCGTTATGTAATCTCATTTCAAAATGAAGATGGTCGCCTCCAGCCAAACCTGTAACGCCAGTGCGTCCAATAGGAGCACCTTGAGAAACAGTATCTTGTTCGTTAACAGATGTTGAAGATAGATGACCATAAAGTGAGGTGAGACCCATTCCATGGTCGATTACAACGGTAGTGCCGTAGATACCCAAGTCGCCGACAAAAATTATTTTACCGTTGTTAGATGCAAAGACTGGTGCATTTATAAGATGGGCAAGGTCAATACCAAGATGGATACTTTGTCCAGCGGGGATAGAGTTAAGTGAGTAACTGCGCTGTTCTCCGAATGATGATGTTGGTGCAGCACTCAAGGGTCGAATAAATGCTCCTTCAAATAATCTGGTGGAAGTTGAAGTAGCATTAATGGATCGCAGTTTTTCGTTTAAACCTCTTCGATAATCTTCGTTTATAAGTTTAAAATCAGATGCCAGTTGCTCATCAGTAGCGGCTTTTACATCGTATTCTCTAAATGGCAGGTGAGCAAAATCTAAATACTTACCAAGTAGTTTACTAATTGTGCCTTCAAAAAAGGTACGACTTAAAGATAAATCTGCTGACCTAAATTGCGTTGGTTTTACTGTATAGTAAAAAGAAGAGCGGCCTTCATTCCCAACTTTATCATGAGCGAAGAGGGATATTGAAATATCTTCATCTACTGAAGTCGGAATAGGAAACAAAGATACAAAAAGACCGGGGGTTTCTGAGATTTTTGGCGATAAATTATGAGCTGGCTCACCAAAGTACCTCTTTTCTCCAACTAAAACCCCCGACGAGACTACATCATCTCCCAAAACTTTGTAAGCGACTAAAAGAGCTCCTCCTACTCGGCCATTGTGATGAGAAGAGATAGGCTCAACTTGAGGAGCGATGTAATCCACTAGTACTGGGTGTTCAATAACTAATTTATTATTGAGTAAGCTAGCATCTTTCAGGGTAATTTTTATTGTTGCCGGTCCTTGTCTAAGCTCTGGAGTACCTCTTTTTATTGTGAGGGTAAGAACAGAATCTTTCTTGCTGGGATAGAATTTTTCTGAGTAAATTTCTTTGATTATTTCTCCTTGACAGATTGTTACAGAAACTTCAGATACTCCAGCTCCTGTATCGGAATAAGCTAATTCGAGTTTGGTTTCAGGACTTTTTAATCCAACAGGCGCATTTCTTAAAGAAACAGTAGGAGCGGTCATATCCAGTGCCTGCATTTTTGCAGGATGCATAAGCAATACTAAAATTGCCCCTATTAATGGAACAGTGAGCATGCCGGTGAGAATGAGAATAAGTTTTTTCATAATTTGTGCGCTTTAATAAGCAAATCATACCCACCCAAGTGTACGAAAACTTGATGTAAGATGCTATGTAGATCGTAATATACTCCGCAGATAAAGTGTCATAGCATCAGTAAGGGAAGGGGGATGACCCATTACTTCAAAATGTGAAAAGCGTGTTGAAAAATATTGTGCCAGCTCTTTTGCTGTGAGGCCTGACCCAGTTAAGCTCCATTCTGTTCCTCTGTCGGTAATTATCGTGTGAGGAAAAGATGTGGTTAGATATTGCGCAACTTTTTCTCTATTATTACGGTCTTCACTCTGAAGAGTGAGGATAATAGCCTCTCCAGCGAGAGCAGTGCTAACCTCTGTGACAGTTCCTGAGCTAACAATTTTACCTTGGTTGAGCACCAGGAGTGAGCGAGCAATTCTCTCAATAATATCCATTCGGTGAGAAGAAATTATGAATGATGTTTCACTAAGTTTTAATTGAATTAGATTTACAAGGTCTTGAGTGCGCTGAACATCAAGCCCATCAAATGGCTCATCAAATAAAAATAATTTTGGATTTAAAAGAAATCCGGCACAAGTTTGTACACGTTGCTTTTCACCTTTTGAGAGAAAAGCGCCTCGTTTAGGAAGTATAGCCCAGAGGTCAAGAGCATCAAGAAGATGTTTTCCATTACCAAATTTTAAGTATTTTGCACCACCGTGTCGAAGACGACACCAGAATAAAAGATATTCTTCGACAGATATGTCATTAAAGACTGCACCCATCTCTGGACAGTAAGCCATATCTATCTGAGGTACTAGTTTGTGAAGTCCACTTTTAGTTACAGAATAGGCTCCAAATTCTCCGCGAATAGGTCTTAATAATCCTAAAATAGTTTTGATAAAAGTAGATTTTCCTGCTCCGTTAGGACCAATAATTCCGCAAATTGACGTTTCTAAATCTAACTCGTTACACCGTAATGCTGGGTGGGTGGCGTAATATACCTCTACATCTCTAAAAGTTATTCGTGTGCAGTGTTCGGTTAAAGTCATTTGTAACCTTTTTTATATTTGCTCTAAATGAGCGGCAAACCATCGAACATTTGCTCGTGCAACGATTGTAAGAAGGGCTACACTGAGCAGAGCGTGAGTGACCAATACGCCGTAATCCGGTGTAAAAATGGGAGCAAGTAGAGTTGGAGTTATTCCTGCTATAGGTAGTGCAGCTAGTAAGATGCGCAGTTTGTGCATTAGTTCTACAGAAAATAAAAATGAAGTGCCCCAGAACGCTCCCCCTAAAAGAGCGAAAGCCAGAGGAACATAGCGATAGCATAGCGAGGTGAGCGAAAATCGATGCTTTAGATCTGCTATAGAAGATATGAGCGTTGCGAGAAGAAGTCCTGACACGAGAGCAATTAGCCAAACCATCAATGCCGAGATATCTCCATTAAAAAATACATGAGTAATAGGTCTATTCGAAAAGCGCTTTAAGTATACAAACGTAAGAGGTAGAGCAGCTATCAAAAAAAAGCCTACGCGAGCTCCAGTGAGATACCAAAGTGCCGTGTAGAAATCTCGTTGCCCTGTGGCTGCAACTAACGGAAGAAGAGCACCACTTCTCGAAAAATAATCAAGAATGCGTCGGTGAGCGCGCACCGCTAACCAAAGAGCGATGATAATATTCATTGCTAAAGCAGCTATCGCACCAAGTGACTCTGTTAAATCATTTACTTTGATAGGAACCTTAAATCCTTCAGCATGAAGGAAAATGGGGCCTGTAAGTTCATTAACTTTATTGACCTCAGAGAGCATAGCAAGATACCGTTCTGCTCTTTCTTGAGAGAATTCAATTAAACTTAGTAGAGCAAGTGCCCACACATCAAAAGCGTGAACATTTGGCGTCGTTACTGTATTTTTGGTTTTTTTGACATTTACTATGATTTTTGTGGAACAGTTTTCACAAATGTGAAGTCGTCGAAAATGACCATTAAAAATTTGTATATACGAAGAAGCATCGTAGTTTGCTGGATCTGTTACTTGAAGAGCTATATCGTATGCTTCAATGGTGCAAGGAACTATTAAATTATCTTGCGAAAATTTAGTATTATTTGATAGCCAGCGGCATACCTGTATATCTTCTAATGGTTTTTCTAAGTGAAGAAGCACTTTGCGAATAATATTATTTTCTCGTTTTTCGTTTATTTGTTGTTTTATTGTTGATGAATCTCGGCGTAAAGTTTTAATTATGAATTCAGTGATGTGTAGCTGGGTATAGATAAGTATTAGGCTAACAATAGCCGGCACAAGGAAGAGGGCTCCAAACAATCGGGGTATTCTGATCAAGTTCCATGCAATTAGTAGTGATCTCATTGTGGATTACGCTTCAGATTAGAGGTTTTGAGACTAGATACTACCGTGACTTTATAGATACCTTCGTTGGAGGGAGATAGTTTTATATGGCAACTGTTCAGAGAGATGGAAAAGAATGGTTTGTAGCCATTCGTGAGGCAATGATGCCTAGAGATACAAATCAGTTTGGCCATATATTTGGTGGACATATTTTAAGCTTAATAGACCTTGCCGCGCTCCAACAGGCTCGACGAGTTGCTCCCCTTAGGTATGTGACAAAGGTGATGCGAGAAGTAAATTTTATTGCTCCAGTTTTTGTGGGTGACTTAGTTAGTTTCCTGACTACCACCAAAACAGTCGGTAATACTTCTATTACGATCGCTATAGAGGTCGAAGCGATGCGAGGTGTGGAAACTATTGAAACTGTGCATGTAACTAGTGCCGAAGTAATAATGGTAGCTGTTGCGGCAGATGGAAAACCTGTCCGCATACGCGGAGGTATTGTAGTATGAGTCAAACTAATTCTTCTGAAAATTTGTCAGATAATGGCTTGAAATTAACAACTTTTTTAAGTTTTATTTTTGTTTTATTTGTCTTTGTGACGCTAGCTGGTGGATTACCCTTTTTTCTATTTGGCAAGGTAGTTAGGCCTGATGAAATTGGCTTACGTCAAAGTTATTTTGGTATACCGTTTCTAATTAAAGAGGGCTTTCAGCCTGAGGGTCTTTCGCCTGGTCTGCACTGGCAGTTACCTTTTGTCTCTGTGGTGCACATTTTGCCGAAAGATCTATTAGTGGTAAATTTTAGTGAAAAATCGTTAAACGGCGATTTAGATCTACCCTCTCTCGAGATTCCCACTGGAGAGGGTGCTAAAATGAAGGTTGATGCTACACTTATACTTCGTTACTACTCATCTGCCGATGCGGTTAACAACGAACAGGTCGTTAGTTCTACATCGCAACGTGATAGCGAGAATGTTCCAATAGCTTCAAAGAAAAAATGGTCTCATGAAGGTCCGAGTGCTCTGGTAAACGCTTTGGGTTTTGTCCCTGAAGCGCAGTTACGTTTCGTTGCTACATCTGCTCAAGGAGTGATGAAAGATACACTAGGGTTACTTTCTACGGCTGAGTTTTATGATCCTACTCTTAGAGAAGAGGCTGCTTTTCGTGCTTTTTCAGCCTTAAATGAGGAATTATCAAAAAAAGGTATTGAGATTTGGGCTGTGCTTGTAAGGCGGTACCAATATCCTCAAGCGATTGATGACCGCATTTTTGAAAAGAATTTGGAGCTTCAGAAGCGAAAATATGCAAGAGCTCTTGCTGATGTTTTGGAAATAGAAAAAGGCACAACTGAACTTGAAGCTAAGTTGCGTCAAGAGATCGAAGATAGTCGTCAGTCTGCTTCATCGAAGGTTGCCGTATTACATTCTGAAGGAACTCTATTTGAAGGGCAAAAGCGAGCTGAAGGTGATTTTCTTGTCAATTCTGTAGACGCTATCGTCTATCAAGAAAAGCTTAAGGCTCTGCAAAATGAATCAGGATCTCGTATGCTTACTGCTCTTGAGGCGTTGCCTATGATTGAATCTCTCAAAGGCGGAGTAGTTTCTGGTATCTCACCTTACGATGTTGATAACTGGTTACAAAGATTAAGTGGCATATCGAATACAAAAATCGAGAGGCAGCCATGAGACAAATGTTTAAAAATGTAACATTAGTTTTATTTGTAGTTGTAATGACTGGATGTGAGGTTGGATTCCAGACTCTTGAAGCTGGTGAGTATGGTGTTTTATTTAATCGCCTTCCTCGCTTTTTGGGTGGTGGCGTTATGAATAGAGTATTGTCGCCAGCAGAGAAGGAATTTATTTGGCCGTGGCAAGAGTTGATTCGTGTTGATACAAAGATGCGTGTTTTAACACTCGGTCGAAGGCAGGGAACAGAGGGAAAGCCTTCGGAAGATTTTCTTGAAACTCGCACAAAGGATGGTAACGAAGTTAGTTTAAGTATAACCGTTCAGTATCAAGTAGATCCAAAACCAGATGCAATTCGTCATATTGTTGAACGCGTCGGAGATACTCAACAGGAGATAGATAACTTAGTTGAGGTTATAGCTCGTGCCGATATTCGCACCCACATGAATACGCTTTCTACTGAGGAGTATTCGCGCTCGGAGGTACGAAGAGCTGCCGTGACTAGAGTTCGAAATTCAATGCAAGCTCGCTTAGCAACCGAGGGTATAAATGTTACTCTTTTGGATTATCAGGGGCATCTTTTTGAAAGATATCGTGGAGAAGATCAAAAGCCAGATGACCGCTACCAAGAGGCTATAAATGAGACTCAAGAACTTCAAGAAAAAAGAAGATTGGCTGAGAATAAGCAAGAAACATTGCGAGAGCAGTTAAGAGGTGAACTGCAAAGAGTTGAAGGAGAGAACAATCGTTTGTTGGCCGAAGCTGAAGGGGAATTGCGTCGAGCAAAGATTCGTGGAGAATCTTACTTGATTGAAAAGAAAAACAAAGCTGAGCAGAAGAAGGCAGAGGAGCTCGCTAAAGTTGAAGCACTGAGGGCACAAATTGATGCTTTAGGACAGTCCGGAGCTGATAAAATTGTAAGGCTGGCGATTGCTCAAGCTCTTGCTCGGCAAAAAAGTCAGTTTATTCTATTAGAAGGTTCTGAACAAAACGGTTCGGCGCAAGGATTAGATGTGCGCAAGACTGACACTAATGAATTACTAAAACAACTTGGTCTAGTTGGGGCAATGGCTGATAGTATAAATGATAAACCCAAAGAAAAAGATACAAACCAAGTGCCAGGTACAGTTCCAGGTACAGCCGACAAATAAATAAGTAGGCTAGTTATTTAAATACGGTTTTACTGTGATAAGAATTCCGCTTTCTTTTTATCGTGAACGACCGTCTAATGTAGTAATCGATACCATTGTTATTCATTCTATTTATCATCCAGAGTTTACCTGTAATAGACGGTATTCAATTTTTGAATGTGCAAAGCTATTAGAGCAGCAAGAGGTATCTATTCATTATTTAATAGGCACTCAAGGTGAGATAGCTTGGTGTGTCGATGAGAAATTTCGCGCTCGCCATGCTGGTGAAAGTATGCTTCCGTTACCTGATGATAGACGAGTCGGAGTAAATGATTTTAGTATTGGCATAGAGCTATGTGGTGATTGTAGCGACATTACTTATGAATATCCTGAAATACAGTACCGCGCACTCTCAAGACTAATTGTCTATATTATGGCTCGTAATAAAATAAAGTATATACTTGGGCACAATGATATAGCTCCTGAGCGCAAGATAGATCCAGGAGCAAATTTTAATTGGAAATTATTAGAGCAATTAATAGGTGGTTTTTTGTATCCGTTAGAAGCAGTAGTGTTGTAATCGTTACTAGCTTATTTTTTCTAAAATAGATTTTTCAAACCAGTTACTTAAAATAAACGCACCTTCAGAATTTTCGAGTGGTAAAACACTAAGTCGATTTCCTTTTTGAAGGACTCGCATTGACGAAGTTTGAGCTGAAAGAGAAAGCATCTTTCTAGTAATTACGTCCGATGAATTTCCAATAAATTTAATCTGGGGAGCCCACCAACGAGGAGCCTCTATTCTTGCTTTTTTATCGTAAAATGGACTTTCAGGTTTGAACTGTGTTGGATCGGGAATTGCCTCCGAGCTGACATAACCTACTCCTACTATTCCTGGAATAGAAGTAGAAGAGTGGTAAATAAAAGCAATATCACCACATTTCATGGTTTTTAGAAAATTGCGTGCTTGATAATTTCTTACACCTTCCCAACAGGTAATTCCTTCACGAGCAAAATCATGAATCGAGTATGAATATGGTTCAGTTTTAAGCAACCAAAATTTACGAGATAAAATTTGCATTACTATTTACTCAAATAAATGGAAATACTGGCATAATATCTCCTTTAAAGGCACAAGTCGTTAAAAGAAAGACCTCTAAGTTTTCTTTATAGAAAAAACTTTTGAAGCATCCATTGCTGATAGAACTGGAGCTGATATCTAGAAATAGTGTGAAACTACATCTAAGACAAAGTAAATTTTATATTTAAATTTATCTTAAAAATAAATGTCTGTAGTTATTGTTGACGAATGCGTATGAGAGCCTCAAGAAGTAAGGTGACAATAAAAAGAGCAAATAACGGAGATGTTAGAGAGGTTATTTTTTCAATTGTTCGCCCAGATTTAGGTAAAATATTTGGTGATGGATTGATAGATCCGCGACTGGCAGTAGCAAGTTGCGAGAGAAGAGAATTGTTAAAGCCTCGCCACGGTTGTTCACCAATATTGTTGCCATCCAAAACAATCGCAATTTCAGGAAGTGGGGTACCGTTAGCAGAAAGGGTAATTTTATAAGCTCCTGCCTCAGGATTTTGAATTTGTCCGCGGAATAAACCCGGAGTTTCAGAAGTAAAGGTAAGAGATGATTTAGTACCTTGAGGAGATACTACTGATGCTGTGAGATTACTTATACCTTCTTTGTATATGGTTGGTTCGATTATTAGTGTTCCTAACTCAACAAAGTGGCGTAGTCCAAAAGATATTTGCTCAGAGGACTCCTTAGGTAAGATAGAGGAAAGAATTTCACCCCAAAAAATTGAAAATTTTGGCCATTTTGCCCAGAAGTTACTCCACCGGCTGTTTGCATCTGATGTAAAAGCCACTACTTTTCCTTTATCGATCTTCCAACTAGCAAGGAGTGGTTCATCACCTTTTTGAGTTTGAAGCACAAGTTCAATATTTGCGTTAGGTTTTGGTTCAGTATGAACAAAACCGCGGAGCGGTGGAAAGGAAGTTAATGATGTCGAAGACAGAGAACCTGAGCCTCTTTTAACGAAAAATTCAGATTCTTCTTCCATTGTACGATCCGCTCCAGAAACCATTACATCTTGGAGGAATATTCGAGGTAGTGACCTAGCAGAATCAGTTTGATAAAAGTTTCCGCCACCAATTTGTGCCATTCCTTCAAGCGTTCCATCGTTAAGATCTCCTCCTAATAGAACAGTACTAACCGTTATTCCGCTTGTTCGCATATCGCGTACTATATCAATGTAGTACGCACCACCGTCTGGTAAACGGCCATCTGTGAGTACGATTATATGCTTTCTACCAGCAGGAGTATTCTCTAGAGTTCGACGTGCTTCATCTAAAGCGGGTAGTAGATTAGTGCGTCCTGCCGGAAATAGTCGCTCTATTCTTTGAAGAGCTTGTTGTCGAGTAGATAATAATTGACCCATTCGGACAACAACAAAAGGGGTAGAGTCAAATCCAATTACTCCTATATAATCCTCATCTTTTAGATGATTTATCACTTCTTTAGCTGCCTCTCTTGCATAAATTAAGCGATCATCTGAAGCCATACTTCGTGACTTATCAAGTATAAGAGAAAGAGCTATATTGATCCTTTTTTGTTCAGCTTTTGGGGGAATTGATTCAACTGGAAAAAGCCGTCCGATAGTAGTATTGGTGTATCCTCCGATTCCATAACTTCGGTTTCCTCCGATTACTAAAAGTCCTCCTCCTGAGCGAACATAATTATCTAAATATTTTGTAATACCAAGGGGCAGATTTTGATGAGAGATATTATTTAAAATAACTCCGCGGTAGTTTTCTACGGTGAGGCTGTCTTTGTTTGAGAATGTTAGCGAAAGCTCGTGACCAAGTTCTGTGAGTACGCTCTTAATCAGTGACTCGTCTTCAGAAGAACCACTTAAAAGAAGTACTTTTGGTCTTTTTTGAGCTGCTAAAAAAGCCCGTCTAGTTGTTGGAGGCAGGTTTTTATCGTTAGGGGTAAAAGTCGCTACAATTTCCTGTAACCCTTCTTGGGATGATTGACTTAATTGAGCGTATACAGGCTCTTCTCCACCTTTTATTGTAATTGTCTGATTAAATAACTCCTGATCTGATTGTTTAATTATCAATCTACCAATTTTTTCTTCAGCAAATGAATTCATCACACTTACTCGTAGCGGTACTGCCTCACCTGGCAATGCTGTTAGAGGTACTGAAAATTGAGAGATAGATAAAGAAGGCGCTGGTTCATTGGTGTCATCAGTAATTATATGGAGTGGTATTGAAAGTTCTTGAGCAGAAGAAAGAAGTTGGTTCAGATTGCCTTCAGTAGCAAAGCCGTCTGATAAAAGAAATGCTGCTGATGCTTCTTCTTGATTTATAGTTGTTAGAACTTTTGTGAGGTCTGTAGCATCAGAGACAACTTGATCCGGTGGGATAAAAAAATCTCCGTTATTAAATTCATTGCCCTCCAATTTAATGGATTTTCCAACGTTACGACCAAAAGGAATAATTTTAATTACTGTGTCGCTTTCTTTAAATTTATTTAATTTAGATAAGAGTTTTTGTCTTACAGTAACATCCATACTGCGGCTCATATCTACCGCAGCAATAAGGGTTTTTATCTGTGTTTTATTAGTTGTGATAGGGTGTGCGATTATCAGACTTAAAATAGCAATAAGAATTGCTCTGATAATCATGACTGAGCGCGAAAGTCCAACCAAACGTCTTATTGTGTTTGAAAAACTACATAAGAAAATAATAAGTGTTATTGCTATTCCTACCGCCAGAGCTGTCGGATGAGAAAATGAAAAATCACCTGCAAAAATATTAAAATTAAAGTTTGGTATCATGCGGTACGTTTACTACGATAGGAATTTTTAAATATGCTGAATGCTCTGAAAAGAGTCTCAATTAGCAATAAAAATCCGAGTATCATTGTTATTTGGTTAATCAAAGGTTTTGGCGGTATTTCCTCTTGGCTTCGACCGCCGATTCTTTTCGGAAATGAAAGTGTTGCTGGTCTATCTATTGTTTCTTCAGGTAAGAAATTATTTACTGCTATTATTTGTGAATAATCATCATTCATTGTTACTCGGTATAATCCGGGAATGTTTATCGCTTGATCTGCTTTTACTTGTGAAAGGGCAAGTGATTCAGCATTCTTCACTGAGCTCTCTAGAGCTGTGAGATGTTGTATAGTCAATCCTTTATTGTTTACCGATTCAGATTGATTGAGATTAACATTAAAAACCCAAGAGGCTATATTTAAGAAAAGTATGCTAGCTGAAAGTGATGATTGTCCTTCAAATGGAAGAAGCTCAAATCCAACAATAGCTTTTCTTACTCCATTTTCCTCGCCAGCAAGCAGCAATGGGCCACGCGGCCCTGCAAAAACTCTATCAAGAGATAAATGTGCTGCTAAAGTGCGGTAGTTTGAGAATTTAATGCTTCCAGGATCTATATATCTGGTGATTTCATGCCGTTCATTCCATGTTGAAATTATTCCTACAGAATCATTGTCAGAAGTTATTAATGAACTATCTTTTGGAGGCATGATAATAATATGAGGAAGAGAGAGAGCTTGTGCTGGATTAGTGCGGTGATATATCAAGCCACTGGTAGTTTGATTTTTAAGAGTATTTGGTTGAGAAAAACTTAGATTCTTAAAATTAGGTAGACTTAATGATTTGTGTGGTAGGGGTGAAATTACTTTTATAAGCTTTTCATTTGTAACTTGGGTTACATAAATTGTATTGTCGTAGCTTAGACCATCAACACCGTTATTAATCGTAATTTTAATTATTGAATCGGGTTTGAAAATTTCTGAGGATATGGGGAGCGATAAAGGCTTTTTAGGAGTTAAGGTTACTGGAATTGAAATTAGATCTCGCCAAGTCGGAATAGTTAAATTTGTATCTGATGGAGTTGTATAAGAGGAGGTTATTTGCACCCTAGCTTGGACGCTGGTGGAAAAATTATTCGATATAGTAGCTAAGGCACCACCATCAGATGTTTTTTCAAACGACGTAAATCCAATATTTTCTGCTTCAGGATAAGATTTTATTACTGTGGAGCTTATTTGAGAATCAACAGTAAAGCTATCACCCAAATCTGGAGGATGATCAGTAAATATTTTTATTTTACCGTAGGAGGGTAGAGTCAATAACGCATTATTTATTCCATCTTTGCCATAGCATAAAGAGATATTTTTTATAATTCCTTGAACCTTCTTTGGTTGTAGTGGAGTTTCGTTAATAAGACGGAGTGAAGGGCAGGTTTCAAATATTTTAAGTCTCGTATCGGATGAAAGTTTATTAGCGTATTTGATCGCAGCATCTTTAGCGCCTTGTAGTAATGATTCGGCTGAATCAGATGAATAACCCATGCTGAGTGAGTTATCTATTATTATGGTTTCAATATCACCAGTAGGTTTCTGATAGAGGCCAGCTAAACCAAAGGCAGCCAGAATTATTAGAAATAGGTCAAATAATAATCTAAGTGGGATGTATTTTTTTTTATGAGGAGAAATTGTTGTAGTGAATGAGCGAAGTATTATTAAAGAAGGTACGACTACAGCAGGATTTTTTTGATGTTTTTTGTAGATGAGTAATAGCCCTGCTAATCCTATCGGAATAGCTATTAGTGCAATTGGACTTATAAATGACAGAGACAATAATTGGTTCATGAACTTAGCGTAATATGCCACTTGTGCGAATATTTCGGCTCAAAAATTCAAAAAGATCCTCTTTGGGTTTGGATCTTATGAACTTAGCACCGCTTTTTTGTAGAAGTAGAGATACTTGACTGTAGTGCTGGTTAAGTTGCTCAAGATATTTGTTCGGGTCTACTGAAACTATCAACTCTTCTCCGGTTTCACTATCTAATGCAGTGCCATGACTTGTATTACCAAAGGGAGCAAGGTCTTGATGCGAGATAATTTGAACAGCAATTATATTAAAATTGTGTGAAACAAATCGAAGAATAATTTGTTGTATATCTGTAAGAGGCATTAGAAAATCAGAAAGAATTATTCCTATTCCCGGTGTTTTAAGCTTACTAAGAGTATTAGTTAAGATTTCAAGGTCAACCTCGGGGAGGAGTTTAACGCCTGTCGCATACTTAGGAGCATCAATTGCCTGCTCGGCGATTGAGCGTAGCTCTGGAAGATTGCTGATAGAGACCGGAGTATTAAATATTCCACTACTTAACAGCACTCTTTCTCTGTCTCGGATGCCTATATAAGCAAGAGCTGCAAAAATATTTGTAGCCCAGTGCCATTTGTCGGAGTTTTTTGTACAGCGCATTGAGTTACTGCTATCAAGATAAATAAGTACAGATAAATTTTGCTCTTCAGTGTAAGTACGCACATAAAGTTTTTCAGTGCGACCATAGACTCCCCAATCTATGTTTCTCGGATTGTCGCCAGAGATGTAATTACGATAGTCAGCGAACTCAATACCTTGTCCACGACTTAATGAACGATGATTTCCTATTCTGAATCCACGAAGGGAGCGGTTGGTTTGAAGCGTTAATGCATCAAGCTTTCGAAGCGTCGCGGGGTCTAAAGCATTTAAAGGCATTGCGTTTACTTCGCATTAGCTACTTCAGCAATTATAGCATCAGATGTTATTCCCTCAGCCTCTGCATGAAAATTAAGTATTAGTCTATGTCTGAGGGCTGGAGGCAAAACTACTCGCATATCGTCAAATGATACGTTTATACGACCGTCTAGGATAGCTAAAAATTTAGCGGCCATAATTACAGCTTGAGCTCCTCTTGGACCAGGGCCAAATCGAAGATATTGCTTTACTTTGTTTGTCGCAAACTTTGTTCCGGGTGTTAAAGCACCGATCATACGAATGAGCACTTCTTGAAGAGGCTCTGGAATAAAAACTTTTCGCACTAAGTTTTTCATGTTGTTTACCACCTCAGCACTCTCCTCTGATGAAAAGACACTGCGAACTTCTGGAATAGTTGCTCCGGTTGTTCTTATTAATATTTCTTTTAATTCTTCAGGAGTAGGAGAGGTTACAAGAACTTTAAATAGAAAACGATCAAGTTGAGCCTCAGGAAGAGGATAAGTTCCCTCTAGATCCACGGGATTCTGGGTTGCTAGTACAAAGAAAGGAGATGGAAGTTTGTATGTTTTATCTAAGACTGTGACTTGTCGCTCTTCCATTGCCTCTAGAAGAGCTGATTGGGTTTTTGGAGTAGCTCGATTTATTTCATCAGCGAGGATAATATTTGCAAAGAGTGGTCCTGGTTTAAAAATAAAGCTTCTCTCACCTGTCTCGTCTTTACCAAGCACTTGAGTACCTGTGATATCTGAGGGCATTAAATCTGGAGTGAATTGGATTCGTTTAAAAGATAGTCCTAATACTCTAGCAATAGATTTTATAAGAAGAGTTTTGCCTAATCCTGGTACCCCTTCAAGTAAAACGTGACCTCCGGCAAATATAGATCCAAGAGTTGACCTAACTATCATGTTATTGCCTACAATAACTTTAGCCAGTTCGCGCTCTATTTTATTAAATCTATCTCGAAAGGCCTCTATTTCTTGCGTTAGTGCATGAGCATTGTCATTTTTATCGATCATCTGAATTTAGCATAAATTTAATTTTTCATTTTAAATCTTAACATTAGATCCTTACACCTTTTGCGCAGTCTGAGAAGTCGTAAAACATCGGTTAAAGTTTAATCTTGTAAAGTATCTTTATACTCAAGGGGAATTTCCTGATTGCTACTTCTATTCAGTAGCTCAGGTTTCTCACGGCGAATTTTCTCAATACTGGTTTTTGGAAGAGTACTGCCCAGTCCTTCAATCTCTCCGCTTGCCTCAGTAGCTTTAGATGGATCAATTTGATCCTCACTTTCTTGTATAATTGACTCTTTAAATCTCTTGTTTCGTTCAAATTCATCAGAGCTTAGAGGAGTTTCTCCATCCTCTATAAATCTCTTTGCTTCTTTTTCTGAGTCGGTGAGTTTAGAGTTTGCCTCACCTCCGAGTGTGGGAGCATCTCGAGGCTCTGATGAGCTAGGAGGTTTAGGGCTATCGTTACTATTTTGTGACTCTTCGTCTTGTTGAGTTGATGAGGAAGTTGACGAGGGGGATGGTTGTTTGTTGTTTGAGTTTGAGTCAGTTGGTTTATCTCCGTTGTTTTTGTTATTTCCCTTTTCTTGCTCTTTATTGTCTTTATTGTCTGAATCTTTTTCGCCAGCCTTATTTTCTTGTGATTGGGTATTTGATTCGCTTAGTTTTTGACCTGAACTATTATTTTCTTGAGGGGTGCTTTCTGATTTAGAGCCTGAGAGTTTTTGGGCAAGCTCAGAGGCTTTATCGAGTGCTTTTGCATTTGAATTATTTTTTGAATCGGATTTTTGATTTTGGTCATCGGCTTTACCACCATCTTTATTGGCTGTTTCTTCCTTCTTCTCACCGTTACCATTACTTTTTTTATCTTGCTCCCCTTTATTTTTATTCTCCCCTCCTTTTTCTGATTGCGAGTTTTTGGAAGTGTCTTCAGCCTCTTTGCCAGCATTATTTGGTTGATCTGCTTCTTTGGTATTTGCATCTCCTTGCTGGCTCTTTTCCTCTTGGTTATTACTTGAATTTTGAGCTGAGTTTTTTTGATCAGGATCCTGTGATTTCTGTGATGAATTTGAATTTGAATTGGGGGTCGGCGTACTAATGGTTTCTTTAGTAGGAGAAGACGGTAGAGTAGGAGTAGATATAGGAATAGATGTAGGAGTAGATATAGGAGTAGATCTAGGAATAGATGTAGGACGAGGAGAGGGTTCGGACTTTTTCTGTTGATCTGATGCCTTAGCTGTATCTATAGCATTTAAAGTGTTTTGTAACGTAGTTATTACTTTTTCATTTTCTGGGATTGGCTTTGTTAGTTCTTGACTAAGATTAGTAAAGGCATTTTTAACAGCTTCAGGTAGGTCAGGGTGATTCTCAAGTAAGGTTTTAATCTCCTGAACAGCCTCGGCTGTTCGAGTCTCATTTTGTAACAATGGGTGAGGAAGTGATAATTCTAAATTAGGAAGCAAATTATTAGTAACTATAGATACATTTGCTTGAAAAGCCATTAAAGCTAACAAAATACAACTTACAAATACGATAAAAATTAAGTATCTTCGCTCAGCTTTTGATAAGTTAAGAGGCGATACTTTTTTAAGTATTATTGCTTCTTTGGGTAAAGAACTGTTGAGCTGATTTAGGATGACGGATTGTATGATTGCAGTATGTTTGTTGGAGGAATGATTATTTTGTGATGACTTAGCGATTTCAAGAGCAACAAAGCTTCCTAGGCGGTTTTTAAGATTGAAGGTGTTATCAATTTTATTTGCCGCGCTGTAGAGATCTAGCTTAAAGCCTTTTTTGAGCCATATTATAAGTATTGTTACGCCAATTCCTAGCATACCTAGAGTAAAAGGCCACCACCATGATTTACTCAGCGTGTTGAAGTTTATAAATAGAGCGCAGACGGAAAAAATGCTTAATCCGCCCCCTAAACAGAGGGCAAAAGCAATCATAATTTTTTCGCGCGTGGTTTGGAATAATAATCGCCGCGCAACCTTGCGAAGAAGATTAGATGGATCCGTTTTATTCAAGAGTTTTTCCGTTGATAAAAGTTTACTGCTTGATTATGTTCGGCGAGTGTTTTTGAGAATATGTGCTTGCCGGTACCATCTGCAACAAAATATAGATAAAGAGTTGTTTGGGGAAAAAGAGCCGCTTTTATGGCTGAAGTTCCTGGATTAGCTATCGGGCCAGGTGGCAAGCCATTTATAACGTAAGTGTTGTAGGGAGAGGGATTTGTTAAATCAAAACGAGTTAGATTGCCATTAAAATTTGGGATTCCATAAATTACAGTAGGATCACTTTGGAGTCTCATTCCTCGTGATAAGCGATTATAAAATACAGATGCAATGAGTGGCTGTTCGTTGAAATTACCCGATTCTTTCTCAATAATAGAAGCTAAGGTTAGTATTTGGTGAAGAGAAAATTGCTTGTTTTGTCTAGCTAATTCCCATTCAGGACTCCATTTTTTTCTTCCTTCTAAAATCAAGCGTCTTAAGATTTCTTTTCCTGCAATTGGTCTTGAGAAAAAATAAGTATCTGGGAAAAGATAGCCTTCAAAGCTAGGCGCTTCAGCTGGGATTCCTAAATCTACTTGCAGCTTTTTATCTGATAATGCTTTTCTAAGTTCCAGCGCTGATATTATGCCAGCCATTTCAAAAAGTGGCGGTAGTTCATCTACTTTTGTACCTTCACGAATAAGCACTCGGCGTCTAAAGGCTGGACCATTTATGAGACGATTCAATATCTCAGGAACGTTCATTGCAGAGGATATTTCAAATTCTCCAGCAGATAGATCTCGGTCTTGTCCGGTGAGTCGAGCGAGTAGATACAGAGTCCACCAATGACGAATTAAGCCTTTTTGTTCAAGGTTTTTGGCTACTTTTTTAAAGTCTGAGTTTTTAGGTATCTCTATGAGGAATTTTAGTTCTTCTTGATTTACCGAGGTTATAGGTAAAAGAAACGAGTGTTGAACGAAAAAAAAGATGTAACTACATCCTACCCAAAAAATCCCAAGCAGTATCACACTACGAATAATCCATTTTATGGATTGTGAGGTCATATTTTTAGTTTTTTCGACCTTAGTTTTATTGCTACTAGTTTTATTAGGGGGGATTTTCTCTTTTGTTTTCATCACTATTATTGAGGCGTAGATACTCTTCAAGAATAATAACTGCTGATTGAGCGTCTATGTCACCAGTTATTTTACCAAATTTACTTAATCTCTCAGATGCTTCGTAGGTAGTTCCGTACTCATCGACAAATTCAATATTAACATTTACACGACGCGACAAGCGACGAGCAAACTTTTGAATCTGTAAGCACATATCATTTTCTGAATTATCTTCATTAAGGGGAAGGCCAATTATAACGGTAGAGATTTGATAATCTGAAATAAGATTAATAATTGCTCGTTCAGCCTCTTGATTTGCTCGGGAAAACGAGCGAAGAGGTATGATTACACTTTGAGTTTTATCTATGTTGCAAATGGCAACACCTACCCTTTTTGTACCAACATCTAGGGCAAGAAGTGACTTTTTATTTGAAGTTCTCTCCATGTGTAATTATCAATACACCTATTAGGAGCACGCGTATACATCTAACGGCGGTAGCTTACCGGCAATCTTTGCAAAAAGGATATTAACTATGAAAATTATTCCTTCTCGGTTTTTCAGTTTACGACCATCGATTTATGGCTCAGATGGATTGGTTAAAATAACATTAGTGGCGCTTTGTTTAGTGGTAGCCTGCACGTCTTCTAGTTGTGGTTATAATAAAATACAGCAGTTAGATGAAGAGACTAAATCATCTTGGTCAGAGGTGTTAAACCAGTATCAAAGGAGAGCTGATTTAATTCCTAACCTTGTTAATACCGTGAAAGGATACGCCGCTCACGAAGAGAAAGTTCTTACGGAAGTTACCGAGGCTAGAGCTAAGGTCGGTTCCCTTAATCTTCAAAGCGACGTACCGGATGACCCGACTAAACTTGCTCAATTTCAAGCGGCTCAAGCTGACTTATCTGGTGCTTTGTCTCGATTGCTTGTTATAGCTGAAAATTATCCACAGCTTAAAGCTGACCAGGGATTTCGAGACCTACAAGCTCAACTAGAAGGAACTGAGAATCGCATTACTGTAGCGCGTGGAAATTATATTCGCTCTGTAAATCAATTTAATTCAACAATAAGGTCTTTTCCTACCCTAATCACCGCAAAAATTTTTGGCAATCAGCCCAAGCCACAGTTTACCGTAGAGAATGAGGCTGCTGTATCAAAACCACCCTCTGTTGATTTTTCAAAATAGAGGAGGTAGGGGTTGAAATTGTACTGGCTTATACGCTGTTGTGTTCTTAGTTGCTCACTTTTGCTGAGCTCCTTGGTATTTGGAGAGGTGCCGGTGCCAGAGCTTACTGGCAGAGTGATTGATACAGCGACTGTTTTTTCAACAGAGGTAAAGGATTTTCTCAGCGGGCGATTAGCTCAGCTTGAAAAGGAGAAGGGTACTCAACTTGTTGTGCTAACTGTGCCCACTCTTGAGGGTGAGGCTATTGAACCATTTCTTTATAGAGTAGCTGCTTCTTGGAAGATTGGTCGTAGTAAGATAGATGATGGAATTATTGTATTATTAGTTCCTAATGATAGGTCTGTTCGTATTGAAGTGGGACGAGGTTTAGAAGGAGCTGTTCCAGACGTTTATGCTAAACGTATTATTGAGGACATTATGATTCCGTATCTTAAGAAAGGAGATTACGGAGGAGCAGTAATGAGCGGAGTCTTAGCGATTGAAAAGTTAGTTAGAGGTGAAGAACTCCCGTTGCCAGATAATAAGACGGGAAATTTTGGGACAAATGGGCAGATTGTCGTGTTTTTTGTATTGATGGGGGTAATCCTTTTTCAAATTCTTGCAGGGTTAATTGGACAAGGATTTGCTTCATTAGCTAGTGCTACTTTGTTTGGAGTACTGGGCTTGTTGACTATATCTTTTGTCACTGGTTTAGTTATATTTTTAGCTATTTTGTTTTTTTCAATTTTTAATTCATCTGCTGGCGGTGGTTCTTTTAGACGGAGCCGTCATGGTGGATTTTCAATAGATCACAGTGGCATTGGCTTTGGTGATAAATTTGGTGGTTTTAGCGGAGGTGGAGGTTCTTTTTCCGGTGGGGGAGCCTCAGGTAAATGGTAAGATTAAATTTTTTTGCCAGTGTATTGAAACATTTTGGTACCACTGAATCAAAAGTTAGGAGACTTTTTCCATCTGAGCGTTTATCAGAATTAACTGATGCAATAAAATTATTTGAACAAAAGCATAGTGCGGAGCTTAGAATAATTATTGAGTCTCGCCTTACAGTTAGTGAGTTATGTGTAAATGACCCTATTATAAGTCGAGCAAGGCACTTATTTAGGTTTTTTGATATTTGGGACACTGCCACTAATAATGGTGTGCTCTTATATATTCTTGTTGCTGATAAGGCTGTTGAACTGCTGTGTGACCGAGGTTTGTTAACATGTGTTACCCCTGATGTCGGGAGTAAAATTGTTTTTAGTATAACTAGTAATCTAGCCAATGGTGACGGAGTCTCTGCTATTCTTTGTGCTATCTCTGAGCTTAGTAAAGTAGTTCCTACTAAAAATATTGAACTTAAGTCTGGAACTGTGCAGGCTGGAACTGGGCAGGCTGGAACTGGGCACTCAAATGAACTTCCGAATGAAGTTTTATTTATTAAATAAAAAGCTGTATGCTCTGCTACTAATAATTATTAGTTTTATTTTATTTATCTTTGATAAAGTAGTTGTATTTTTTTTAGCGACACCATTTATCAAAAATTAACGCGACTTCTGTAGTAAATGTATGTTGAGTTGTACCTCTAGTGTTGAAAAAAATCCAATAAATGAGCCTTATGACGTACCAGTTTTGTTTTTAACTTCTAACCATTTTAAACAGTATTGTTTGAATATTCTCTGTGAACTGACAAACATTCACCCTTGGCTTATTTCTCCTCAACCAATTGAGAATCAAACCCATCAAGGTAACCTTAACCAAAAATTAGAACGCTGCAAGCAAGTTGCTAACACTCCTAATGCTCATTTATTATTAGTATTACAAAATCTTACTGATAAAGGGTATATTTCAGTAGAACAAGCTACCGAATTTTTTCAAGAAAATAGGTTGTTTTCACAACCAAGTGATGAAGATAAAAATAATCTTCTGCCGGTAACTCAACTTCTTCCTCCACTTATTGAAGCTTATATGCCTGATGAGAAGAGCAGGTTGGAAGCAAGAAAATGTGCTATTAATTTACTTAGGACACCTATAGTTATAGTTGCAGAAGATACCTCTACTTATCTTCTTTTAGAAAAAGAAAAAGAAAAAGAAGGGGTTGAGTTTGTTGAGTTAACAGCTTCTCATTTAAAAGGTTTTCAAAATAGTTCAGTAAATAAATTAATAGAGGTAATTAAGCGCGTAGCTTGGCATCATTATGCTCTTGATGGTATAGAGGCAGAAAATGGTGAACAAATTGATCTAAATGAGGTTTGTCATAAATTATTTGGTGAGCATGCTGCTAAATATTTTAGTCATCTTGGATTGCAGGAATTGTTTAATCTGTTATCTGAGCTTCAAAAGAAGCTCCAAATACAAGAAAGAGAACCCACAGGTAGGTTAGTATTTAAGTTTGACTCACTTATTTCTGGAGTAAAGCTTTATCCTAATGGCTCTTTTGAAGAATTACCCAATAATTCTGGTACTTCTTTAGCTTATCTAACTCCTGCTGATAACCCAGGAACAAATGCTTTAGGCTTAGCGCAGTTATCTAATTTGTTTGTAGATAGAGACGGTAATCCTTTACCCGAGTCGGTTGAAAATGGAGGATATGCGGTTCAGAGAGCTTTCCAAAATCTTTTGAATTATTCGCTAATTTATACTCACGATGTGTCTACGTTTACAGGTCAATACTTTCCACCTTATTTAGAGCAGATTCGAGTAGCGATTATAGGCACAAAAATTCTCGGAAATTGTGGTATCCTGGCAGAAATAAAAAATTTTAGTCAGTTAAGACCAGAACTAAGCGAATTTAA
Organism: Bdellovibrionota bacterium; assembly: GCA_044347345.1. Lineage (GTDB taxonomy): Bacteria > Bdellovibrionota_C > UBA2361 > UBA2361 > JBIKUX01 > JBIKUX01. The sequence goes on along the minus strand of JBIKUX010000014.1, from coordinate 21,348 downwards.
ACCAAGTGAAGCATTAGAACTTCATAACAAAAAAGTTCTTAATGATCCGCTAATAAACAGTGCAGTTTTTTTATTCATTCCGCCAAATAATACCGAAATTGAAGAAGGCTTAGCATTTGTTGAATTGGTATTGGGACAAGTTATTCAAAATTCGGCAGTGGGTGATCAGGCGCACCTCCTCATTATGCTAAATGAACAAAATAATAGGTGGGTTAGTTTAGTACAAGAAATTTTGCAGGCAACTATCAACAATCATAGAACCCCTTACACAAATTCTTTACTCATAGTAAACCCAGAAAATTTTGATTTTGATGGTATACTCAAAAATTTCGGATCGCGCCCTCTCCCATATAAAGGGTTCCACTTATCATGTGATCGTCTTGAATTTATAGATTCAGGAGTTAATAGAGGTACCATACCATCAGGATTTGGCTTTTTTGGAGCTGCAAAAGCAGAGGTGCCTCTATTAGTTCTGGAAAATTACGAAGAATTTTGGAAATCTTTGGTAGAGTGGCTTACAGAAGGTTATGAAAAGAAACAAATTCCCTTCACAAAAGAGTTTATCCAAAAGATGATGCAGCAAGGTTTACCTCTTCATCGGGCTGCGGGAGTTACTTTTTCAGCGCAGATGAATGGGGAAACGGTAAGTGATCTAGAGTGCCGCGAATTAATTGAGAAGATTGGTAATAATGATGATACTTTAGAAGAGTTGCCAGTCTTTACTGTAGAGGTGCCTTTCATACCTGAACCTGAGAAATTTACAGAATTTTGGGATGGTGGTGGTAGTCCGCCTGGAAATCATCTCCCAGCACAGACTTTGATGGGTCTTTTTGGTCAAAATTTTATCTTATGCGCAGATAAAGAAGGTCAATTACAAGTTATTCGTCCGAAGGGAGTATCTACGCCCAATCTTCTCATTCTAGAGTCAGGAGAAGTCCCATCAGGTCATGGGGAATTGAGAGTGGTAGAAACTATTCACCGTCGCTTACATGAAGTTTTAGAAGGTTTGGGAGCCTGTTTTTTTCATTATGGAGGCATAGGAACAGTTCATGAAATAATTGGCGCAATAAGGAGGGGCAAAAAGGTAGTATTAATTTCTCCAGACCAGCAAGATTTTAATCGGGATCCCGTTTGGAGTGTAATCACTCAATTTTTAAATTCGATAGGGTATAATAGGTTTTATACTATGACTCCACCCTACGCCTTTCAAGATCTTTTTAGGGACAACACGTGAATTTAGGAAGAGTCCTATTGTTCGCAGCGATGTTTTAGACTTTTAAGAAAGGTGAGTAAAGTATTTAAAGATTCTTTGAGGAGAGCTCTTACTAAGTTTGAGTCAGGAAGTTCATGTAATTCGTCTGTCATTAAGGCGAGAAATTGCTTTTTTTGCGAGGAAGATGCTTCAAAGATATTTATTGTTTTTGAGGAAGGATAGTTTAGTAACCGAAAACTTACGTAAGGTAGTACAAAATATAAATACTCAGAATGCTCTTGAGTAGAATTTTTATGATTATTAATTTTAAGCCAATTGTGATAAAGACTCTCTATTAAACTTGCTAATTCTCTCACTTGTGGTTCAAGTTGTTCGGGTGGCCAACGATAGGAGCGTTTTTGATTAATCTGTTCTAAATGCCATAAAATCTGCTCAAATGGGTCTGAGGGTTTTTGGATCACAGGTGTCTGGTGCATAGTTTTACTCTCGTTAATAGACGTAGGTTATACATATCAATTAATTTAAGTATAGTTCGTTTAATTAAGTTAGAAGTTGCTATTTTTTTGCTAGAAACCCGAAGGTGCGCGAATTTCTGATGTTTTACCCATAGCGTATCATTAAGAAATTGCTGTCTGTCTGATTTTGATCTGGGTATCTAAGGCTTTACTCTCCGGCTGTTAGCCTTGTCTGATAATTTGGGTCTCGGTAAATATTTACTGCTTCCTTGGGATCACCGCTAAAGATGACTTCTCCTCTGGATAGCACAACTATCGTATCGGTAGTACGTACTAGCATATCCATGTTATGACTCACCATAACTATGGTTTTTCCGCTCTCAATAAATGTTCGAAAGACGGTATCACACTTATCCTTAAACCTTTCATCCCCTACTGCTAATATTTCATCTACCAAAAGGATATCTGGGTCGATATCTATAGCAGCACTAAATCCTAATCTGGCAAACATTCCTGACGAGTAATATTTTACTGGTGTAAAAGCAAATTCCTCGAGCTCAGCAAAGTTTAATATATGAGAAATTCTTGCTTTAATTGCCGCTTTTGATTTTCGATAAAGAGAGCCGTGCAGGTATAAATTTTCAATAGCGTTTAGTTCAGGATCAAATCCAGCTCCAAGTTCAATGAGTGAAGCTATGCTACCGCTACGCTCAACCACTCCGGCAGTGGGTAATAATACTCCAGCAAGTACTTTAAGCAGGGTGCTTTTACCGCTGCCATTGCTTCCAATGATACCGATTATATGCCCTTTTGGAATTGTTAAATTAATCTTAGACAGAGCATCAAAAGTTGAATAATGGCGAAATGTTCCATGACGAACAAAACGAATTATGGATTCTTTTAGTGATGTGGGTCGCTCTTTATATGAGCGATATTTAACGGTAACCTCTTTAAGAGTAAGAGCTCGAGTGCCATCGCCCTTGTTTGACTTACTTTTTATTTTTTTTGTCACTAACACAAAAGTTTTCCTCGAGGTCTGATTATTTTAACTAGACAAAGTAAAGAAATTTGTCCTCAGACCTTTTAAATATCCACAAACCTAGAGCCAAGACCACTAAAGAGGAAGCAAGGTTGATTGCAAATAATTTCGGATCGGGGAGAACACCTGAGAAAAAAATATCCCTAAAAAACTCTATCTGATTAAACAGTGGATTAGATATTACTAAGATATCAACAAGCCATTGAGGAAGATCCTCCCTGCGGTATAGCACTGGTGATAAAAAGTAAATAGCTTGCATTCCTACTTCTGATAGGTGAAGGGTGTCTTCAAAAAAAACGTTGCTAGTAGCAAGAATCAAAGAGACTCCGATTGTAATACAAACAATAGGAATCATCATTATTGGAAAAGTTAAAGCAGTAATGGGAATTGGCCTTTCTAATATCAACATCAGAATAAGTAGCGGAACTAAAGCTACAATAAAATTAAAAAGATTTGAAAAAGTTATGGACAGAACGAAAATATATTTCGGTACTGGCACTTGTCCGAACAATCTAGCATTTGCTCTTATGCTTCCTAAGGACATTAATGCTGTGCTTGAAAAAAAATTAAATGGAAGCATGCCGCAAAAAAGAAAAATAGAATAGTCTCTAACCGGTATTCGCATAATTCCAGCGAACACTACAGCTAAAATCACCATCATTCCAAGCGGATGGAGCATAGTCCAAAGGTAACCAAGCATAGACCGCTTATACTTAGTTCTAAGGTCTCTGATAACTGACTGGCAAAGATACCCCCTGTAAAGAAATAACTGAACAAAAAAATCTGGGATAAAGGTGACAGCAGCTATCATGTTTTTTTAAGCTCCATAGCCGTCTGGTAGTTTGGTATCACCGAAGTATATCTGGGCATCGGTTTCGGTATAGGTTTTTGCTGATGATGCTTGTGTTGGAACTTCATTATAGGTTTTCTTTTGATAAGACACGATCTGCTCTCGCGTCGGGCCTTCCATGCCGTTCGGGTCCATGCCGTTCTGGCCTGTGCCGTTCTGGCCTGTGCCGTTCTGGCCTGTGCCGTTCAGGTCCGTGCCGCTGCGGCTACAGTCTCTACTAGTTTCCAGCATAATAACTCTCTAATCGGTTAGAAAAAAATTTGTTAATTTTAATGTCTTTTCAGTACACTTTGGAGGAAACGATTGCAAGTAACCTCCTTGGTTGGCCAAAAAATTTTGTAAATAGGCTTAAGTTAAATGTTTCATGTCTTAATTGCTAGACATATCTTTTAAACGAAAGCGCCAGTTAAGTTCTTTAGATTTTGTAATTCCTATGCGTGTGGTGATAGAGATGTCATCTTTGATAAATACTTTGATGGGCTGAGTAACCCATACATTGGTAGCATTTTTTAAAGGCAGTCCGTCTTGCTCAATAGAAATACCAAGAGCTTGTGTTACCATACCCGGCCCGGCTGTTAGTTTTGACGCAGGAAAAGTTTGGTCTTTACCCCTACGACGGCGCATGGTTTTAATGCCGTCTAAAGGTAGTAATGCTCTAACGAGCACTCCTTCAGCATATGTCTTTGGGGCACCACCATCGTCATGCCCTGTTGTTATATTTACGCAGTAGTGAATTCCGTAACTACGATATACATAAAAGTGACCGTAGGGGAGAAAAAACGATCTATTTCTCAGAGTCTTGCCACGAAAACCATGACTGGCCTCATCGTTTGGGCCGCCATAAGCCTCGGTTTCAGTAATCATACCGGCTGTTATAACGCCATTTGTAGTAGAGGATACAAGGATACATCCAAGAAGATTTGGTGCAACTTCTGGCGCAGGGTGTGCGAGGGATGATAGAGCCAGTCTGGGAATGGATATTACCGAAGACTTACCATGCATAATTTTGCTGTCTACAGGTTATAATAATATCAGAAGTTTAGTTCGCTATTTAAGGTATTATTCCTTCTTGCCCTATTTCAGATTGATGCCAGTTCCATGCTGACTCGACTATGGTGCGCAAATCTGATTGAGTTGGAGACCAACCTAAAAATTTATAGGCTCGAGAAGCATCGGCAATTAAAATTGGAGGATCGCCCGGTCGTCTTTTTCCTATTTTTGTTGGCACAGGTTTGCCTGTTACTGCTGCTACCATTTTAAGAACATCAATTATGGAATAACCACTACCGTGTCCTAGATTGACGGTCAGAGAATTGCCACCAGTTAAAAGATGTTGAAGGCCTAAAGTATGAGCTTCAGCAATATCATTTACATGAATATAATCGCGAACACATGTGCCGTCTTTAGTTGGATAATCATTACCGAAAATAACTAGCGGCACTCCGTGGGCAACTGCCTTAAACGCTAAAGGGATGAGATGTGTTTCTGGGCGATGTAGCTCACCAATGCGCCCTGAATGGTCTGCTCCTGCAGCATTGAAGTAGCGAAATACTACCGCCTTAAGATCTGAAGAAGCGCAAGCATCGGCTATAATTTCTTCTGCCATTAATTTTGAACGGCCGTACGGATTAATTGGTAGTTGTGGGGTGTTTTCTGAGATGGGCGTGGTTGAAGGACACCCGTATGTAGCGCAAGTAGAAGAAAAAATTAAACGCCTTATACCTTTAGTTCGCATGGCGCTTAGCAAGGTTATAAGACCCCCCACATTGGTCTCATAGTAGGGAAGAGGTGCTGATACAGACTCTCCTACATAGGCTTTTGCGGCAAAATGCATAACCGCTATAGGTTTCCATCTTTCAAAAATAGCCAAGAGGGTCGCTGAATCATTTATGGAGCCCTCAACCAGTGGGCATGATACCTCTTCTGAAACAAAGCGGTTTCCTCTAAAGAAATTATCAAAAAGTACAGGTAGAAAGCCTTGTCGCTTCAGTGTGAGAGCAGCGTGACTTCCGATATATCCGGCACCACCAACAACTAAAACTGCTTCAGGACTAGAATCCACGACTATATTTTATCCCTAAATATCGCGCTTAGGATAGGCTAGCATAGATGACCAACGCCAGGGAATTTTCAATTTACACCAATTTTTAGAAAATTGTTTGTGACATTAAAACATTAATTCAAATTCGATCCTTGGGTTGGCCTAAATTGCATCAAATGATATACATGATGGTCTTCGGCAATTTTTGGATATCAAAATTTACCGATGGTTAAAAATTGTAGTTAAAAATTGTAGTCTGGTGTTTCTTCGATTTTTTGAGGAGACATTTTGTTAGCGCAGATATTTTTCTGCTAAAACGTTCTCTCGCGAAGTTACAAAGAAGACTAAAAGCTTCTTTGCTGAATGTTCAAGGAGAGACCAGAAAGAATGTTATGGTTTCAAATTATTTTTTTAAAGGCAGTAACTTACTTCTTACTGCTCTCGTCGCTCAAGCGGTAGCAGTAGTTGGGGTAGGCACTACTTCACCAATTCATCGCAGGATGCCTTTGTCATACATGTCAAAGGCTAACAAATCATTCTCACAACAATCATCCGCTCTGCCACATTACAAGGGTTTGGATTCGGTGGATGATAAAAAATCGGCTGCTTTGCAAAGAATCTCTGTTCATGACTTAGATTTTCTTGAGTCAGGCTTGCGCGTTAAGCAGGACATGATAGCTCAAAATAGTAATTTTCTTCCTAGCACTCAGTTGCCGGAGCTCAGTCGCGTTAGTGGCATTCGCAAAGATGTAGTTACAGTGCGAGAGGGTGAGTCCCCGATTCGATTGTTTTCACAACGTGGGCTTTCATCACAAGTAGCAAGCGAAGTTGCGCATCTGTTGCTTGTGACCGGTGCTGAAAAGTCTGTACTTAAGGAAGGTGAATTAATCGAATTCATCAGATCCAGCTTTACTAATGAGATTCTGGAAGTTAGAAGGCCGCTGGTAACGGGTGGTGCGATTGTAGCGAAACGCTTAAGGAATAATCGTTTCGTGCGACAGGAGTTAAATCTTCAGCCTGTAACTCGTGAATACCGCTCTGCTGGCATCATATTTTCGTCCTTAGCTTCTGCGGCTGCTCAACAGGAGATTCCTTACGAAATAATAGATGATTTTGTCGATCTTTTTAGTGATAGAATTGATTTTCGCCGCGACTTACAAAGGGGTGATTCTTTCTCCATTGTGTATTCTCAATCCACAGATGCGCTTGGCAGAGTTTCTTCTGTGGGGCCGATTTTAGCTGCATCTATGCGAAGCGGTGGTAAATTACAAGTAGCTGTGCGACACGTTGGTCGAGATGGTAAAGCGAGATACTTTGATGAGAAAGGTAAGACGGGTGGTGCAGGGTTCCTCCGCTATCCTCTTAAATTTTCGCGAATTTCCTCAGTTTTTTCAGATTCTAGATTTCATCCAGTTCTTCAGCGTTGGCGCCCTCACAACGGTGTGGACTTTGCTGCACCTATAGGTACGCCAGTTCGAAGTGTAGGTGATGGTATAATAACTCATTCTGGTTATAACGGAGCTGGAGGGATTACGGTAAAAATTAAGCATTCTGAGCGTTTTACCACAGCCTATCTTCACCTTTCTCAAGTGGAGCGCGGATTAAGGCCTGGGATGCGGGTTTCTCGCGGTGACCAGATTGGACGAGTTGGGATGACAGGGCGAAGTACAGGACCTCATTTGCATTTTAGTTTGTATGATAACGGAAAATATGTTGACCCATTTAAATCGACTCCTCTGTTTATGGTTGAGGAAGAAAATTTAATTCCTAAAGATATCTTGGTCGCTCAGTTGCGTGAGCTTGAGGAGCAGCATCATGCTCTGGCAAAATTGGATATTCCGGAAGCTACTTCTTAACTTTTATCAACTTTGATTTTTGAAAGAATCTTTTTGTGGCAAGAACAAGTGCGCTTTTAACAGTCGGATCGGAAGTTATAGATGGTAGGATTCTAAATAGTAACTCACAATATTTAGGAAAATTACTAAAAAAAGTTGGTATTCCAGTAAAATACTCGCTGTCTTGCGATGATAAATTAGATGAGATTCTAGAATCGCTTGAATATCTGGAAAAACGTGCCTCTCTTATAATCATAACTGGTGGAATAGGGCCAACAAGTGACGACATTACTCGGCAAGCTGTCGCTGCTTTTTGTAATCAGGAACTTGTTGAAAACAAAATAGCACTTAGTAATTTGATGAGCTGGTATACTGCTCGTGGGCGGTCTTGTGAAGGTTTAGTTCGTCAGCAAGCATTGATCCCTGAGCATAGTAGCGTGATACCAAATCCAGTTGGCTCAGCTTCTGGATTTATTTTACGGAAGAATGAAAATATTATCTGCTCTCTTCCTGGAGTGCCTCGTGAGCTTTACGCCATGATGGAACAGTCGGTAGTACCTGAGCTTCATGCTCGTGGTATTGCAGGTTCACCAATTAATGAATTTTTTTGGCGTCTTTTTGGTCTTCCTGAATCCGAGGTTCAACAAAGGATTGCTACTCTCGAAATCCCCTCAGACATACAGTTATCCTTTCGCGCAGCCTTTCCAGAGGTACATCTACAACTTACTTCTCGCTCGTTAATCCCTCTTTCCCTAGTTGAAGAGATTTCCAAGCGCGTTGGTCAGGATTACATAATTAGCACTGACCCAAACATCTCGTTAGTTGAAGTAGTGCATTCAGCTTTAAAAAAACGGAATGGTACTGTTGCTGTAGCTGAGTCTTGTACAGGTGGTTTATTGTCATCTCTTATTACGGCCTTTGCAGGAGCTTCAGAGATATTTCACGGTGGTATTGTTGCTTATGATAATAGGTGGAAAACTGGAATTATTGAAGTCAGTTCAGAGATACTTAATGAGTATGGAGCCGTAAGTGCTGAATGTGCTACTGCCCTAGCGCAATGTATACGCAATCGTGCAACATCTCTGCTAATGCAAAAAAAAATTGAAGCTGTGCAGGGAAGTGATCAGGGAAGTGATCAGGGAAGTGATCAGGGAAGTGATCAGAGAAGTGATAATTTCTACCCCGATACTCTTTATTCCGGAGATTCCTCATCCTCTGAAATAACGAATCCTAAGGAGGTATGGGGGCTTTCCATCACAGGAATTGCTGGTCCAAGTGGAGGAACACCACCAAAACCGGTAGGTACTTTTTTTGTTGCGCTCAGTGGTCCAAATGAAGAGATAGTTTTAAGTCGATTTTTTCCAGCGGATAGAGATAGAACAAGGACATTTGCGGCATATACCGCGTTAGATGCTTTAAGAAGAGTTTTGCTTGAGTTATCTATGCCGGCGTAATCATTGCGACCGATGTAAATGTCGACGGTATAGTTTGTTTTAGTATCTACCGTCTTTGGGAGGGTTCTTAAAGATTTTAAAGATACAGAGTGACCTGAGGTAACTTGGTCGTCTTTTACTGTTTTATTATCTGCTCTTTTTTTCATTCTAACCCTGTTGCGTGTTGTGCTCGGCGGCTGGTTTCTGTATATCCCTTCTTCTGATTGAGCTATACCGTAGCATCTTAGCGACGATAGAAAAGAGCTATCAGAGAGGACAAACGCCTAGGGGTAAGTATAAGATATTGAAAAGACTGATGAGGACTTTTCGTTTCAAGATTAATATATAAATTAAAAATATCGCTAAATCAGTGGTTTAAAGAGAATTTTACACATTACTATGAAATTTACTTAAATTTCATAGTAGGATGTTTTGCTCAGCCGCGCTAAAGTAAAGACTCAGGGAGTATAAAGGAGGAGTGCACCTTGGGAAGTAAAGGGAGCTATCCACGCGGAAATTTTAAAGAAGTTTCTTTTTCGGTACAATATCTTGAGATAATGCAGCTTCTTGCAGGAGCTACAGATGAAAACTTGCGAATTATTGAAAGAGAACTCGAGGTAGAGATTGGTAAGACTCCTCTGGAGCTTACTGTAAAAGGTCAGGATGCGGCAGTTGATTTGGCAGTAGATGTTCTTAGGCAATTTGCTGAAGTTTTAGGATTAGGAGAACAAATTTTCCCCGGTGATATAGAGCGTGGGATTGCGATGTTATCTGCTAATCGTAAAGTTAGATTGACGGAAATGTTACGTGAATCGGTGCGAATTGCCGGGAAAAAAGCCTCAATATCTCCAAAAACTGTTAATCAGCGTCAATACATAGAAGCTATCGGCAATAACGATATCGTATTTGGTATTGGCCCAGCCGGCACAGGTAAAACTTATCTTGCTATGGCCACAGCCGTAGCCGCTTTACTTCGTAAGGATGTAAAGCGGATAATTTTAGCCCGTCCAGCCGTTGAAGCAGGAGAGCGTCTCGGTTTTTTACCGGGCGATATGGCAGAGAAAGTTAATCCATATCTTCGCCCATTGTATGACGCTCTTTACGATATGGTTGATCCAGATAAAGCTCAAGAATTGATAGAAAAGGGAACCATTGAAGTAGCACCTCTTGCTTTTATGCGTGGAAGAACTCTTCGTTCAGCATTTGTCATATTAGATGAAGCTCAAAATACAACCTCAATGCAGATGAAAATGTGTCTTACTAGACTGGGATTTAACTCAAAATACATAATAACAGGAGATCCTACTCAAGTTGATCTACCTTCAGGTGTGCGGTCGGGTTTGCAAGAGGCAGTTACATTGCTGGAAGGAGTAAGTGGGATATCGGTGGTGCGATTTGGAACAGAGGATGTAATTAGACATCCTTTAGTGGCACGGATAGTGCATGCATATGAGAAGATGACCAGCCACTAATTAAGGTAAGGGAGGTAAAATCTCCCTGTATTCGATGAAATCAGGCATTTTTTCAAATTTGAGTGAAAAATTAAAAGTTTCGCACGAATTAGCGTACGCCGCTGGAGTGTCTTTAATAGCCGAATGGCTTTTCCATGGGTTGGTGGAAGCTTCGGAAATTTCTGCCGTGGCGGGTCGTATTGTCACTATGTTTTGTTCATTATACGTTATCGGTCTTATAGGAACGGCATTTGAAGTATCTCAAAGTGGTTATCGTGGACTGAGAGATGTGGTAGCTGGTTTAATTATTACCAGCGTTTTTTTGGTAATAGGCTGGTTCGGTACGATTGTTAGCTTTTCTCTTGCTGATTATGTAATTAAGCACAGATTATACCAAGCTATTTCAACAAGTTCTTTGCACTTTATTATTCCTTATGCTGCTGGAGGTCTGATTCTTCAAGCTATTCTTGGGCTCCGTTATGCTTTTGTTTACTCTGCGGCTACGGGGCTTGTTACTTTTTTGTACGGTGATGGTGATATTACTCTTGCTATTTATTTCCTAATATCGTCTCTCGCTGCTTCTCTCAGTTTGGTTCGAATTAGATCTCGCTTGGTATTTATGCGAGCCGGACTTTACATCTCTCTTCTTTCATTAATTTTTGCGACTGTATCAATATTTTTGAATCCGGAAATAAAAATTGATGAACTCCCTATTAGGTATATTTCTGGTATTTTCGGGGCTCTTTTTGCTGCTTTGCTTGCTGTCGGACTCCTGCCACTTGTTGAGCACCTCGGTAGCTTTGTTACTGATATGCGTCTCATGGAGATAGCAACTCTTGATCATCCTTTATTAAAAGAATTAAGTATTCAAGCTCCTGGTACTTGGAATCACTCAAACATCATGGGAATGATGGCAGAAACGGCCGCAGATTCAGTGGGCGCTAATGCATGGTTAGCTCGAGTTGGAGCTTATTTTCATGATATTGGAAAGATGAGAAAGCCACTGTACTTTGTTGAAAATCAGGTTTCAGGAGAAAATCGTCATGACAAGCTAAGTCCTTCAATGTCAGCTCTAATCATACGATCTCATGTGAAGGACGGTTTAGAGCTTGCTCGTAAGCACAATTTGCCACGAGTAATAATGGACATGATCGAACAACATCATGGCACCTCGCCTATTGAGTATTTTTACGATAAAGCTCTCAAGGAAGCTCAGGCTGAAGGGAAAGATGTTGATAAAGCTCATTACTGTTATCCTGGCCCACGACCGCAAACGAGAGAAGCTGGTATCTTAATGCTTGCTGATTGTATTGAGGCAGCCTCACGCACCATGAGTGAGCCGACTAGTGATAGGATTCAAGGGATGGTGCAAAAGATGATCAATAAAGTCTTTGCAAGTGGTCAACTGAATGAGTGTGAATTGACGCTAGCTGACCTTCATAAAATAGCAAAGTGTTTTTGTCGAGTGTTGTCTGGAATTTATCATCATCGAATTTCATACTCTGAACCGGCTGAAAAAGTTAAGTCTAAGTCCGAAGATTCTCTAGATACTGCTCGAGCGAGTGGTCAAGTAGATGCTCCAATGGAAGGAGGAAGCTTTAGTGATAAAAAAAGGTCTTCTTCAGAGGATCTTCGTCGACTTGGTATAGAGGAATAGAGTGACGGAAAATATACACAAAAAAAAATTAAAATGGGTATTTGAACTTGCAAGTGAGTCTGAAAAGTTAAGGCTTAATTTGCTCGTTGAAGAACCCTTAATTCAGGGATTTTTAATTAAGTGTGCGGCAGGAATTGAGTGTGAGTGGTGTCATTTAATGCCACAAGGAATTAGGGTAACGCCTAAACTTTCAGAGATAGTCTCAAATGTTATCTTTGTTAATGATGAAGAGATTCGTAGCTTAAACATGCAATATAGAGCAAAGGATTTGCCGACTGATGTTCTTTCATTTCCTTTGTTTGAGTCTGAAGAATTAAAATCAGAATATATTCAAGGCATAGTTAACGGTGTGCTATATCTCGGTGACATAGTAATTTCTGTAGATACTGCAAGATTGCAAGCAACTGAATTTGGAGTTGAAGATGTTGATGAACTAAAAAGGTTATTAGTTCACGGTTTTTTGCATCTTCTGGGATTTGATCACGAAAACGTGTCAGAAGATGAAGCCAGAAAAATGCGATTAATTGAGCAATCATTACTTACGCAGTCGAGTTTAGATGATAATGATAATCAAATGAGTTGGATTAAAACAGAGCTATTACGGTAAGATTTTAAGCTTATAAATAGAGTTATATAGGTATTAATCATGCAGTTAGAGGAAGTATCGGCTGAGCTTGTTATACTTTCAGAGCAGGTCTCTGCTCTGGGGAGGTATCTTTGACCCAAAAGCTAAGCAAGATGAATTAGAGGAGCTTGAAGCAGCATCTCAAGCGGCTAACTTTTGGAATGATGCAGATAACGCCAAATCTACACTTCGTCGTATCGCCGGCATAAAAGGTGATCTGCTTAAGTACAGTGAGATTGAATCGCTTAAGCGCGAGCTTGAAACTACTATACTACTTCTTCAACAAGAACGGGATTTAGAACTGGAGCAAGAAGCTCAGATTTTGCTAAGAAAGCTGAAATTAGCAATCAGTGATGCTTCAATTCGTGCAACGATGAGAGGTGAGTTTGATCGTGAGGCAGCTATAGTTGAGATAAATTCTGGTGCTGGTGGTGTTGATGCTCAGGATTGGGGACAGATGCTTGTTCGAATGTACGTGCGATGGTCTGAAAGACGAGGATTTAGCGTAGAAGTGTTAGATTGGCAGGATGGTGAAGTCGCAGGAGTTAAGAGTGCTACACTGCTAATTTCTGGCGAATGGGTCTACGGTTACCTTAGAGGAGAGCAAGGGGTTCATAGGCTTGTTCGTATATCACCATTTGATTCAAATGCGCGTAGGCATACCTCATTTGCTTCGGTAACGGTTACTCCTGATATTGAGGATAGTATAGATGTCGTTATTGATGAAACTGAGCTTAGAATAGACACTTATCGTTCTTCAGGGGCGGGAGGCCAGCACGTAAACAAAACTGATTCCGCTGTGCGGATAACGCATATTCCGACAGGCATTGTAGTTGCATGTCAAAGCGAACGTTCGCAGCATAAAAATAAAGCTCGAGCAATGAAGCTCCTTAAAGCAAAATTATTTGAATTGGAACAACAGAAGCGATCTGATCGCCTTGAGGAAATCAAGGGTGAGCGAAAGAAAATAGATTTTGGCAGTCAAATAAGGTCGTACGTATTACAACCTTATCAAATGGTTAAGGATTTGCGGACTAATGTTGAGACTTCATCTGTTAACGATGTTTTGGACGGTGATATAGATGAGTTTATTCAGTCTAATTTAAGATTAGGAATAAGAGGCTGGGAGGAAGTTCGGGAGCTATGATCTCTTCCTCTTCTTATCCATATCCGAGGTGGGCGTTTGCTCCTGCTAGGCGATGTAAGGGGCGAATTATTATTGGCAATAGAACATTTGTTGATTTTGCGAACTGGGATATCCTCGGATTAAATGAAAATGCGAGTGTTATTCGTTACATTCAAAGTGAAGTAGCGGCAAGTGGGGTCGGTTCATGTTCATCCAGAGCTTGGGGTGGTACCACATATGCTCACCAGAATTGTGAGGCTAGGTTAGCTCAGTTTTTACTCACTGAAACATCATTGCTTTTTTCTTCTCGTCCGCAGGCTCTCACCTCAGCTCTTGGAGTTATGTTAGCTGGTGGTGGAGTACTATTTTGCGAAAAATCTTCGTTTCCCTTAATCTCAGACATTGCGTTACTTTTAGGAGTAGAATCTCGAGAATTTGTTTTCGATCGGTTGGATCTTCTGGCTTCAGCTTTAGGAGTGGTTCGTGGTCACGGATATTCCTCGCTGGTTGTTTTTATAGAGTCATTGGCAGACGATAGGCTTAGCCTTCCGGATCTTGCGGCTCTTCATCAGTTGTGTTCTTTCCATCGAGCAGAATTGTGTGTAGATGAATCTTCGTCTCTTGGGATTTTAGGCGTTAGGGGGGCGGGAGGCCTTGATGATGCTCAAATAATTAAATCTGCTCCAACAATTATCGCCAGTTTAGGGCGAGGATTTGGAGGATATGGTGCCGTAGTTGCAGGTAAGTCCAGCTTTATTGAAAAAATTGCTCAGTCATCTCATACGACTTCTGTAGAAGTTGCTACCCCTCCTATACTTAGCTTATTTGCTTTAGCTGTAGCAGAGGTTGTAGAAGGAGCAGTGACAGCTCGTTCAATTTGTCGTGAGTTAGCTAGAGAATTGTATACAACAGCCATAATTGAGGGATATGAAGTTCACGGAGATCCACGGGTTCCGATAATAGACCTTGTATTTTCGTCTCGAGAAGAGCTTACTCAATGTCATAAATTTTTATTTGACCGAGGCATTTATGTTTCTCAATTACCCGGGCGCCTGCGGTTTATTGTTAATTTAGGTGTAGGTGAAAAAGATATTGTTCATGTAAGAGAAACTTTGGCAGCCTTTAAAGTAATAAGAGATAGATCTTTTTCGTGAGAGAGATTCAGGTTTACGGTGCTTTTTAGCTATAAGTTTCGTATGATAAAAATTAACAGTTTAGTGTGACGGTAGGGTTTTTCGGTAGGCTGTTGAATTTATAAAAATGGGATCGATTCAACGATTCGCACTATTTCATATAATTAGATAATTTTTGAGACGATGGTTTTGGAGCTCTACGGTGACTAAAATAATTGCTATTGTTAATCAGAAAGGGGGCGTTGGGAAAACAACTACCGTAGTGAATATCGCGAGTGAAATCGCTCGAATGAATCGGCAGGTTTTGGTAATTGATTGTGACCCTCAAGCTAGTGCAACTAGTGGCTTGTCAGTTGAAAAGTGCGGAGATACTGACTTATATGATGTCTTTATTGGCAATGTACCTCTGGATAGTTTGATTTTGCCTTGTCCCTTTGACGGAGTTTTTGTTGTGCCAGGCTCCAAAGATCTTGTTAGTTTGGAATTAGAGCTGGGGAAAAAAGCTGGTCGCGAATTGATCCTAAAGGGTAGTTTAGCTCGAGTGGCAGCCCGATTCGATTATATTTTGATTGATTGCCCTCCATCAAATGGGCTCCTTACCTTAAACGCTCTTGGTGCCGCATCTCATGTTCTTATTCCTCTTCAAGCTGAATACTATGCATTAGAGGGGCTATCGCAACTTATGGAAACCTTAGATTTTGTGCAAGGTACTTTTAATCGAACTCTCGAAATAGCTGGTGTTCTTTTGACTATGTTTGATGGTAGAACGAATCTAGCGGCTCAGATAGAATCTGAGGCTCGAGAGTACTTCGGAGATAAAGTTTTTGAGGCAAAAATCCCCAGAAATATTCGTCTTTCTGAGGCTCCGGGGTTTGGAAAGCCTATCCGTTATTATGATAAAAACTCACCAGGTGCTTACGCGTATGGTGAGGCTGCGGTTGAATTACTTGTTAGGCTCGAAGGGCAACAGAGAGAAGCGGTAGGTTAAGAATGAAAATGTTCCACGTGGAACATTTTTGAAATCGTTATAAAAGTAGAGAGGAATAGATGGCTTCGTCTGTAAAAAGAGTAGGTTCTAGAAACGCTCTGGGTAGAGGTCTAAAAGCTTTAGTTAGTTTAGTACCTGCAGAACAGCCAATTATCAGGGATGTTGATTCCACTATTGATAGAAAGAGTAACACTCAAGAGTATGAGGCTAGTGAGTTGACTTCTCATACATTGTCTCCCAATACATTAATACCCCAGCAGTCTAGAAATTTATTAAATTTTGATCCTGAGCGTGATTCCCCTAAATCTACCGAATCAGTGAGTGTCGTTAAAGTATTGCAGGTAGAGCAAGTTCAGCCCAATCCTAATCAACCAAGGAAGCTTTTTAATAAAGATGAATTAACAGAGCTAGCTGAATCGATTAGAGCCTACGGACTCCTTCAGCCAATTCTAGTAAGATATATTAGTGGTCGTTATGAAATTGTGGCCGGAGAAAGAAGATGGAGAGCTGCTGTTGAAGCTGGACTAAAAGAAGTACCGGTAATAGTCAAAGAGCTTTCAGAAAAAGAAACAGTAGAAATAGCTTTAATTGAAAATTTACAGAGATCGCAGCTTTCTCCGATTGAAGAAGCCAGAGGTTATCACTATTTAATGGAACGATTTGACCTCACTCAAGAAGAGGTTGCTGAAGCAGTTGGAAAGAACCGTGCTACAGTAGCAAATTCATTAAGGTTATTAAAACTACCCTTAGACCTAATGACCCTTATAGAAAATGGTAAACTACCATTGGGGCACGCTAAGGTGTTGCTTTCTGTAAAAGATGAAATTGCCCAGAGTAATCTCGCTGCTAAGGTAATTGAGGATGGCCTATCTGTGAGAGAATTAGAACAGATGGTCGCAAGAGCAAAAGTGCTTGAATCTCGAGAAACTATTCCTGCTGGAAAAAGAGCCCGTACATCCTCTGCAACGATGAAAACTTTATCTCCATACTCTGCAGTTGTTGATAGATTAAGAAATGCTCTAGGAACCAAAGTAAGTATCATCACTCGTGAGGAAGGACGAGGAACTATTGAGATAGAATATTTCTCGGATTCAGAGTTAGATGGAATAGTAGATAAAATTGTGGGTAGTGAATGGTAGTAAATAACGTTAAATATTTGTAACTTTAATCGTTTAAACCAAAAATCTTTGTATCTATTGAGTGAAAACTGTCGTCATAGGGTAAAGGGTCTTTAGATCTACAGATAGATGCCGAAAAAAGCATCAAAAAATTAAGTACAGAACATACTCTAAAGGGACGGCGGACATGTCTTTTACAAAAAAACTTACCGATACACCAGAAGCAGCAATTTCTTCAATTGCAAACGCAGCCGCTCCGACTTCCGTTACGCCTCCTACCACTTCCGTATCGACTGGATCTAATATGTCCACAACATCTCACTCTCCTGCGGGTGCCCCAAAACTAGAAGCTTTTTTAGGTAAAAATTCGAAAATAGTCGGAAAGTTAAGCTTTACAGGTGCTGTAGAGCTTGATGGAACTGTTGAAGGAGAAATTGAGACAACCGAAAGGCTTATTATTGGTGATTCCGCTAACGTCAATGCCAAAATTAGTGGGAGTGAGATCATTGTTAAAGGAACAGTTTCCGGAGACATCGTAGCTTCAAAAAGATTAGCTTTGCACCGTACTGCTCGAATCTTCGGTAACGTTCAGTGTGCAACGATAAGCATGGAAGAAGGAGCTATATTTGAAGGGCAGTGTACTATGCCATCAGCAGGTAATGCAGATCTAAAACTATTACCGAATAGAGCGAGTGCCCCTGAAAAAGCTGCTGTTTCGATAAAATAATTTATGATGAGAGTATTTAGCAGAAGCTAAGTAAAAAATATTTTGTAACGCTCGTAAATCCCAAGCAAGTAAGATAGATTAAGCATGATTTGTTTTATATTTGATGAGGATACTTTAATTAAAAAAAGTAAAAGCTCATCAAAATAAATAAAAATAACCATGTTTAGATGAAGCATTGGGATTTTTCCGCGATGAGTGATATTCTTTCCTATTTTTCATTAGTTCCGAGTGAATTACCTTATATAGCATTTGGTTTTCTTTTTGCGTTTCTTCTTGCCGCTTTATTGTCTAAATGTCTTTTTGGTCCTTTTCGTGATTTAGTTGAGGCTCGTGAGGATAAAACTACTGGTGCCTTAGCTAACGCCCAGTCATTGAACTTAAAAGCCAATGAATTTGAAGAGCTTGTAAAAGAACGGCTAGCTCTAGCTCAAATAGAAGGCAGTAAGCAGGCTCTAAGACGGGTTCTGGCCGCCCGAGAGCAAGCCAACGGAATAATATCTAAGGCGGAAATACTTGCAGAATCTATTGTGAGAGAGGCTAAAACTGATTTACATCAGGTAGCTGATATCGCTCGTCAAAGTTGCTCAGCTAATATGCCAAAGTTAGTTGATGATGCCTTCTCAAAGTTGTTTAATTAGACTACGAGTCAGATTCTGACCTAAAGATTAATTTAGTTAGTTTTATTTTATGGAAGTGGATAAAGACTGCACGTCTAGAAAACTATCGTTATTATTAAAGTTTTTTGTTAGCTGCGTAGTGTTTACAGCAGTTACTCCCCTTTTAAGTGTTGCTGTCTCAGGAAACGGTCATGAGGCAGCAAGTCATTCTCTCTTGGTTCCTTGGGTTAATTTTACTGTATACGTTGTGTTGCTGGTGTATTTTTTAAAAAAACCTCTTGCTGAGATTTTTTTGAAACGAGCAGATTCAGTACGGTCTAATGTGCAAAAAGCCAAAGAAGAATTTAATTTGGCGAAAGAAAGATTTGATAGAGCTCGCTACAATTTTGAGAATAAAGAAGCGTTAGCTGAAGAAGTTGTAATTCATTGTAATCATATAGCTGAACAAGAAGCTGTCCGAATAAATTCTGATGCTGAAAGGCGCGCTCAGCATATAATTGCAAGAGCTCGTCAGCAAGTTGAAAGTGAAGAGAGAGCGCTTTTAAAAAGTATAAAAGCAGATGCTATAAAGGGGATGGTATCGCAACTAGAAGACATGATTCGCCAGAAGCACACCTACGATGTAGATGTCAGTAGAATACTAGAAAATATCTCAAAAAATTCAGCTGTTCTTGCTAATGCAGTTACAGTGTCATCATCTCAGGATTAGGGGATTAGTAATGAAGCTTGCAAGGAATTACGCAGAAGCATTGTTTACCTTGGTAGATATACAAAGAGTTGAGGCTTTTATCCCTGCTCTGGAGGGACTAGCTGAGATCGTAAAAGAAAGTTCTGAGGTTAGGTCTGTTGTTTCTTCTCCATCAGTCTCGCTAGATAATTTAGTGAATGCATTCATGGCCTTGCTTGCTAGTGAGGTTCGTAGAATGGGGATAGTAATCACGTCAGAAGAGGCTATTTATTTAGAGCGTTTTTTATCAACCATTCTCAGTAATAGGCGTGGGTTGTTGCTTCCAGAGATTTGTCACGAGTTATCCCGCTTATGTGCTGAGCAACGAAACATAAAGCATTTACTTATATCATCATCATTTGTTTTAGCACCTAATGACAAATTAGCAATTGAGGAACAAATACGAAAAGCACTGCAAAAAGATGCGGTTTTTGATTGGCGTCATGATAAAGATCTTCTTGGAGGTATAGTAATCCAGTTAGATAATCAGGTATTAGATCTTTCGATTCGGGAAAATTTAAGGCAATTACAACAAGCAATGGCTTAACCGGAGTCTTATATGCTTTATGTATGAGAGGTAATGGTGGATAAAATTTAAAATAAATTGAGCTAAATTATTTGTAGATAAATAATTTAATAGTACACTAGCACCAGCTCATTTTGATGTATCTAAGGATACTCTTGCTTTAATCTATTGAGCATAAAAAAATAATGCAGGTAGGTTAATAAATAAACCTAGTAATTGAGAGCTTCAGAAGCATAGATAACAGGTAATTACTTTTATTATAAAAAGAGTCAACAAGTTTAATGAAAGTAGAAGAGATACGAAGGCGGAAGAAAGATGAAGGCGGAAGAAATCAGTGAAATTTTAAAGAGTAAGATTGCTAATTTTACTCCCCGCGAAGAGTTGCAAGAAATTGGTACAGTAATTTCCGTAGGAGATGGTATCTGTAGAGCTTACGGACTTTCTAAAGTAGCTCAGGGGGAATTGGTTGACATAGGCTCTTCTGGAATCGCTGGAATAGCCCTTAATCTCGAAGAGGACAATGTTGGTATAGTCATAATGGGTGACACCGATAAAGTTCGCGAAGGAGATTCAATTCGTCGAACTCGTAAAATTGCCGAGGTACCAGTTGGTAGTGCGCTTATTGGGCGAGTAGTGAACGCTTTAGGCGAACCTATAGATGGCAAAGGTGAAATTCGTTCTGATACTGTTCGTAGGCTTGAGATTAAGGCTCCTGGCATTGTAAAAAGAAAATCAGTGCATGAGCCTATGCAGACTGGGATTAAAGCAATAGATGCCATGACTCCAGTCGGGCGCGGTCAGAGAGAGCTTATAATTGGTGATAAGAAGACAGGTAAAACGGCCGTAGCTTTAGATACAATAATTAACCAAAAAGGTAATGGGGTTGTATGTATCTATGTAGCAATTGGGCAGAAGCGCTCTAGCGTTGCTCAAGTAGTAGAAAAGCTTCGTGAACACGGAGCCATGGATCATACGATTGTTGTAGCGGCTACCGCCTCTGAGCCAGCTCCCTTAGCATTTCTAGCTCCGTATACTGGTTGCTCAATAGGTGAATATTTTATGGAGCAAGGTCAGCATGCACTGATTGTGTATGATGATTTGTCTAAACACGCAGTTGCATATCGTTCAGTGTCTTTATTGCTTCGTCGTCCTCCTGGAAGAGAGGCTTATCCTGGTGATGTATTTTATCTGCATTCTCGATTGCTTGAACGGGCGGCTAAGCTTAGCGATGAGCTTGGGGCTGGATCTCTGACAGCACTTCCAATAATCGAAACTCTTGAAGGTGACGTTTCGGCTTATGTACCGACCAATGTTATTTCGATAACTGATGGGCAAATATATCTTGAAGCTGATTTGTTTAACGCGGGGATTCGTCCAGCAGTTAACGTGGGGCTCTCTGTTTCTCGAGTAGGGGGAGCGGCACAAGTAAAAGGAATGAAAAAAGTTGCAGGTACTCTTAGGTTAGACTTAGCTCAATTTCGAGAAAAACAAGCGTTTTCTCAATTTGGTTCAGATCTCGATTCTGCAACACAGGCTCAGCTTGCAAAGGGTGAGAGGCTTGTTGAGATTCTTAAACAACCGCAGTACCGTCCTCTTCCCGTTGAACTGCAAATAATATCAATTTTTGCTGTTACTTCTGGCTTACTTGACTCTACTCCCCTTGATTCTTTGTGTGAATTTGAAGTTGCTTTACATGATCATTTAGCTAAGAAGTTTCCAAATGTTTTAGAAGAGTTAAAAACTAAGAAAGCCTTAGATGATGATATTGTCGCAAAACTTAAAAAGAT
>JBIKUX010000064.1:0-2883 GCA_044347345.1 Bdellovibrionota bacterium | reverse complement strand
TCGGTCTATTGGTAGTTCCGTCAAAGCTCGCTCAATTAATCCGGTATTTGGTTTCCTACATGTCGTATTATCTGATTTTGAATAAGGAGAAACATATATCTTATCGATGGTAACTTTAAATGCTGAGATCTGCTTGAGTAACTCTCTATTAGTCGCAAAGAAATCTTCTTTGGAAAAATATCCGATACCTATACCTGGCTGATTAGTAACTATTACAAGAAAAAATCCAGCCTTCTGTAATTCTTGTAATCCCTCTCCTACACCAGGAAGTAATCGAACTTTTTTAGGTTCATGAAGATATTCAACTAGCTCTACTAAAGTTCCATCTCTATCAATAAATGCAGCTGGACGTCGAGATTTAGATGGGCTAGGCAAAGCATCTACACCAATTCTTCCTTGAATCTTATCGATTATTGTCGAAGTGCTATATCCTGGCAAAAAAGGCGCAATCAAAACTTCACCACCATAAGATTCAACTATAGGAGCTGAAGAGAGTGATGCCGACGAATAATCTCCAGCTTTACAATATACATCCGGCTCAAGCTCACTGATATTTGTGCGGTTGGTATCTTCATCAAACACAAAAGCAACATCAACACATCGTAATCCGGCGATTAGTGCCACACGAGAATCTTGACTTATGATTGGACGAGTAAATCCTTTTCTTCGAGTAGTTGAGCTATCTGAATTAACCGCTACAAATAATATATCGCATTGGCTTCGAGCCCACTCCAAATACTCGAGATGCCCCTTATGCAGTAAATCAAAGATACCGGATGTAAATCCAACTCTTTTTCCTGATAATCGAGCTTGGGATCTGATTAATACGGCTTCTTCCCGAGACACTATTCCCATAATCTTAAAATCCTAGGACTACTTTATTAAACTCTCATTGCTAGGTATCACAATAAAGGTGATAATTCGACCAACAAATAAAATAGTCAGACGTTATCAAATGTATGTAAACGAGGTTAAAACTCCAATGTCATCTGAAAAACCTATTCGCACCGCAATTATCCCTGCTGCTGGCTTAGGCACTCGATTTCTTCCCGCTACAAAATCCGTACCAAAGGAACTCTTACCAATCGTAGATACCCCAACATTACAATATATCGTACAAGAAGTGCACGAGGCAGGAATAGAGACTCTTATCTTAGTAACTGGCAGAGGTAAAAGCTCGATAATAGATCACTTTGATCTTAATGAGGCTCTCGAAGAAAAACTTAAAAGAGACGGAAAAGAAGATTTAGCGCAAAGATTACACGAGCAGTGCAGCCTAGTACGCATAGTCGCTATTAGACAACAAAGTCCGAAAGGCTTGGGTCATGCGGTATTATGCGCAAAACATATTGTTGGTGATGAACCGTTTGCGGTTCTTCTTGGTGATGATCTTGTTGATTCAAAAGTGCCCTGCACAAAACAAATGATAAATGAGTATCAGAAATATGGACAATCTATTGTAGCTCTTATGGAAGTAGCTCAGGAAGACGTGAATAAATTTGGTATATGTGCTGGAACTCCTCTATCTGAAAGGTCTCTTCAGCTTCATACGATGGTAGAAAAACCCCCTATTTCAGAGGCTCCATCACGCTTAGCAATTGTGGGCCGATATATTCTAACACCTAGGATATTTAAAATTCTCGAAGAGACTCAACCTGGCCGAGGAGGTGAAATTCAACTCACTGATGCTATGGCAACATTAATGAAAGAAGAGGGTTTTATCGGATATCAATTTGAAGGCCAAAGGTTTGACGCCGGAGATAAATTTGGATTTATTCAAGCAAATATTTTTTATGCAATGAAAAACCCTGCCATTCGACCCAAATTATTACAATATATGCAGGGGTTAGTTAATCAAGATTGATTTTAGTTTTATCCGGAGCTTAAGGCTCAACGGGTCGCCCCTTCTCCTTAAATTCTTTATAGTGGTCATGAATAAAATTAAAAGCCTCTTCTGGTGAATCTACAATCTGTAGATAGTTAAAGTCATGATTGCTTATAAGACCTCGGCCAAGCGGTTGGTCTTTCATCCAACTAATAATCCCTTGCCAAAACGCTTTATCCATCAAAACTATAGGACGAGGTGTCATATGCTTAACCTGAATTAATTGCCAAGAAAAATACAATTCAAGCAATGTTCCAATACCACCTGGAGTTACCACAACCGAATGGGATAATCTCATAAAATCATCTAATCGAGATGAAAATTTTTGATGATGACGTTTTACATCAAGATGACTGTTTGGAATAGGTTCGAAATCTAGTTCGATAGATATACCAAAGGAGCGACTTTTAGATTGTTTAGCTTCTCGACCTAACAAAGCACCCTTATTGGCAGCTTCCATTAAACCAGGACCACCACCTGTTAAGATGTCAATACCTTCACCTGCAAGCATTTTTGCTAAAGATACCACATCATTATACATTAAAGTTTCAGGTTTTATACGCGCACTACCAAAAATGCATACTCGATAAAACCTTGGATCATCCATCAGCCGAAGCTCTTGCTCAATTAATGTTAAACGGCGATGTAAAGATCTAAGACGGCGATCTAAATGCTTTCGTCGCTCCTTTATTATACTAGAATTTACTGTTTGAACTGGGATACGTGCTGTCATACAACTCCTGTTTAGACATACAACTGACGAATAAAAGCATTAAGCCTAATCATATCAGTTAAGATGAAGGCAGAGACAGTAAAAGTAACCAAAGCCTTGCCTTTAACGATTAAAACTGCATCGTAAACAGGGAAGGCAAAATCAGCCTCCTAAATAGTTAAATTTAGATTAGCATCTTGCTTTTCTTGGAGGACATGTGTTCCTACGAATTCTGTGGTGCCTAATTCCTATAATCATGTTTTTATGTACTCTATGGTCTTATTTA
>JBIKUX010000044.1:0-11575 GCA_044347345.1 Bdellovibrionota bacterium | reverse complement strand
TGTCGGTAGGTCAACCAGCTATTCTTGCAAGAACAACTGTGATTATTGGACGGAATGGAACAGATCCGTCCAAGTTACAAGATGAAGAAGGATGGCTAGACCGTGATAGGAACGGTAAATTATCAGTTAATCACATAGACAAAAATGAGTCTGACATACCACCCTCTGGAGGATCTTCGCTACTTGGTGGTGCGGTTCTAAAAGCTGTCCATTCAACCCCTAATTTACAAGTAACATTTCCAGCTCTTATTTCGGTTTCTGAGGTAGTTCGGCCGGCGCGTTTACGTCTGCAACCTGGTACTGAGATTCGCATTGGACGCGATCCGGCAAGCGATTTGTGGGTTGGAGCACCTTACATTTCGCGTCTTCACTGTGTAATTGTGGTAGGTGCAGATGGCCGTCTGTTTATCACAGATCGTTCAACTAACGGTACGTTTCATGAATTTGGTTTGCTACCAAAGGGCGCTGAACTAGTAGTTGCTCAAAATCAACCAAAAGTTTTGAGCTTAGGGGATGGTATCACTATTGGAATCTGTTTTTCAGAACAAGATGAGAAACTTTTTTTATCCACCAATGGATCTCCCTTTTCATTTGTGAAGTCTAAAGCTACAGAGAAAGAAATATTAGATAACAATCAATTTCTAAAGGCCGAGGGATTTGATGATCGAGTTTCTTTAGATAGAGGTAAATTAAATAAAAAGTGGTGGATTGTTCGTCTACCTTTATCTGTGTTAAACGCTGTTCGAGAAGCTGGCATTCCGATGCTCGTGTTGGTGGGGGTAAGTGTTTGTTTTTTGTTAGTACTCATAGTTGGATTACTGCGAGGAATTTTTTCATAGGTTTAAAATTTTTTTACGGTCGTAGCGGTACTGGTGCAGCTAAATCTTTGTTAATAATCTTTAAAGGGTGATGCGAGATACTAAGAATATCATCAGAAGTTAACATAGGTACGATTTAGATTATTTGCAGTTTAACCGATTGAAGAGTAACGAATTAAATATTGGAATGAATTTAAAATTTGATTGTAGTTAAAAGTTTTAAAAAATAGATATGAGTTTTTATTTCGTCGAAAAAGGTTGATATAGCGTTATAGATCGGAAAATTTCACATGGCTTCAGATGCCGCTGACCTTACTTTTATACGCTGTCCATCGTGTCGTAGTCTCGTACCGGCTATGTCAACAAGATGCAGAATGTGTGGATATGTATTAGCCTCTGATATATCGACGGAACCTCGCTCCATTAATGGTTCTTCTTTCAGTAAAGAGAAAGATTTAGAGGGTAACAAGAGTTTATTGAGCAATCTTAACGGGTCAGATACAGAGTCTCAAAAAAATACATCTCAAGCCTCGCAGAGTAGGCAAGCTTTAAGCACAAATGTAGATAGCGGAAAGCCTACCTTAGAAAGAAGTGAAAGGATAGTTCGAAACGTAAGTGATAGTAGTGAGGGGCGGATTAGGGTACGTACAGCCAAGGAACAAGATCCTGTTTTATCCGATACTGTTAATCGTCTCCGAAGTACTGGAGTTAATCATACTGACGACGCAAATGGCGATAGAAATGCAAGTGAGGATTTGGCTGAGTTTGGTTATGAGAAAGAGTTGAGTAATGAGAATGGTATAGATGGTAACGAATCTACCAAACCAATATATTTGGCTGACGAAAGCTCAGATAGTCAAAAAAATTTAAAAGCCAATACAGCAATGGATCTTGATGGTTATGATAGTGGTGCAAATCCACTTGGAGATTATTTATTGGGGGATGAACCTTCTATTGAAGACTATACTAGTCAACTACAGACCCATAAAGAAGCAGGATCAGATTATAATAATGATGATTCGATTAATGATTTTGAAATTAAGAAAGAGATCGATTTAGATTCGGATTCAAGTGATGAACCTAATCCCGGCTCTTTTCGAGTTGCACCGGAGCGAGATAGGTCAAAGGCATTCCGATTAGGTGGTAATACTGCTTTTCCAGTACAGCGACCAGAGACACAGAAAATAAACAAGGAGGCTACTATTCAAACTAGTGAAGATGATGAAGTTATTCCAAAGCAATTTCCGTTTAGTGAAGAGCCTCTTGCGGATCCGTTTAGCTCAAGTGCAGGAAGGTCAAATCAATCAAGTGTAGCAGAAGATATTTTAGATAATTCCACAGAAGTTAAATCACTTATCAATGATGCAATGTTCGATGAGGAACCGGTAACAACATCAATTATTACCACGACAAGTGATGGTAGCCAGCTTACTACTAATTATGAACCTGAGCCTGAGCCTGAGCCTGAGTCGAATGGATTACATGCTCAATTTGAAGATGGTTTAGTTAATTATTCAAATGAACATTCACAGATATCAGAGATTGTTCAACAAGAGAAGGAGTTTACCGACCCTGTAATCATAGAGTCCGAATTAATTGATGATGGTCAAAATTTTTTAGATCCACAACATTCCTTTGAGCCAACTAACGAAAATAATTCTTCTGATTTCAGGAGCGATTTATATGATACGGCGGCAGATAATAATAATTTAGAAAGTCAGATCGATAGTTCTGATATAATAGCTGAAAGTCCAACACGGGTTCATCAATCTTTGAAAGAAGAGGAAGATACTGATAAACATTTAATCGGATGGCTCGTGTCTTATGATAGGCGTCAGGGGCACAGTATCGAAATACGAGAAGGTAAATTTTTTATTTCGAGTCGGATAATTAAAGAGGGTGACTTAGTAATTGAGGATGAGTCAATATCAGCTCCGCATGCTATGATGAACGCTTCCCTTGAAGGAGTAAAAGTGCAAGATTTAATGAGTAATAATGGCTTATTTATTCTCCGAGGAAATGCTAGTCATGATTGGAAGCGAGAAGAAGATGTGATTCGGCTTAATCACGGTGATTGGGTAAGATTTGGTAAAATTAGTTACCTTGTATGTCTAATTCCTTACGATATTATCTCCGTTACAGACCCTCTCAGAGCGGAATGAAGGTTAAGGTAAATAAGCTGGCTCACCAATTAACTGGTATCTCTGCCATTTGTTGCGCGGTTGTGTTTGTAGCTGGTTGCAATAATAAAGAAGTTCTCTCTGGACTAACTCAAAGTCAAGCTATTCAAGTGGTAGCAGAGTTACAAAAGGTACAGATTCCAGCATCCGTAAGTAAGTCTGGCGGTGGCGGTGCTAAGTTTTCAGTCTTTGTTGCTGAGCCGGATTATTCTAATGCGATACTTCGTTTACATGAACAAAATTTACCTCAAAATAATGTAATAACCATCGAGGAGCTGTTAGGAGCGGGGAGTTTTTTACCTCCGAGTCAGGAAGTGGAGCAACGTAGGCTTGATTACGCTCGAGGGCTCGAAATAGAGGAACTTTTGCTTAAAATCCCCGGTGTACGCGAGGCAAAAGTAATGGTACGAAGTAATTTGAAAAATATTGGACAGGATGGAAATTCGCAAGTTTCGTCAGGAGTGGCAATAGTGCTTAAAGTAGACCGTGGCACTATTATTAGTAGCTCTACTGTGTTTAACCTTATCCGTACTAATCTTCCAGAGTTATCTCCTGAGGGAATATCTTTGCATGTTGGGGAGATGTTGCCAGATAGTATAAAGAAGGAGTTGCAACCCACTCAGCTCAAGCTTTTTTTAGGGATTGCTAGAGTTGCGCGAGAAGATGTTGCGCGACTCGCGTTATTTCTTCTTTGCATTACATTCGCAATAGCAGGTGCAGGGTCAGTTTTGGGTTATTGGTTTCGGGGACTACGTTTGCGTGCACGTACTCCTGTGAGTGGAAGTGATTTTTTAGATTCCAAATCGATAACTATGATTAGTGGACAGCGAGAGTCTCAATTTCCGGAGCGTTGAAATGGGAGCTGAAGTTATCGCAAATATGCTTTCGCTTTCACCAGATAAACAAGTATTAATTGCTACGGCAGTTCTATTAGATGGTCGTGAAGCAGCAAGATATTTGGTAACAGATGTGGAAGCTGGTAATGAATTAGCAAGTATTGCTGAGATTCTTGGGAAGCTTGACCCAGAACTTCGCACAGCTTTTGCGGCAACGGTGCTTAGAGTTGCCTTACAGTTACGGTTACGGCCACGGGGGAGTGATGACCGTTGATGATGATGGTAATATTGATGAAGAACAAGAAGTTTTAATACGTTTGAAAGAGGAAGTTATTCGAGAGATAGAAAGAAGGAGTGAGAGGGTATCATTAATTGAAGCTGAGCTTGCGATCATTCAAGATAAGATCTCTGAAGTGCCCCTAATTAAGAGTGTAATAAGGGGAAACGCGGCTCAAGTTGGAGCCGCTGGGTCGTTAGTTCGTAAATTACGGAATGATTTTGAAGCTAGTAAAAATAGACTCTTGATAGCTAGAGAAGATTTAAGTCGTGCTCAGAGTCGGCTGAAAGATATTAATAAAGAGTTAGCACAGCTTCAAGAGGAGGCAAGAACCAAGTGAGTGACGACATTGATGAGACCACTGAGCTAGAGACATGGAACCCTAGCTCTTATCTGACCTCGTTTAATGTTCAATCTGTACGTTGGTCGAAGGGCTTTTTGCAGAGTCGTCCAGAGCGCTGGTTTCCTGGTTTAAGTGCAGAATGGTCACCTCTATTTCAGTCAATGGGTATTGAAGTACAGGTCGTTCGAATAACAACAACACTGGAAAAGGTTGAAGGTAAGGGTTATGTTTTTTGGGGAGAAGTAGACGAAGCTCCAATAAGTGTCACTATATTAGAAGATTCAGTTCAAGTAATGGGAAATGCTCTTCTTAAAGTCAGCCAACCCGGGGGTAGAGAAGTATTAATTGATTACTTGGTTCGTCGTTTGCTTGGCTCATTGGTTTCTTCATGGAGTGGCCCTGAATTAGCTGAATTAAAATATATTGGGTTAAATGATTTTGAATCGCGCTCTATTGAAGGAGTAGTGAAGATTGAAATACTCTTAAATGGTAGGCAAGCAGTTTTGTACATGTCTATAGGAGAGAGACTCGTAGGAATTATTGATGGATTGTGGCGTCGTCAAATCCGCTCAGCATCTCAAGTAAATAGGGGTCAATACAGTGTTAGGGTCGAAATCGCTCAGCTTGCGGTATCACCATCAGCCCTCATTGATTATACTCGCTCGGGCACATCTATAGATTTAGAGGTACCGATTAGTGAATTGATGACTCTTAAATTGGGTAATAAACCTTGGTTAATGGTCAGAATGGGGGAGTGTGGGGGGCGTTGCGCTTATGAAACTATGCCATCACCGGTGATACAACGTGAAATACCTTCTGGTACCACTAGGGTACACATTGAATTTCCATCATTTGTGGTTGATGACACTATAATAGTGGAATTAGCTCAATCTGGAGCTATTTACGTCGCAGATTTTCCAGTTCCAGAAAACGTTCAATTGGTAATTAATGGTGAGAAAGTAGCAGATGCTGTACTTCAGATGTATCAGGGACGATTTGCAGTTACAGTTCTTTAAGTTTTGTTTTCTTGTGAATTAAATAATATTTTATTTACGATGTGGTTAATTTAGTGGATTGTACTAAGTTAACGGCTTGACCATTAGGGGCGCCGCTACATATAAAAAATATATATGGAAGTAATGCTGTTATCTCTGCCTGTTTTTCTACTATTGCTCTGTTGCACACCCTTTATTAAGCTCGCAACAACTTTCTCCATTTTGCGGGCTGGTCTTGGTTTGTCTGGAGCTGGTACTAGTGCTGTAGTAATTTTACTCGCATTGGTGTTTTCTATGTATGTTTCTTTGCCGTTAGTTGAGCATCTTTTGGCTGATCAGGGTACTCTTAATGGAGGGCAAGTTGTGGCTACTCTTCGCCCGTTTTTGCAGGAAAATACCGATAGTCAGCTCTTGTCTAAGGTTGTAGCCGCGAGACAAAATCAAAAAACGGCGATTAGTAGCGACTATGCGTTATTGCCAGCTTTTCTTTTGACTGAGTTACGCGAGTCTTTGGTTATAGGAGTCTATATCCTAGTACCGTTTGTATTTGTTGATATTCTTGTAGCCGTTCTTTGTGCGTGTGGAGCAGTTCCTATGCTCGCCAACGGATCAGTAACATTTCCTTTAAAGTTGCTTCTTTTCTTGACGGTAGATGGATGGACATTACTTACAACAAGATTGTTGCGTGGTTATATTTTCCCATAACTAGGAAAAGGCTCTAGGTTGTGGAAGCATCCCTTAGAATAGTTATCTACGAAGCGTTGCAATTACTTGTGATGGCACTAGTTCCTGTATTTATTGTCATGTTAGTAGTGGGAGTAATTGTGGCTGTTATTGAGCGATTTACGAGAGTTACTGATTCAGGCTTTGGTATAGTTGTTCGTTGTATGGGCGTAATTGGTGCCAGTTTAATTATATATCCTCTAATTATTCCGCGACTTTTGCGTTTTACTGAACGAGTGTGGGGGCAGATGTAATGTAATGGGCTTAACAGCTACCTTGATTACAGTTTTTGTAGCTTTTATAGCTTGGATAATGCATAGCTCTCTTTTATTAATGCTTCAACAGATCGCTATAATTCTTATTTGTACTAATGGAGTCATTACAGCCACTCAATTACTGTTTACTAAAGGAATAGCTATTTTTGAAATTTCTTCGGTAAAATTGATGGTTTTATGCTTAACCATCTGTAGTTTAGTTCCGAGTCTAATTTTGCCCTTAGGCTCATTTAAAAACCCTGTGGAAATTATAGTCTCGATTGGGTCAGTTATTTGTTTGCCGGTTCTTGGAATTGGTATTATCAACGGTATTGTTTGTTATATCGTCGCTTCAACTATGATAGGAACTCAAGGGATAACCGGAGCTAGGAGAGAAGCTGTTACTACAGCAGTGATCTCTGTATTAAAAGCTACTTTGACGATAGTCTTAATTTGTATCACTGGATACTATATTACAGATAAATTTACTAAATTAATATTTCGTAATTAAATTGTTAACCATTACTAAGTGAGGTAAATGGCTAAGCGAGATAATGACCGAGACTACCAAAGTATTGAAAAGATAAGGTTGTCTCTAGAAAAAAAAGCCATTTTAGGGGTTTCAAGTGGAGTCTCTTCAGTGCTTGCCGTGATAATAATGCGGTCATGGATTACAAAGATCCATAACTTAAACAAAAGCAATTTAGTTACTTTTTTTGATACTAATATTTTATTTCCCTCTTTTCTTGTGATTAGCTGCGTGTCGATCTTCCTTTTAATTGGATTCATTGTTCTAGCTATGCGTTCATCAAAAAAAACAACTTCTAAAATAAAAGTGAGGGCGAATCTTTTATCGTTATGTCGAGTTTTAATATTAACAGTTGCGTTAATTTCTCTTGTTTTGCGGGGAGTCCCTCTAGCACTATCTTTGTTCAGAGCGGAAGAACTTTATCTGAATTCGATTAGAGTTGTTTTGGAACAATATATTTTAATATTGGGGACTATATGGACAATATGTCATCTTTATTTTTTGTTTTTTACAAGGTCAAATTTTAAGTAATTACTGATTCCTTAAAATTATTTTTTCAAGTGACAAAGGTATTGAGACTATGAAATTTCGAACTTTCTTACCACCAGAGCCATTTGCTCGTTCGCCATTACTAGTTCTTCTTCCAATTAGGGGGAAAGTTGGAAGGTTAGAATCGCTTGCCTCCTCACTTTACGGCAGATATGAGCACGTTCTGCGTCTTAGTAGAGAAGTTGATACCGGTGTAGAGCAGGAGACAATCAAGCGTTGGAGTGCAGAAGAAAGTATGTTGCGACTGGTTCTCGAATGGCTTCAATTTGAGCCAAATAATTTGCTAGAGGCAATAGCTGACGAATCTATAGATGAAGAGGTTTAACGAGCATGGCAGATACAGGTAGGCCACGAACGGTTTCTGAGGTTCTTCGCAAGGGCTACACTGATGAGGAGATAGCAAACGTTTATGAGCTTGGTCGTCTATTTTTAGAGGCTGGATTTTTAAAGAAGGGCGAGACAATTATGGCGGGCATTACGGCAGTTGCTCCCCATTTTTCCCCAGGATGGTTGGGCTTGAGTTACTGTGCATTCATGCAGCGAGCAACGGAAAAATCTCTTGATTACGCGAGAGAAGCTTACCGAGCTGACCCTGGTTCCGCTCGAGCATTACTTTTCTTGGTAAGCTGTTTTTTAGCTTTAAACGACATAAATGGTGCAGGAACTTATCTAGGTGAGCTTAGAGAACAGCTAGAAAGCGGAAGTTTGCAAGATCCTGAAGTGAGGAGATTGTACGAGGCTCATCTAGCTAGATTTACGTTGCGCGGTCAAGACAATTAATCTATTTCGCAAAAATACCCAGAGCTCATCAATTTAGTCAAGTAACCTGAAGTCCACTAATAAATGATTTTTGGTATCTCAAGGATAAAATCTGATACGTTGGTTGGTCTGATTTATTTAAAGTATTTTGTTATTTAACACAACTTAGATGATTAACAGTTAAATCAAGTCTGAATTTCTGAGTCAATAATTTCATCAACCAAGAGATATTTCCATCTGAACAGAAGTTATCGCGTGAGAAAATTTGGCACTCGTTTATACCTAGATTCATACAAATAGCAAAATATCTGTATGTTCAATGGAAAGGAAAAAAGTATCTCAAGCTTCCGGAAAAATTTGCCGTGCTACTTATTATGAGACATGAGTTACTTTTTTAGACCTTAGATAAGATGTAGTGGGTAGTTATAAAAGACTGTTTATATACTGAATGTTAGTTCTGGTCTTAAAATTAAGTCATTAAGTCTCCGTTGTATGCTTTTGATTCACCCAAGCTCCGTTTAGCGAATAAAGGAAGTCGCTATTTAGGGTGAAAGTAGTTCAAGGAGGAAGTAATGGGAATTTCGATAGGCCAAAACATTGCGTCTATTCAGGCGCAAAGGCAACTTTCTAGATCCACTCTTGCTCGAGAGTCTGTCTTTCAACGGCTTAGTTCAGGACAGCGTATTAACCGTGCTGCAGATGATGCTGCCGGTCTTGCAATTGCTGACTCACTTAGAGCTCAGCAAAGAATATCGGGCGTAGCTATCAGAAACGCTAATGATGGTATATCGCTTATAGCAATCGCTGATGGTGCCCTTTCAGAAATTGGAGGTGTATTAACTCGATTAGCTGAATTATCTGAACAATCTGCAAACGGAGTATTTTCACTTAACCAGCGGTCAGCTCTACAGGCCGAGTTTTCTGCGTTAGGCTCTGAGATAGAGCGGATATCGAACGTAACAGAGTATAACGGAGTTAGGCTTCTTTCCGGTACTAGCTCAATTGCTCTGCAAGTAGGATTTGATGCTCGATCGACATCTCAAATTGTAATAAATAACGTTCAAGGTAGTTTGCAATCAGTAGGACTTGCGGCTACTGGAAGCTCTGTTCTTTCCTTCTCAATTGTAGGTGGTGCAACATCTCTTGACGCTCAATCATCTGCACGTACCGCACTTGATGCTGTAAACCGAGCGATAGCATCGTTAGCGGCAACTCGAGGTTCGTTAGGTTCTGCTGAGTCGCGACTTAGAGTAGCTATCAACAATCTGGAATCAACTCGAGAGAACCAAGCTGCCGCAGAAAGCCGTATTCGGGATGCTGATATTGCATCAGATTCCGCTGAGCTAACTCGTCTTGGTATTCTACAGCAGGCTGGTGCTGCGGTGCTTGCACAAGCTAACCAACAGCCAGCAATCGCTCTTAGTCTTTTAGGATAAAATACAATCTAGACTTGTAGAAAAACCTAAAGTTTTTTTCAAGATGATTTAATTGAATTGTGCACAATATATGACTGAACTAGAAGTAGTTTTATAAATAGAGTGTATCTGAAAATCTATAAGAGATGCCGTAGAGATGCAATGTGCTTATGAATAAGCAACAGAGACGAAGTCACTAAATAGCAATGGGATCTGATTGAACCAGTTCTAGTTCTTCTCGAGCAAAAAATTGAGGTGAGATGTTCTAGGACAACGGTGAAAAAACAATGGAAAAGTTTTGAACAGAGTTAATTGGATTCTATGTAGCTGGACTCGGTGGAAAGGTCTTCCGAAATAATTTTTATTGTACCGAACATATCACCAAAGATTTCAGAGCAATGGGTAGTAGATGGGACCTTGGGTGAGATTTTTGAGGTGCTTACAAGAGAGATTGAGGAGTGAGACGCGATTGCCTTGCAAGAATTCTTTATAGATTGCTCCTTTTCAGGAGCAAAAAAGGGGATCTCGGATTCGGGAAAACCAAGTGTGGTAAGGGGACAAAACTCATGCCATTCTAATCGCCATCCACGTAGGAGCGCTTCACAGCAGGAAGTCCCTCTTTTGTCGAGGCAACTTTCGATGAAAACCTTTTTGCCGATACTCGAGAATGGCTAATTGGTGACGGAGCTTATGACAGTGACTTGATTGATGAAATGACTCGATTGATGAACGGTTAGAGGCAAGGGGGTCGAGATGATTGCACCTCACAGAAAAAAAGCTACCCAATATGGACATTCATTTCGACGATACATAACGACTATGTTTAGTTCGTTGGGAGTATAAGCTTTAGAACTTCCCTGTCTTTATTCATCTCCCGTGTATTCTCATCCTTTTCAGAAAAAGCCTCTAATTCCCCTTCCGCTCATGAAACGAAAGAAAGGAAAATTTGCTGTCTTCTTCTCGATTCTTTAAGAGAAGGAGGAAATTATGGAACAGTTGTTTCTTGGAAAACTTGATGACTATCAATGTTTAATTTAGTTTCTTGGGCTCGCAGAGTCGATAGTATAAAGATTCCCTTCAACGCCTATCTCTAGGTATCAAGTGCGCGTGCTCGTGCATACTTACGTCTACTTCGTCTGTTTAGGGGTTTATGAGACTGCTTTTAGCAAGTAAATGACCTTGTACCTTTATTTATTCTTTAATTTTAGTTGGCTATTTTGTTTCTTCTGGATCTTTTAAAATAATTGCCGCATCAACAGCCATTAAAACGGCTTCTCGTGCTATCTTGCTAGTTGATTGTGGTAACGAGCCATCTTTCTCCATTTTGTCAGCTTCTTGTTGAATAAGATTTAGAAGCTCTAACCGTTCAGCTTGGGAAAAACTTTGTGTATTTTGCTGAGTGGCATCAAGTTTGTTAGTACGGTTTGTTTTGCTGGTAGCTTCAACTGAGTTTATTGCTTTAACTGAATCTAAGGCTTCGACAGTGCCAGTTCTTTCTACATGTTTTGTTTGTGAGGTACGAGTTACTCCAATAATTGATTTATCTTTATTCTTGTTCTTGTCACCCATAGCCTCATGCCTTTTTATTCAGATGTATTCCTAACAATTATCGTAGTTATCAATTTGGTACATCAAGCTCATTAAAAGGACTCTTGATACCTTTTTTACGCATTGAAAGTGCTACAGGACGCAGTCCTGGTCTAACTTTGGGTCTTTCTATTTTCCCGCGACCTGCCGCTAGACTTCGGTAGAGATGAGTTAATAAATTTTTATGCTCTCTAATAACGTTTAGCCCATCGGTTTCCCATTCTGCTGCTACTTTACGTAGTGAAAGACCTTCCCAGTATACTTTCCAGAGAAGTAGTTGGTGAATATCTTCATAAGTGGTAATTACAGT
>JBIKUX010000013.1:0-78746 GCA_044347345.1 Bdellovibrionota bacterium | reverse complement strand
CCACCAAAGACTTGTCAATTAGCTTGCTTTTAATAAAAAAACTGTAGTAAGAGATTTTAAAACTATGGGATAGGTGTACTTATTTATAAGATAAGACATTAAATAGTGACTAAAAAGAGCTTAAAAATAATCTAAGCGATTGCTTCTTTCTTCTATTTTTACTTTTCTAATCTCATTTAGAAGTATTTTGATTCCCGTTAGAGTTATTTTCACTTACCCTACCTACTATTTTAGGTTGTTCCAGAGGAAAGGATTCCAAAAGAGCCAGAGGGAGGGATGAGGAGTAGGAAATCTATTAAGCCGAAGTGTTTGGTTGAAGGTGCAACGATTGGTTTAGTGAGTCCAGCAGGACCGCCCTTACGTGCAGAGAAGATCGATGAGGGTATTCAATTTCTACAATCTCTCGGATTCGTTGTAAAATTAGGGATTAATGCGCGTGATAGGAATGGTTTTTTAGCAGGTAACGATTCTGCGCGTGCGCAAGATCTTATGAGAATGATTGTCGATCCAGAAGTTGATCTTATTATGGCTGTTCGTGGAGGTTACGGCTCTATGAGAATTTTGCCTCTGCTATCTTTTGACTTATTTCGGCAAAATCCTAAGGCTTTTTTGGGCTTTAGCGATTTAACAGCACTACATGTTGCCATCTATCAAGCTACTAAACTCATTACATTCCACGGTCCAGTGCTAAGTGCTTTAGCCGGATCTTATAATGAATTTGCTCTTAATGCGTGTTTTTCAGTTCTTATGGGAGTAGATGACGAATTTTCTCTCTGTGAGGGGTATAATGAGAAAAATCAGAGCGTTGAGGTTATCGTTCCGGGAATAGTTTCAGCATCTCTAATAGGTGGCAACCTTTCGTTACTCGCAGCTTTGCAAGGTACCATGTACCAGCCGAAGTTTGGGGGGAGTATAGTGTATATTGAGGAGGTGGGTGAGGCGCCTTATAGAATAGATCGACTGCTTACTCAACTTTTAATGAGTGGTGCGTTTGCTGGAGTAAAAGGAATTGCAATTGGCCTCCTTTCTAATTGTATCGATCCTGTAGCCGAAACAACTAATGAGTATCGTCAAACTGCTCGCGATGTAGTTATCGAAAGACTTGCACCATTAAAAGTTCCCATGGTTATCGGTCTACCCTTTGGACATGTTGAAATGAATGCTACTATTCCTTTTGGAGGACGTGGCACCTTAGATGCCAACGTAGGCGATTTGATAATAAGCAAAGCTGTTGTGTAAATTAATTAGATTTAGAAAAATTTCAAAAATAAAACAATTCAACACCTAAAGAACTAACATACGCACCGGCTCCCCGGTAAAAGCAGAAGTCACAGGCACAGGACCAGGACCAAATGTTCTGTCAATAAGAGTCGCCCAACACAAAACGTTAATGCCACGGAGGGTTGCCTTCGTATGAGCCTCTAAACTAGACCGAGCAGTTGTGATTACATCAGTCACTAACACAGCTCTCTTGCCCTTATATTTTTCACCATGACCATTTGAAAGCTTGGCCTCAATGTAGTATTCCAACGGAATTTCTGACTTTGCATTACTTATTTCAGTGAAAATAGCGCAAAGTCGCTCAGCAAAAAAACTAAAACCGCCAGGAAGTTTTAAAAACAGTTCAGGGCCTAATGGAGCCATTAGTTCATCGATCCTAAATGCAACATAACGAGCACACTCATTAAGGTCGTCCTCAGTAAGGTCTTCTACCCTATAATAGACTGAGCTCTCACATCGCCCACCTATGGGCACTGGATTTTCATAGCGTTCGGTAATTTTTTTAAAAATATCGTTTATATAAGAACGACTGACCATATCCTTGTGCCTTAAAAGATATTTAACTTAATTACTAATACAACAGCGAGTGATCCAGTTCTCATATTTAGAGGATCTTCCTTCAGTAGCTGCAACTAGTTCAGTCAATAGACGACTAGTAACAGGACGCTCACTTTTTAATGAATAACCCTCTATGCGATTAACCGGTGTGATGCGCGCAGCCGTTCCAGTTAAAAAAACCTCATCTGCAATAAACAACTCAGATTTGTCCACAGCACGCTCGGTTACCTTTATTCCTTGTTCTCTTGCTAAAGTCATCACCGAATCACGAGTAATTCCCTCGAGAATATCTTGATCAGGTCCAGGAGTTATAAGTTCATCTCGTCGCACAATGAAGATATTCATGGCAGAAGCTTCACTTACCTTGCCCTGAGTATTCATTAGTATTGCTTCATCAAAGCCACTTTCATAAGCCTCAGTTTTAGCAAGTGATGACGTAACGTATGCACTGGTAATCTTGCCTCTTAATGGCAGACTTCTGTCTTCTTGTCTAACCCATGATGAAATGCGACATGACACTCCAGAAGGCGATAGATAATCACCTAACTCTAGGCCATAGACTAAAAAATCTTTTTCAATATCGTGAAGTCTTGGGCTAATACCAAGACTTGAGCAGTGTACAAGAGGCCTTAAGTAGAGCGACTTGGGTAATTTATTCCTTTTGACTATTTCTTCTAGCACTTCCCTAATTCGTTCTGGAGCAAGGTCATAGTGAAGCAATTTCGCACTCTGTGACAGCCTCTCCGCATGACGATCCAATCGAAAAAAAAGCATGGTATTTGGCTCAGATGGATCAGGAATCACCCTAAGGCCACCAAAGGCTGCTGTCGCATAATGTAGGGAATGCATGGCGATAGAAACTTTTGCTGATTCAAAGGGAATATATTCCCCTTTTAAAAACGCTATTGGAAGAAAATTATGTTGTGCTGCCATGAAATATCCTAGTTTTACTCCGCCTTAGTTAAGACTCACCTTGAGCGAGCGTATAGCCTTTTTCGCCGTCTAAAGTGATGAGTTTCTCCAAATGCATCCACCGTATACCTGCACCGCCTAGCGCGGTATCTCTGCTGATTGCATGAAGAAGCTTCGTTATAGCCTCATCGCTCACATCCGTCTTACCGCTAGTATTGTCACTGTTGTCTCTTAAAATAAATCTACATCGGTAGTGGTCAACGCACGCGGTGCCAGGGCCCATCGTTGGGTATACCTGAGTGCCTCGATTGGACATCATTTTAAGAAAAAACTGCGAATCTGATGCTGCCAATTCTAGCTTAGTCCCAAGTTCCTGAGGAGAAAGAAGAGAATCAACGAATATATCTACTCCCACAAGCACGCCCTTCGGTGCTTTTTCACTGAGAGACTTTGCATCGACGGTAGGAATACTAAAAGGAGTGAGTTTAAGAACGGCTCCTCGGTCTGGAATTTTACCGAAAGCTTTAATTACGCAGTCAGCAAATTCTGAAGTCCCTACCACCTTCGCTCCAGATTTGCGCACGTCTCGCGTAGTTACTTCTCCTCGTTCTAAAACGTATAATAGAGCATTTTCAATTGTACGAGCCGCCTCAAGCTCTCTTATATGCCTGAGCATAAGAGTAGCGGTTAAAATGAGAGCGGTAGGGTTAGCAATATCTTTGCCGGCTATATCAGGCGCTGAACCGTGCACTGCTTCAAATATAGCTACATCATCTCCGATATTTGCGGATGGTGCAAAACCAAGCCCACCAATCAGTCCTGAAGTTAAATCGCTTATGATGTCGCCGTTCATATTTGTAGCAACTATTACTTCAAATTCTTCGGGCTTAATAACCAACTGGTGCGCAAGATTGTCCACGATTATATGGTGAGCTACTATGTCAGGATACTCCGGAGCAATCTCCTCAAAAACTTTTTTAAACAGTCCTTCAGTTAGCTTCATAATATTAGCTTTTGAAGTGCAATGGACACTTTTGCGCCCTTCACTACGGGCATACTCAAAAGCGGTACGAATTATTTTTTCACATCCAAGGCGGGAAATTAGCTTTAAGCCCTGAGCCACAGTTGCGGTTTGCATGTACTCAATTGAAGCGTATAAGTCTTCTACATTTTCTCGCACTACGACCAGGTCAATACCACGACCTGAAAATGGTGTAGGCACTCCGGGCAGTTCTTTTGCTGGTCGGATGTTTGCGAAAGTTTCAAAAAGTTTTCGTAAAGTTACATTGGCACTTTTACCTCCGTGACCAACAGGGGTTGCCAGAGGTCCTTTCAGAGCTAATCGAGTTCTGTCCAAAGAATCAACTGTTTCCGTTGGAACTCCAGAGGTGATACCTTTGGAAAACGCTGTTTCGCCAGCAATGCAATGTTCGTATTCAAGATTAACACCAGCTGCAGCTATAACCTTTAGTGTGACACTCATTACTTCAGGACCTATACCATCACCGGGAATAATTGTGATTTTTTTTGCCGCCATAATGTTTCTCTTAGTTTCTAAAAAACGCCTTTTGCCTCAAAACGCTTGGTGCCTGAGTTGGTCATGCTTTAATCTTGCTAACTTGCACCTTTTTTTCTGTTATTTACCTGTGTACCATCTTTGTATGGGTTCGGGGAACAGGTTAGCTTGTGAAGTAGCTGTAACACTCGTATTATGATCTATTACGAAGCAAATTTTTATAAGATTGGTGTACAATGTTTATAGGCGACAAGGAGCCAGGCGACAAATTCGCTATCTCAAATTTATTTAAGCAGTTTTTATTTTGGATGGTTCATGTAGCTTGTCTCATGGCCGTTTTCACGGGAGTAAGCTATACTGCGGTGGCAGTATGTTTTATGTTATACTTTGTTAGAATGTTCGCTATTACAGGCGCATATCATAGGTACTTTTCACATCGCACATATAAAACCAGTAGAATCTTTCAGTTCTTGTTAGGTTTTTTGGGTGCTACTTCAGCGCAAAAAGGCCCGATTTGGTGGGCTTCCCATCATCGTCATCATCACAGGCATTCTGACACTCCGGAAGATGTCCACTCTCCTATAGTTTCAGGAATATATTATGCACACGTTGGCTGGGTATTAAGTTCTCAGTTTGTTGAAACAAGATGGGAGTTGGTCAAAGACCTAGCAAAATTTAAGGAATTGGTTCTCTTAGATAAGTTCTACTATATTCCACCGGTTATTTTAGCTGTATCTACCTACCTTCTTGGTTTCGCCCTCAATTTTTGGTTTCCACAACTTGGAACTAATGGGTTGCAGATGCTCACATGGGGTTTCTTTGTAAGTACAGTTTTTTTATATCACGGCACTTTTTGTGTAAATTCGGTAGCCCATCTGCATGGAACTAAAAGATTTGTTACAACTGATGAAAGTAGAAATAGTTTCCTTGTTTCACTGATTACACTAGGTGAGGGGTGGCACAATAACCATCATCGCTATCCTGGGTCTGAGTCTCAAGGAATGTATTGGTGGGAAGTTGACATTAGTCACTATATAATTAAGGCATTGTCCTGGCTCGGTCTTGTTTGGGACATCCGACATTATCCGGAACGTTTGTATAAAGAGGCTAAGGAACTGGCTTCAGGTAGTTTAGTTAGTTACTCTGACCAAAGTTCCGAAAATTCTTCAGTAACCACTCAAGCTACTCCCGTTAAGCTTTAAAAAAGCTCTGCACATTATAGTCATAGTTATGAGAGTTCTGGTAATTTCTGATAAAATTGATTTACCTGAGTCACATATATTCTTAGGTTTAGCTGAGAAGGGGGTGGAAGTCACGATTTATTGCAATCCTACTTCGCCTCATCAAGAGCGCCTAAAGCATGGTGGAGTAGTTATAAATCATTTAGCTATAAAGAGTCGGATAGAACCTTCTGTTATTTTGAGAATGCGGGCTATTATGCCTGCATTTGATATAGTTCATTTTTTCAGTAACCGCGCTTTATCTAACGGGTTAATTGCCGCTCTAGGGTTGCAAGTTAAGTGCGTAGCTTACCGAGGCACTGTTGGTCATTTAAGTAGGTTTGATCCGCTAAGTTGGCTAACGTATCTCAGCCCACGTTTAAACGGTGTTGTCTGTGTTTCAAAAGCAGTTGAGAATTATCTCCTGTCTCTTAAAGTAGCACCTGCTAAGCTAATTACTATTCATAAAGGTCATGAGAGGGGATGGTATACGAGTGAAGCAATAGATCGTGCAACGTTTGGCATTTCACCAACGTCATCTATCATAACGTGTGCCGCAAATTTTAGGCCAGTTAAAGGTGGTTCTTATTTAATTCGATCTTTTCTTGATATCGACCCTGAGTTAAACGCTCATTTGGTTCTAGTTGGCGAAATCCGCGATCGGGAAATGAAAAAACTCCTAAATTCTGAACGGCTTAATACTCGGATCCACTCACTTGGTTTCAGGAAAGACGTCTCATCTGTAATCGGAATGTCTGATATCTTTGCCATGCCTTCAATAGATCGTGAGGGATTACCAAAGGCTGTAATCGAAGCTATGGCGAGGGGAGTTCCTCCTATAGTTA
The DNA here is from genome assembly GCA_044347345.1 of Bdellovibrionota bacterium. Classification (GTDB taxonomy): domain Bacteria; phylum Bdellovibrionota_C; class UBA2361; order UBA2361; family JBIKUX01; genus JBIKUX01. The sequence continues at coordinate 72,414 of JBIKUX010000013.1, read as the reverse complement.
CAGCGGTGGGTGGTCTTCCTGAATTGGTTAAAGATGGACAGAGTGGTCTTGTAGTCGCACCTAGGAGTGTGTCGGCTCTAAAAGAAGCTATAACTCGTCTGATAGTAGACCGTGAATTGAGCCGTAAATTAGGTCAGGGGGCAATAAATCAGATTGATGGACCGTTTTCAGTAAAACACTCAATAGACCAGACGTTCAATTGGTATGGTAGCCTATTAGGCTCCAACAATTATTAGTTTGTTTATGGTGAAATAGTCGCTTTTTCAAGAAAGTGCTAGCGATAGCGGGGCAGTTGTTTGCATCAATTTTAGAAAAGATCGTATTTATCTAGTCGAGAATGTTACTTGCAAGACTAGGATAATTTCTACCTAGACGAAAAAATCTTTTCATTGCGAGATTGTTGCCTGCTTTTACTGCTTAAACGAACTTGCGCTTAAACAGTCTCTCGGACAAATAAGATGGTTAAGCGTGACAGTCTCTTTAGGCAGTGCGGGTGTGGAGCACACTTTATAGCGTGTACTACTTTATAGCGTGATCAAGAACCCAAAGACGGGTAAATGGAAGAAGTTTAGCACCAAGGTGGCCGACCTCGAAAAAGCAAAGAAAGTCGCTCAACGGCAGTTCGATGTGCGAGTAGAGCCAATCAAGAACAACATCGACATCGACACGAAACGGTTCTTATACGTCGCTGACTACGTCACAAAGCAGCTTCAGGCTGATATCGATGCTGGCACTGGTAAGAAGACCTACGAAGACTACATCCGCGTTACCAACCGATTTAAGGTGGTCTTTGGAAACAAGTATATTGGCAACATCACCTATCAAGACCTCGTCGAGTACGACCAAGAGCGCACCCGCAAACTAGGTCGAAAGGCAAAGCAATCAACGGTCAATCTCGCCAGTGTAGCTCTGACCAAGGTTTTCAAGACCGCTATCGAGAAGGGCTGGATGCACCAGTCGCAAGCTATCTCGTTCCGAAACGACGGGAAGAAAGGGGAAAGGCGACCGTACTTTGAGCTTCATGAGTATCAAAAGCTCTACAGGTTCATGCCTGAGTACGTAAAGCTCACAACCAAAGACAGCCCTCGGGGCGGCGTTAAGAACCAGATGCTCATGATTCGAGAGTTGATGTGAGATTACGTACTATTTCTGGCGAATACAGGCTTGCGGCATGGCACATAGACCAAGAACCTCAAGTGGAAGCACATCTCTGAAACCACCATTAACGGTGAGAAATATATTCTTATTAAGCTAGAGAAGGGAAAGACAGGGAGGCGCACCATTGTCTGTCGTCACACGGAAAAAGCTCCTTGATATTTGGTTTATATATCTTGTTTCCACGTCTATCGAGCAGCTTAGGCCACTGTTCGTTTGACGACAGAACCGCCGAACACCCGTCATCGAATTGTAAGGTTATCTTGACCTCCAGGCGTTGATCTCTTTGGTACTAGTCGAAGTCCTGCATCTTGTCAGGGCCGAACCATGCTTCTCCACAGATAGAATTGATCGCTCGGATGATGTTTGACTTACCTCCATTGTTGGACCCTACAAGGAATAAAACTCCACTTTCAGGAAACGAAAAATCAAGCTCCTTAATCGATCGAAAGTTTCTAATGGATACGTGAGTTAATTTCATCTCGGGCTTAATCAGTTAAGAAATAATCACTATCCAACCTCTTAATCTCATACGTCTGATGCGGAGTAACTCCGATGCCATGGTCAATCATCAACTGCGCAAGCTCAGTTCCATCAATAAGAACGATCTTACTGTCTATGTTTGCGACGTACTCACGAGCCCCATCTGAAAACGATGATGTCGTGATGAAGATTCCTTTCCTTGCTCTTACACCCTGCAGAGCGCCGGCAAATTTTTGAATCTCTGGTCGATGAATCGGTCGGCTTTCATCCCACTTCTTCGCTTGGATGTAGATAGTATCAAGTCCAAGGCGATCTTGTTTGATGATTCCGTCGATACCACCGTCATTTGATCTCTGAGTAGCACGAGCTGCATCTCGCTGAGTGCCCCCGTAGCCCATCGCCACGATCACATCTACGACGAGACGCTCGAAGAAATCAGACGAACAGCCCTTGATTTGCTCTAGCAATTCATCAGCAAGCTGACAACGAAGCGCCAGATAGCTGCGCTCGATGGTCTCTTCTGGTGTTTGTCGGTCAATAGACTCTACTTCGACACTCTGGCTCTCCTGCTGCGAGGCTGACCGTGCTCGAAAGCCATTGAACTAAGGGAACTGCTCTAAGAAGGCCCCATCGATTCGCTGAGGGTTCTTTGAGAGGACCTCTCGACCTCGATCGGTAATTTGAATCAGCCCTCGCTTAGGTGAAGCGAGAAGCCCAGCTTTCTTGAGGTAGGTCTTCGCCCATCCAGTTCTGTTCTGAATATAAGTTGATTGCCGGCTTGGAAGTCTTTGCTCTCGCTCTTCGGCGGTGAGCTTAAAAGACTCTGCCATATGGGCAGTAATCTCCTTTAATGGGTGCTCCTTGCCGTCTGCAACATACTGTAGCACGGGAAGCATGAGGGTTTCATAGTCAGGTATCGCCATCTTACACCACCCCCAGCGCCTTAAACACTGCATCAACCGGCGAGCTATAGAAAGAAGTCTGAAACGTTGCGAACAACTCAGGCGGAACATTCTGCAAGTCACCCGCACTCGACATGGGGAGAAGAACTCTCTTTGCTCCCCCTTCATGAGCAGCCTGTAGGCAATCAGCAAGGTTCGTTACCTTTTCAACGGCTCCTCCGAGGCTCATCTGCCCAAGAATCACCATCTGGTCTTGGACAGGCTTGCCTAAGAGAACACTACAGAGCGAGATAAAGGTCACAAGGCTCAACTCTTGAGTTGGGCCTGCACCTTGCAGATCAACAACATGCACGTGGTAATCAAACTCACCTGCATGAATCGTTGAAGTCACATTCTTTATATTGGCTTTGAAATACTCTGAGCCGATACGAACACATTCCTTTGCCGAGCTAGACGAGCCTAGCCCAGAGGCGTTGAACTTGCCGCTTCCAGATATCTTCTGTGTCTCCAAGCGATAGAGAGCGAGGTTCCCATTGCCCACTCTACCGACTGTATGAAGATGTCCTGGAGTAAGTGGCCCTTCTGGAATGAGTTTGCCACCACCTTGCTCAGGCAGGCTTACAAACTGTTCAGACATAGTTTCGGAATCGAGGTAGCTAAAATGAACAGCGTAGAACTCCATTCCTCCGAGCTTCTTGAGCTGCTCCTTAACTCTTCTACGAGCTTCCAATGAATAGCGAAGGCACTTCTCAACTGCTGCCTTGTTATATTCTCCATTGGGATAGAGCAGCTTCAGCAGTCCGCTGGTCATTCTACGGATGCCGATAGCGTCTCGCTGGTTGATATCTTTGCCAAGTTTGAAATACTTATCGATAGCATCAGAGAAATTTCTCTTCCTTAGCTCTCGAAGTGTTTCTGCTAGGTAATCCACGATAAAGCCATATCGGTTTGTGAAGTTCGTTGGATTGAACTTAGGCACCTCCCACCCTGGTATGTAACAATGAAAGCGGTCGAGGAAAGCCGTATCGATCATGTTGATTGGAAACGGTGAGAAGAGATGGCTGGTCTTGACCAACATCTCAACACTCTCATTAATGTTACCAAGAAAGACCATCGATGCATTCGCCTCAATCTGCTCTCGCCCCCGAACAAACGAGCCAGAGGCCATATAGTCTTTCATTATCTGAACTGCGTCCTGATCCTTCAGATTAATACCAGCAACCTCGTCGAAGGCGACCGTATCCCACATACCGACCAGTCCGACTCTACGAGTGGTTAGGTTATAAAAGAGGTTCGGTGTTGAGGTTTGGCCACCTGATACCAGAATGGAATTGGGACTAAACTCCTTGTAGATGTGACTCTTACCGGTACTACGGGGCCCAAGTTCAACCAAGTTTACCCTTGATTCAGCGAGAGGTACCATTCTCGCAAGGAGATGCCACTTAGTTCTGGCTTCGATCGTTGAGGGTTCAATTCCAATAGATCTGATGAGCAGATCTATCCATTGTTCCTCGGTAAACTTGCTGCGTCCCGTTGAATACTCATTAAAATCGACATTCGACATCTGAATGGGCTTAAGCTCTTTAATCACGAATGGAGAGGACTTTTTCTCCTCGTCATAGAAGTAGGTTAAGGTGACGATGCACCAGATACCCCCGGCGAGAAGCTTTTCGTGTTGCTTAATTACAACAGAGCTAACCTCAACTCCCGTGAGACCGAGATTCGAGAACGCGGCCTCATAAAGATCCTTTTTCTCGTTTAGCTTCGCTGAGACTTTATCGATGATTTTATATTCTAGTTTTTCACGAATCTTACTCTTTACCTTCTCAGCTTCGTCGGGTCTGACATAGTTCTCTGCAAGTATCGCCTTCACTCGCTCAATACCTTCGCTAATGGTAGTAGGGTCTGAGTCGGCGCAGTACATCCCAAGTAGATACTCAAGAACAAATACTGGGACATTCGCACCTTCTTTAATGAGCTTGGTGAGGTCTTTTCTTACGACCCGCCCAGGAAAAGCCTGAGCGACCAACTGGTCTAATGAATCATTAGAATTATCTTGTGCGAGGTTGGCCATAGTCCTCTCCTAAATCAAATAAACTCATCTGCGATCAAGATCTTTATCCTCACCGATTGTCTAGCCAATTCAATGTCGGAGTCTTGATCGACAATTCGCAAGAAATAGTCTTTCCCTTGATCAAACTTAATCGCCTTAAATGCGAATGTTACTGGTTGTTCTCGTCGACCTGCGGTCTCGTTTGTCGCATCGAATACAAGACGATGCACATCACTGACAGGCTCGAAGTCGTCATCGTAGAAGCCGACATAGACTCTTCGAGGTAATAGTTTGTCGGAGGTGAGCTCTGTCTGAATGAACTTGAGTGTCTGCCGTGGTGAGGTGATTGTGCTTATCTGGCTAAGCAAGATGACATCGATCTTACTGGTCTTTGTAGCCTCTGCAGCCTTATCCCTATGACGTCTGCACGTAATCACCGGCACAACAATCTCTTGTGGCATGGCACCGCCGTGAAAGTAGCGGGCACCCCCTTTAAAATGGAAACGATTTACCCCTCGAGGAACGAGAACGTCGAGAGGGGTTTTGCTACCAACTGTAATTGAGGTGTTAGTGCGCCAGCAGCGATCGTTTATTTGCAAAGAGCTTCCCACTACATAACGCTTCTTTTCAATGATTGGGTTGCCTGAAAGAATATTTAGCTCAGATCGGTCAGTTTCAACCAATTCGCCATAGGTAAAGATAAATCCATGGTCGGCTGTGATGAGAGCGACACTACAATTTAAGCTGTTTACGACCTTGCCGATCAGAGAGTCAAGCTCTTGTAGCGTCTCAGCTACGGCAGAGAATATCTCCTTTTCAGAATTTGCTTTGTCCCCAGTATCATCAATTCGATTGTGATAGATGTAAACTAAGGATGCGTCACCGATTCTGTCTCTCAGTTTATCACGGGGTTGCGTCTTTACATCTTCAGCAGACAGAGCAAGGCCACCATTTGTTTGTAGGATCTGGTCTCTATTACTAAATCCCTGTGCGCTCTTTCCATCGACGAGCACGTTGCCGCTATTATCGTATTCGAGATGGTCGTGCGGGAGCAGTGCTGCCATTCCAAGCGCAGTATGGCTTGGAAGAACACTCAAGAGAGTGCTTATTTCGGCCTGTGTATTATCTCGCTTGTTGATCTGGGCGGTTAGTTCCTTCGCAACTTCATAGCGGAGAGCATCACTTATGATAACAGCGACCCTAGGCTTTTGATTCGAGCTCAGAAGTGGTTGGACAACTCTTCTGTAGAAATTACGCTGATTGACGATTCCCGGAATTTCCCACGAATTAAGAAGTGAGTTCTCCACGAATGGAGTCCAAGCCGAGGCTAGTGTGGGTAAGAACCAGCCCGTATAAAGATCTTCTATTTTCGCCGTAAGAGGTACGAGGGTGCCGGCAACGTCATCGGCGGCAAGATACTGGTAGTACAGCCGATACCCTTCATCAAAGTGATAGAGCTCTTTGGTGTAGAGGTCAATAAATGACTTGGAATCGAAAGCACTGAAGCCGTTTGGATACTCATCTTTTAGTCGAATAAGACCCAGCGCAGCATTCATTGCTTGATACGCTGCAGCATACTTGGGCTTTTGGATTAGCCAGTGCGAATGGCGACGACTTGCTATTATGGCATCTGCCTCGTCTAAATCTTTCTTTGTCGAAAGATCTGAAACCAGTTCTCGACACTTAGCGAGCAGAATTCGCTCAACAGACTCGGAGGTTTGAATTTTAACAAGCTGGCTTGCAGGTAGCGGCTCTAGCAGCTCCTTTAATTTGAGCTCCTGCTCAAGCCGTTCTAGGTGCCAATGATAGGTGACTTTATACTTACCGCTATCTCTCCATGAAGTTAGGAATACTGAACAATGGCTTGCCTTATGGGGTGCAGTTACTGCAAAAGGCCTAATTGCGGCAGGAAGACTCGAGCCGATACTAAAAAATATCTCTGTTGAAACTAGCGATAAAAGTAGAGAAGCAATATCTCTCTTCTGTGCTGTGTAGCCAAATTCATCTTCAATTCGGCTCCACAATAACGAATCAAGACCGAACTTCTTCAGTTCAGCAAGTTCTTTGGGTTCATCAATCTCTTGAGCCCTAGAGGCTTCAAATAAAGCTAGAAGCAGATCTGAGCATGAAGAACCCCTTGCTCCAAGCACAACTTGAATCATCCTAGCCCCAAGAGCTGCGTCATCTTCGCTGCCATCGAGAAGAGGCTTCAATTTGCCCTTTCGTGTGGCGGTGAAGAACGGGAGTCGTTCCTTTATGAACTCTGTGGTGCTGATCTCTTGAAGCCCCAACTCGTCTCTGGTCATCTCAGCCGAATCTGCACGGAAGTGCCCGCTATAGAAATACAGATCCAAGAGAACATCTTCATCGTTTGGTGGTCTGTTATGCGGCGCATATATCAAGAACTTTGATGTAGGATGAAGAACTTCAATTATGAGCTTTGCTTCAAACCTACCAAGCTGAGCAAGATTTAGCAGCTGAATATCATCCGCCTGGAGGTCGGGCAGCTGATTCTCAAACGCTCCGGAATCGTCGTACCAAAAGACGATACGACACTCTTGGAACTTGCTTAGCAATGCACTGTGTAATCTTTCGTCACTCATATTTCTTGTCTTTTGGCTTCGTTTTCCGGCTGGCCTTCTCTTTCTGAGAAGGTTCTGGCGCTTTTAACTTTGGTCGCCTGCTTAGCTGAGCCTCCAAATCTGGATGAAGCGGGTTATTGTCTTGAAGAGAGAGGCGGGATTGATATTTCTCAAACTCCTTTGTGACTAACTCCTCCGCCATGGTACGAGAAATTCGCCCCGCATCCTTTAAGATCTCTCGATCGTTGACTTTCAGAAAATCATGGAGCTTTGCTGCCCAATCTTTCATGTACATCGGCTTTTTAGCTCTAGCTTGTAACTCTGCAAAGTCGAGATACTGAGACACGAGGAGATTCAGTACTTCAAGTTCATCTTGCGAGAGATAATTTTTAGCAACCATAGTGTCGTTCTTGGTGAGTGCTTTACCCTTCCAAGCGGTTAATCCCATGTTCGGCTTTGAAGCGTCGGCACGCTGCGCAATAACCTCTGCAGCAGTCTTACCGTGGGCTGCCCAATGCATTTTGTTTTGTACGGTAGCAAAAAATTCTTGGGTAATCGGCTGCGTTGGATCGTAATCGATGCTGGTGGCGTAGATATCTTGAACCTTGCGATAAAAGTTTTTCTCAGAAGCTCTGATCGCCCGGATGCGGGTAATCAGCTCATCGAAGTAACGAGGTTCTGTTTTACCTTCAGATAGCCTTTCATCATCCAGAATAAAGCCCTTAACCAAGAATTCTCTAAGGCGCTGTGTGGCCCATATTCTAAACTGAGTCCCCCGAAGCGACTTAACTCTATAACCTACTGATATTATTACATCTAAATTGTAATAATTGGTCTTATACGCTTTGCCGTCAGCAGCAGTTGTTAAGAATTCCTTAACAACTGAATCTTTGGTTAATTCACCTTCCTGAAAGAGGTTTCGAATGTGCATGCTCACGTTCGGAACTGTGGTCTGAAATAACTCAGCCATCTGTCCCTGCGTAAGCCAAACCGTTTCCTGTTCAAGAAGCACCTCAATACGAGTTTGGTCGTCCTGCGTTTGATAGAGGATTACCTGGCCTTTGCTTGGGACGGTGATCTCTTTACTCATTCTTCGCTGCCTCCAGTAACTTGTTTTACCTCAGCCAGCAGCGCCCCAAACTTGCCATAATTCACCTTCACCCCATCATCGAGGTCGAGGCTGATGCGCTTGTCGGCATAATGGTGCAAAAGCTCGTCAAAAGCCTTAAGTTCAACCTGCTTTTTCTTAAGCTTCTCAAGTTCCTTCTTGAATCTATTTCGCTCAGCAGGTGTGCTGGCGGTGTCGATTTGGGCATCGAGACGCTTCTCTTCGTTTGACATCTTACCCTGTAGCGGTCAACTCGAACTGTGGCGCATAGTCGAAGATATAGAATCCAATCTCGTTTCCGATGCCTTCGTTGGAAAGAAATGCAGGGGAGGAGATCTTCTCCCGGATTTTATTGAGTCGAGTTTTAAGTAATTCAAGCTTTGCATCCATACTCTTACCTTACAAAGCTTCTAATATAGGGTTTTAACCACATAAGCTCTGACGACTTCAAAAGTGCTGTGACTTGTGGATAAAATCGAACAGCCTTTAACGCCTTTGCCTTTGGAGATTCGAGGACATCTACTTCAACTAGAACTTTGAGCAGATTGGATCTGATTTTGTTGACTGTCTTTTGTCTGACCGAATGAAGTGAGGGGTCGTTTGCAACACAAGAGCTCCAGTAGTCTTCCCAAAACAGTGAAGCCAGCGAGGGGTTAAAGCTCTCAAGGCGATCGCAAACTACAGTGCCAAAAAACTCCCTAAGAAATCGACTTGATAGCATCGCTGCGAGAAGAGCTGCTTGTCTCGAAACGATGCTATTACCGTCAGCTATCAAACGAATAAGAGATGGAGGGGAGATTGAAAGACGCTTAGACAAGTATGAATAGATATTTAATGAAGTTTTTGGCCTGCTTCGTTGCAGCAAGTTGGTTTCTACCACAAGCGATCTGATTGCTGCAGGCGTATGACCGCTGCAGATAAGCTGGGCGAGCTTGCGCATGTCAGCCCATAACAGGGCGCCAGTAATGAGATTGGTGTCATAAGACTCCTCTCCCAACTGCGCATACCGGTTTATGGCTAAATTGCTACCCAAGCTTTACTCCTGCTCGTCCGCACTGTAATTCATGCCGGCTCTTCCAGAGACTCGACCCATTTGTCAACTTCCGAGGTTCTAAACCTCCAGAGAGCCTTCCGACCCACCTTGTGTGCAGGCATATCCTTTCGCTCAAGCCATTTGTAGATGGTGAAGGCTTTGACATTCAGATGTTGAGCAATCTGCTCGACTGACACCCATTGCTCGGTAGCTGGATTTAGTCCCATGCGCCTCTCCAATAAAGAAACGTTTGTCTAATTGGTAAAAGAAGGTCGGAACAGTCGGTATCAGACCACAGGCAGCACTAGTTTTCAACGGGTAATCTACCCAGTGACATATGTCCTCGGTCTTGGGATTGCTACTGCTTCAGAGCCTTCTCTATAGCAGCCAATTCGTCAGCTACTCGATATAGAAACTGCACACGACCTGAAGGTGCTGCTCATGTTTGGTAAGAACGATGTTGATGTGGATCTCCATGCCGTCTTGGTTGATGTCGTACAGCTTGGAGAGAGATGATGGCGTTTGTGTGCTCTCATGGATGTTGGCTTCTCGTTTGTGGAACTGTTTGAACTTTAGTAGGGCCATACGCTATCCCTCTTCTGTAAGGGTAGTCGCTCATTCAATAGATACGGCACTTACTGCTCCACAATAATAACTAGAACGTCTCGATAGTCTTTGATTGCTACATCAAGCTCTCTTATCACCTTGACTTGCTATCGTTGTTTCTTGGTTGTATCTAATGCTCGTTCGATCTCATGCAGATAGAGTGCTTTGGGTCTTGTCTCTCAGAGCTTTCTCGCAACTTCTTGATCGAGCACGCGACTCGATGCGGAAGGGGGGATTTGCGTCTCACGGTGGCTATTCAATTACAACGATTGAGCGAACTATCATGGATGCGCTAACCCTTAAAGTCATAATCTCTCCCCGCATCGGATTTGATGCCCTTAAGAGGGCGATAGCGACTAAGAAGACAACAGCTACCAAAGTTCTCAACCTTGCATCCGCAATGGGAGTGCACCACAGAGTGGTTCCGTATGTTGAAGCTCTCTTATGAGCCAAGATGATAAAAGCAGGCTCGTTCAGCTGGTAATCTTCCAGATAAACTAAAGCTCGAGAAGGAACGGCGCACCCTTGAAGCACGTCGTGACGAGCTATGGCGTGCATACGATAATTGGAGTCGATGGATGTTGCAGAGGAACGGCGCGAACGACTTTGCTCGATATTTCCAGAAATAGTTTCTGAGAACAGGCACAGTCATACTCACAGTCACAGGCACAGTCACAGTCATAGTCACAGGCATAGTCACAGTCGCTGTTTTTGTCGCCATTTATTAAATCCATAAACTGCGAGCAAGGTATAAACACCGTATAAAAAAGCGGTAATATAAAGGTTTTTATGGATGTATAGCCCACTGGCTAGGCAGTTTACGCAGATCCATGATAGCCAACTTTCAGTAGCCTTCTTAGTTGCTTGAATGGTAGCCACAATACTACCAGCAGTAATAAACGCATCTAGGTAAATTATGACTGGTGAAAGTGAGAGTGAGAGTGATGTGAAAGAGGCTATAGCGACAAGACTAAAGGTTCCTATAATACAGGCAATAAAATGAATTATACGCTCTTTGGAAGACATCCATTTAGGAGATAATGATTTTTGAGACTGTAGTTTTTCTTGATTTTTACCATTACCCCATAAAAGCAGACCCCGTATTGATAGTATTACAAAGATCCATTGAAGGATGGACTCAAAGTAAAGCTCAGCTTGAAAAAAAATATAAGAAAAAATTATTGCACTTACGATGGCGAGGTACCAACATCGACTATCTTCCCAAATAGTAAGCAAAACGTAACCAAGAGCGATAAGAGTGCCGCATATCTCAACCGTTAACATATCTAAAAATTATAAATGATAGTAACGCCAGTTGTGAGCGGATCACCAAGCTGCACATATTTTTTATTCGAAAAATCTGGAGGCTCATTACCAAAAAAGAATCCTCTAACTGCATATTGTTCATCAGTTAAATTTCTTCCCCAAATTTGAGCTGTCCAAGTGCCCCATTTATACGCGATATTGGCGTTTATCAGATGATATGGGGATGATTTCGAATTATGAGAATCACCGAAATAAAATGACCCTCGACCAGCTATCCCTAAGCTCCCAGTGATGTTATCGGTAAATTTATAACTGGTTGAAGCACTATACTGCCATCGAGGCGCATGAGCTTGGGCTCGCCCTTCGAGCGTTGCTAGGAGCGGATCAACTTCGGTAAGCTCTGTGTCTAGTAAACCGAGCGTAGTGTTTAAGTTCAATCTTTCTGTGACTGTATAGTCTATCTCGTTTTCTAAACCATAAGTGCGCCCTTTAGCGGCATTTTCGGTGATATAAGTGAATGATAAAGGGTCAGACGGATCATCTTGGATCGATAAACCAATTTGTTGATCACGTCGAGCCTGAGTAAACAACGAGAGTGAGTGATTTACTTTTCGTTCCAATAGGTAGCTCTTTACTCCAATCTCATAATTTATAAGATTTTCTGATGTGTATTCTTTGAAATTTAGCGGCACGTTAGGTCCTGAATTAAATCCACCACCTCTAAAGCCTCGGCTTATAAGCCCGTATAAATGGGAATTTTCTGTCCAATGATATTGGGCGGAAACTAATCCACCTGTCATAGTATCTGCTGGTGTAAATAGACTATCTCGAGAATCTTTATAATCCGTTAGTCTTCTTTCAATTCGTCCGCCAATTGATAGTGTTACTTGTGAAGAAACGGGCGCTGATATGTTAGAAAAAACTGCAGCAGTGGTAGCGTCATAGTATTCATCTAATGAGTCGTATTGTTCATTATCAGAAAACTCCCTTGTTGCTGTATTTTCACTTAAGTCTTGAATAAAGATGCCGTTCATCCAACTAAGGCTACCGTTAAATGTTGGTATTTTAGTGACTGTGCGTACTTGTTGAGCTAACACTTCACGTGATCTATTTGTTGAAGAAAAAAAATCATAAGGAGTAAATGGTGCCCAGAAAGGGTTGTTACCCCAGTCACCATCAAAAGAATAGTTTAATTTGGATTGATAGTAACTCGTAACTGAGAGGAGCTCTGTACTATCATCAACGCTAAATTTACCCGTTAATGATACAAGTCTAAATCTTTGTTCATCTTCTCCTGGACGATCTGATTGTGTTATGAATTTGTTTTGCACGCTAAACGCATCAAAACCGTTATTAAGGTCTGCTGAAATTACCGATAAAGTCAAAGAATTAAAGTTGTCCCATGGAGTTATCTTTAGTTTAGCGCGGCCAGTAAATTCATCTCTATCATTTGTTGAATTACTGTTCAAAAATTCATTGTGTCGAAACCCATCCTGTTTGTGTCCAAATGCGCTTATTCTAAATTGTGCTTCTTGTGAAACAGCTCCTCCAAGGGCTCCACCACCTTGAATGAGGTTATCATTTCCCACTGATATTAAGCCCGTACCGGTGTACTTAGAGGTAGGTTCTGCCGAGGTTAAATTAAGAGCACCTGCCAGTGCACTTGAACCAAATCTTATCGGCTGAGGACCTCGATGTAATTCGAGCTGTTCAATATCAAATAATGTAAGAGCCGCTCCAACACCAGTAACATCCACCTCATCTAATATAACTGCTACGGATGAATTTGGAGCACCTTCATACTGTTCAGTGTCACCTGTTCCTCTGATTTGAAAGTAGCGAGGTCGAGATGTTCCTCCGGCCCAGTTTAGATTTGGTAGAGTAAGAATTTGTTGTTGAAAAAAGTCAGAGCCACTCTGCACAAGATTATCTTGCGATATAATTGAAGTGCTTCCAGGAACTTTTTGTAAGGTAGTTGGAAGAGAATATCCACGCACTGTGATTAAAGTATTTGAGGAACTATTATTCTCAACATTGTTGTCCTGTTGTTCAGCTTGTAAATTTTTCGTTCCTAAAAAAAACTCGAGTGAAGAGACGAATAATAATGAAAAAAACGATTCACTGACAAAAAGTAATTGAGAGAAAAAAAATGTTGAAAAGAGTTGTGCTAAAAAAACTGATCTAACTACTAAAATCTTAGTAATGGAAAATTTCATATATTTTATGGCCCCTTTCCTACGTCGGCATTATCCGAATCAGGTTTAAAAAATAAGGGTTCGCGTAGCAATTATACTCGCATCTCAGGCTGGTAGCCTCCCCTAGGAACGACCACGTGGATATCAGCTAGTGATACTTTTTGCAAGCCAGTTAATAGCGCTCTATTTAACTAGCTAATTTTTGATATTTACTGCCTGATATTTACTGGTAGGAATAGTTGTGTTTGAAGGATAAAAAATCCTGTGAAGGTGGGCACAAACTAAAATTACTCCTGCTGATACAGTTAAGACCGATTCTAGTGTTGTAGTGCTCAAGATTACACTACCCACCGTAATCTTGAGGTTGTCGGCTATTCCAAGGCATTCTAACACAACAGTTAAAAAAATTAGAGCAGCTCCAGTTATAAAAGCTAGCTTACATAGGCAATGCTCAGCACATTTTCGATGAATTGCCTTAGCACTTACGAGAGCTGTAAAAATCACTAATGGTGCTAAAAAAAAATGAACTAAAGCTTCGGCTGACTCTTTTGCTAGTAATCCGTTTACCTCAATTAGAGCTGGCAGAAAAGATGCGCAAATAGCTGGAGCAGCGCAGTGAAAAAGGCATAACAAAGAAACAATGATTCCAATTCGGTCAGACTGATCCACAGCGACTAGATTATTACCCGAACCATCACAAGCACAATGACTGTTACACTCACCGAGTTTTTTTGATAACTCGGACTGTAACTGTATGGTATGGTTTTTAAGGAAACGCCTCATTATGCCTGTAAAATTTGGTAAAATAAATTCGCCCAAAACCTGATTATTTAAACATCATTATTAAAATTCTAAGTGCAGGGTGGAATATTATTAGAATTAGATGCCTTCTCTGTAAGGAGCTTAGCGCAACTAAGTTGTAAAAGCGAGAATGAGAGAAAAATAAGTATTTTGGTTAATCTTCGGATAAAAACATTTAATTTATTGCAGTTAGAGTATTTCACTAGGCATAATCAGCGGCGAGATTATGCTAACTACTAGATTAATAAGTGGCTATTTTAGCTAAAATAGAGAGGATGAAGAATGAAAAAAACCAACATCATTACATGTTTTGTATTACTTTTTGCCGTAAAACTTCCGGGCTCTTTAGTTTACGCACAAGAGAGTGATAGTAGTGGTGCTAAGTCACTTAGCTTAAATCGAGCAGAACAGGTAGGTAAAGGTGAGTATAAAGAGCTTGTAAAACGCGGTTGTGAGCGCATTTTAGATGTAAAAAAAGGTCGTTCATTTATTTACAAGCATTCAGCTCCAATGAGAGCCGGTGGCCGTACTTATCCGGCCCCAATAGTCGGTTTTCGAAAGGAGCCTACTTTAATTTTGAATGCAAGAATTGGCTCAACTAAAGGTGCTAAAATATTAGATTCTAAAGGAACAACAATCGGATCTTGTCCGTGGGCGGTGGCGCATGGCCACAGTGGAGGTAGGTACCGTTGTACTATGAGTACATCTAGCCTCAGACGCAAAGCTATTAAAAGCTCTGGTAAACCTGCGATATTTTTCACTTTGAACAAAAAAAGTTGTGCTAAAGTAGAAGATGCCGGACGGTGCATCGGTAGCGTTAAAGGATTGTGTAATCAAACTATTCGTTAAGAGTTAAATTAAGCCGAATACTTAATACTTAATACTTAGCACCTAATATCTTCTCTCGAGGTTTTACAATCTCGTCGTACATAAAAAGGCATTATGTACGACGAGGCTAGTAATAGTAAGAAAAACTTATTTCAGAGTTTACGTTCAGGGCTCTTTTTGTAAGGACAGAGCCCTCTCTCTAGGGAGAAAAAATTACGAGTCTTCCAGTTTCGTTGAGAGGAAAATGCGAATGCGAGAAGGTCATGGTAGGCGAGTTTTCTAGACTAAAAGCTTTCTTGGGGACATAGCCAGTAGATAAAGAGTCAGTAGATAAAGAGTCAGTGGATAAAGAATCAGTCGCAAGATAGACCGTGGAAATTTTGTCTCGGTAACTTACTGTCCATTTGTCGCTTTTTTCCAGATGTGGAAGATAGTTTGGTGCTAGAATGACGTCAGGCTTAAATTTTTGAATGTATTCTTCCCAACCAGTTGCCCCGTTATAGAGAGCAAAATTTCCCTCAACTATTGATTCTGGATAGAGAGTTGCGAACCTACCATCAAGAGAAATTTTAATATTTGGACCAGCTAAAGCCAATACATAGCCACCCCACTCAAGAGGTACTGCCATTTTTCCTGAAGTCATTAACTGCTTGGTGTGTTTCAGTGCCTCTTCTGGATATTCATCATTAAAATAGAACAACTGACCAGAGTGTACTGAGAATAACAACACTGCATTAACAATTTTATAAAGTGTAAAGGCTACTAAACTAATCTTTAAAATCGAAACTGACTGCTTAGAAAAAAAAGTTTTCGGAAATGAATCGACAATGCCAGTTAAGCCGCTAGCTATCGGTACAAAAAGTAGTAAGGCAGCTAAGGGAGTATGTCGTTGAGCTTGCCAAGCCAAAATAATAGCAAAAAATGCGGCTAAACTTAGCGGAGCAGTACTCGGAGAGTATAGAGTCAGTCGATGCAAATTTTTCTTGAACAGGTACAGATGTAAAATTACAAAAAGTATTGTAAGAAGCAAAAATGGCAAATGCTCACTTAAATTAACAGTTATGGGTTGCCACTCGGTAATTGGATGATTTCTGCTAAATTCATTAAGCAAGTATTTATAGACTTCGGTGCCGTAGGGGTTAATTAAAGTTCCCAATAATGCTGAAATCGCCCAGCTGGATCTAAATAAAATCTCTCTCTTCGGTGCATTGAATAGAATGGCATGACCAGCTAAACCCAAGAGAAATACCACTCCAGCTATCCAACCACCGTGGATGTTTACCCAAAGCGAAAAAAAAGGGAACAGCAGAGCTGCTGGTAGCATCCCCCACCCTACCCTAACCCTACTAAGGTTGGTACGATTTATTAGCACTGACGAACCAAAGATTAGAACAAGGACGGCCATGCTGCCATACGTCCAAATCTGAGGTCGAGTGCCAAGACCTTTTCCTAATTCGGCGACAACAATACATCCGGTTATCATGCCAATCCAACCGAAAGGTTTTGCGAGGCGGTATAGTAATGCTCCTATACAAATAATTAATATTGCTCTGAGCCAGAAAAGACCGATGCTTCCTGAAATATTGTAAATTTTAGCTATAGCTACATCGCTTAACCACTCATGGTTAATCCAACGCGCAGATGACGCCGTGTAAGAGTACGGATCTAAAGCCGGCAGTTCACCGTTACCGTAAATTAATTGACCTACTCTGAGGTGCCACCACAAATCTTCATCAATATTGCTATAAGTAATTATTGATAGTAAGAAAGAGAAAAATAGAGGAATACAAAATCGTATCATAAAAATTACGACAAAAGATTTACTAAATACCAGCTAATTAGCCAAAAATGCTCAATTGCTGATATTTTGGCCGCTCGGCTAAGTTAGTTAAACTAACACCAATACGATGAATGCTCTCATTGGGTTGAATCAGAGCAAGTAAACAAAATCGAGCGGCTCGGCTAAGATCCTCACAGTTTATGGTCGAGGTAGCAAAAGAAAGCCGGCGAGAACGTGTGATAAATAATGAGTTTGTTATCTTGACAACCACACATTTAGCGCCTCGGTCAAGATAATTCAGTTTTTCGGTCACAAGTTCAGTGAGCTCAAGTAGTTTACCCTCAATAATATTGAGCACTTTTTCTTCATGAACAAAGGTAAACCCGGCATAAAGTGATTTCTGTTCGCGGTTTGCAATTATAGACCTGTTATCTTTACCTCGGACTAAATAATACAAAAAATAGCCTAGTTTGCCGAAATTCTGACGGAGCTCTAATTCAGAGATCCTTTTTAAATCAAGCCCATTTTTTACACCTCGTTGTAAAAATCGTTCTGTCGTTGTTTTACTGATACCATGAAAATTATGAATTGGAAGTTGCTCCAAAAATTCACAAACTTTATTTGGAGGAACGACTACAAGGCCATCTGGTTTACCCAAACTACTGGCGGCTTTGGCAACAAATTTATTATTTGACACTCCTATCGAGCAAATCAGACCGGTCGATTGCAATATTCTTTGTTTAATTTCCTTTGCAAGTAAAGTTGCCGAGGTTAATCCTTTCGGAGAGTCAGTAACCTCAATATAAGCTTCAACAAGTTCAAGGGGTTCAACAAATGGGCTGTATTCTTTGAGAATGCCTAAAATTTGCTGAGATACTTTTTGGTATACCGCAAAACGTGGAGGTACGACTATCACGTTAGGGCACCGAGCTATAGCAAGTTTAATTGGCATGGAATTGTGAATTCCGTAATTGGCACCCTCTTTACTCACGGAACACACTACACTGCGCTCTCCTAAATCCTCTCTTCCCACAATAACTGGCTTACCGAGTAACTGAGTTGGATTATCTCTTTGTTCAATTGCAGCATACAAATTATCCATATTAATGTGGATAATTTTTCTGACCTTTATGGTGTCGCTTGCAAGTGATTCAGTAAAACTCTCTTTACTGCTCTCAACTCTTTCTGATGCTACTGTTTCTGATGATACTGTTGTTGGTTCAGATGACCCCCTCGTTGTTCCACGAGATTTAGACGAAGAAATATTTTTAGACGAAGAAATATTAAGGTTGCTTGGTCGTAATGTTCCACGCCCTCTACTAGCACCTTTGATTCGAGCAGAGCGTCGAGGAGAAATGACGACGGTCTGGTTTCTTTCCATTTGGGTACTTTCCTTACTAGGTAGCTTTTCGCTAGAAAACTATTTTTAACTGCTAAGCTGTTACTAAATACTAATTACTTTTATTAGTTTTATAGCCAGAAGGTAAAACAAATACAAAAAGGTTAACAGCTTTATTTATTACTCTCAAGCTCACCAAAAGTAAGCTCTAATAGACTAAAAAGTGATTTGCCTAAAAGGTAGTCTTGCCAATATCTTTTAATAGAAGTCTTATACTAAGGCAGGGTGGAGATTGTTTAAAATTATGCGCAAGACATTTAATGAAGCCTTAATAGCTGAGTCTCCTCTTCAAATTCCCGGAGTGACTAACGCTTACACAGCTTTGCTAGCTGTAAAGGCTGGTATGAAAGCCCTCTATTTGTCCGGTAGTGGTGTTTCAGTGAACGCTTTTGGTCTTCCAGATTTAGGATTGACAACTTTTACCGAGGTATTCGGGGAAGCTCAGCGAATAACTGATGTTGTAGATGTACCACTTTTAGTTGATATCGATACCGGTTGGGGGAATGCATTAACAATCAAGAGAGTGGTAAAATCTGCTGAGAGGTGTAACGTTAGCGCGCTTCAGATTGAAGACCAAATACAGGCTAAACGGTGTGGACATAGACCCAATAAAGAGGTGGTAGCACCAGAAGAAATGGGTTCTCGGCTCAAGGCCATAGTTGATTCTCGCACTAGCTCTTCACTTTTTGTTATCGCAAGAACTGATGCTTTAGCTCTTGAGGGCTTACAGGTAGCCTTGGAGCGCGCTCAATTTTATGTTGAATGTGGTGCTGATGCTATTTTCCCTGAAGCAGTTAAGAGTCTTGATGAGTACCGAGAGTTTGTTTTGCGATGTAAGGTGCCAGTTTTAGCAAATTTAACTGAGTTTGGTCAGACTCCCCTCTTCTCTCTGGGCGAGCTTGGGAGCGTTGGCGTGAGAATGGCTCTTTATCCCTTAACTGCTTTTCGCGTAATGAGTAAGTCTGCACTTGCGGTCTATGAAACTTTACGCGCTCGAGGAACACAAAGTGAACTTTTACCATTGATGCAAACTCGCTCAGAGCTATACGAAGTAATCAAGTATCACGAATCAGAAAATTATCTTGATGAGCTAAGCGCACAGAAAACTAAGATTGAGGCGTCGTAACATAGTGACGAATTAACACATCAGCAAAACAGACAATTAACCAAACACCACTTTGTTTAGAGTAATGATAACATAGAAGGATAGCGATGAGCGAAGGCTTGCGAGGAATAGTTGCAGGGACAACCGCAATTGCAACAGTCGGCGCAGAGGAAAACGGTTTGCGATACCGTGGATACGATGTAACCGAACTAGCACTTACGACTTCTTTTGAGGAAATAGCTTATCTTCTAATTAAGGGAGATTTGCCCAATTCAAGTGAGCTTAGTAGTTTTAGTGCTTCTTTAATAGAGAAAAGATCTCTGCCACCGATCTTGTGTAAAGTGCTAGAGGAGCTGCCTAAATCTAGTCATCCGATGGATGTTTTAAGAACTGGCTGTTCTGTGCTAGGTAGCTTGGAGCCGGAGGAAGATTTTTTTGAGACAAACCCATCTTCTTTATTTTCAGTTTCTTTATTTGCAGTAGCTGAGAGGCTATTAGCTACACTTCCTGCCATGCTTCTTTATTGGTATCACTTCTCGCATCACAATAAACGGATTTCCACGACAAGTGAAGAAACATCCCTTGCCGGTCATTTTTTAAGACTTCTCCTTCTTTGCGATAAACCAAATCCTGAACATGTTTCAGTATTGAACGCTTCCCTTATTCTGTATGCCGAACATGAATTTAACGCTTCTACCTTTGCGGCACGAGTATGCGCATCAACTTTATCAGATATTTATTCAGCAATCACAGCTGCAATAGGAACACTAAGAGGTTCTCTGCACGGAGGAGCTAATGAGAAAGCAATGGAACTAATTAGCCAGTTTTCATCTCCAGAAGAGGCAGTATCAGGAGTTGAGATTTTACTCAGAAATAAACAAAAAATAATGGGTTTTGGTCATGCGATCTACCGAACTAGTGACCCAAGAAGTGCAGTTATAAAAAGTTTTGCAAAGAAACTTTCAATACAACATCCTGAATCCCATCTTTATGAAATTTCTGAAGCTATTGAAGCATTGCTATGGCAGCAAAAAAAATTATTCCCAAACGCTGATTTCTATCATGCGTCTGCTTACCATTTTATGGGAATACCGACAAAATTATTCACTCCAATTTTTGTTTGTTCGCGCATAGCTGGTTGGTGCGCTCATATATTAGAGCAACGGCTTAATAATAGAATTATCAGGCCAAGCGCAGAATATGTTGGCCCGCCTGAAAGACAAGTAGTGCCATTATCTAAACGCCCATGACATATAAACCTTACCTTAATTTTTTATGACAGAAATGAGTAGGTCGGGATTTTTACACATTTTAGATCCGGAGCATTCATAAGTTAAGAATTAATCTGATCAATTCAGATTAAAAAAATATAGGAGAAATTATGGCTACTCTTAAATATGACCAAGAACTGGTAGCTATAGCGCAATATGCATCATCAAAATCATTTATCCCAACAGCAGAAGCATTGGCTATGGTTCACCACTGTTTATTTGATAGCCTTGCTTGTGCCGCTTTAGCTACCAAAGTATCGGAATGCATGGCTGTAATTAGTCCAATTAGTTCTGAGATTAATGTGACAAATGGCTCGCGAGTTTTTGCAACCCCATTTATATTGGATCCCGTTCAAAGTGCTTTTGCAATAGGCACCTTAATTCGCTGGCTAGATTTTAACGATACATGGCTTGCTGCTGAATGGGGTCATCCGTCAGATAATTTTGGAGCGATACTAGCCGTTAGTGACTACGTAAGTCGTGTAGCGCTATCAGCCGGTAAAGCACCATATATTATGGCTGATATTTTGTTGCGAGCTGTGAAAGCTTATGAAATTCAAGGCGTACTAGCTCTTAATAATTCTTTTAATGAAGTTGGTATAGACCATGTAATTTTAGTAAAGTTAGCTTCAGTAGCAATAGCTACTGAGCTGTTTGGTGGTTCTAAGCAAGATATAGAGCAAGCACTGTCACATGTATGGCTTGACGGAAACAGTCTTAGGACATATAGACATTATCCAAACACTGGGCCTCGAAAATCTTGGGCCGCTGGAGATGCAACAAGTCGCGCAGTTCGTCTTGCCTATTTAATTCTACAGGGCAAACAACAAGGTTATCCCAGAGTGTTATCTACACCAAAGTGGGGGTTCAATGACGTAATACTTAGGGGTAAACCTATCACAATTTCTCGTGAATTTGGATCTTACGTAGCGGAAAACATTTTACTTAAAATAGCTTTTCCGGCTGAGTTTCATTCTCAGACGGCTATTGAATGCGCCATAGAACTTTATCCTTTTGTCGCATCTAAAATAGATCAAATCGAGCGAATAGAAATTTACACTCAAGAGCCAGGTAAGAGGATAATTTCAAAAACAGGAGAGCTAAGAAATCCAGCTGATCGTGATCACTGTATTCAATATATAGTAGCAATAGCTCTTCTCAAAGGAAATTTAACTGAACTAGATTACACCGATGAAGTAGCAGCCGACCCACGGATAGATTTTCTTAGAAGTCGAATGATTGTGGACGAGAATGAGCAATTTACTGAAGGTTACTACGACCCTACTCGGCGCAGCATTGCTAACAGCGTTCAAGTTTTTTTCACTGATGGAACCGCGACAGAAAAAGTTATAGTTGAATATCCAATAGGACATAAGCGAAGACGTTCGGAAGGACATCCATATTTAAGAGAAAAAATTTTAGCTGCCTTAAAATCTGTATACTCTCCATTGCGAGCTGAAAAGTTAATATTTTGGTGGGAAAATCCAGAGGAATTTCAGAGAGTGTCTGTTACGGAATTTCTTCGGGTAGCTCATAAACCACATTGCTCTTAGAGATATAAATTGAAAGATATCGCTAAAATTAATAGAAAATAATAAAAATGAATGAGTTTAGTTTTATAAACAACGATAACTCTTTTATACCAATAGAATAAATACTACTTTCAGACTACATCATGAGCTCCTCTGACTCTTCAAATTTGCTTCTCCTGTGCATCATATTGTTTTTTGGCACAGTTTTAGGCCGAATTAAAATTGCTGGGTTTTCACTCGGGTCATTAGGAGTTCTTTTTACTGCACTTATCTTTGGCTCCTATGGATATCAACTTAACAGAGTTGTTTTCGAAATAGGTTTATTACTTTTTGTTTATGCAGTAGGTCTTCAAGCAGGGCCACGCTTTTTCAGAACATTAAAACATTCCGGAAGCAAGATAATTATCATCGCCACTGTACCACCGGTGATATCTCTGCTTGTAGTTCTTGTGATGTCATCATTTTTTAACCTGAGAAATGAAATTAGCGTTGGTATTTTTTCGGGAGGTCTTACAAATACATCTTCCTTAGCGGCAGCTCTTGATGCTATGACCATCGGCACCCCGACAGCACAAGCTGATGCCTCTCTCAGTTATGGGTTAGTTTACCCATTTGCTATGCTTATAGTTGTCGTAGCTATGCAGATATTACCAAGATTACTAGGCATCAGTTTAGAGCAAGCAGACCGCTTGTGGGTTAGATCTAGAAGACAGATTGAGCCTTTGGTAGTTCTGCGACATTTAAAAGTTACTAATCCAAATTGTAGTGGCAAAACTTTACGAGAATTAAATACTCGCCAACGTAACCAACTTAATATTTCAACCGTTATAAGAGAGGGGAAAACACTACTCGCTGAGCCTGAGCTCAAAATTGAATTAGGGGATATTTTATCAATAGTTGGACAAACAACCGACTTTGAGAATATGCAGATTTTAATTGGAGAAGAAACCAAACCTCCTCGAGAGCTGGATAGAAGTGTTACCTTGATTGATGTTGAAATTAGTAATACGGCACTTGTCGGAAAAACTCTTGGAGAGCTTAGAATATTTGATAGTTTCGATGTACTGATTCTTAGTGTTAGAAGACAAGCAGTAACTTTTGTAGCACGAGGGACAACATCTTTAGATATCGGTGATCAAGTAAGAATTGTAGGCAAAGCAGAGAATGTACAAAGGTTTGTATCTGAATTTGCATCCAAGAAGCATATTGTAGACGAAACAAGCATGTTGCCTTTTTTAGGTGGCTTACTTTTAGCTGTCATCATTGGATCTTTGCCGATATCACTACCAGGAGACATAACTGTTAGGCTTGGTCTTGCCGGAGGAGCGTTCCTTACCAGTGTCGTTATCGGTCATTTTGGTCATATAGGTAATATCTCGATGTATGTCCCTCAAGCGGCAAAGAATCTGTGCAGAGAGTTTGGTCTCATGCTATTTTTAGCTGCTGCTGGAACATTTGGAGGTTCAGGTCCTCTTGCTGAGGTTTTAAAAGATGGAGCCACAATTTTTTTTGCGGGAACTTTTACTTCTCTCATTTGCGTTGTAACTACGTTTATTATTTCTCATATTTTTTTTCGAGAGAATTTGCTCGCTACTTTGGGTTTTATATGCGGAGTGATGAATAACGCTGCAGGTTTTGCTACGTTACGAGAGAGAACTCAAAGTGACCTTCCAGCTCTTTCCTACACCGCAGTGTATCCAATCAGTTTGATCCTTAAGATCATATTGGCTCAGACTTACATCGTATATTCGCAGGTTTTTAGTGGCTCGTAGTATTTGATAGTTTACCTAATTATATTTACTTAAGATTAGATTTTTCGCTCTGTTTCGGTAGAGGTGATGAATCATATTTTGTGCTGGATAACATTCTAGTGATCTGTACGGCTTTCTCTGGCTTCATAAGAGCTAAAATTTGTGCCATTCGCTTATCAGGCATTCTCACCAAAAGTGGTAAAGCGATTTGAATGTCTAGTTGTTCAATTAAGGCAGCGGCTTCAGGTGGATTCATAGATCCGTAAACTTTTGAGAGTTGTTCTACTTTTGCGGACTCTTCTTTTGAATTTTCGAGCCGAGCTTGACGAAGTGCACCCGTAAGCTCTCGGAGCTCACTTAGCTGAACAGATAATGCTTTTTCTTGCTCAGCTAATTCCTTGGCTCGGTCATCGAGACGAGCAGATCGGCTCTCGAGGTCTACTCGCCTACGATCTAAATCCAAAAGTAAATCTCGCTCTGTATTGGTCATAGGAAGTCGAGGAGTATTCTGAAGGGTAACCTCTGATTTGGTTACAGCCTTAGCTTCCTGTAATTTAGAAATATTGACTCCCAAAAACTCAGCTATACCAAATATTAGCCGAATGGCACAAAGAGCCGCTATTGTTAAAAACATTCCTTTACTGGAAGAGCTCCAACTCGATTTATAGCTAAGTTTGGTACCTTCAGCTTCCCAGTCGTTTGGATGATTTGAAATTTTCAGAGTACTGGCCTTATCAATATTTTTATTTTGTGGTTTTTTTGATAAATCCGTCTTTGGATTCATGGATGCGGTATTTTTTACCATTTGTTGCATGGTTCGGTGGAGATCGTTGTAAAGCTCAATCGCTTGTTCTTTTGACATAGTTGGACGAGATTTTTTCATAGCGTGTACCTCTTTCTTGGTGAGCGTTGAGTGGCTAGTTCATCAATTATTGCGGCCTCAGCTTTTTCTAAGTCGTGATTGTACTCTGCAAGCCTAGACTCCTTAATGGTAGTTAGAACCTTTACATCTTTAATCGCCTCAATATATTCATTTTTGATAATTTCAATGCGTTTCTCATGTTCAATAATCTCTTGTTCACTGAGGGCAAGTTGTGCAAGTAGCCCTGCACCATATAAGCCTTGTAGTGCTACTCCAGCAGATTGCTCTTCAGAAGTTTGAATTTCGTTTTCCTCCAGAGACTTTAAAATTTCTCGCTGTTTTGCCAGTATTAAATCGCGTGCTGAAACAGCATTAGTTAATTGACGCTTTTTTTCATCTTCGTATCGTTTTCTGTATTGCAAGATTCGTTCTAATCGAAATGAAAATTTTTTCACAAACTATATCCTCTGAGAATTAAAGATAACGTCGAGAAAAAATTTAAGATTTGGAAAAGATACTTACCAAGTGCTGCCAAGATTCCTCCATCGAACTTTTTGAGTCTGCTGCTTGAATTAAAAACTTTATCAATGGCTCATACAGTGACACAGCTCGATCGACTTGTTTATTCTGTCCAGGCTTGTATGCGCCGATGGTTATAAGATCCTCAGTATCTTTATATGTTGCTAAAACTTCCCTAACCATTTGAGCAAGATTTAAAGCATCGCTTGGAACAATATCTCTGACAACTCGAGATACGCTCTCTAAAACCTCAACGGCAGGAAAATGACCTCTTCCTGCTAGCTTTCGAGATAGCACAATGTGTCCGTCAAGTATCCCTCTTACTGCGTCAGCTATGGGCTCGTTCATATCATCGCCTTCAACAAGGGTTGTATATAATCCGGTAATAGATCCTTCACCAGAGCAATTACCCGCGCGTTCCAAAAGTTTGGGAAGCATAGAAAACACTGAAGGAGTATAACCTTTAGTACTGGGAGGCTCTCCAATCGCTAATCCAATTTCTCGTTGAGCCATTGCAAGTCTCGTTACTGAATCCATCATCAGGATAACCTTCTTACCTTGGTCACGAAAAAACTCTGCATAGGCAGTTGCTAAAAAAGCAGCTCTAAGGCGCTCTAGAGGAGAGGTATCTCCAGTAGCAACGACTACTACTGATCTTTTTTTACCCTCTGCTCCTAAATCTCGTTCAATAAACTCTCGAACCTCTCGTCCTCGTTCCCCGACAAGAGCAATAACATTCACATCACTAGCAGCATACTTTGCAATCATTCCTAAAAGGGTAGATTTACCTACACCTGAGCCTGCCATTATTCCCAGCCTTTGACCTTTTCCAATAGTAAGTAATGTGTTTATAACTCGCACGCCAACATCAAGTACCTGAGAAATAGGTCGTCTGGTGAGTGGATTAGGAGGTTGTCGATAAAGTTGAATAGAATCTCCGGAATTTATCCTTGGTCCTCCATCAATTGGCGCGCCAAAGCCATTAACAACTCGTCCTAGTAGATCCAGTGATGCTTTTACCTCTTTATCTCCTGAAGAAAAAATGACCGAGGCTCCTGGCACTAATCCGTATACATCATCATAAGCCATCAAAAGCACTTTTTCCTTCGTAAAACCAACAATTTGCGCTCGAGCAGATAGATTTTCCCCTTCTATCGTTACTGAAGATCCAAGGGGAGCAAGTGGGCCACTTGCCTCGATAATAAGCCCTCTAATCTCTGTTACTGATCCCCGCTTCTTAAAACGAGATAATTCTTTTGCTGTAAGGAGTGCTTTGTCGAAGCGATCAGGAGGATTGTTCATCTTCCTCTAGCAATATATTCTTTAACTGAGAAAAACTTGATAAGAGATCAATCTCAATCTGACCAGCTGTTGTTTCAACAATACAACCAGCCTCAATATTTGAGTCAGGAAGAAACTCCCAAGTGTCTTGTTGCTGACCGAGCTTTTCTAAAAGTTGGCTCTTATCAAGAAACTCAAAATCGTGAGGCGAAACTTTTACTGAAAATATTTTTGAATCTGATACTAAACCAAATGCCTCTCGTATAACGGGTATCAAGTAATATGGATCTTCGTTAATTTTTTGATTAAGAATCTGTCCAGCTAAATCTACAGATAGTTTAACAGCTTTCCTCTGCATCATTTCTATAGATGCGTCAATTTGTTCTTTTAGTTGCTCAAAAATATCTAAGATACGTCTGGATGATTCTGTAAGTTTCTCTTCAAATTGATTTTGAGCAGATATGAAGCCCTCTGATGCTCCTTTTTCTGTAGCACTTTTTATTTCATTTTCAAATTCCTTAACAGTTAGAGTTATTGTTTGTTCGACTTGGTCACCTTGAATTAGTTCAAGCTGCTTCTGCTTCGCTATATCAGGCGGCAAGTGCCACCGAATATTACTCGGGTTATTTTCAAAATCTGCGAAAATTTCAAACATGGGATCAGATTTTAGGTCATTTTCCCCAATCAATTCTGCTTTAAAAGGTTCAAATTGATAATTGTCATTAACATCACCAATTATTGGAAATCCAGCCTCTATAAAGGGTGATGTTACATGATTAAGTTGAGTTATCTTTGGTTCAGAGCTCTCTATTTGAGATGAAGGATGTTCAGTATCGCCACTCATATTCTTTGATTATCTACTATTTGTGATAAAGAACTTCATTATTGTTGCCTTAAAATCTGAGCCTATATTATGAATAGTTAGATTCAGCTCACTTGAACTCAGCAATAACTCCTAGCTTTATAACCTTCCATCATTTAACCACCATCTTATGAGAAGAGCAGCTTGTTGCGGATTTTCCCTTACAATTCGAGAGTTCTCAGACATGAGCTCTTCTAGTTGCTCAAGGTCAATGGTTGGCTCAAATTCAGGAATTGTAGCCTTTGTTCGTTCAGCATCCAGTTCTTTCTCAAGTTCAAAAACTCCCTTAGGTAGAAGTCTATTTAAATCTGTCTCTGCCTCAGATGGTGTTAATATAAAGTTAAGAAGTGGACGTACAAAGGCCCAGATAAAGATAAAGACAAATAGTGCAGGTAGGATTCTAGATGAAATACCGAAGATATTTTGCCACATTTCCGCACTTTTTAGGGACTCTTCAAGACTTTGGTCGGGTTGATAAAAAGGAATGCTCTCAACGGTTACAGAATCACCCCTATTGGAATCAAAGCCTATCGCACCCTTTACTATACCCTCAATTCGAGCAAGGGTTTCTGCATCGAGTGGTTTAAAAACTTTTTTTTGCGAAGCGGTCTCCTTTTCTTGAGCTGGAGCTTCTTCAGACGGTTTTTCGGATGGTGATGCAGATTCTGTTGTACTTGTCGGCTCTTCGTATGTACCATCTACAAGAACAGCTGCTGAAAGTTTTACGACACTTCCTCGAGGTGCAACACTTTTAGTGATTGCTCTGGATACTTCATAATTTTTGACGCTTTCGCTTCGTTTTGAGTTTTCGCCGTCACTTTTTGGTGGAGACAATAGATTTGGATCGTTACTAAGATTACTTGTAACGCCTGGAACTCCACCTCGCTGAGATGCACCTGTTCCCTCTGCTATAGTACGTTCTGATCTAATAACTTGACCTCCAGGATCATAGCTTTCTTCCTCTCGTTCACTGCTCGAATAATCTATATCCGCCGTTACTCTAGCTACGGCTTTACCTGGACCAAGCACTTTTTGTAGCATTTGCTCAATCCTATCAATATAGCCTCTTTCAACAGTTCTTTGATATTCAATACGGTAAGACTCTCCACCACCATCAAGTTCATTTTTGCGCTCTTCCTCAGATTGTGTGAGTGGGTTACCGTTACTATCAATAATTGTAACATTCTCCGGCTTTAAACCCTGAACGCTACCTGCTACTAAGTTTGCTATTCCTTTTATCTGCTTGCGATCGAGTTCCCCTCCAGCGCGTAATCTAAGTAGTACTGATGCAGTGGCTTGTTGTTCATTTTTACCAAAACCGCGGTGTTCTGGCTCAGAAATGTGCACTCGAACTGCTTGCACCGCCTCAAGTGCCGCTATAGTTCTTTCTAGCTCTCCCTGCTTAGCACGAATACGGAGTGACCATTCTTGTTGTTGGGTAAGCCCTAAACTGACACCATCAAATACCTCCCATCCAACTGTCCCTTTTGAAGGGATTCCCTCTGAGGCAAGTTGTAGTCTCATCTCATGAACCATCTCGGGTGGAGATATAGCTACTGTTCGGCCGTCACCACGAACTTCATAAGCTACTTTCATTGTTTTTAATCGCTCAATAACGGCTCCAGCATCTGCTGACTCAAGGTCTGAGAATAATACCACATAATCAGCTTTATTCGCCCATTGCGCTACAAAAACAATCGCCCACACTGATAGTGCTAAAAGAAATGGGAATAATATTTTTTGATTTAATGGTAGCTTCAAATAAGCATCAATTAATTGAGCAAAAGAAGCAGATAAGTCAAAACTTGATCGTGGCGGCTTTGCCATAATTGTGGCTCACTATAAAATTTCTACTATTAAATTGGGGTTCTCATCACCTCCTCATAGGCTCTTATTACTTGTTGCCTGACTTTATTCATAAGCTCAAATGCAACATCTGCCTTTTCCAAAGATAAGATAAGTTCGTGAGGAGCGACTTGTTTTTTACCAGATGTAGCCTGAGCAACCAGATTTTCAGCTTGTACATCAAGACTATTTACTCGTTCAAGAGCTTTCTCTAAAGCTTCGCTGAATCCGGCTTGAGTTGATTCACTAATATTAGTTTTTTTCTCTAAAAGGGGCTGAGAAATTCGCTCAAATGAAAATCCTTTTAGTGCTTTCGAGATACTGTCTACAGACATATTCTTCTTGCCTCGATATCTTTGCTTCGCAAGTATAACTTTCAGCTTTATAGCTTTTTAAGATCGCCTTTATTGTGCCAAAACATTGACAATTTTGGTGATTTAAATCCTTAAGTAAGCAAGAGTTGTGCTAGAGGAAGTATCTAAGGTTTCTATCAGTGTTGTTTCCTTCTTTTAAGAGCGAACAGAAATCCGCTTAGCTTCATCAGACATCTGGCGAGCTGTTTCCAGAGCTGTAACGTTAGCCTGATATAAGCGGCTTGCCGCCATAAGGTCTGTCATAGTGGTGACTACATTGATATTTGGAAAAGATACCATGCCGTCGGCGTCTGCATCGGGATGCCCTGGTTGATGAACTAACCTTGGGTTTGTTTGATCCTCAACTACTGCAAGTACGGCTGGTCTCATCAGTGTCATTGTGTCAAGCGCATCGGTAAATTCACCTTTTACCGTTTGTGCTATCTGAACAATGTCACGTCTTTTATAAGGTCCACCTTCAGCCGTCTTGGATGTTTCAGCATTAGCAATATTTGAAGCTAGTACATTTACTCTTAGTCTAGCCGCGCTCATTCCAGCTGCTAATATTTCGTAAATATCACTCATAGCTAAGCTACCGTTCTAATTATACTAGAGATTCTTTCGAATTTTCTGCGTAGTATCCCAGATGCCTGTGAGTATTTACCGCTATTATAGGATAGTTGACCCATTTGTATATCAAGATCTACGTTGTTACCGTCAGGTTTGGTAGCACCCGTTAAGTCTGGTAATAAATGAGCCACACTCTCAGTAGATACTTCTAGGTGTTGTGGGCTGGTTCGAGCAGTAACTCCTTGATACTGATCAAATGCGCGCTCAAGCTCACTCCCAAAGTGTAAATCTACGGCTCTATACTGAGGTGTTTCTGCATTTGCTATATTTGAAGTTATGACTTTGTGTCGACGCCAACTCAGATCCAGCATTTTTGAAAGACCGGTTACCTGACTTCCAAATAGTTGGTCTACTATGCTCATGGGTACTTTCCTTTGCCTTAAAAAATTAAGCGACACTTTTTTATACATCGCCAAAATATTGGCAGCTGAGGACATTTTTATATTATAAGAGCAAAAAGTATGCTAGGTGGCATAACCTACTATTAACACAATTAAATTCTATTTTCCTCGGCATTCTTGCTCATATTTTTCGACAGATTAGAGCAGTTGGTAAGAGGTTCACCAAGTAACAAGATAGGTAGGTCAGTTAGTAAGTAAGATAACATGGACAGGATAAAAGATGAGCCTCAGGTTCAGGGTCAGGATAGAATTATCAGAGCTTCATTTAGATTGCTTTCAGCCGGAGAAAGTTCTTTAGCCCTTCCGTTACTTAAAAGTGAGTGTAATAATTCTGCGATTCTGTGTTTGCTATATGGAATTTGCGCTCTAAGTGAAGATGATATCTACGAGCTTGATAATGCACTCATTCAATATTCCGCTCAGTATTTAGCCGTTGAATCAGCCCCTATACCGAAAGACCTCACTTGTAATGAATTTAGAGTGGACTACACTTTTATCGGTATAGCCGGTATGGAACAGGTTATTTATTTTTTTTTAAAAGCGGCTTTACTTATTGAGGGAAAAAAGAATTTTTTGCCCGCATTACAGGCGATTCATGAGTCATGGCAGGCCTGGGAATATTATAATAGGACAATTAGACCCTTTACTTGGTATGAATTACCGGATTTTTTTAGCGGTCTTCCACTCATTATAGCTCAGTTAGGCTTAAACATTTCCAATCTTCTTGGCTTTAATGAGGAGAGAAGAAAATGGCTTTTACGCTGTAAAAATCTATCCCACCTTAAGCCTATCTCATGGTACAAGGTAGAAATAGAGGAAACATTTGTATCAAGTCATACATATTCGATAGATATTAAGGTATTTGAATATGGAACTAAAAGTAATAAAAACATCGGGTCGCTTCAGAAGAAAACAAGCCATACTAACACAATATTAGACAATCAAAAATATCTTATTAGTATTTGTCTTCCGGATTTACCGCAAGATATCAATAAGCTCCATTTTTTTCTTTCATCAGTTGTTGAGCAGGCAGGTTATCAGAATGTTGAGATTTTATGTGGATCTAGCCCATGCTACGATAAAACTAAGATTAAAGCTTGTTCATCTTTAATTAGATATGTTTCTCCAGATCAATCACGAAATTCAAATTTACTTGATTTGATAGGAGAGAGTCTTGGTGATTATGTAGCAATTATTACACAGTCGGGTTTTTTATCAAAAGCATATTTAGCTCAAGCGCTTAAACCTCTAGTTGCCGGAGATGCTGACATTATAACCTTTGGTGGAGTAAGAAAAGAAAATGGTGCCTGTAAGACTTCTGTGGTAGCACGAACAGCACCACTTGATCTGACATGTATTTTAAGGCACGAGGAATTATCTTTTGCATCTTGTGATCACGAATATATCGGTATAGAGCCAAATGAGTTGCAACTAACGACGACAGTCCTACCATTTGGTCTTATAACAAGTAGAGAGCTTCTTCTTCAATTTATTTCACCAAACGCACCGTTTTTAAGTTCAGTTACTTTAATGCATTATTTTGGAATTCTTGCTTATCTTTTTAAGCGTAATGTGGCTGCTCTACCATCCGTTAGAGTGCGTGATTTTGGGAGCGTAGGTTCCTTGGTTGACAAATCGTTTCAAGCCTTCGAGGCTCTTAGTATAGGTTTTCTCCTATATGAGGAAAACGTTTTCATAAATAAAATTGTGCCTCTGGTAAAGAACTCAGTTTTGGAAGACTTTGATTCAGCGTGGGCTACTTTCATATCAAAGCAAGCTATTCTTACCTCTCTTCAAAAGAAAATATGGCTTACAGCTGACCGCTCTTTACAAGGTTGGTGGCAACAAATCGCTCAGTGTCTGAGAGAAACTCTTCCTTTGCACAGAATGATTGCCTTATCAGAGGGACTTTTGAGTGATATTTTACCTCGGATAAATAGTAAGCCGTAGAAATATTTTACCCTGCTTCATCATCACTTAATGAATTGTACTTATTTTTTGCTTATGTAAGTAAAGATTGGCCAAACTGGATTGGCTTTTTTAATAGTTCGGTTGTTGTAACCAAGGATGCTGATGGTTTAAATTCATTGTCTGGGGAGAGAAGTATAACTGTTGACCCAAGATGAAATATTCCGACCTCATCGCCCTTAACAACCTTTCGAGCTGGCATGTATGAGAACTTTTTTGCTTGTGGCATCCATTGAAGATTTTTATTTAGTATTGAACTATTATTAACTAGTATCCGTGGATTAGTTTCTAGTTTAGGTTCAATCGCTAGAGTAATGTTGCCAACATTTAAAGCTCCAACCAATATGACAAAAATTTTGGCTCCTGAAGGCCTAGTGATTTGTATTACTACCCTTTCATTTTTAGTATAAAGTTTTGGTATAAGACGTAGGGCCCAACTAGTGACGGGCCACAAAGTGCCTGGAATGTAGCCGACAGCTTCAATAACTCCCTCGCATGGAGAGTGCACTCGGTGGTAATCTTTTGGGGAGAGATAGAAATGCCAGGCAGAGTAACCTTGTAAGTTTGATTGTGTTACTTCTGAAAATAGCGGACTAAGTAGATCAAAGACTGAATAATCAAGACCCTTAATTTCCAGGGTTGTCTCAATGTTTACAGGGGTTACTGCCAAAAGCGTTCCATCTATTGGGGACACAAAAGAGCAAGAAGCTATTGGACGAAGTTCAGGACGAATAGAGCGAGTAAAAAAGTCATGAATGCACGAATATTGGTTAAGCGGTTTAGCTGCCTCCTTTACATTAGGTTTAATTGAATAAATGAAACATTTTAGGGCAAATTTAGCGGCAAACGCAGGTGATTCAAGACGTGATGCCCAACCAACGATTCTACTTATCAGTGTGAGGAGGATTCTCATAATGACATTCCGTTCTCAAAGATATTTTTCATATTTGTCTCTTATATGTTTTACGCTCTTAATCCTGATATTTCTGAGTTTAAGTCAGGCTTACTCGCAACCTAGTTCTACCGTCAGCCCCAACAACATTAAAGATTCAAATGTAGATGGAAAAAATCATGTTACTCAGGACCGAAGGGCTTCTCTGAGAGAACTCTTAACTCTTGCGATTAAGCAGTCGGAGAGTAAATATCGCAGCGATCCGTCACCTTCTAATTATTCTGCGATTCTTTACAATCATGAACGTAAGGTGTACCACGAGTGCTTTACTAATCTCCATGTATCTCTGTCCTATAATCCTAACAAAGTTACTGACGAATGTATCCAAGCGCGAAATGAACTTTTAAGGCTTCATCCAAGCAACTCGGCCGGTGTGTGTGCCAGAGACGGTTTTATCTCCCCATCATGTCGAAATGCCGTAATTACAATTGTGCAGCGTACTGGAGTCTTGCGTCAGCCTAGTTTTGCCGATCCTGAGACGAGAGGTAAAAAAATATCTGTTGTGAAAAGTCAATTAAAGGGAGATTTCCGGCAATTTGAAAAAAGCTCGTATCTCTTGAATCCCCCATCTAAAGAGGATCAGGAAAAGTACGAAACATTTTTAATGAATCACCGTAATGCAGTAAGAATACTTAATCGATTAATTGTTCTTGAATGTAGTGAAGAAGAGTTTGATATCGAATCTCCTCCTACAATGTCAGCCTCAAGCTTGGTTCCTGAGTCAAAAGTTTTGAATCCGATGACTTTTAAAGAAAATGATCGAACTGAAAATGGCATTAGGCTAGGTGTAGCAAATTCTCCATCTGTGACGGAAGAAGATAGCACTACGATAAAGGCGATTCTTTTACCAAATGCTCCATTCGTTCGTAGTCGTTATATCAGTGAAGAGTGTCAAAGAGTTTTATCTAGTGGTCGTAAAGTTATTCCAAAGTTTCCAGGCATTGCTTGTGCTGAGTACGGACGATATACGCCTCAGTGCTTAGAATCTATTAAAGATTGGCGAATTAAAATTTCTGATTTGACCGGCAACTCTAATTCTCCTAGTGCTAATCCAAAAAAAGATCTCGGTACTTTTGAAGAATTTTAGCGAATAATTTTTAGATCCTAATTATCAAGAATAATGTAACAATTATTTTGCATAATAATACGAATATATGTATATTTATACTTTCCTTGTTAGTAGTTAGTGATACTAACATATCTTAAAGTAAGCGAAATATGGAATTATTACCTTGGCCTCCTCCACCGTTAACGCCTGAGATGCTTCCGAAGGGATACTTAGCAACAGGTTTTTCAGCTGGTATCAAAGCTTCAGGTCGGCCAGACGTAAGTATAGTTGTATCAAAACAAGCGGCAGAAGGTGCTGGAGTTTTTACTACTAATTATGTTTCAGCCGCTCCAGTATGTTTGAGTCGTAAGCATCTTCAGTCACACTCGGATAAAATTCGAGCGGTCATCGTAACATCGGGAAATGCTAATGCGGCAACAGGGCCTCGTGGAATAACAGTGGCAAGGGAACTTTGTACTACTGTAGCAAATTCTATTGATTGCGAGCCTGAGGCTATACTCATTGGTCAAACGGGTCTGATTGGTATACCAATTACAAATGATAAAATAATCCCAAATATTAGAACTAATATTGAGGATCTTGGTGGAACTCCTCTCCATTGGTCACTAGCGGCTAGGGGTATGATGACAACCGATACTCATCCTAAGTGGTGTAGTGCCACATGTGAGATAATGGGCACGAATGTTAAAATTTTAGGAATTGCTAAAGGGGTTGCAATGGCTCATCCGGGCATGGCAACAGTAATAATCTCGCTCTTTACCGATGCAGCAATGTCATCCGAGATAGCAGATAAAATTTTACGAGCAAACGTTTCGGATTCTTTTCATGCTCTTTCAATCGATGGTTGTCAGTCAACTAATGATTCGGTGTTTCTTCTTGCTAATGGAGCCGCGGGAAATAAACGAATTTCTGATACTAAAAAGGAAGCAACTGCTATTAAGGCTATCTCAGATGCTTTTCATGAAGTCTGCCGTACGCTCGCTATTTACATGGCACGAGATGCAGAGGGCGCTAACAAATTACTTATCTGTCGCGTCAATGGTGCTCGCACGAAACAAGATGCAATACAAATTGCCCGAAAAGTGGCGGGGTCTGTATTAGTAAAATGCGCTATTGCGGGTGAATGTGCTTACTGGGGTCGAGTAATTGCTGAAGTTGGTGCGGCAGGGATTCCCGTTAATCCAGACAAGATATCAATCTCTTTTGGCAACTATTTAGTCTGTAAGGATGGTTTTTCGTATAATCATGATAAAGAAGGTGTTGCTAAGTATATGAAGGGAAACACCATACATATAAGTGTTGCACTCGAAGATGGAGACTGTGAAGGCGAGGCTTTTGGATGTGATCTCACCCACGAGTATTTAAAGATTAATATGGAGAAATCATGATTAGGTACGATGATACCCGCTTACTCGCCGAGGTGGAAGAAAAAGCTTTGGTGTTGATTGAGGCAATTCCATATTTACGTCGGTTTGCAGGCAAAAGAATAGTAATAAAGGTAGGAGGAGAGCTTCTTCTTAATAGTGATGCCACCGACGCGTTTGCTCAAGATATCTTTTTGCTTAATTCCGTTGGAATAAGAGTAGTAGTAGTTCACGGAGGTGGTCCGCAAATAACCCATTACATGGAAGCTCTTGGCCATAACCCTCAATTTGTA
The DNA here is from genome assembly GCA_044347345.1 of Bdellovibrionota bacterium. GTDB lineage: Bacteria > Bdellovibrionota_C > UBA2361 > UBA2361 > JBIKUX01 > JBIKUX01. Next base: position 36,165 of record JBIKUX010000013.1, on the reverse strand, counting down.
GATGGGCAGCGAGTTACAGATAAGCAAACTTTAGAAATAGCATCTTTGGTTCTTCTGGGTAAAGTGAATCAAGAATTACTTGCCCGAATAAATTCCTTCGGATCTTTAGGAATAGGATTTTCTGGAGTGAGTGGTAATATTTTTTTCGCTGAAATGTCAGACGAAAAACTTGGCTTCGTCGGTAATATTCATCATGTTGAATGTGACCCTGTGGTACGTCTTTTAGACGCAGGATACATCCCTGTTATTAGCTCATTAGGCTCTGATGGGAAAGGACAATGCTACAACATCAATGCTGATTTGGCTGCTGGAGAGCTAGCTGCAAGCCTTAAAGCTGAGAAATTGGTAATTCTGACTAATACAGAAGGAGTCTACGAAGATTTTAAGGAGCGCTCACAGTTAATATCAGAAGTAGATGCAGCTACACTTAAAGAACTAAAGAAAAAAGGGAGTTTTCAAGCTGGTATGATACCAAAAATAGACGCTATCATGACTGCTCTTAGTCGCGGAGTAGCTTCTGCTCATGTTTTAGATGGCAGACGTAAACATGCTGTTTTACTTGAATTTTTTACGGCTCGTGGCATTGGCACTATGATATTTCCATAAAAATGGATCTTTCCATAAAAGAGTTCTCTCCCATAAAAAAGTTCAGTCGATGGAGGGAGTCTTTTAATAATAGTTGGAGGTTTTTGATCCGAGCTTAATGTAATACCCAGATTATTTCAGGAAACAACATACCATGGAAAATGCTTTAGCTCACAAATTAGGTGATTCGTCACCAGTAATGAACACCTATGGTAGATATCCTGTAACTTTTGTTAGAGGGCAAGGCGCTAAACTTTGGGACACATCCGGTAAAGAATACATAGACCTTCTTGCAGGAGTCGCTGTTGTATCATCAGGACATGCTAATGAAGATGTAGCTCGTGCTATAGCAGCTCATGCTCATACATTAGTGCATGTTAGCAATTTTTTTTGGAATGAACCCATGATGTCGCTAGCGAGTAAGTTGGATGACTTAGCTCCCTGGCCCAGTAAGATTTTTTTTTGTAATTCAGGTGCTGAGGCTATTGAGTGCGCGTTGAAACTTTCGAGACGGTGGGGAGGTCAAGACCGAACAACAGTTGTAGCGGCCTTAAAAGGATTTCATGGGCGTACATACGGGGCACTAGCTGCTACCGGTCAGCCAAGTAAATGGGAGGGATTCGCTCCTTTGCCTGGTGGATTTATTCACGCCGAGTTTAATAACTTACGCAGCTTTGAAAAAGTAATTTCTTCAAAAACATGTGCAGTAATCCTTGAAGTAATTCAGGGAGAAGGAGGTGTTATACCGGCTAACCACGACTTTATATGTGGTGTGTCTGAACTTTGCAAGGTGCATGGTGCGCTACTCATTTTAGATGAAATACAATGTGGAGTGGGACGAACGGGAACATGGTGGGGATTTGAGCAATATGGTGTAGTGCCAGATATTTTTACAAGTGCAAAGGGATTAGCTAACGGACTTCCAATAGGCGCATGTATTGCCCGTTCTGATATTGCTGAAGCTCTAGGGCCTGGAACGCACGGTTCTACCTTTGGTGGTGGCCCACTTGTTTGTGCAGCAGCATTAGCTAATCTTCGTTATATTGCCGATAATGATTTATTAACTAAGGCTACAATTACTGGAGCGTATTTAGCAGAGCAACTTACTAGGCTTCCCAAAGTAAAGATAGTGCGAGGAATAGGGCTGATGCAAGCAGCAGTTCTTAAAGCCCCTATTGCTAAAAAAGTTGCTAATGAGGCTCTACAAAAAGGAGTGATAGTAAATGCGGTGAATGATGACACCCTGCGCTTTGTGCCTCCTCTTGTCATAACCTTAGCTGATATTGACGCTGCAATTCGAGTGCTTTACGCGATTTTGTCAAAGGAAGTGGTAGAGTAGTAAGTTTTTTTTGGAGGGGGAGATTTTATGAGACCACAAGTACGAGTTCGCCACTTCCTAAAAGATACTGACATTTCAATAAGTGAACAAGCGGCCGTTCTAACTGTAGCCAAGGCTCTTAAACGGCTTCCTTCAGATAAGAGAAGATTTTTAACGGGTAGTTCAATAGGTCTATTATTTGAAAAACCATCTCTTCGTACACGGGTATCATCTGAAACAGCAGCGTCTCTTCTTGGGGCTTTCCCTGTAACTTTAAGGAGTGATGAGCTGCACTTTCATAGAGGGGAAGAACCTGGTGATGCTGCAAGAGTTTTATCAGGCTACTTATCTCTTCTTTTAGCTAGAGTACACAAACATTCCCTCCTCACATCGCTAGCCGAACCCAGTGCGTTACCGATTGTTAACGGCTTATGTGATAGTTTCCATCCCCTTCAGGCGTTAGCAGACTTGTTAACAATAAGTGAGAGTTTTAACGGGCGTTTAGAAGGTCTTCATCTCACTTATCTTGGAGATGGCAACAATGTTGCTCACTCTCTTTTGTTAGCAGGTGCTATGGCAGGCTTACATGTTGCTGTGGCATCACCAGCTGGATACACTCCACATTCAGATGTAATTGAAGAAGCAAAAACTATTGCGTTAAAGAGACGCGGTAGCATAACTATAGCTCATGACCCAAGCCAATTTTTAGCTCATACAGATGTTATTTATACAGATGTATGGGTATCTATGGGAGATGAAGCTGAAAATGATCTAAGAAATGATATCTTTGCTCCTTATCAACTCAATGAAACACTTATATCTTCAGCTCATCGAGATACCATCGTACTTCATTGTTTACCAGCTCATTTTGGACTTGAGATCACACGAGGAGTTTTTGACTCTAATCGCAGTCGTATCATAAACCAGGCACATAATCGTCTACCTACTACTGCTGCTATTTTCCTCATGCTTCTTGATTACGAGAATTTTGTCCGTTTAGGTGCGGAGCAATAAATAACAAAAATTTTAATACGATAATGTCTACAAAGCATGTCCGTTTAGCGATTTTATCAAACCTAGTTCAACAGGGATTTATCAGTTCTCAGAGTGATGCAGTGTCTGCCCTTGAACAACATAATATTGAGGCAACGCAGGCTACAGTGTCACGAGACTTAGCAGAAATTGGTGCTGTGCGTAGAACAAGAGCCGGACGAACATTGTATGAGCTTGCTCATGAAAATTCTTCTTTTGGGATGTCTTTATCGCGCGTCCTAAAAGAGTTTATTGTTCGCAAAGTAGCTTCGGGCCAACTTGTTGTCTTACATACACCCCCTGGCCATGCAAGCGTTGTTGCTGCTGCTATCGATCGTACAAATATTTCGGGAATACTTGGAGTAATTGCAGGAGATGATACTATTTTTATTGCGTGTAATGCTGATGTAGGTGCTCAAAAAGTCTTACAAGATCTGCTGAATTACGCGTGATTAATTTTTTACTTCCATGTAATCTGCGGAAGACTTATAAGTTTTTTCATTTGAGATATGCGCTTATTTATTGTTTTTATTTCTTTATGTATCGCGTTTTCTGAGAAAGCCTATTGTAGCACTGAGCAGTCAATACCAGAAAATGAACTTTTTTGTCCCTCTATTATGGGAGTAGTAGATTTCAATTGTGATGGTAAAGTGGTGATATCCATTATTGGAGACAGCTTTGTTTATGGTATAGGTGACGATCAAGCATTGCCAGCAGGTTATGTAGCTCGTGCTTCTCAACGCTTATCCCAGATAAAATTCAATAATTTTGGCTATGCTGGTATGCAAGCCAAAAATTTATACCGAAAGTTATTAACTAAGGGCAACAAAGCTCGCAATCAATTAGCCATGACTGGCATGATTCAAGAACCACTTGTAAAGGCAATCACAGATTCTGACTATGTGATACTAGACTTAGGTAGAAATGATCGTTGGAATTTTGAAGAACCGCGCGTTACCTTAGGCTACATAAATAGGACAGTTAAAGTAATTAAGTCGCTTGCTAGTGAATTTTCTAATTCGTACGAGCCACTTGTCATAAAGGCGATTTTAATGCTCCCAAATAGAGGTTCTCAAGGCCCATGGGTAAAATCTCTAAATGACTTACTAGTGGGTAGCGACTCTTTAACTGCACCGGCGGACTTACGCTTTGATAAAGTTAGTAAACGGTTACTCCTTCCCGACCAACTTCATCCATCACCTAGAGGCTACAGTGCTCTTTCTAAAACTTTAGTACAATATTTACAAAAAGTTTTACCCGTTCGCGCTTTGGCCGCTCGTGATCGCAATATCGGTAAAGTTGGCGATGGTATTAGTAATCAAATATCAGATTAATGCAATTTTATGAAATCACACTCCCGTAATGCTATATTAAAAGCTGAAGAAAAAGTCCTCTCTATGGCGGCTCAAGCAGATCCATTTGAGCTATATGAAGCATCTGAACAGGATCCTCAATTTGAGTGCGAATTTCTTCAAACAAAATTCTCTGATATTCGAGGGCGCAATCCATTCTTACTGCGAGAAGATTTTTGCTCGACAGCTTATCTGTGTCGCGAGTGGATTAAACAAGGAGATCTTTACCGAGCTATTGGAGTAGATATTGATCCGAAACCACTTAAATGGTGTAAAAGTCAGGCTGAGACTCTTCTCTCACCGTGTCAACGTGCTCGACTTATGTTAATAGAGGAAAATGTAGTAAATGTATCAGAGCCTACGGTAGATTTAATCTATGCTGGTAATTTTAGCTATTGGCTATTTCTAACTCGCACGAATCTTGTCAATTACTTTAAATCTGCACTTAAGTCACTAACAAATGATGGTATTTTATTTTTAGATGCATTTGGTGGTCATGAAGCTTTTAAAACCGGTATAGAGCGTAGACGACGCAAAGGGTTTAGCTATATCTTTGAACAGAGTAACATAAATCCAATATCTCAGACTATGGATTGCTCTATACACTTTAAGTTTCCAGATGGTTCTTGTCTTAATCATGTTTATAAGTACCAATTTCGTATATGGGCTCTACCAGAGATTAGAGAATCTATTATAGATGCTGGCTTTAGTGATGTTCTATTTTTTTGGGAAGAGGAGGATGACGAAGGTAACGGAACTGGTAATTACTCAGTATCAGAAAAAGGAAGTAACGATCCAGTTTGGGTCGCTATGATCGCTGCCATTAAATAGATTTCTTGTCTCTGGTAACAAGGCAAGGCGTAAGCAATCTATTTTCTAAATAGCATTAAGATAATTTTTGTAACGGCAAAAAGCTGCTTTAAGATCATCAATCAGATCTGAACATTCTTCAAGACCAACCGAGTAACGAATCAGAGTGTCTGTTATTCCTACTTTTAATCTTTCCTCTCGGGAATACCGGTAGTAAGACATACGAGCTACATGCTTTACCAAAGATTCTGTGCCGCCGAGAGAGTCAGCAAGAAAAGGAATTTTGAGTTGATCTAAAAAGAAGCAAGCACCAGATTCGTTACCTTTGAGGGTAAAACTAACAACACCCCCTCCACCAAAGCCACCAGATTGAAATTGCTTAGTAGCAACCGTGTGATCAGGGTGGGATTCTAGCAAAGGATACCAAACACGCTCAACAAGAGATTGCGATTCAAGAAATTTTGCAAGAGTTAGAGCCGAAGAGTTGTGTTGCTTCATGCGCAAAGGAAGTGTTTTTAAACTTCTCTCGAGACGCCATGCAACATCAGGATCTGCTATTCCACCAAATGTATTTCTCTCTTCATGTATTTTTTCAATTAAGTCGTGTGATCCAATTACGGCACCACATATTAAATCATTGTGACCACCTAAAAACTTAGTAGCAGAGTGAATAACTAGGTCTGCTCCAAATTTAAGTGGTTGAATAACGCACGGAGACGCAAGTGTACTATCACAAAGAAGTAATGCTCCGTGTTTTTTAGCTATCTCCGCCGCCCTGCTGATATCAAGCACTCGGAGGAAAGGATTAGTCGGTACTTCAAATACTAGGAGCTTGGTATTGGGAGTGCATGCTAGATCTAGCGCTTCATAATCGCCCATGGGAACAACTGAACTAGTGATTCCAAATCTTGCAAGCGTCTTGGTACAAAAAAGTCTGATGCGTCTATAGGAATCGTCTCCAACGATTATATGATCCCCCGCAGACAATAACGATAAGATTGTCGTGGTGATAGCATTCATACCAGAAGAAAAAAGTAAGCATTGGTCACCACCTTCAAGCGCTGCAATACGATCTTCCGTATAGTTTACTGTCGGACTACCGTATCGCCCATATTCAAAAGGCAATTCACCTTTGTAAAAACGATCAATATCTCCGGTAGAGCCAAAAACGTAATTTGTGCTCTTGGCGAGCGAGCAAGTTAGTGGGCCGTAATCTCTCCTGTTAGGGCGCCCCTTATGTATAGCTGCGGTTCCCGATACATTACAAAACGTATCATTACCATCACTTTTATTAAGTGATTCAGCTTGATTAAACGGCCAGCCTGAAGGGTAATTCCACTCTGATTGAGTAGATAATTCTTTGATTGAAGATGACTCGCTACCCATTTAAAATCTCCCAAAATTAGCGAAAATTTTTACTGATGTTCCAGTTAAATTTTCATTAGGAGAAGTTTTACGGGACCGACTTTGAATTTCTCACAAATTCTTCTAGCTATTCTGACAATGACACTAGCTACTATCAGTTATTGAAAGTTTCTAGAAATCACACCGAAGCTAAAAGATTTAGAGGCAGGTTACACTGCTCACTAACTCTTATCTTTCAGGTATTTAACCTGACGGAATTGGCACCATTAAATACAAAACATTTTTAATGTTTTTTGGTTGCCGAGGCTTCAAAGGGCCGGTCCCTCTACCTCTCTTGATAAGACATACTTTCTAATACAACTCTCGCAAGAATAACCCGATAATTAAACGATAGCAATACTCAAAACAACTCTAAAAAAATTTAAAAAGAGATTTCTTCAGCAGTTTCTTGAGCTGTGCCTTTTAAATTTTCTGACTTTCCACTAGCGGCTTTACTGACTGCTCTCCCCGTGCCACCCACGGCCTTTCCAAAACCGTCGCCTACTCCACGAACTACAGTGGCTGCGCCTTCTCCAACAGATTCCACTGTGCTCCCTATAGCTCGAAAAATAGCGCAACCAGAAAAACTTGCGATAATACTCAACCCCAACCCAACCAACAACCAAGGCTTTCCCAAAAATTTATCCTCTTGAGTGGTTGAGTGATTCATGACGGTAACCTCTAGGTGCATCATTGCTACATAAAAACAGTAACAGTACCAAGTGTTTTCGTCACCTACTTTATCGTAAAAACGTTAGATAAAAGACTCACTGAACGACAAATTCAATAAAGTAGACAGCTACAACAGCAGGCTCATCGAAGGCTAGCGCATCATTTATACCATCAACTAATTCTTGCTTGAGTGTTTCTCTTCCCGTCGCTGTTAAAACTTCTTCACCAGTTTTTCTTGAAAGTAATTCGATGATTATATCTCGAACCATTGGCATTCTCTTAACCATTAAAGGGGGTGGTCCACTAACGGCGCCTCCGCCACCTCCACCGCCTCCGCTCATACCAGCGCCTCCACCACCATGAGCGCCACTTGCTTTTACCTGCGCAGCGGAGAGCTTTTCTATAACTTTAGTATCGTATTCAATTTCAATTTTAGTTTTTAGGAAGTTTCCGCTTCCAGATAAATTTACAATAAATGTATCAATAGTAAAGGAGGAGAGAACTGGCAAACTATCTTCAGTATGAGCTTCTTTCTCTACTTTTTTCTTGCCTCCCAGAAATAAAAATGCTCCCCCTCCACCTGCTAAAAGGATGACCGCAAGGCCTATTATTAAGAATAGTTTCCCTTTTTTTTTAGGTTTTTCCGGGGTTGATGTTGTGGGCTCTTCTTCTGCCATACGGCATTAAGATCACAATGTATGCAAAAAAGATTCAGATGATAAATCTTTTATTTTTGAAAGTAGTTCACTAATTAAACTTTTATCTGTAGCTATCATTGGATTATTGGCTTTAACGCCCCAATCAACAAAAGGTATTTTTGTTTTTAAAGGGTCTAGCACTACTTCATGGTCTGATTCATGAAGAAAAAGTATGCTCGGAAAATCCCAAGGCTTAATTTGAAGCTGAAAGGCAATATCTTCATCTCCTCGGGCTACTCGCACGCAATCATTAGCTAGACCGCCAAACCGATAAAATGTTTGAATACTTTTAGTTTCACGAAGAGCCCCCAAGATTTCGGCGTCGATACGTGAACCAAAGTATCCTAGCATTGCACAGTCACTTAGAACTTTTGAAGAATTTCTTGAAATAGTTGGTGGTTTTAGTGGTAGTCGCTCGCTAAGTGGTAAAATTTGACTTCTCTCTTCTCCTAAGTCAGGTAATGGCGTAGCCCAAGCACCCGCTCCTAATGTGGCGGTAAACAGAGTTCTTTCTGGAATATGAGCAAATACTGATGCATATAATTTGTCACCATGAAAAAGTCCTAACAATGGACCAAATCCAATTTGACCATTTCGCGTTGTTAAATTCCTAACACAGCTAGTAGTTCCATCTATTGGATCAACTGATATCCACCAATCTGATGGTACTTTGAAATTAGCCACTCCATCACGCTCCTCCGATATACAAGGGATATGGGATTCTAAGAGAGAAATAATTACCTTTTCAGAATCAATATCAAGCGAACTTACAAGAGACTTATCGCTTTTTTTCCAACAAGTTAGCGAATAATTATCAGTATTTATTTCTCTAGTTTTAATGGCTGATAGGACGACTTCAGCACCTTTGATTGCAGCAAATTCGATTGTCTCAAGAGATATCGGAGCGTCGGCGAACATAAGATAAAATATCTAATCACAACAGTGATAACACTTTAACCGAACTATTTAAAATGTATTCTGTTAGATGCAGCTAAAAGCTTGAAGTGCCTCCAATTGGATGGAAGCGAAAAAATGGAGCTGACGGGGATCGAACCCATGACCTCCTGCGTGCAAGGCAGGCGCTCTCCCAGCTGAGCTACAGCCCCGTAAACATCTCTTTGCTAGAACTCTTTACTAAAGCTCTTAAAAGACTTTCTTTTATGCTTTCCCATAAAGAAACTTTTTTACCAAGCTAAACATTTACCATACTAGCTTTGCTAAACTAGCCTTAGTTAACTTTAGCTAACTTTGGTGGGCCCGGGTAGACTTGAACTACCGACCTCACGCTTATCAGGCGTGTACTCTAACCAGCTGAGCTACGAGCCCTAATAGTAAAAGATCTTTTTAAATAATTTGGTTACTTAGACTTTAAATACTGTAACGGCTTTATTCACTCCGCTAAATTTTAAACACTTTACCACATTATTCTAAGAGTTAACATGTCTTTGGAGAACAAAATAGTAGCTAGACAGACTCATAGTGTCAATTAGTCACACTATTTTTTGAATATTTAAAAGAGATATTTCTAAAATCAAGAGAATAGCATCATTCTGCTTACCTCAAAAAATTAGCCAAGTTTGGTTGGTTTAGTTCGGAAGACGGGAAAAAGAAGAAGAAGAATTTGTTTCTTCACTCGCTACTAGACTCTTACTAGTTGTAGAATTTGTATAAAGATCAAATAGTTTTAAAAATAGCATCCCAGAGGTTTTTTCTTGTAGTGCTCGAGCATCTACCGACCTATTAAATCTATTTCCATCAACACCAACAATCTCAATTGTCATAATTTGAGCGTTAAAAGACAGTAAAGAAGCCTTGGACATCGAAAAAAACGAACTCTCCCTCAGTAGTTGAAGAAGCCGGATAATTTTAGTTTGATTACTTATATTGTCATTGGCTGAAAGCTTGTAGCTAATACTACTATTTTGTCCCGATATTGTAAGCGACAAAGAAGATATAAGATTACTATCACCGTTGTACTCAACTAATTCTCCTTCTTCCTCTCCGGTTGTTCCCTCTGTCTTAGATACTCTTAAATCCTTGGTTGAGTTAGAGTTACTTGGCAGAATCTTTTCAGAGGGTGAAAATGATGTACTGAAACCGGGCTTAGTAAAATCTTTTGAATCACTAGTACTATCTAGCGGTATAAACATTCTTGCTTCAGCTTCTTTTAACCATTCTTCAAAACGGGATTCCTCAACTGTTTTAATCTGTAAGTAACACAGATTAAAAACAATAAACGCCATCATAATCCCGGCAGCTGTGACCGTAGACCGCTTCATAAAAAATAAATTTAATTAAATTGAATCTAACTAAGGGCTATGAGCATGTTACTCCCTTAATTTGTAAAGTGTAACACACATTAGGTTGGATTAACGACATACATACTAACTAATTCGTGGATGAGTCTGTAAGAATTTTTTCTGCAAGTTGTAGAAGGTGGACACGGGTATTTTTAGAAGGGTCTAAAATTATTTCTTCTTCCAATTCTTTTAATATTTTTCCTATTATCGGGCCCGAAGGAATTCCTAATAAAACAATATCAGTTCCAGTGATGGCTAAGCGAGTTGGTCGATTGGCTTGTTCTATACGCTCATCTTCTTCTTTACATAAACTGTTAAAGCGTGTCATTTCAGCGATAAAATCTTCCTCTGAACATACCGGTGTTTTGTCGGCGCGCTTCAATTCTTTCCATAACTCAAAATCTTCGGCTAAGTCACGTCGTAACCGTCGCACTCCAGCTGGGCCGCAAGACAAAGGTCGCATGTGATAACGAACCAGAAGAGCTACTTGCTTAATAAGTTTTCGCGGGAAACGAAGTCTTTCCATTATTTTGGTAGCAATTTTTTCGCTCTCAATTTCATGAAGATAAAAATTTCTACGACCGTCTGGTCTGATGGATAAGGTAGCTGGCTTACCGATATCATGAAAAAGGGCTGATAACCTTAGTGAAAGGGAGTGATGAGGAGAACGATCAACTACAGAGCAAATATGATTGAAAACATCTTCAGTATGAAACTCATTTTGCTCACAACCAATAGCTGGCATTAGTTCTGGAAGAGTAAATTCAAGAAGGCAATTTTTAGCCATAAATTTAAGAGCTGTCCCAGCATTACTAGCTACAATTATGCTGGATAATTCATCTCGTATTCGTTCACAACTTACGCTGGCTAATTCACTAGCGCAGGTAACTGCGGCCTGAGTGGTAGCAGAGTCAACCGTCCAACCTATCGCAGGACCGAATCTTACCATTCGCAAGATTCTTAACGGGTCTTCTTTAAATCTATCGATGACAGGTGAGACTCCACAGATATACTTTTCGTTTATATGAGAAAAGCCGTTAAATGGGTCTATTAGATCACCTAGTAGCTCACCACTGGAACTTAATTTCCATGCAAGAGCATTAACGGTGAAATCTCTACCAGCCAAGTCTTCTTCAATTGAGTGCCCTCTTTTTGATTGATATCTGTTAGACGGAGACCGAAAAGTAGTTACCTCAATTGATATATCTTTGCCCACTACTAGTACGGTGCCGTGGCTTATTCCAGTGGGAACAACTCGAATACCGAGTTTCGTGAGAGACTCCGCAATAGTTTCGGCATCAACATCTGTAGCAAAGTCAAGATCACGAGGTATAGCACCACTGACAGCGTCTCTTAGGGCTCCTCCCACAATATAAATCTGACCGAGAGACAATAAAGCTTTAGTAATTTTACGAACAGCGGGTTCTTTTAACCGCTCAGTCAAGATAGTAAGAGCCTTACTTGGTAACAACAAAGAATGCACGCCAAGGTTGGGGGATTTTTTCATGAGATCGCAATAATAACACTGGAAGCCACTGAGGTTTAGTAGGCTGACCTCTAAGTTTCATTCCTGCTTCATCGGGGGTAAGCCATCCTTTTTTACGGTTACAGGGACTGCAAGAAGATACCACATTTAACCACGAAGTGGTGCCTCCCCTACTTCTTGGTAAGACGTGGTCTACTGTCGCTGTGTATACAGAGAGACTTTTGCCACAATATTGACATTCAAATCGGTCGCGAGCAAACACATTTAGGCGAGAAAAAGGCGGTGATTGACGGCCAAATTTTGCAAAGCGAAGAAGGCGAACGACAGCCGGAGCCTTAATTACGAGGGATACTGACCTAATTTGATGGTCATATTCCTCTACTACTTCTACTTTTCCATCGAAAAATAAGGTGACGGCTCGTTGCCAAGTGATTATTTTTAAGGGTTCGTAACTTGAGTTTAAAAGGAGTACTGACTCCATATCTCTCTGCAACTGCAAAAACAAAGGGTTAAGCTACGCAAAGCCTCCTTATCCCTGCTTCGAGGAATAAACTAGTACCCTTATGATGCTTTGTCGGAAAATAAAGAGCAAAGATTAAAGCTTTTTCTCTGCTTAAATTTTTTGCAAAAATTTGGTAGTATGCTACGCAAATCCTGAAATTAGGTAGCTAACATTATATTGACTAATTTAGGTACCTTAGAGTCCTTTTGATATACGATAACAAAAGTATCGGTATCTTTCACTTGATATTGAGTGGTAGACATAGCAGCGACAATGTGCTGCCTTAGTGATACCTCATCTATCTCTCTTGGCACTGTTACCACTCCTCGTTTTTTTCCTTCAATTTGAATCACAACTGTTACTTCCTCAGTTAGAAGTAGCGATGGATCGTAGGTAGGCCACTCTGCATAAGCTACGCTGGGTTCATTTCCTAGCTGTTCCCAAAGTTCTTCCGCTAAATGAGGTGCAAAAGGAGATAACAAACGCACAAAAACTGATAGGGTAGTCTTGCTCACAACTTCTGATTGAAGTTTATTAACAAATTCCATCAGAGCTGATATCGCAGTATTAAAACGAAGGGCTTCTAAGTCCACAGTGACTCGTTTAATAGTTTTCGCAACAACGCGCCGAGTATCAGAACTTTCTTGTTCTTCTAAAATTAGTGCTCCCTTTCCTTTATCAGTAACGAAATTAAAAGCTCTTTTTAAAAAACGAAAATTGCCTGTAATAGCCTTTGAATCCCAAGGACGAGTAGCATCTAGAGGCCCCATAAAGAGCAAGTACGTGCGTAAGGTGTCGGCACCGTACTCCTTTACAACTTCGAGCGGATCAATGACGTTCCTAAGAGACTTAGACATTTTGCCGATTATTTTTTCAAGTTTTTCGCCTGTCTCTCTATGAATATAGTCACCATTTTCTTGGTGAATTACCTTATCGGTAGGCACTAAACTACCCTTTTTATTGCGAAACGCTTCATTAACAATCATTCCTTGATTGAAAAGTTTTTGGAAAGGCTCCTCAGTTGATACAAAACCAAGATCGAATAAAACCTTATGCCAAAAACGAGAATATAAAAGATGCAGCACGGCGTGTTCAGCACCGCCTACATACAAGTCAACTGGCATCCAAGTTTTTTCTTTATTTTCATCCCATGGAGCAGTCGTATTTTGTGGATCTATAAAACGAAGATAATACCAACAAGAACCCGCCCATTGAGGCATTGTGTTAGTTTCACGCGTACCCTTAACGCCAGTTATTGGGTCTACTACATTTACCCATTCAGATACTTTAGATAAAGGAGATTCGCCCCCTTCTGAGGGCTTGTAATCCTCGACCTGAGGGAGGAGAAGCGGAAGGTCTTTTGCATCAAGAGAAGTTACTCGACCATCCTGCCAGTGAATTATAGGGATAGGCTCCCCCCAGTATCTTTGGCGAGAAAAAAGCCAGTCACGGAGTTTATACTGAACTACTTTTTCTCCGTAATTGTTGGCCTCAAGCCAAGACACTATGACCTTTCCAGCTTGTTCATTAGGCATATTAACTAAACCTAGTTCAGCCATTAAGGTGACGGGCAGAGGTAGCATAGTACCTGAGCCCTCCCAAAAATCTTCACCATCAATAACGTCTTGGATAGTTTCTTCGTCCGTATTTTTAGGCAGAATTACTGGTTTTATGGCGATATCAAAAGTGCGCGCAAACTCAAAGTCACGTTCATCATGCGCTGGAACTCCCATGACAGCGCCAGTACCGTAACCAAACAATACGTAATCAGCTACGTAGACGGGAACCTGCTCACCAGATAGAGGATTTATTACAAAGCTTCCTGTCCAAACTCCAGTTTTCTTTCTATTTTCAAGTGTTCTGGTAATGTCAGATAAATGAGATGCCTCTTTTTGGTAAGCAGTTACCTTGGCGCATTGGTCGTCTGTGGTGAATTTGGTAACGAGAGAATTTTCTGGAGCTAAAGCTAAGAACGTCACACCAAAAAGGGTATCTGGGCGAGTAGTAAAAACTGTTACCTGTGTATCACCATCAAGAGAAGAGAAGGTTACGTTTGCTCCCTCCTTTCGTCCAATCCAATGACGCTGTTGTTCTTTTATATTCTCAGGCCAATCGACAGTATCAAGCCCAGCTAAGAGCCGCTCAGCATAGGCTGTGATGCGCAACATCCACTGCTTCATAGGTTTGCGAATTACGTCATGACCGCCTCTCTCGCTCTTACCATCAATAACTTCCTCATTTGCGAGAACGGTGCCTAAAGCAGGGCAGAAGTTAACCAGAGCTTCAGAGTAATAGGCCAATCGGTAAGCCGCTTGATAATTTTGTATTGCTAAAAGACCTTGTTCGGTAATTTCAGGCGGAATAGCGAGAGTTTCAATGGGACGAGCTTTGTTAAGCTCGATATCAAACCAAGAATTATACAGCAATAAGAAGATCCATTGAGTCCATTTATAGTATTCTTTGTCACATGTAGCTAACTCTAGATTCCAATCATAACTAAAGCCGAGACGCTTTAATTGGGTTCTAAACAGGTCACAATTTCGCCGAGTAATGAGAGAAGGATGCTCACCTGTGGAGACAGCGTGTTGCTCAGCTGGAAGACCAAATGCATCAAATCCCATTGGATGGAGGACACTATACCCTAGCATGCGTTTATACCGAGAATAGACGTCAGTAGCTGAGTATCCAAGAGGATGTCCTACATGAAGACCGGTTCCTGATGGATACGGGAACATATCCAAAATATAACATTTTGGCCTAGTGGAAGAGGAGAATGTTTGACCTGAAAAAATCTGATTATGCTCCCAATACCTTTGCCACTTTTCTTCAATTAACTCCGGTAGATACTGGTGCACTTGATGATTTTCACTAATTCCATCAATACCATCTTGCGTCATGTTACCACGCTCTCTTTTTTTGGTTTTTTGTGATCTAAAAAATATAGCGCGAGAGTACCACTTGTAACCAAAGTGAATCAAACAGTGGAGCTCTTGCCTTATTCTCAAGAATCCGGTAAGACAACGGTCAGTTTTTTAAGGAGTCGTAGTTCAGTTGGTTAGAACGCTGGCCTGTCACGCCAGAGGTCGCGGGTTCGAGTCCCGTCGGCTCCGCCATATTTCCTTAGCCAATTCCCTCCATCGGCGCAAATCCCAAAGTCTTTTTTGCACTTGCAAGTGTTTGAAACATCTTAGGTCTTTTTGCAACTTCTCACCACTTCTCATCGAATCTCGGCTTTTCTTGCCGCTCTGGATGATTTTTGGATGACAAATTGCATTCGTCATCCAAAACACTCCGGTCATCCAAGAAGCCTACCCCCTTTTGGCCGTCCGGCGGGAATTAGTTTTTCGCCGCTTGGCTTTTGGCTTATCGTTTTTCTTCCTCTCCCTGAGTTCAAGCAACCGCGCCTTGCGGTCTTCTTCCGGTAAGGATTCAAACTTTGTCCATAACGCAGTAGCGGCTTTTCGGCGTAGCTGTCCTGCTAACTTCCCGACTGGCTAAAACCTGGCTAAAACCTGGTACACCCTAGAATTATTTTGTAATACTTACAGATACATAGCTAGTTTTTCTATTCTAGGGTGTACCAGAGAGAATCCATATCCATCCAATCCCAAACTATCTAGGTTTCAGATTCTTCTTCGGAGTGAAAGATTAGGAAGTAGTTGTAAGTTCTACTTAAAAACTGTACCAAATTCGTGGGATACCACGTGGACTATATTTTTTCCTCAGGTTAGAGCTAACATCGTTCGATTACCTAATCAGCGAAATGGTTAGACTGAACTAATTTTTCTGGAGACAGTGATGAGAACATGTAAAGAGTTAGTTGTATCCTCTTACAGACACCTGACGGCTTTTATTGGTGCCTCAGTTCATGCTCCAACAAACAGACAAATACAATGCTTATTCCTTCTAACCGGACTCATCCTTATAGCAGGAGGCACAATTGAAGGAGCTCAAGCCTACTCTCCGCAAGCCAGGTACAACGACGACCGTATAGCGGAATCAGTTGACCTTATACTGACGTATATTAACGGCACATTTGGAGCCCTGATTATGGTTTCCGCTGGAATAGCCGCAATTCTTGCATCAGCCTTCGGACAGTACCGAGCAGCCCTTGGCTTACTAGTAGTGGCTGTCGGTTCATTTATCCTCAGATCTCTAATAAGCACATGGTTTAATGACAGTACCCTCCAAAGCAGATAGTAAGCCAGTTGCCTTTTGACTCCATTTTAAAACTCTATCCCCAAGACACTCAAGGGAGATTTCATCTTGCAAGAAAGGGATAGAGTGGTCATTTTTAATAAGTGGCTACATCCTCTAAAAACAAAATTTTCCCTTTAATCATTCAACTTGTCGCAATAGACGAAACAGGAGACTGCTACCACCGAGTAAAATGGCCAGCCATGGCACTAGCTGACGCACTGCCCCACTTGCGAGTGGTTAACTTAGACTACAGGGCGTCTGAGCGGCATATTTTAGCTGAGTCCGCTGATCTGTTTGTAGCCATTCATTCAAGTGACTACAGCATTCTACCCTCTATAAGGGCTAGAAAAGCAAAGGGCAAAAAAACCCTCGTTGAATATAACGACAATTTTTACGAGCCACCTAGTTGGAGTCCTGTAGCAAAGCCTTGGAGCTCGCCAATTCTTTGGCAAGCTTACGAAGATTTTATGCACGTATCAGACGGAGTGATCGTGACTGGAGAAAGTTTGCATGAGCTTTTCAAAAAATCGACATCTAGTCCTATTACGATACTGGAAAATCATCTATACGAAACACCCCTACCACTAGAAACCTTATTACACAGAAAATCACTCCATGAGCAAAAGGTAGTGCTTGGATGGGCAGGCTCAATGGGTCACATAGCTGACATACTATCTGTGATACCCACACTTGAAGAACTCTTATTAAAACACCATCCTACCCTTGCCATACATTTGATGGGAAACGAAGCTCTTCCCGATTCCATCCGATTGCCTAAAGAACGCGTTGTTTACACCTCATGGGGTAGTATTCACAATTATTTGGATTTTTGGGATGACGTAACCTTAGGTATCGCTCCACTTCTTCCAACTGCTTATAACGAGTGCAGAAGTGATATTAAGCCTATAGAAATGGTCTCCCGTGGAGTTCTTCCTGTACTTCCAGATTTTGTTCCCTACAAGAAATTTATCGAGTCATGCTCACTCCCTAGTTGGAAAACTAGTAGAGATCTTTTTGAAATTGTAAATTTATACCTTAGCGATCAGAATAAATACCAAGATGATCTTAGTAAATGCTACAACTATGTAATTAAAGAGCGGATACACCATTTACGCAACGAGCGAGTGAAACTTTATACAACAAATATTTGTCATACTAAAAAACAATATAGTCACCCACTTATTCCAGATAAGCCGGGATACTATGAGATAAGTGGAACAATCAATCCAATCTCTCCCAATTATTTTACTAAACAAAAAGCAGAAAATCTTTGGAAAAATGGTGAAAAAGCAGCATCACTAGATATATTAAATGATAGAACTGTAGCCGATGATCCTGATCTTGCAATAGTTCGCGCGCATTATCTATTCTCCTTTGATAAACTCACAGCCAATGAGTACCTAGCCCAATGTCGCAAACGATTTCCGAAGGATTTAAGATTCTCCTTACTTGCTGCGACAACAGCTCACTCAAAATTTTTGCAATTAGAGCAGTGGGGAATAGTTGTGCACTGCCTTAGTACCAATTCACACCATTATCAACAATTTTATCGAGAATTAGTCACCCGACTATTTAATCAAAATCTCGCAAATAACCACAATCTTATAACAATTGGAGTTACACTAGTAAAAATATTCCCCTATTATGCGCCCCTTTTGGCTACGGTGGCGGCTGAACTGGAAAAACAAGGCGATGACTCCGCTTCAGGAGAGCTTTATGCTAGGTTAAGAGAATTAATGTCTATCACACAACAGAATGCTTCTTTTTGCTCTAACAGTAATTACGGATTTTTTGATGCATGGGCTTGCGGTTTACAAGCACGCACTCTATTATGATGTAGCTAAGACTACGTAAATTATCGTATCAACAAAGACGTACAAACTTCATATTTTTATATTACGCTATTGTCAATAGCTCTGTTGCGAGTAGCTCTGTTGCCAGTAGCCCTGTCTTCAATAACTGATCACGATTTTTCAGCACATCTTATATATATCAAAGATATTTACCCGGTTTTTACCTATATAAATAGAT
Organism: Bdellovibrionota bacterium; assembly: GCA_044347345.1. Taxonomy (GTDB): domain Bacteria; phylum Bdellovibrionota_C; class UBA2361; order UBA2361; family JBIKUX01; genus JBIKUX01. The sequence continues at coordinate 17,775 of JBIKUX010000013.1, read as the reverse complement.
AGAAAATATTAAGTCGTTTCACTAAAGTGCTTAACAAAAGAGTAATCTTATCATGACTTGTGACTACAAACTTACCGATCTAAAACCGATATACGATCATCAATTACTGAGGCAAAGTCACCACAAAGAAAGAAAATGGCACCAATCAACCTAAGGTATCTAATTCCCGACTTTCCCCCAATTGCCTTCCTGCGTAATCTTGGAAGGCTACGCTATAAATTTATTGCTCTAACGTTCACAGGTTTGGTGAGCAAAGCGCTGCGATTCTATACTGTTATATTATTGGGAGAGCTGATTTCGACCATTGTCAGCCTAACAGTAAATGATGTTCTCTATTACTATATGCCCCTTTGGGCATTATGCGTCTTTCTATCTGAAGGCCTTGATTATCTTACCCGGCGGTTTGGCGAAACTTTAGGGCAAAAGGTGGCAGATAAAACTCGACAGCGACTCACCTTGCTTGCACTACAAGCGCCGTTATCACAACTTAGATCACTATCCCGTGAACGCCTACACTCCTCACTCCAAACCTATACGGCGTATGTTGAAAGCTTCGGGAATGCATGGTGCTGGATACTAATAACCCAGACATTCTCAGCAGTCGCGGTGATAGTCGTACTTTTTTTCAAAGTCCGATTGTATTAGTGCTTAATCTCGCCTTCGTAGCAACCTTCCTGAGCGTTGCTTTACGTATTTCTTCTCAGATTGCACCATTCGTTGCAAAGCAGACAGCCTCGCGATTGGAGTCGGTAGAACGACAAACCTCATTTGTTCTGGGATCGCCGTTTATAAAACGCTTTCTTGCTCAAATATATTATACTGAGACTATGAGCTCGCGGTATCAAGAATCTTGGCAAAACCTTGATGCCCTAAAGAGGTTTCATGCCTGGCGATGGCTTCTGCAACTTTCCCTTTTTAATATTATGACTATTGGTACTATTGGCTACGGTGCCTATCAGGTAGCTAGTAAAGAACTAGAGGTCGGATTTCTAGTTCTCCTAAAATGGTCTTTTGATCAGCTCTTTTCTGTCCTAGTCTACATAATTGAAGGTTACGTCAGCTTCATTAACGGCCGTGAAGACGCCAAGCTGCTGCGTGAGCAATTTACCACTCTCCATCTAAATCGAGAGGCCATAGCACTCAGTAATAGCTTTGAGATAAATAGCGCTGAAACATGCGATATCCCCGAAACTCAAGATTCAAAAATATGGCAAGAGTGCCAACTACGTGACGTCCTAATAGTATATACAGGTAAGGGGCTAAGCCCTAACAATGAAGGCACAAATGACTTCACAAACTCTCAACAAGGGGGTGAATCTGCTACAACTATCCTTAATACCAACGAAGCCCATACTTGTAGTCAGCACTACGGACAACGATTAAAAGAAGAAAGCGGTAAAACACAGATCCGAATTCCAGCGTTTACTCTTAAGCGAGGTGAAATAGTTGCTATTACAGGAAAGAGTGGTGTTGGTAAGACCTCATTTATGGAAGTGCTTGGCAGATTTTCGCCATTTGCGGGCTCCTATTTAGTCGATGGCGAAGAATTCCCTTCGGGTTACAAAAGCCCCCTAACCTCAATAATGATAACGCCAAATGATCCGCTATTTAAGGCTACCGTGCGCGAGAATCTAGTCCTAGGTCGGGGGTCCATATCTGACCAAGAGATTCTAGATACCTTAGCTATAGTTGAAGCAACCTCTTTTTGTCCATCGCTTGATGCTATAATAAACGATGGCTCACTCGCATTTTCATCAGGCCAAGAACAACGCTTGCGCCTTGCCCGAGCCCTGCTCAGTACAGCAGATATTCTGCTTTTGGATGAGCCACTAACCGGAATCGATGATAATACATGCTATAAAATTCTCCACGCGCTAAAACAGAAGCTTCAGGATCGAAGTCGAACCGTCGTCCTAATAACTCATCGCCCCGACGAACTAGCCTTAGCTCATCGAGTCGTGAAAGTGGGTGATGATGGGGTGGTAGGGGCTCTGTAATTCTTTAGTCGGCGCTACAAAGAGTTTGATTGTGCTCGACAGATAATTTTTTGTTGGCTAAGTTAACTCTGATTACAAATCCCTGATTTCTCTGAGCAAGCAATCTTTTGCTCCAAGAGAAAATACGTATTTTTTGATGTAGTAACTAATATCTTATAAGCACGCACTCAATTGTGATGTAGTTAAAGCTTTAGCTATAATCTTTCTCATCTTACAAATACCTGCGCTTGTTACAGCAGATACTACAACGTCATAGGTATCATCTATAATATCATGCGATTCACTAACTTCCTTCAGTAAATCGATTTTATTTCCTACCAAAATAGTAGGGATATTATTTAATTCCATGTTAGTTAAAATCTTCTCAACAGACTGACGTTTAGAATCGTGAAGTGGGTCGCTTATATCCACCACATGAAGTAATAAAGTAGCTTCATAAAGTTCCTCTAAAGTAGCACGAAAAGCTGAAAGAAGCTCTTTTGGAAGATCTCTGATAAATCCAACCGTATCACTTAAAACAATAGAAATTCTTGTTCCAGTCTCATCTTCAATACTAGTACGACGCTGAAAAGGATCTAGAGTAGCAAATAGACGATCCTCTGCTAAAACTCCAGCGTTTGTAAGTAAATTGAAAAGTGTTGATTTGCCCGCATTAGTATAACCGACAATGGCAACTAAAGGCACCGAAGCCTCTTGCCTCCGATTACGCCTGATTCCTCGCTGCTTTTGCACAGTTTTCAAGCGCCGTTCAAGGTCTGTAATGCGGTCTCTGGTGCGACGACGAGAGATTTCTAACTTAGTCTCTCCCGGACCTCTACCTCCTATGCCCCCAGTTAATCTAGAAAGTCCTGAATCTCTTTCCGTCAGTCTCGGTAAATTATATTTTAATTGAGCGAGCTCTACTTGCAATCTACCTTCACTACTTTTAGCTCTCTGCGCAAATATATCAAGTATTACCATTGAGCGATCTAGCACTTTTAACTCGGTGGCATTTGTAATTGACCGCCATTGAGCGGGGCGCAGTTCAGAGTCAAAAATCAATATATCAATACTATAACGAAGACATCGTAGTATCACCTCTTCTAATTTCCCCTTCCCCAAAACATATTTCGGATCAGGTAAACGACGTTGCAAAATTTCATCAAAAACCTCAACACCGGCTGTATCAGCAAGCTCGCGTAGCTCACTCAGAGAATTACGCATTAAGGCTTCAGATTTAGTACCTACTGCTACAAGCATAGCACGAGTCCGGCCTGTTCGGGTGAATCGTAAATCGTACGAAGTTAGTTCTCCTTCAAGGTCAGCCATATATTGGCTAAAGTTAAAAGATATCTGACTTAAATCTCGTACTGACTCGATACGTGATGCATAAATCTGCTGCTCAACCGTTGGCGGTACTAAATAACCGTATGATAAAGGAATTCGTAGTCGCGAGTCGTCACTACGTAAACTTACTACCATGTCTAATCTGAGTTTCTCAAGGTCAGCAATAATATCTGAAGGAATTTGAGGTGAATCGGTATGGCGACCAATATCAGTGAACAAAAGACGTAGACGACGCAAACGCCCTGGTCCAAGACGATAGCGCCCTAAATCTGGTAGATACAAAAGATCGTAAGTACCAACCATCACCTCCTCTACTTGCCCCTCACGTGACACTAGTATCCCTACGCGACGATTTAAATCTGTGGCTATACTTATAAGTTCGGTAGCAAGTTCACGAGTTACTAAATCACTTGAATCAACTGAACGACTAAATAATTTATTTAGCTTTCGTAGTGCTAGTGGAGGTAGTCCTTTTATATTGCCAAAAACCTTATGGGCCATTTCGTTTATAAAAAATTTCTAATTATGTTTTTGTAAGTTCACGTAAAGCTTCAATTACCTCTATAGGAATAGGTTCTTCCAGTAATTTAGGTAGTATGTCTCTTATAAGTCGCTGTTTTTCATCATCTTCAATCTTAGAGGTTATTTCAGATCCCGGAGCAAATTTCAAAAGTATTAAATTCATCGCCCCTTGTTGAAGATTATCATTATATCCAATCTGCAAGGCGCGGCTGCCAAGTTCAACTGCCGCCAAAAAATCCCCTTTTCCAAAAAATGCTAATGAAGCTAAATGAAGGAGCTGTGGATTTGTGCCATACTGAGGAGGTGAGAACATTGCACTAATAGTACGAAGAGCTTCATCATAGGCTCCAACAGCTACCAATAGTCGTGCATGAATTATAAGATCTTCCACACCACCTTGAGCATTCTGCTGAATTTGCAAATTGTGCGCCAGGGATGACGCGCATCTAGCTTCAGTAAATCGACCAACATGAAAGTAAGAAGCCGCCTGAAGTCTCGCTACAGTTACTGCTAATCCAAAATCTTTACGATTTAAAGATTCTACTAACATGTTGTCATACAACAAAAAACCCTCATCATAACGACCAGCTGAAATGAGCACATTAGCTTCCTCAAACATAAGCGAGATAGACTCAGGTAGCTCAGCCCTGAGATTACGGTAGATAGCAAGTGATTCATCAAATGCTCCACGCCTCGCATATACAACAGCTAAACTATGAGCTAAAGACGTGCGGTGATTTTGCGGAGTCGCAAAAAAAGCCTGCTCAATCGCTATTTCAGACCGTTCCATCCGTCCTGACATAAATTCAGATAAACCGAAGTCAAGCGTAGTTGCGATAGCGAGCGAATCATGGTGCAAAAAATCCGGCGAAAATGAGCGCCCCATTTGACCAGGCGAAGGAGGAAAAGCACATGCTAGTATTCCGCAAACAAGAAAGGTACCAACAAATCCAAGAAATTTTGAACTACTTACCTTAAAAGAACCTAATACCATTCGAGAATATATTATACCGCAAGATAGCGTATATCGCGCGGAATCCATCGCGCCAACCGATTTTTTTCCCTTCCGCATAAGTCCGGCCATAATAAGAGATTCCTACTTCGTAAATTCTAATATCTGGGATCTTTGCCACTTTAGCAGTTATCTCCGGTTCAAATCCAAATCTATCTTCAACAAGTGTAATGGACTGGATCACTTCTCTTCGAAACATCTTATAACATGTCTCCATGTCAGTGAGGTTGAGATTAGTACACATATTAGAAAGAAGGGTCAGAAAACGATTACCAACCATATGCCAAAAGTAGACGACTCTATGTGGACCACCTCCCATAAATCTGGATCCAAATACCACGTCAGCTTTATTATCTAAAATCGGCTGTAATAACAGATGATACTCTGAAGGATCATATTCAAGATCTGCATCTTGTACCACTACAATATCGCCGGTAGCCGCCTTAAATCCCGTACGCAACGCTGCACCTTTACCTTGATTGCGTTCGTGGAATATGACTTGGTCAATCTCAGACCCAAGCTGCCCCTTTAATAGTTCAGTAGTACCATCAGTGGAGCAGTCATCAACAACGATGATTTCTCGCTCTACCCCGAGACTCTCAAGCGAGCTTAGCTTGACAGCTGAGATGATTGATTGGATGGAATTTCGCTCGTTGTAACATGGGATGATAATTGATAACCGCATAAAACTGATTTACACAATTCCTGTAAAGATTGCTGACGAGGAGGAAAAGAAAATGCATAATCTTCAGTTATCCCTGAAAGATTAGGATTGTAAAATGGGTCAGAGTCAAGTTCTTTACCCCATGTTTGCAACATGTACTCTTTTTCTCGTTCAAAGCGCGCCACCTTCTCGGGGCTGTCTTCATATCCACGACTTATAGACTCATGATGATACAGCTCTGCATGAGGAGTAACAACAATTCTATACCCTAGTTGACCAACCTTGAGACAAAGGTCTACGTCGTTAAAAGCTATAACTAGATCTTTTTCGTTAAAACCGCCGGCTTCCTTAAAGACTACTCGCCTCATGACCATACAGGCTGCTGTCGTAGCTGAGACATTTATTGGCAAAACTAACCTGTTAAAATAACCTACATCGTGCCGCGGCCTACCTTTGTGGCTATGTCCTGCTACTCCTCCTATGCCTAGGATGACCCCTCCATGCTGAAGCGTTTGATTAGGGTATAAAAGCCTCGCCCCAACAATGCCAATTTCTGGCTGAACTGCATACTTAACCATTTCCGCTAACCAGCACTCTTTAATAACCTCGATGTCATTATTGAGAAAAGCTACCAAAGATCCTGAAGTGCTCTCTACAGCTATGTTGTTAATGCGTGAAAAGTTAAACTGCTGGTCATAAGGAAGAATTTTTATGTTTTGGTAATTGCGCTTTAATTTCTTGAAAAGATCAAAAGTTTCACTCTCACTACTGCAATTATCTACAATAGTTATATCAAAATTTTTATAAGAAGTTTTCTCGTAAATAGACCGTATACACTGCTCAAGTAACCTAGCTTGATCTTTAGTTGGAATAATAATCGACACCTGAGGAGCTGAGTCAGGAAGCGCGAATTTGACGCATACATTGGACAAATCAGACAAAATATCTACAGTGCCTTGTACGTTGGTGCGCTTAAGATGATCTACAATAGTTTGCTTTTGAGCTGCCAAAACGTAAGGCTTTGCAGAAGTACTTTGAGCAGTTGAAGAAGGTAATAATCTCCAATGGTAAAGTATTCTAGGAATATGATGGATTTTATCGGCAGAAGTTTGCTCAATAACGCGCCACGTCAGATCCCAATCTTGAGCACCATTTACCTTAGCCCTAAAACCTCCAACCTTTTTTATGAGAGCGCGCCTGTAAACTGAGAAATGCGTGGTATAATTCTGAGAAAGATATAACTCAGGACTCCAATCCGGCTTGAAATAGGGATTTAGTCTGTTTCCTGCTTCATCAATCTTATCTTCATCAGAATAGATAAAATCTAAGTCAGGGTTACGATTAAGAGCCTCAGCTACGCAAAAAAGAGCATAAGGAGCGAGAAGATCATCATGATCAAGAAATCCTACAAATTCATTTTGAGCCAAAGATAAGGCATCATTTGACGCAACTGAAATATGACCGTTAGTTGAGCGAAAACAAACTCTAATCCGAGCATCTTCTGCCTGATGTTCGGCGAGAAGAGTTTTTACTCTTGGGTCTGTTGAAGCGTCATCGGCTATACATAATTCCCAATTCGGATAGGTTTGATTCTTTACGGATTCAATCGCAGCGGATAGCGCCCAAAGAGGTGTGTTATAAGTGGGCATTATCACCGAAAACTTAGGCTGATAAGGCAGTGCGTTACCAGCTTGGCGCAATAGCTTGGTGGATGCCTCATCTAAGGTATCATAGCGCCTAACCCAATCTGGATAATCATGAAATCTATTATCAGAATAAAAGCGTCCGAGCAGACCTCTCACCCCACTTTTCTTAAGAATTGCCAGGGCTTTTCGACACTTCAATACAAACTTTAAAGGAGTTCGCAACTCTGGTAGCAAACGAGTTCGAACCAAGTACCAAATAAGCTGAACACTACCAAGCGGTGAAACTCGGATATTTTTGATCTGAAAGGAATCTTTTAGTGAAAATGGATCTAACCTAAAACCGACTACTCCGCGAGGAACTCTTAACAAAATGTCATTATTTCCCCCACTCTTTACTGCACTACCGACTTTATTACCACTGAAATCTTCTCCCCCACTGGCAAGTATTAGCCAATTTCGGTTAATCGGTGAAAACCCCTCACCTGTTCTGTGATAAAGAAGAAAAGTACTCTGCTTCTCTTGCGCTTTAAATTCCACTCGAAATCTAATCCACTGTGCTTTTAAAGGACTGCCCGACAAAGGGAGTTGGATTATTGGTTCAGTTCCTACGGGCGTAAAGATGCCGTCTTTGGTACCAATGATATGCTTGTCGGCTTCTGGAATAAGAGGGTGTGAGCGTATGCACCAAAGAGGAAAAACATTGCGCAAAAACTCAGCCACTCGTCGCGGAAAATTAGTAATTCGCCAAGACCTCGAGCTGATTATACTGTTTAACTGTGCTTTTAGTCTCTCGTTTTCTGTTCGTAGCTGACTTAGTTCACCGTGAAGGCTAGACAACTCTGCATCACTTTCTACCATAGCTCGTAACTCTGTAATCCTTGATAACTAAAGTTTCCTCGCAAGATAAGCTACTTGACATAACCACTGGGTAATTTTGAGCCAAAAATTTCAATTGATCGGTACTTCTGGCGAATGACTCATACACGCGAATCGAACGCCCCAGCGGAGCAAGCTTTTGCTTGCAAGACTGCCCACACACCCATAGAGCTTAATACGAGAAAACCCAATGAAAACGCAGGAGCAAACCCTATGGCAAGATACACCAAACCTTCATATTTTCCCATCGTGACCCAGTGTACACACTTTAGTAATAAAATAGAACAAAAAATACCTAATAATGATATCACACCAATAAACCAAGAACGCTCAAGGTACAGATACATAGCAGAAAATAACAATCCAACTCCTGAAATAAGTGCCCCAATTAACGGAACAAACAACGAAGAAATAAGAAGAAAAGGGGGAAAAACTAATGCCATCAGGAAAACTATCCACGGCGAAACTGTAAGGCATGAGGGCCGACCTTGCCACATTTGCTTTTGAGCATTTCGCTCTAATTCAGAAAGTTTAATCTTTTCCATAAAACCTATCTTGGCTCTAACTAAAACTGAATGCATATTACTTTGGAGGTAATATATTCCCACACCTTTTATGCAGAAATGTTACCACTGGCCGATGATATATCAATTTACTCTGCCCCCAACTCTAAATATGAAATATTTAATAATAACCGAGTTTATAGCAGGCGTTTTGTTACTGACAATACTAACGGTAAATAGCGCCTTGGCTGAGGTAGTATTCAATTTTGACGCAGATATTAAACCCTGCGACGATTTTGCAAGTCTTAATCTCGGAAACCCTTGGGATATGTCAGATACTGAGGACATTCCATTCTTTATCCCCAACGATCTGCCCTTTATAAGTAATCCGCGTTTCATAAGCGGACTGTTCAACTTTACCACAACTGTTCCAGCCGGCGGCCTCTTCCATCTTCTTACTCCAGGCATTCATAATGTCCAACAAGTTGGAGGTAGGTGGGGTCAAAATTTCCCCATTAACGCTCAAAAATACTCCCAATTAGCAGTGCGTATGGGTCTTGAAAGCGAAGACGCTGGGCAAGGTCTTAGGGTTCGAATAGACCGTGGCTTTCTAAACCGCGAGCCTCCAACTATAACGGGGATGATACCAACTACATCAGGCTGGAAAACTTATATTATTGACTTAAATTCAGTCCCACTCTCAAACAGTGCAGGTACTGATCCGAGGCCTTGGAATCAAGGGCCAATAACAGGTCTAGGAATTTATCCCTCTGTGACTCCTCAAAATGTGAGTATTGATTACGTAAGACTTGAAGACCCTGCCTCTTGTGGTACAACACCGCTAAATGTTTCTGCATCCCCTTCAGGAGACAATAACCGCTTTAGTCTCTTTCTTGATAGCGATACTGACCCGTTTAATGGAGTATATCAACTTATTTCTAGTTCCTTATCTGCAAGCGGCCCGTACCAAACCACTCTCTCAGCCAAAGGCCTAACTCCGGGTGTCTACCGAGTACTTGCTGTACTAGATAGTGACTACTCAACTCTCACATTTGGAAACCCTTGGAACTTTGATAACGAAACTGATGTAGTAGTTGCTGGTAATATATCAAATGGAAAATTTGAGGGAGGAACCTTTAGCGGAACAACCTCCTCACAAGACGCAAATATCTTCTTAGTTACCGAAAACCTTCCTGTAGACGGTACTACCTACTCAAAACTAAGTTTACGAATTACCCGAAACAATGAGAATGAGCCCGTTAGAATTCTTTGGAATGGCGGTTTCAAGGATCTTCGTACTACAAGCCCCGAATACAAAGGAAACGGTATATATCACGTAGATTTGGCCAATGAGTCGGGTTGGAGTGGTTCGGAACCAACCTTAATTATTCGACCAAGCATTTTATCAGGAATAACATTTAGTCTAGATTGGGTAAGACTAAGGCAAGTAGGATTTGTCTCATCTGAGGCAATATCAGTTACCTCAGGGCAAAATACAGTAAGAGTTTTAGCTCCTCCTCTACTCAAAATTATTCAGCCAGATATTAAGGGAGGAGAAGCATTAATCCCCCTAAATTTTAGACCTGGTGACGTTCAATTCTCACTGAATTTAAAAACAGATATAGACCCTAGTCATCCAAAGGAAGCTTTGACGACTTATTTACCTGACGTGCGCGAAGTAGGAGGTAGACGCGGAGACTTTTTTAAGGGCACTAATATTGCCGGAAACGATGATCCAAATGATTTTATTACTTTTAGGGTTAATTCACCAAAGCCGTTCACCATTGATGCTAGCGAATACCGTAATGCCTGTCTCATGATGATGCTAGATAGAGACTACGATTTAGGGCTTGGTTCAGTAACCAAATACTTTTACCAAAAAACATCAGGCGATGTTGAAGAATTTGATGCTTTTGCAACAATTTTTGATAGATGGAAAGATAACCGTTGGTACGAGTACTGTGCCGATTTATCTACTTTTCCGCGTGAAGATGGTCAAGTAACTTGGGGGGGAATTCTTGATGGCTTTCGAATAGATCCCCATGAATTTCATGAAGCTATCTGTTGTGATAATACCGGCAATCCCTTTGGACCACCAATATCTGCAACATATTATTATGATTATCTAAAACTAAGAAAAGATGATGAGTCACGAGGAAAATTTACTCTCGTATACCACATCTCGGATACCGACACTCCTAACCCCACAATTCGTTGGTTTTACTCAACTGTTAAGGGAGCAACGTCTGGAGGTAATGAAATTCCGACATCAAAACTTACCTGTGAAGGAAAAATTTGTGTTTGGGATACAACGGGAATTACACCGGGAACTTACTATGTTTACGCTACAGCCTCTGACGGAGCTTCAACATCACTAGCTAGTGCCTCGGGAAGACTAAAAATTGTTAACTCTGGCTCGACCCAAACACCACCAATTATTTCTATAGCATCACCTACTTCGTTAAATACTTACTGTAATACGATGCAATTTAAAGGCTACTCGTTGATGCCAAATCGCTTTGAAGATGTAGCATCTATTCAAGTGTTTATTGACGGCCAGTACTTTACCTCTCTAGATGGTACTAAATATTCTCCTTCTGCTGTAACTACTTACCCAAATGCAGATTCGAGCAACACTGGTTTTGATGAAGTGCACTCCTTGGCGGATATTGCTAATGGGTCCCATTCCCTTGAAATTGTAGCGCACTCAATGGATGGTGGAAGAGCCTCTAGTGGTGCAATCTCCTTTACCAAAGGGCAAAACTGCTCAGGTGGAAATAGTGGTGGTCCACCTCTTGTGATAGACGCAGCTCCTTCAGGCTCCCCAGTGGCGGCTAACGTGATATCTAGTCAGCCAAACGACAACAATAATAACGGGGGAAAAAACGACGATAAGGCTCCCACCATCTCTACTATTCAGAACAAACGAGGAACTGTAACAATGACGATACGGAATATAGGCTCTGATAAGAGCGAATGTTCCGTATCTGTTTATGCGGGTGAGACGGCTGGAACCGTAAATTCATTCTTAAAGAGATTTAAGATTAGCAAGCGTAACTTACGTTCAAGAAAGCTTGTACTTACTGCTACAAAGATTAATATCTCAGCTAAACAAATTCCAAATCTTTATTTTATAACTACAAGAACCTGTGATGCTTACAAAAATGTTACCTCTTCCGTAACCAAAATGCGCATATTAACAAGGAAAGGCATCAAAAAATATAACGTGGTCGTACGAGCCTTAAAAAGGCTCAAGGCTCCAAAATAAGTGTTGGAGTTTTATTTTATAGTCCGCTTGTGAGGGGTTTTAATTTCTACTTCATACTTACTACCATCTTGTAGCTGACCTACTAGACGAGCACCAGCTGGATAATCTGCTCCTGCTCGATCAAACCTAAAATGATGTCGTCCCCCATTTCCAAAACCAACATCCCTCCCCTGAGCGAGCACTTTACCCTCTGAACTCACTATTGTAGCGCCCTTAATTGAACCAGTAAGACGTGCAGGAAATAAGACTACAAGCTTACCGTCTTTTTCTGAGACTGGCTTCCAAAGAAATTGATCAGAGAGCCCAGAAGCAGGAGTGCTCATACCAGATAAGTTACTGCTATTATTGCTAAATGTCGTATCATTCGTATTTGCATTGCTAACGTCAAAGTTGGTGGGTAACAGTGTTGATAAAACTCCGAGTAGTTTAGCAATAATCTCGGACAAACCAGTCATTATGCCTTTAGTCATCTCCAAATATTCAGAAGCGATTTTATCTGAAGAACTGCCCTCTATCTTAGGTGAAGAGCAGTTTTTTGAGACTACCGAATGCGAACTCTCTTTTGGTACAATTTCCTTTAGCAAAAAATTTCCGATTGATTGAACAGTACTTGAAACAGAAGATAAATTTATAGTCATAGTTGAAACTCTCTCTTAACAGTGAACTTACTTACAATAGCCTTTACAATGAAGAGCTCAGAGAAAAATCGAACCAATACTGAATTAGTTTCTTCAATTTCTAGCACAAATATTCCAAGTGCTGTTTTTAAGGCAGGCGGCTTTGCTCAGCGCTCATTTGCAGAGTTCTTTACTGCTGGAATTCGTAATAGAAATACTCGCGAGGCTTATTTTAGAGCTATTCATCAATTTTTTTTATGGCTTGAGAACAACTACTCTTCCCTTCAGTTAGCCCAAATAACTCCGATGGTTATTGCACGTTATATAGAATCTCACCCAGGGGCACCATTAACTCGCAATCAGCATCTTGCCGCTCTTAGAGGGTTATTTGCTTGGCTAGAATCAGCTTCAGTAATATCAGAAAACCCTACTGCCTCGGTACGAGGTATTAAATACAGACAGAAGCGAGGTAAGACTCCTATTTTAACTGATAGCGAAATATCAACTCTTTTAGCTTCTATAGATCTAAATACTTTAATAGGATTACGAGACCGAGCTCTAATTTCTGTAATGTTTTTCAGCTTTGCTCGAGTAAGTGCAGTGTTGGGAATGAATGTTGGTGATTATTATAGTCACAATGGAGGGAATTGGCTTAGGCTATACGAGAAAGGCGGCAAAGCACATACAGTTCCGGCTCATCCAGAAGTTAATATTGCTTTAGACGCTTATCTAAAAGCAGGAGGACATAAAGACACTCGCGATGCTCCTCTTTTTCAAACTCAGCCAGGTTTTACAGATATACTTTCCGGCCACCGACTTCGCCGCCATGAAGCTTGGGCTATGATAAAGAGGCGAGCTTTGGTTGCTGGTATATCCGCTGAAGCGTGTAATCATACTTTTCGTGCTTCAGGAATAACGAATTATCTAAAAAACGGTGGTAATAGAGATACTGCTCAACGCATAGCAGCTCATGAAGATATTCGTACGACGGCACTATACGACAGACGAGACGAAGCCGTGGCACGATTAGAGATCGAAAAGATCGCTCTCAGAAAGTCTTAAAAAGCACTGTTTATCAGATTTATACTTGGTAAATTGGATCTGTCCTAATTCTGCTTGCGAAAACCGACTATACCAGCCAGTGAAAAACGAAAAATCTCTTGGCTAAGGATTTTTTGATTTTCGATAGACCCGTATAAGTCTGGCAGAAGACGCTCAATCATCGGTCTGCCCATCAGATAGATTAAGCACTGAGAAATTACGCTCAAAGAAACAAGGCGAACAGTATTTTTAGTATCCAAAGCACCCGAATTTACCACATCTATCGGCTCAATAAGTTTTGCAATGATCTGCTCTAAACTTAGGAAAACTGGAGCCATAAGTTGTTGAGACAAGTACTCAAAAGCTTCTGTGGGTTCCATAAGCTCACGGCTAATTAATCGCCAAACAAATGCTGTCTCTGGAGATGAAAATAGGCGTCCAATGTACCACTCAATCCATACTAGAAGGTCTTCAGTTCCTACAGTTTTTGTGGCTTCGACCTGTGGAATAGGTTGCGCTTGCATCAACTTGCGATAGGCATATGCGAGAACTTCTTTGTAAAGGTTTGCTTTATTGCGAAAGTAATAATTAATAGCTCCGTGATTAGCTTCTGCCTTAGCACATATAGACCGCGCACTTACCTGTCGATATCCTTGTGAAGCGAACAGATGACTTGCTACTAAAATTATACGCTCACGGGTTACAGAGTCAGAACTCATAGAGAAGCTAAGAATAATTAATGATATTTTTTAAAATTACTAACAAAGATTGCACTCTTATATTGACCCTACTAAAATTTAAGTAATTCTGGGAGTGACTTATTTTTACTAACAATCTTTAAAATCGAAGAAATCAAACAACAACGATAAATTACATCAACAGTGGATAAAGTCTTGGATGCAGAGTAAACTGCGAGCAATTGGAGAACATGATGGCACGACGCATACCAGCTTCTGGAATTAACTTATTTCAACTTATTTATATTTTAATAAGGGAATATACCGAGAAAACCGGTCAGCTCCCACTTAATCTATCCTTAGGAAATCCCGACGGAGTGCCCTGCTCAAAAATCTTGGAACTTGAAGCGAAGACCGTGGCTGACCCTTCCTACGAGTTACATACTTATGCGGAAGATACAAACCTCAGATCATTTGCCGGCAACATGGTTGCTCTACATTCAGGAGTGAATGTAAATGATTTTTCTCACTTAAAAGCAATACCGATTCAGGGTATTAAAGGTGCATCAACTATAATTCCATTAGCTTGCGGTCTTCATTTACCCGACCGTAATAATAGGAATAACTTCGTACTAGTATCCAACCTCCCGGCATACGATGTGGTTGGAACTTGGAGTGAGTCATATCTTGCTGGCAAGCGTGTGGTATGGCCTCTCGCCAGCGAAGACAATATGCGACTAAATATTAGCAGGCTAACGGCGGCTCTTAGTGAAGCAGGGGTCGAACGACCAGACGTCATATTTGTAATACGTCCTGGTAATCCAGCCGCTGTAGGAGCTAATGCCGATGAATGGCGTAGTCTTATTGAATTTTGTATCAAGAGAGGTACTCGCTTGGTAAACGATGGGGCTTATGCTGGGCTTGTGAGTAATAATTCTGGTGGAAAGCAACTTCACGTTCCACTTGCCGAAGTTGCAAAAGATTACCCTGAGCTTGAATGGGCTGAATTATTCTCAGTAAGTAAATCATTTAACGATCCAGGCGCTAGGCTGGGCGCAATGATAGGCTCACGAGAATTTATCGAGGACTTTATTCTAATCAAAGGAAATACAGATTCGGGACCTGTACCATCCTTGATGGCGGCTTACGGCGAGTTTTTAGGTAATCACTCAGTAGCAAGTTCTACTCTTAAAGATTTAAGCGATCTTTACGCTAAGAGGCTAAATTATATCATACCAAAATTTCGACAAATCGGCTTAAGACCAGCATGCGAAACAGAAGCTGGATTCTTCACTTTATGGAAAGTTCCCCAGCGTGTATTGGGTCGCGATCTCCGGACAGA
This sequence comes from Bdellovibrionota bacterium, assembly GCA_044347345.1. Lineage (GTDB taxonomy): Bacteria > Bdellovibrionota_C > UBA2361 > UBA2361 > JBIKUX01 > JBIKUX01. Next base: position 2,284 of record JBIKUX010000013.1, on the reverse strand, counting down.
CCCATCAACTAGAGACCTACCTCTACATGAAGCTTTTAATAGAGTTGTAATTAGTGAAACAGGCATTGTAGGAGTTCATTTTCAAGGCCCTATTATTAATGGCAAACGAGACTCTTTGATTAGGTATGCAGTGTGTGCTGACGTACTCTCCCCTTCCTTTCAAGATCGATTTGAAAGCGAGTTAGCCCGTTTACAACCTGAATACGATGATTAAAATTAGGCTAACTGTGGTTAATAAATAAATTACCGTTGTGTCAAAGGGTGCTCTTCTTATTCACGGTCTTACCTCTACACCGCTTGAGGTAGTTCCGCTTAGGCGGACTTTGGAACAAGCTGGTTGGCAAGTAAAGGCTCCTTGTCTTCCCGGACACGGTGCCACAGTTAAGGAATTGGCTCGAGCAACCGAACACGATTGGACAAAGGTAGTTACCCTAAATGCTTCTGAGCTTACAAAAAGTACAGGTGCATCAATAGCAATTATCGGCTGTTCAATGGGAGCACTCCTTGCTCTTCAATATGCGTTACGATTTCCAAATAAGGTTGACCGCTTAGTTCTGCTTGCCCCGCCATTGCAACTACGGGGTTCTTTTGTTGAAAGAGTGTGCAGATTTGGTCAATATATTCCCACTTTTCTTGCCCAATTCTTACCAGCGCGTAAAAAAAAGTTGTCTATTGAAGGTAGATTGGTACTTCCTTACGAGTCTCTTCAAGCTTATCCCATGAGTGCGGTCTTTGCTCTAATTAGACTAAGGGGTCAGGTATTACGCTCTGAACCTAAGCGCCTTCCTTGTCCTACCCTTCTTGCATATGACCCTAATGACCATTTATGTGAAAGCAAAAGTTTTACTCATAACCCTTGGGCTAGTGACCCGCAGTTAGTTATGCATCCTTTCCCAGGTGGAGAACATGAACTTTTAGTCGGTCCACAAAATAATGAGGTAACAAAAGCAATAATGACTTTTCTTCGTGGTTAACTAAACTTATAAAAGGTCTGAATAAAATTTTTTTATACTTTATGCCTCGAGAAATTCTCCATTGGCAGCTTGTTGACGAAGTAATACTTCCTTGGTTACGCAATTGGTGCACTTTAAATGGCTATTCAGCTAAGACCGGTTTAGTAGCTGAAAATGTAGCTTTAATTGGATCTATGATTCACGATGTGCCATATTTTTCTCCTACAAAGCCTCCAAATTTTGAAATAGTAGCAGAGCGTCTGCACGGCACTAATGGCGAAGATACGGCTACTCCTCTGAGGCTAGCTGGTAAAGATGCAAATCAATCTGCTGATCGTACCGTTCGGCTGATATTAACAGCTTTAGTACTTGGAATGACGTCGCACTTAGTTTTAGATTCATCTGTACATCCCCTAGTATTTGGCATTACGGGTAATTATTATGACCAAAATTTAGCAGCGAGAGGAAAAGCTAGGCATGATCATTACGTATTTGAAGGGTATATTGACCAATGGAGTAAAGATTCCTACTGGGTGACAAGAACACCGCCAAAGCTAAAAGATTTATTGGTGTCACTAAGAGACTCTGAACTTCAAACTATTGGATTGTTTTTGGCTCGCTCCGTTCCTCGGATGAGTATCGATGGCCCGGCGCTTACAATGAAAGATTGGACTCATGGTCTAACTCAAATGGCAGTGTGGCAATCACGGTTTAAATCTCCAGCTTGGGGAGCGATTGCCAAAGGTCTGTCGTTCATTTTACCCCAAAACCATAAAAAACGTCCTCTTGAGGGGCTCTTTTATTTGGGGCGTTCATCTTTACCGAAAGGCTTCACCGACGAACGTACCTTTATCCATCCTGGCACTGGAGAAAAAGTTTCTACCTCAATAGCTAGGTTGTATGCAGATGCGCGCGATGAATTACGTGGTATTCTTACTTCATTTAGCAATCAGCCTGGCGTAATAAACGTCCGTAATTTGTCTGCATCGCTAGGAGTGCCTTACATGCCAATAACTGCTATGAAGCTATGAATTGTTGGGATTATTTCCGGGATAATTAATTGTTTGTAAAAATAATCCGAGCGCACCTCTGTCTGTAACTTCTTGATATCCTCTTGCTTGAGCGTAAAGACAAATTAGATCCTCAAAATTTAGGGTACGATCCAACCTATCTGAAAGTACTTGAACTTCACTATACTTAAATATCACTGCCCTGCCCCCCTGTAATAGCTACGTGATGATGTATAGTCCTCTTTAACAGGAGGACGAGATGAGAAAGCGATTTACGGAGGATCAGATAGTGAGGATTCTCCAGGAAGCGGCTGCTGGCGG
>JBIKUX010000063.1:0-3114 GCA_044347345.1 Bdellovibrionota bacterium | reverse complement strand
GCCTGCGGCTGGAACACCAGATATAACCTTTACATCGCCTTGGAACAATAATTCAAATCCAGCTATTCCGGTGACATTAAGCTTTAATCCTTTTACCCAATACGCTGCTTCTTCAAATATTTTGATGATTAATCAGGATGGGTTAGGAATAGGCTCTGTTTCTGGAATTAACATTGAAAAAGATGGGCGAGTTTTTGCTCTTCTTAGTAACGGACAAACTACCATTCTTGGTACATTAGCTCTTGCTAAATTCTCAAATGACGAAGGGCTTGTTCGTCTTGGTGGAAACCTTTTACAACAAACATTACAGTCGGGCGAGCCGGTTATCGGTCGTCCACAAGCTGGCGATCTTGGAGGTATTGAGGCTGGATCTCTGGAATTATCTACAGTTGATGTAGCTTCAGAGTTTGTGCGCCTAATAAGCTTGCAGCGGGGTTTCCAAGCAAACTCTCGAATCATCAGTACCGTAAATCAGCTTTTAGGTGAAATTGTACAAGTAGTATAATCATTATTAAGAGTTAGGTATTAGTAGAATAGGTATTTTTTATCGTCAAGCATCTTGTAGAGACTAGTCGACCACTATTTCTAGCCTTTTTGGTATTAAGAAAGCGACCTAGCTAATGCGGATAAATTACTAACAATATATTTGGTTGTTACATTTTAAAATTAAGTTGATGTAGTTGTTTGGATAGTAGTATGTGGCTTGAAGTGGTAGCTTTTTTTTTAGTAGTGGTAGCTACCACATTTAGTTGGTTTTTTTACCGCAATCAGAAAATTCTTGATAAGCGTATTACCGCTTTTGAATCTGAGCTAGCCTATGCTCGAGCGATGTTGACGAGGCGAGGGGCTTTAGCTAATGAAGTAGCTCATGAAATAAAAAACCCTCTAACGGCAATCGTCTGCTCTGTCGACGCAATTCTCCATCTTTTACATGAAGAAATTGATGCTAAGCATATGTTGATGCTTAGTTCTATAAAGGATTATAGCGAAACTATACTACAAGTGGTTAGTGACTTTATTGATATTAGTAGGGTAGATGCTGGAGAAATAGTCGCTACACCAAAAAGTACTTATATCCAACCAATCATTCAAACTGTTACTGAGCTTTTGCGTGGCCTTGCCATGCGAAAAAGGGTGACTTTAAGTGTCAAGATGTCTTCTGAGAGTTGTTGTGCATTAGTTGATACTAAACACTTAAAACAGATTTTATTTAATATTATTCACAATGCCGTCAAATTTTCGTTTGAAGGGGGTAATGTAGAAGTACAAATTTGTCAGAAAGAAATCAGTGATGAATATGCCTCTAAAGTCCTTACGATAATTGTTAAAGATAATGGGAAAGGAATCGAACCAAAAGAACTTGTAGATATTTTTGATCCTTACCGAAAAAAAAGCTCAGTTGGTGATCAAGGTTTAGGTTTGGGACTGCCTCTTAGTCGTTCTTTGATAGAATTATCTGGTGGAAGTATTCGTATTGAGAGTAATTTAGGATCAGGAACAACGGTCACTCTAGAATTAGTTGCCGCGGCTGATAGTGGCAACATTAAGCCTGATAAATCTAGTGTATCAGAGAAATCAGTGTTACCACTCGAAGGGCAAAGGATCCTTCTCGTAGAGGAGGATCCTTCTTTAAGGGAGGCTGTAGAGAACTTAATTGGGATATGGGGAGGGCTTTCTTTTGGAGTTGCCGATGCTGCTGTCGCAGTATCATTACTGACTAGAGAAGCATTTGATTCCGTGGTTGTAGCAACAGAATCTATTGCTAAAGATGACTCACTTCTTGAAATAGCATCCTCTTTAGGTACTTCAATGGTTTTAACCCGTAAAGATATTGAGAGCCAATCTCTCAGATTTACGCATGCCAGCGACTTTCCTTTTACTGTACTGGACAAGCCATTTAGTGGGGACACTTTACTTTCGCTTCTCATCAAGCGAACCTAGGAGTAATGAATGAAGAGAGATTAAAATTTACCAATTGGGCTGATATCCGCGGTCAGTTTCCTGTGTTATCCAAATCCCCTTTGGGTGATAGATTAGTGTATCTCGATACTGCTGCAAGTTCTCAAGCTCCTTACTCAGTGATAGAAGCTATGGCTTCATATCGCTCTACCATACACTCAAATGTGAGAAGGGGTGTTCACACTTTAAGTCAAAAAGCTACCGATGCTTTTGAAGATGCTAGAGGAAGAGTCGCGGCTTATATTGGGGCAAAAAGTCCAGATGAATGTATCTTTGTTAGAGGTGCTACTGAAGGTATAAATCTCGTGGCCAATTCTTTTGTCCGGCCACGACTCAAATTAGGAAGTGAAATACTTGTCACTGCCATGGAGCATCATTCCAATATAGTGCCTTGGCAGATTGCTGCTAAGGACACTTCGTCAAAATTAACTGTGGTTCCGATACTACCTGATGGATCTTTGTGCCTAGATTCTTTTGATGCTCTTATTCGTAGGAAGCCAGTTATTTTTGCTGTAACTCATATCTCTAATGTTCTCGGAACACTGAACCCCGTTAAGGAGCTAGTTGCTATAGCTCATAGAGAGGGAGTGCCGGTCTTAGTAGATGGGTGTCAGGCAATGGCACATGTTGGGGTTGATGTTTGTGATTTGGATGTTGATTTTTATGCGTTTTCTGCGCATAAAATGTATGGTCCCACCGGTATAGGAGTATTATACGGTAAACGAGCATTTCTTGAGTCTATGCCTCCTTTTTTAGGGGGAGGAGAAATGATTGTTAAGGTAACCTTTGAGAACAGTACCTTTAATGAAATTCCCTCTCGCTTTGAGGCTGGAACCCCTCCTATAAGTGAGGCAGTAGGCTTAGGTGCCGCTATAAGATTTTTAGAAAAAATACCTAAAGAATCGATTCAGAGTAAGGAGCATCATCTTTTAAATAAGGCTAGAGAAGGACTCAAGATGCTGCCTTACTTTGAAGAGTATGGCACCTGTAGCAATAAAGCTTCAATATTATCCTTTAATATCAATGGCTTACATCATCATGATTTAGGTACAATTCTTGATTCTCAAGGTATTGCTGTAAGGGTGGGTCACATGTGTGCACAGCCCTTAATGAATAATCTTGGTGTTGAGGGGTGCCTTAGAGCATCATTTTCGT
>JBIKUX010000066.1:0-3125 GCA_044347345.1 Bdellovibrionota bacterium | reverse complement strand
TATTGAAGACGCACCGTTCTAAGACTGCCGTGTGAAGGCACAGGAGGCAACGACAATAAGACCTCCTTTCCTACATCAACCTATAGCGGGGTATTCATATGAGCAGGCTAGAATATTATCAACGTCCATTGGTGGCTTTTGATGTGCAGGACAAGGACCATCGTGCTTTCTTTCACGAGTTCCTACTTACCAAAACCTGGGGTAGATGTCCTGTTCGTTTTATCTGTCCAGACGAACATGGACCGGAAGGACTAGTGGGCATCGTTATGCGTCAGTTGGTAGCCTACTATGCTAGGCAGGAGTTCGGTGATCAGCCTCAGACAGAAGGATTGGCAGTGCCGACACACAAGCCAGCTCGTCCTAAGAGCATTGAGATAGATTTAAAGGTTTTGGCAAAATCAGTTGTTGACAAGGAGGCAGAAGTCCTGTAATATTATACTAACTGCTAAGGCAGTAGATAATAAGAGGAAAGAAAATGATGTTGAATCGTATTAACGAAGGAACTAAGACACACAAGTTGTTCACAGCATTGAAGAGTGGTGAGACCATCACTCCCGCAGTTGCTCAAAAGCGTTTTGGTATTAAGAATGTTTCAGCTGAAGTTAGTCGTATCCGCCAAGCAGGCTATGCTGTATATGCTAACTCACGCAAGGCAGGCAATGGAGTTCAAGTCACTGAGTATGTTCTAAGCCAACCCAGTCGACGCTTGATTGCCGCAGGTTACAGGGCTATCCAACTAGGTCTAGCCTAAGGTTGCTCCAAAGTCCTCGGGCGGGGTAGTGTCCCCCGAGGCCACAGATCTTGCTCCGGTCTGTGCTGTTAGTGGGGAGGGCATGTCGGGAGACATTGCCCTTCCATCCCCTTATACTAGACTCAAATCACTTAGGTTGTCAAGTCTGCGTCAAGGCCGTTGTTTTTTAGCCACGTTGTAAAAGAGCCACAGTTGACGCTGTGCAAGCATTTTGCTATAATGCTTTTACTGTAACAACAAAGAGAGAGCAACAAATGCAAAAAGTATATAATTTGTTTTTTTATAACGACAGCAACGAGAGAGAGCACTATGGCACTTATGCCACACGCAAAGCTGCACTAAATGTTATAGCAGAGATGCAAGCAGAATACGGCTGTGACGTTTACGCAACAGAAGCTTTTAGCGTAGAGACAAGCACTGTGGCAAAATAACAACAGGTTGACACACTGCACAATTTGTGCTATTATACACTTACACTAGCAAAAAGGAGCTAACATGCAAAAACTAATTAACACTAAACTTGTGCGTAAACTTGTGCGCAGCATTGCAGGCGACAACATTTACGGCAAGAGCTATACAGACATTAATGTAACAAATAATGATTTGCGTAACGTTACATTTTTTGTGTACGAACACAAAGCAAAAGAGATTGCTACAGAATTACAGGCATTACTTGCACTTACAGGCTATACTAACAAAGTGAAAGTTACTACTAGCAAAGAAAACACGTTTTTACGCTGTGGCGGCAACACTTACTTGCGTATTAATAACTGCGTATTAGGCTAAGTTATAGTTAATATAGCACAGGCAACTGTGCTATACTTTTTAAATTAGGAGCGAAGATGAAAAAATTAGTACTAAGCAGTTTTGAAAAGCATAACGATATGACTACTGTGCGATTTGACTGCAATTTTACTGTAGTGTGTGCTGGCGACGGCTTATGGGGCTGCGAAGCAGGACGCAGAGTGCGTGTAACCAGTATAGATGTTAGCACGACTGCATTTGACAACGAAGTGAATGTGCAAGTGCATGTTGGACACGACAGTGAATGGGACATTTACACAGACACAGCATTTGAGCGTGCTATTAGCGAAGCACTAGGCTTTAAAGTGAGCTTTACAGAACAAGGCATGCAGGACGACGAGCTTGCTAGCATGGAGGCAGTATGAGAATTATACACGATTACGGACTTGTGCGTGTTGTAAGCATAGGGGATCCTTTTGCTAACACCTACGACATCCGTGTTGAAAACTATGACAGTGACGCAGACATTTGGCGCTTGTGGCGTGGCTTTAACAGTTTAAGCGATGACTATGCTTATACCAACGCTTTTGAGGCTGCTGGGCGTGCTATACGAGAAGTTGCTAGAGAGATTGCTACAGGTGAACGATAAATTGTTAAACGTTTTAAAATGGACAGCGACGGCACTGTTAGTGCCCGCTGGCTACATGACACAGGCAGGCTATGCACAGGGTCCTACACTGTTATACATTGCAGGACTTATTTGGCTAGCGGCTGCTCTAATGATGAGAGACAAGGCGCTAATTGCTACAAATGTTGTAATGGCTATTGCGGGCACTGTGGGCATCCTACAAAAGTATGTTGTGGCGTAGATGCCACAGACCCCGGCACTCCTACCGTAGCATAAAAACAACAGGTTGACAGGCTTCCCTCTTTTCGCTATAATACGAAAATAGTAAACAACACGGAGCAGAGCAAATGGCAAAATTCATTGTTGAGACCCAAGTCCGCGAGAACTATGGCACTGCTATCCGTCCCCACTGGAAGTGCAAAGGAGGCGACACCTATGTGGTACCCAACTTCACCGAGTTCAATAACATCCAGCCCACACTCGATAGCATCCGGGAGCAGGTTGAGACCGATAACGATTACATCCAAGAGTGGATCATCGACTGGTATGTGGCTGAGGACGACTACCTCACCCGGGACGAGCGTAATCAGCTCGAATTCGACGGTAGGATCACCTATCCGGCAAAAGAGTTGGTGGTTGTAGCATAAAAACAACAGGTTGACACGAGCACCGAAAGGTGCTATTATACACTTACAGTAAACAAAAAGGACAAGACAATGAGCAAGTTGGATAGAGTGTTAGATGAACTGTTTTGGTTAGCCATCTACAGCATCCCCGCAGTGTTCGTCCTAACCTGTGTGTCTGGTATTGTATACGGCCTGTTGTTTAGATAAGGAGCAGGAGATGAATGAGATGAAAGGTCCAATGATTCAAGGTCCCTTGTTCGAAGTCACTGTAACAGAGTATGAGCGTGGTTGGGGACAACGACTCTGTCCAGATGAGACAAGAATCTTCACCAACCGTCAAGATGCTGAGGCCTATGCTCGGACACGGAACTCAGGT